>JARKPK010000004.1 GCA_029975295.1 Thermoguttaceae bacterium | reverse complement strand
GCGGCCGAGATCGGCATGGAGCACCACTTGGGGCTGACCTGCGATCCGGTGGCCGGCTTGGTGCAGGTGCCCTGCATCGAGCGGAACGCGATGGGGGCCGCCACGGCCATCAATGCCGCGCGGCTGGCCGTGCTCTACGGCGATGGGCGGCATCGGGTGAGCCTCGACCAGGTGATCGAAACCATGCGGCAAACCGGGCTCGACATGCAGTCGAAATACAAAGAAACCTCCCGCGGCGGACTGGCGCTGAACGTGGTGGACTGCTGAGCCGCCCCATGCGAAGCCGCCTTGGCGGTGGTGTATGCCGGGTTTTCCGAAAATCCGCATGTGCGAACGAATTCGATGACATTTTTTCGCCGGGCCGAAAGGCCGAGATGGCATGCGGACCTTGGGCAGGCCGTTCGCAACGCGGGAGCTGAAAAGCGATAGCTGCCAACTTCTTACGGACTCAGTTGCTCTGGTTGCATGGGCCGCTGAGAGCGGCGAGAAATAAAAAAGCAGCCGACGGCTGTCACAAATCATGTCTTACGGGCTGCGAACTGATATAATCAGGATATGAAACATGCGGAAATCCTCGGTTGGCTGCGAGAAACGTCGCCTGGGCGGCTCGAAACGCTTTGGCATCGCGCCGATCGTGTGCGGCAGGAGTATGTCGGCGGCGAGGTCCATTTGCGCGGGCTGATCGAGGTTTCCAATTACTGTGTGCGGATGTGCATGTATTGCGGGCTTCGGGCGGCCAACGATCGGCTGGGCCGCTACCGTATGACGCCCGAGGAAGTGCTTGATTGCGCCCGGCTTGCCCAACGGCTGGGCTACGGCACGGTGGTTTTGCAATCGGGCGAAGACGATGGGCTTTCGGCCGAGATGGTCGCCGGCATCGTGCGGCAGATCAAGGCCGAAACCCCGTTGGCCGTTACGCTTAGTCTTGGGGAACGTTCGCCCGACGAACTGGCCCTTTGGCGGCGTGCCGGGGCCGATCGCTACCTGCTCCGGTTTGAAACCTCGAATCGGGCGTTGTACGAACGCATTCACCCGCCGCGGCCCGCCGGCGGATACGATCGGCTGGAACTGCTGGGCGAACTGGGCCGCCTGGGCTACCAAGTGGGCAGCGGGGTAATGATCGGCATCCCCGGCCAAACCTTTGCCGACCTGGCGGACGACATCGCCCTTTTCGCCGAACTCGACCTCGACATGATCGGCGTAGGGCCCTACCTGCCGCACCCGCACACACCGATGGGCGTGGGCCTGGTTGCCGGCGCGGCAGGCAACGAACAAGTGCCGGCCGACGAATTGACCACCTACAAGGTGATCGCCTTGGCCCGACTGGTTTGCCCCAGGGCGAACATTCCCGCTACAACGGCCCTGGCGACATTGAACCGCCAGAACGGTCGCGAGCTGGGACTGACGCGCGGGGCCAATGTGGTGATGCCTAACCTCACCCCGGTGCGCTACCGGCAACTGTACGAGATCTATCCGAACAAGGCATGCGTGTCGGAAACGGCCGAGGACTGCCACGGTTGCTTGCGGGGGCGGATTGCGGCCCTTGGGCGAACGGTGGGCCGCGGCCGCGGCGACGCGGCGACCAGCCCCGTGCCCTGCTCAACAACCAGCGGCAGCAACGAGTATGCCGAGCGCTGAACGCGGGCGTGGAACGGGCGCCGGCGACGGTCGGCCGGCCGATGGATGTTGGCAAGAGAAATGCAACGAAGACGAACAACGTTCGGCCGGTTTTCGCGATGCAAAGCCGAGTTCGCGTTTGCACCGCTTTTCCGGCCGTCAATGGGAAATGGCGGATTTCGCCGCGAACACAAGCGTGATTGCGGCGTATTCCGGAAAGGCGATGTTGAGCGGCCGACCAACGGAAGGTTGAGTTTTTCCGGAAGAACGTGAGCCGCAGTCAACATTACTGATCTGAAGATCAATAAACGTCGATCGGCGGCGTCTTGACGAGACGATTGGAATGATCGACGAGGCATGAGATACGATGACCTCACTGATTACCTCACGACTTAGCGATTCCGGCTACGACTTCATCGACGAAGCGGCCATTGAAGAGTTGTTGGGCCAAGCGCCGGCCGATCTGACCGAGATCGACGACATTATCGCCAAGAGCATGGCCAAACAGCCGCTTTCGGTCGAGGAAACCGCGCGGCTGCTGAGCAACGATTCGCCGGCGGCTGTCGAGCGCATCTATGCGGCCGCCCGGCAATTGAAGCGCGACGTGTACGGCAATCGCATCGTATTGTTCGCGCCGTTGTACATCGGCAACCTCTGCCGCAACGATTGCGAATATTGCGCGTTTCGCCGGTCGAACAAGCAGGTGGTTCGCCGCACGCTGGAAGAAGAAGACATTCGCCGCCAGGTGCTCGCGCTGGAGCAGATGGGCCATAAGCGGTTGATCGTCGTCTTCGGCGAGCATCCGCACTACGACGCCCAGTTCATCGCCGAATGCGTCCGTCACATCTATTCGGTTCGCTCGGGCCGGGGCGAAATCCGTCGCGTCAACGTCAATGCCGCTCCGATGGATCATCGCGGGTACGAGATCGTCAAGAGCGCCGGCATCGGCACCTACCAGATCTTTCAAGAGACCTACCACCACGAAACCTACCGTCGGGTGCATCCCGGCGTAACGCGCAAAGCCGACTACCTGTGGCGGCTCGACGGCGTGGCCCGCGCCATCGAGGCCGAATGCGACGACGTGGGCATCGGCGCGCTGTTCGGCCTGTATGATTGGCGGTTTGAAGTGTTGTCGCTGGTCACCCACGCCCTGCATTTGCAGCGGCATTACAACGTCGGGCCGCACACGATCAGCTTTCCGCGCCTTCGGCCGGCCAGCGGGGTGAAGCTCGATGAGCGCTATTTGGTGGGCGACGCCGACTTCCAGCGGTTGGTGGCCGTGCTCCGCCTGGCAGTGCCCTACACGGGCTTGATCCTTACGGCCCGCGAGCCGGCCGACGTCCGCCGCACCGTGCTCGAATTCGGCGTTTCGCAAATCGACGCCGGCAGCCGCATCGAATTGGGCGGCTACACCGAAGCCGGCGACGCCCAGATTATGGAGCGCGAGCAGTTCCACTTGGGCGATGTTCGCCCGTTGGATGTCGTGATCCGCGAGCTGCTGGAAAACGACTACCTCCCCAGCTTTTGCACCGCCTGCTACCGCCTGGGGCGCACCGGCGAGCAATTCATGGAGTTCGCCATCCCCGGCTTCATCCAAAACCTTTGTACGCCCAATGCGCTGACCACGCTGCTGGAGTATTTGCTCGACCACGCTTCGCCGGAAACCCGTGCGGCCGGCGTGGCCGCCATCGCCCGCGAATTGCAACGCATGCCCGAAGGCCCGCGAAAACGCCAACTCGAAGAACGGCTCGCGCGTATCGAACAGGGCGGGCGCGATCTGCCTTTCTGAACAGGTCTGCACGATCGTGCCTAGGGGCCGGAATGTGCAGCTCAGACACTCGCGGTATTGCCGCACGCGCATGCGCGCATTTGGGGAAGCGGCCGGAACGCGCAGCGAAGCAGCCGCGGTGCGTTTTCCTCGTTTGGAGCGTTTTCTTCTTTCCGCGGTTTCGTTTGGGCCTATCGCGTCTTGCGGAGCCGTCCCCGATCGGCCAAACTCAAACCGGCGGGATCAGCTTGGGAGGATGGGTCATGACTGTTGCGCTACTTCTTCGTGTGCGTGGGGCGGCGATCTCCGCAGTTGCGATCGCTCTGGGCAATTTGGCAGCAAGTGCCGGTGAAACGCCGCGGCAAAGCGGCGCGGCGCCGATGGCCGTTCCGCCGGCGCATGCCGCCCCAGCGGGTCAAGCTGCTGTGCCGAAGGCAAAGACCTACCGCAACCCGGTCCTGTCGGGCAACCTGGCCGATCCGATGGTCCTCGAACACGAAGGAGTGTTTTACCTTTACGCCACCGGCGAGGTCGAGGGCGACAAAGGGACGCGGGTGTACACGTCGAAAGATTTGGTTCACTGGGAAAAAGGGCCGGTGGTGTTCCGGCCCGGGCAGCCGCACGTTTGGGCGCCCGACGTTTGGCGCGATCCCGCCTCCGGCAAGTTCTATCTCTATTACACAGTGAACAAGAATGTCGGCGTGGCCGAGGCCGACGGCCCGTTGGGGCCCTTCAAGATCGTCCGCGAGTTTTTCAAAGACGCGATCGACGCGCACCTGTTCCGCGACGACGACGGCAAGTTGTATCTCTACTTTGTCAAGTTCCCGGGCTTCCGCATCATGGTTCAACCGCTGGCCTCGCCCACCGAGCTTAGCGGCGAACCGACGTTTGTTCTTCGACCCGAAGCCGAATGGGAGAAACGCGCCGGCCACGTTACCGAAGGGCCGTGGATGATCAAGCACCGCGGGCGGTATTATCTGCTGTACAGCGGTTCGGGCGCCGATACGCCTGACTATGCGGTGGGCTACGCCACGGCCGATTCGCCGCTGGGGCCGTTCCAACGCGCCAAGAACAACCCGATCATCTCGCGCGGCGAAGGGCTGTTCGGGCCGGGCCACGGCTGCGCCGTGCGCGATTCTGCCGGCCAATGGTGGCACGTTTATCACCAGAAGAACACCGACCGCCGCGAATGGTCGCGCTTCATCGCCATCGACCCATTGTGGTTCGACGCCGACGGCACGCTCACCAGCCGCGCCACCCGCGGCACAGAGCATCCGGCGCCGGTCGTCGGCCCGCGCCGCGGCAACGAGCGGACGCCGGTTCGGCCCGCGGCGCGTTGATCGGTCGCCGGCCTGAGTCTTATTGTTTCCAGCGATCGGTCACCGGCCGGTAAAGTCCGGCGGCCGTTCAGGTCAGTTTGGGCTCCCACCCAGGGGCGTATTGGCGGCGCCACAGGGCGGCCGCCTCGTCGTCGCCGATGATCTTGCCGTCGGCCGGATTGCATTGAAGCGGCCGGCCGGTGCGATGGGCAATCGCGCCAAGGTGGCAAAGCACCGTGCTTTGGTAGGCGATATCGATCGAGGCCGCGGGCTTTCCGCCCGACCGAACGGCGGCCAGAAAACCGGCTACATGGTCGGCGTCGCCGCCCGCGCCGGCGAATCGTTCGATCTGCTTATCCTTGAGATCGAACACCACTCCTGCGCCGCCGTCGATGACCATCGTGCCGTTGTCGCCGTAGAAGGCCGCGCCGAACTTGCTCCCTTCAAACCCGCGCGGCTGGCAACTCCGCCCCTCCCAGATGAGCATGGCGTGGTCGTACTCGAAGCTGACCAGGTGCGTGTCGGGCGTCTCCTGATCGTCTTCGAAGTGGAGTTTCATGCCCGACGAGACCACTCGCCGCGGAAAATCGAGCTGAAGCCCCCAGCGACAAACATCGATGGCATGCACGCCGTTGTTGCCGATCTCCCCGTTGCCCCAATGCCAGAACCAGTGCCAGTTGTAATGCACCACGTTGCTGCGGAAAGGCTTGCGCGGGGCGGGGCCTTGCCAAAGCTCGTAATCGAGTTCGGCGGGCGGATCGGTCACGGTCCCCCGGCCGATCGACGCCCGACGGTTGTTGTACCACCCCCGGGCGACGCGCACCGGGCCGATCATTCCTTCGTGGAGTTTCGCGATGGCCGCCACGAGGCCGGGCCAGCTCCGCCGCTGCGTGCCCACCTGCACCACGCGATTGAACTTTTTGGCCGCAGCCACTTGCAGCTCGGCCTCGTGGGGGTTGTGGGCGCACGGTTTCTCGACATAGACATGCTTGCCGGCCGAGCAGGCCAAGATCGTCGCCGGCCCATGCCAGTGATTCGGCGCAGCACACACCAACGCATCGACATTCTTATCGTCGAGAATACGGCGGAAATCGCCCACCTGTTTCGGCGCCCGGCCGCAGACCTTTTCCACCTTCTCCGCGGCGGCCGCCATCCGTGTGCGATCGGCGCAGCACACATAGGCCACCTCTACCCCAGGCTGTTTGCTGAACTGGCTGGCCAACTCGGTGCCGCGACCGCCCATGCCCATCACGCCCACCACCACTCTCTGCGGCACCGGGCCCTCGGCCGGTTGCACCGCGGGTTCAGCGGCCACAGCCAAGCGCGCAGAGGACAAAGCCGCTGCACCGGCGGCCCAAACGGCCCCACGAGCACCCATCCATTCCAGGAACTCACGACGATCGAGACCCATGAGCTGTGCTCCTTGTCAAGGCAAGAAAATGCAAGGCGGGAGGGGGTGTGATTGATCCTCGGAAAAACAGTGCCGGCACGGGCCTGCAATCTTCCCGCGGAACCGGCCTGCCGATAGCGGCCGCGGCGGCATCGTCTTGATCGATGCCCCCGACGGCTTGATCGGCCCAGGGGGAAACGAACAACCGTTCTTTGTGTCGGTCGCGGTTTGCCGCACACCGTTCACGATGGACCAAATATCCGATCGCTTGCCGGCCGACGCCCGCCTTGCATGGTAATTGGCCCGGGCCGCTCCGTCCAGCAATGCGACGGTCGAATCGGCAGCAAGAGAGTGGAAACGGCCATGCACCCGCCCTCGAAGCCGCCGCGGCCGAAGCCGCACGGTTGCGAACGCCGGGCAAGCGGCGCATACTTGAGGCGCAATGAGTTTTGCCTGCCTTTTGAAACTCGGAAAGAAACGCACTAAGGCCGACCCTCGCGAAGCCGGCTTGTGCAGCCAGGGGGCTCGATCGAGGTTGCGTCGCTGTTCTGATGGCCTACAGAGGGCTTCATGCCAGCGGGGAATCGTTCAATGGCAAAGCGCCGCGGCCGTGTGCTCGCACCAGGCCGCTGAGTTGCCTTTGCATGCTCCGCGGTTTGATGCGGCGACATCGGCAATGGCGTGCGGATGAATCGCCCGGCCGAATCACGCGAATCGTATTGATCGTTACCTTTCGAGGGGAGACACCATGAAGATCGTTCTGCATTGGGGCGCTGTGTTCGCGGTTGTGGGTCTGCTTGCCGGCGGCGGAGCCTTGTTGGCCGCAGAGCGGCAAGGCGAAGCGGCCCGTCCGAACATCCTCTGGCTCACCTGCGAAGACACCGGCCCGCAGTTGGGCTGCTACGGCGATCGATATGCCGACACGCCGAATCTCGATCGGCTGGCGGCCCGCGGCCTGCGCTATCTCAACGCCTACTCGAACGCGCCGGTCTGTGCGCCTGCACGAACGACGATCATCTCCGGTGTTTATCCGCCGGCCACCGGTTCGGAACACATGCGGAGCATGGTCGATTGGCCGCGGTCGATGGTCATGTATCCGACCTTGCTCCAACAGGCCGGCTACTATTGCACGAACAACGTGAAAGAAGACTACAACCTCGAGAAACACGGACAAGTTTGGGACGAGTCGTCGAAGAAGGCCCATTGGAAAAACCGTCCCGCGGGCAAACCCTTCTTTGCCATTTTCAACAGCACGACCACGCACGAGAGCCAGATTCGCACCCGCCCGCACAAACAGGTGCACGACCCGGCCAAAGCGCCGATTCCAACGTATCACCCCGACACGCCCGAAGTGCGGCAAGACTGGGCCCAATACTACGATAAGATCACCGCAATGGACGCGGAAATGGGCCTGCGCTTGCAAGAGCTGGAAGAAGCCGGACTGGCCGACGACACGATCGTATTCTTCTACGGCGATCACGGCTCGGGCATGCCCCGCGGCAAACGCTGGCTTTACGATTCCGGGCTCCGCGTGCCGTTGATCGTGTACTTCCCCGAGAAGTTCAAGCATTTGGCGCCGAAGGAGTATCGCCCGGGCGAGACGACCGACCGGCTCGTTTCGTTCGTCGATTTGGCGCCGACGCTGCTCAGCCTCGTCGGTGCGGAAAAGCCGCAGTGGATGCACGGGCAAGCGTTTCTCGGCCCGAAGGAGGAAGCCCCACGCGAATACGTTTACGGCTTTCGCGGGCGGATGGACGAGCGCTACGACCTGTGCCGTTCGGTGCGCGACAAGCAATACCTATACATCCGCAACTACATGCCGCATTTGCCCTACGGCCAGCATCTCGCTTACATGTTCCAAACGCCGACCACTGTGGTTTGGAAGCGGCTGTTCGACGAAGGCCAACTGCATCCGGTGCAAGCCCGTTTCTGGCAGCGCAAGCCGGCCGAAGAGTTGTACGACACAACGACCGATCCCGATCAGATCAACAACCTGATCGGTTCGCAGCAGCACCGAGACGTTCTGGAACGGATGCGGAAGGCCCACCGCGACTGGGTGTTCGAAGTCCGCGACCTGGGGCTGCTGCCCGAGCCGGAAATGCACGTTCGCGCTGCGGGCAGCACGCCGTATGAAATGGCCCGCGACCCGGCGAAGTATCCGCTCGATGCGGTGTTCGCGGCGGCCGATCTGGCCTCGAAATTGGAGCCATCGGCCACGCCCGAGTTAATCAAGCTGATCGGCCATGCCGACTCGGGCGTGCGTTACTGGGGCGCGCTGGGGTTGTTGATGCGCGGCGAAAAGGCGGTGCAGCAAGGTCGCGCCGCGTTGACCAAAGCCCTCGACGATTCGAGCGTGTGCGTGCGGATCGTCGCGGCCGAGGCCTTGGCCGAGTTCGGCCCCGAGGCCGACCGCGAGCGGCCGTTGGCCGTGCTGGCCGCCGCCCTCGACGACCCGGCGCCCAATGCCGACGCGGTTGCGCTGAACGCGATCGACCGTTTAGGCGCCAAGGCCGCCTCATTGCAGCCGATTCTCAAGAATCTTTCACTGGCGCCGAGAACGCCCGGCGACCGCACGTTGGGCGACTACCGCCGCCGCATGGTGAAATATATCCTCGGCCAGCCCGTCCTCGAATAGCTGCGGATCGCACGACAGCAGCCTAGCCTCGGGAACGGCCCGCCTTTGGCAACATCCGGAGAAGCCGAAAAAGGGCCATTCGAGAACGGTACGAAGTGCGATGGCCCAGGACGGGCGGGCTGCGAAGAATCGTTTCAAGACGTTCGGCGAAGGAGGGCTTGCGATGGATTGGACTCTCTGGGCGGTGGGTGCGCTCCTCCTGTTGGCGCTGGCGTCGTGGCTCGACACCAAGGCCCGCGTCAGCCGCATCGAGCGGAACCTCAACGCCCTGCTCCGCCACCACGGCGTTGATCCGACCCAGGGGCTGCCGTTGTCCGACCGCGTCAAGCAGTTGGCGAGCGACTCGGCTCGGAAGATCGAGGCGATCAAGGTGTACCGCGAGGAGACCGGGGCCGGGCTGGCCGAGGCCAAGGAGGCGGTCGAGGCGTACATCCACAGCCAGTAACGCAGACGCCGAACCAGGCGCTGCAGCAGACGGCGGGGGCAGATCGGCTTTGTGGGACTTCAATCGCACTGTGGCCCCCGCCGCTGCTGAGCTGTGTCGTTATGGCATTACCTTCGAGCCAGGAACAGCGCACTAATGGGACGCAAATGCGTTCGTTGGGCTGCCTTCTGTGCAGCGATCCTCTTGCTCCTCGCCGGAGCATGGATTGGATATCGAGTCTTCGGCTACTCCAACGACAAGCGTCTTTTGGATCAGCTTGCCACGGCCGAGCCAAGTCTCGGCTACGACAGTGCCAGTTGGGCAGCGCCAGACCTGTGTCATCTTGGAGTGACGCAGGACAGTCTCTTGCTGCGGCCTAGTATTTGGGGCGTCGTTCATCCTGTTTTTTCCAGGGTGACTAGCGTTTCTTTTCGGGGCATTACGGATGCCGATTTGGAGCGCTGCCGGGCCGTGATCGAGAGATTCTCACGTCCGATAGAGTTGTGTCTGGTCAGCGACAAGATTACCGATTCCGGGTTAGAGACGATCGCGCGCTTTAAGAACCTTAACGGGTTGGCCCTCTATTCATCGGATGCGCGGATAACTGATGCGGGTGTGGCTCGCTTGCGTGCGCTGTCAACTCTTGAGATGCTTTGCCTGGACAATCACGCATTGACTGATCAATGCGTTGTGGAAATCAGCCGCTTTCCCAGACTGCAACGCCTCACGCTTTCTGGCGTTCCGGTAAGCGCGAGCGCGTTAGAGATGCTGGGGCAAATGAAAACGCTCAAGGCCCTGGACCTACGGAACGCCGATGTTTCTAGGGATGCAATGGACAAGATGGCAGCCTTCCAGGACGCACACGCGGCTTTGAATATCATGTATTAATGGAGTGCTCCCCAAGACCTGATTCATGTGGTATGAGAGTCTTGAAGTCCCTGGAAGGGCGAGGCAGGGCGATTGCGCGAAGATGGGGGATGTGGTATGAATGGGCAGTCTTGATTTCCGCCGCTTGCCGATGGGCGGCAAGGGCAAGGAGGTCGAGAACGCCCAGGAGCCTTGGCCGAAGCGGCGTAAACGGTAAGGTTCTCGCCGGGTGGCCGCGATAGCTCGGCTATCGCGGTGCCGTAAGGCACAAGAGGTCTGTTGAATTGACCCATTCGGGCGGCCTCTGGCCTTCTGCCGAACAATGGCACGTCTCTTGCCCAGCGAATTCACCTCTTGCCGCTTACGCGGCCGGGATAGCAAGCTATCCCGGCCACCCTCGGCCACCTTAGGAACACGAATGCCACACCGTCCCCGGCCACACCGGAGAGGATCCCTCCGTGTGTTGTGTGCCACTGCCGGCTTGCCCGGCAGTGTGGGAAGCTGGGTTCTCTTGGCTTGGCGGGTGCAGCGGCTTGTATCGGCTGTTGGAGTGAAGCACGGCGGGACAAGCCCGCCGTGGCACCCGCTAGGTTTGCTGTGGCAGCCGCTTGTTTTGCCGCAGCGCCCGCTCGATTCGCGTCGGTGCGCTGCGCGAGCGGTCGGGCCGATTACGCGGTCGAGTCGGAGGTTGAACGCTACAGGGTGAAAAACAGACTATTCGGTTGACGCCAATCCTGGGCCGTCGCAAGCATCTGCCGCGCAGATCGGCGGAATCACATTCGTTCCAGAACGTTGATTCCCAGCAGTTCCAGCCCTTTTTGCAGCGTTCGCGCCGTCAGGTCGCAGAGCAGCAAGCGGCTGAGGCGCAGGCGGTCGTTTTCGGCGCGGAGCACCGGGCACGACTCGAAAAACGCCGAATAGCAATTGGCCAAATCGTAGAGATAGGCGGTCAACTGGTTCGGTCGGAAATCGGCGAGCATCAAGTCGAGCGATTCGCCGAAGCGCACCAATTCCAGTGCCAACGCCCGTTCGGCCGCCGTATCGAGCAGCAGCGGCGGCGGCGACGATCGGAGCGATTGCGGATCGACGCCGCCTTTGGCGAAAATGCTGCGGACGCGGGCGTAGGCGTATTGCATGTAGGTGGCCGTGTTGCCGGTCATCGCCAGCATCTTCTCGAAGCTGAAGACGTAGTCGCTGGTCCGATTCTGCGACAGATCGGCATATTTGATCGCCGCGATTCCCACCGCTTCGGCGATCTGCGCCCGCTGCTCTGGCGAAAGTTCGGGCCCGCCCGGCTTGGCGTCGTCGTTCTCGGCGACGATTCGGGCGGCCTGGGCCACGGCCTCGTCGAGCAGCCGTTCCAGGCCCAACAGCGCGCCCGATCGGGTTTTGAACGGCCGGCCGTCTTCGCCCAACACCGTGCCGAAACTGATATGCCGCAGGTCCACCTGGTCGTAGCCGAGCAGCCGGGCCACGGCGAACAACTGGCGGAAATGCAGCGATTGGCGGTGATCGACCACGTAGAGGATGACGTCGGGGCGCCAGCGGTTCATTCGATAAACGATCGTCGCCAGATCGGTGGTGGCGTAGAGGAACGCGCCGTCCTGTTTGCGGACGATCATCGGCGTTTCGATCCCTTCGACAAAGACGCAAAGCGCCCCGTGGCTTTCTTGGGCAATCCCGCGGGCGACGAGGTTGGCGACAACCTCGGGCAGCATCGGTTCGTAGAAGCTCTCGCCGAGGGTCACGTCGAACTCGACGCCGAGCCGCTGATACACGTGGCCGATCAGGCCGCGGCACACGTCGATAATCTCTTGCCAAATGCGGCGGTTCTCGGGATCGCCGTGGTGCAGCTTGGCCGTTTCGGCCAGCACGGCGGCGTTGATGTTCGGGTGTGCCCGCGAAAGATCTTCCAGTTCGGCCGGACCGGCCGCCAACTGCGCCGCGGCGCCGCCGGCGCCGTCGCTGTCGATCGGCTGTTCGGCCCCCGGCGCCCGATCGGCCGATGCTGGCTCCCCGGGAGGCAACGAGGCGTCGGCCGGCTCGTCGGTTTCGGGAAACTCCGATTCGTCGCGGGCCACGACGTTGGCCGCGTCTTTCGTCTCCGTTTGCGATTGCCTCTCGAGCAACTGATGAACGAGGCGGTAAACGCGGATCAACTCCAGCACCGGGTTTCGCCGGAACGCCTCGTGATCGAGGAAGTGCCGCCAGCCGTAGAGCAGGATGCCGAACTGGGTGCCCCAATCGCCCACGTGATTGTCGCTGATCACCTGATGGCCGACGAAGCGCAACGTACGGTTGATGGCGTCGCCGATCACCGTCGAGCGAATGTGGCCCACGTGCAATGGTTTGGCTACGTTGGGCGCGGAGAAATCGACGATATACGTCCGAGGCTGTTCAACGGGCGCAACTCCCAACCGATCGTTGTTGGCGGCCTGCCGAAGCTGTGCGGCCAGCCAGTCGTTGCGCAGTCGCAGGTTGATGAAGCCCGGTCCGGCGATTTCCGGCGGCTCGCAGATATCGCTCAGTTCGAGCCGATCGATGATTGCCTGAGCCACTTCGCGCGGCGGACGGCGGAGGGCCTTGGCCAAAGGCATGGCCATGTTGGCCTGATAGTCGCCGAAACGCGCATCCTGGCTGCGGCGAACCAGATCGAGCTGTTCTTCGGGCCGATCGGCAAGCCCGTTCAAGGCCCTGAGAAAACGCCGTCGCAGTTCGTTCAACGGGTTCATTGCGTCTTACTCCCACGCCACCCGTTTCGCTCCAGCCCAGAGATCCTCCAGCGCGTAATACTGCCGCGTGTCGGCATCGAACAGATGCACGACCACATCGCCGTAATCGAGCAGAATCCAACGGCTTTGCTCGTAGCCCTCGATTCCCAGACGGCGATCCCCGAGCCCTTTTTCCAGCGCCCGATCAATCTCCTCGCTGATTGCGTGCAACTGCCTGGGACTGCCGCCGGTGGCCAGCACAAAAAAATCAAACATCGGCGTCAGCTTCCGCATGTCGAGTACGACGATCTCTTGCCCGCGGTTCTCCTGAGCGGTTCTCGCGGCGACGATCGCCCGTCGCAGGGCGGGGTCGGTGATCTTGGCAGTTGCGTCGAGAATCGGCTGTAGTGTAGTGAGGTCGGCCATTACTCGTTAAAAATCGCGCTACGGAAAGTGAATAAATACAACACGTTGCGAAACCAACGGCCGTCCGGGGCGTTCGGCTCGGGTACGGTTCCACCCGGGCCGGGCACCCCAACCGAATCGGCTCGCTTCAGCGCCAGCGGTCCGAGGCAACGAACGACCGAGACCAACGCCAGGGCGGCTTTTCACGAAAAGCCCATTCTATCCGCTGGCGACGGAAAAACGAGTACCAAGCCAACAGCACCCCCAATGTGGTGGTTATTCGCTGAGGAGTCCCCCCGCTGGCCGTTTCCAGTGCAAAAGGCCTGACGGGCCGAAGGGTTTCCACCGTTTGCGCTTCACAATAGGAAGTGATTGGATTATTGTGGAAGGAGTACGGTTTGCGCTCGTTAACGTGGAATTGTGCGCCGCGCTGCGAAGGCCTGCGCGCCGGCATAGGCAGCCGAGCCGGACTGGGGCGGCGGCACTGCGGCGACGTCGGTTGCGGCGTTCTCGCGGTTGCGGCCTTTCGTCTTTTCACGGTTTCGTTATCGTTTCGGACTCTCAAGCAGATTTCCCAACGGCACAGGTGGGGAGGAATCACAGCATGTCCATTCGCGTTGGTCGTATGGCTCTGGCGGTCGGTCTGATCGCCATCGGTATCGTTTGGTCGCAAGTTTCGTTGGGGGCCGACCGTGCTCGAGCGCGACGTGCGCCCGTCCAACCCGCGCCGGCGGAAAAGGTCGAGTTGTTCGCGGCGATCGCGCAACAGCAGATCAGTGTGAAGTTCATTCCGAAGAACTCAACGCAGGCCAACGTCCTGATTGAGAACAAGACAAACAAGCCGTTGAGTATTCAGCTTCCCGCGGCGTTTGCGGCCGTGCCGGTGCTCGGTCAGGCGGCGGCGCCGGCCGGCGGCGGAAACACCACAAACACGCAGCCGCAACCGATGGGTGGCGGATTCGGCGGCATGGGCGGCATGGGCATGGGCGGCGGCATGGGTGGCGGCGGCTTCTTCAACATCGCGCCCGAGCGAGTGGCCCAGTTGCAGGTGCCCGGTGTTTGCCTCGACCATGGCAAGGCCGAACCGCGTCCGGCCATTCCCTACGAAATCAAGCCGCTGGAAACCGTGACCACCAAGGAAGGCGTTCGGGAGACCCTGGCGTTGCTGGCCGAAGGGCGCGTCAACCAACGCGTCGCCCAGATTGTCGCATGGCACTTGGTCAATGGGATGAGCTTCGAGGAGTTGGCCGCCAAGCGGTTGCAGTTTGCCAACGGCACGAGCCAGCCCTACTTCTCGGCCGCGGAAATCAAAGCGGGAATGATGACGACTGCCCTGGCGGTCAAGGCGGCCCAAGAGGCGCAGAAGGCCGCGCCCAGCCCGGGCGAATCGGCCCGATCCGAGTAGCCGTCTCGCCTGCGATTCGCAGCGGCGGAGTTGACGTTGCGTTCGTCCCGACAGGCCGGCCTTCCAGCGGTCGGCCCCGGGGGGCGGTTGTCTGCATGCCCGGTGTCGCGGGCCGCAACTGCACTTGCCAGAAACCGCGGCGTCGGGCAGAATAATGCCGTGGTGGGCAAGGCCGGTACAAGCGGCGAACATCGAGCTTGGCCGGCCGCGTTTCGCCCGCCGACGTCGAAATCCTGAATGAATTCGCGGCAAATCGGAAGCGGCCCGGGCGGGCGAAGACTGGCAATCGCCCGCTGCCCAGCGGCCGCTTTCCTCGGTGTGCAGACCTTTTTCTTACGACGAGATCAAAATGCGGCTTTGGCCCCTGTCGGTCAAAGTCCGCGTTTTTTTTGGTTGACGAGGATTCCCATGAGTGAACGCATTCCGATGACCCGCGCCGGCTACGACAAAATCAAAGCCGAGCTCGACCACTTGCAGCATGTGGAAATGCCGAAGATTCTCGAACGGCTGGCCACCGCCCGTGCCGAGGGCGATCTTAGCGAGAATGCCGAGTATCACGGTGCGCGCGAAAGCCAGGGGTTGCTCGCGGCCAAAATCGCTGCATTGCAGAACAAGCTGTCGATGGCGATGATCATCGAAGGCGCCCAATTTCCGAAAGATGAAATCGGTTTCGGCACTCGATTCCGCGTGCGCGATCTCGATTTGGACGAAGAAGAGGAATTCACGCTGGTCGGCCACGGCGAAGAAGACTTCGACCAGGGAAAGATCCTCGTCAACAGCCCCTTGGCCCAAGGCTTCTTGGGCAAGAAGGCCGGCCAACAGGTCGAGATTCAGGTGCCCCAGGGCCTGCTGCGATTTGACATCCTCGAAGTCCACAATGATTGAATCGGTCCGTTCCGCCGCGGTTACGGTATGCAACCGAGGGTCCCGCATCAGGCTCGCAGCAGATTTGCAACAGAGCCCCGGCGAGCGGCGACCGGCCGCCGGGCCGTCATTGCCCCCGTTTAGCCAATCCAAGGTTGCTTTTTTGAGGCCGCGTTGAACGGCCGACTCTGATGTTGCCTTCCGCTGCTGCCACCACTTCTGCGGCCATCCCCCTCCCGCTGTTGATCACCGGCGTGACCGGCGTGCCGGGCTACAATGCGCTGCCCTATTTCCAGTCGCGATTCCCCGGCAAGGTGTTCGGACTGCGCCAAGCAGACAGCCCGATGACCGGCCCGGCCGTTTTGGCCTGCAACGCTGAGGACGGCGACCAGTTGGCTCGGTTGTTCGATCGGCATCAATTTGCCGCGGTGCTGAACTGCGCCGGCAACTGCGCGCTGAAGCCCTGCGAACTCGATCCCCAACTGGCATGGCGAATCAACGTCGAGGGCGTTCGCAACCTTCTGAAACTGACGGTCGCCCGGCAGGTTCGGCTCGTGCATCTTTCCGTCGATCTGGTCTTCTCCGGGCAGCGTGAGGGCGGCTATCGAGAAACAGATCCGACCGACCCAGTCACTGTTTACGGCAAAACGATGGTTGTCGCCGAGCAAGAAGTGCTGGCCGCCGACCCGATGGCCTGCATCCTTCGCATCTCGCTGCCGATGGGCGTCAGTTTCAATGGGCACGCGGGGGCCATCGATTGGATCGTGTCGCGATTCAAGAAGGGTCGGCCCGCAACGCTCTATTTCGACGAGGTT
Source organism: Thermoguttaceae bacterium (assembly GCA_029975295.1). Taxonomy (GTDB): domain Bacteria; phylum Planctomycetota; class Planctomycetia; order Pirellulales; family Thermoguttaceae; genus JARKPK01. Next base: position 27,781 of record JARKPK010000004.1, on the reverse strand, counting down.
CGCACCCCGACGTTCACCGACTGCATGAACGAGTTGTACGAAGCGGTGCTTCGGCGGGGACTGAGCGGCCTGTTCCACGCAGGCGGGCCGCGCCGGCTGAGCCTGTACGAAATCGCCCAGATCATCAATCGCTTGGGCGACTTCCCTGCGGAGTTGTTGATGGGCATCCCCCGACGCGAGGCCGGACCGATTCCCCCGCGGGCAGGGAACGTGGCCATGGACAGCAGCAAGCTGGCTGCTGCCCTGGGATTCGAGCCGTTTGATCCCTGGCCGCTCGACGACGCCCATGTGCCGACCGATCGCCATTGGCACCGCCATCGCCCCCATGGCGAGCCGCGATCGTTTGAAGTGCTTTACGACCTTTTGGCGGTCAACCGCCGGCGAAGGCTCCGAAAAACCGGCTGATCCCCCCGCCGCCATTTGCAACTGCCCTCAACACTCGTTGGGCAATTGGTTCCGCTGGCAGCCGGTCCGCATCTGGTAGATAATGCCGTTGATGCGATTCCGCCAGACAGCGGGCGGCCGACCCGTGTTCTTGCGAGGCTGAAACTCCAGCAGCACCGGCTCGATGATCGCCGGAGAACAACTCCGCCGCCCCGTCGAGCAACTGCCGCTTCCACTGGCCGATCTGCGTGGGATGCACGCCGAACTGGCCGGCCAGTTCGCCCACTGTCCGATCACCTCGTACCGCCGCCAATGCTGCCTTGGCCTTCAAGGACGGTTCGATCCGTCGCCGCTTCGCCGCCATGCTTTCCTCCGAGAATTGGACCAATCCTACCAGGGATTCGACTTAAAGTCGTAGTCCAGTTTTCTCGGTCCACTATACTTAGTAGGTTTTCAGGCAAAGCCGGACGTGCGAACGACCGCACCGCCGTCAGGCAGCATGTTTGGCTTACATGGAAAGACGGAACCGTAGTCAGTCGGCAGATGTTCTTCGACGACGAAGCCCAACAGCCCGAATTGCCATGTGACGCCAACATAACTTCTGACCCTTGATGGTGACCCCGATGCGACCTAACGAGCGATATGAAGCTGCTTCAAAAAAACTACTCGACGAGTCTTCGTTGAAAGGCATGTTCGCTGAGGAACAACGATTCGACGAGACCATCAAGGCAATTTATTTCGATCCAAGGTTCAACTCTGTCAATTGGATGTTTGACTGTTTCAAGTTGGCCAGGGAGATCGCGTATAGCTATTGCTGGATGTCGGCGTATGCCGAGGAAATTTCCGAACAACAAGGCGTGAAAGAATTTCATCTCCAATACTATGCCGACAATTGCATAACGAGAATAAACTCGTTTCGGGACAAAGCGGCACTGCTTGCTTGGGCCTACTACTGCCCGTTCAATCCAAACAGGAAGGCGGAGGTGCTTGGCTACGAAGAGGTGCTCAAACGGTTACAGTACCCACCCCGCTTCGGGCTCTCGATAAAACATCAGGACAAACTTGTTGCACAGCTAGTCAGGCTCCAGGGAAGTCACTTTCAGCGAATGCAGACCTATCGACATTGCAAGATCCACCGGATCGAACCCAAGATTCTGATGCGACCTCCACAGGCCCCTGATGGCCTGTCTTACATTGTGCCACTCTTCCAAGAGAAGGAGACAAAGGAATTCGACGACAACCTCAAGGAAATGTACCCGGATGATGATTTTCGGCAACGCATCAAAGATGGGTGCTACATCAAGGGCGTGCTCTTCAACCGAATCAGTGTCAAGGAGGAATACTGGCACTACGCAGAAGTTAAGGAGGCAGCACGGCACTGCACTCATACGTGCATAGACGTTGCAAAACGGCTATCTATGATTTTGAGGCGTCGAGCGCCGCTGAAGTAGCGCGTAGCCGTTCACGGAGTGATAGAGTGTGACCACACCTCCGTGGGCATTGTGAAGAGAGAAGGCGGGTGAAGTGCCGTCAGGGACCTGACGGCATAAGCGAGGGCGGCGAAGTGCGGGTGAGGTGGGCTTGAACCGAATCCAACAAGAAGCGGAAGACCGCGCGACCCTGCTGGGCGCAAGTGGCAGTCACCGTCCAGATGCGCTCACACCGCCGGCGGCCCAAACGGGGCGCCGGCGGTGTTCTCTTCGAATCGGGTCGGGCCGATTGCGACGTCCGGTCAACTCTTGGCAACGACCTCTTCGCCACCCACAGTGGGAACAACCCAGACCTTCAGATCGGCCTCGATCTCGCGGCCCACGTGAATCTGCACGGTGTAAAGCCCCAGTTCCTTCAACGGGCCCTTAAGCCGAACCTGATCTTGGGCGATGGTCACCTGGCTCCGCTTCAGGGCGTTGACGATCTCCGGCGCACCGACCGAGCCGTAGAGATGGCCTTCGTCGTTCGCGTTGGCTTCGATCGTCACGCTGAGCTTGCTGAGGCTGTCGGCCAACGCTTTCAGCTCGGTCAGCCGGGCGCGCTCGATGGCTTCGAGCTTCGCCCGATGTTTCTCGACCATCCGCTTGTGATGATCGGTAGCCAGCGTGGCCATTCCCTGGGGCAGCAGGTAGTTCAGGGCGAAACCGCGCTTCACGCGAACCACCTCGCCCTGCTTGCCCAAGTGCTCGACATTCTGAATCAGCAACAATTCGACCCCGCCTTGCGGACTGGCGGGCAATCGCTGCGCTCGGCTGACTTTTCGGCTGCTTTTCGTGTTGGCCATCGCTTTTGAACCTCAGGAAAGTAAGGCACGCTCGACGAGCCGCGGGCGATTGTCGCCGGGAGCCGGACCGCCGCCAGCAGGCCTTGTCGCGTGATGATTGTTTCTGAACCTTGCTCTTTGTTTTCGTACTCGGCCGGCGACACACGTTGCCAAGCCGCCTCGATCGAGCTCCCGTCGGCAATCGGGCTAAAACGGAATGTCATCGGCGGGCGGTTCCATCGGGCCCGCGTCCATACCGTCGTCTGCCGGCGCCTCGTTCTGCTTCTGCGGCCCGCCCGATCCGCGAGCTGCGCCCGACGGCTTTCCGCTGCCCGAGCCCTTTCCGCCGAGCAACTGCATCCGTTCGCCGACGACGCGGAGCTTCGACCGTTTCTGCCCGTCGTTGCCTTCCCAGGTATCGAGCTTCAGCCGCCCTTCGATGAACACCGGCGACCCTTTACTCAAGTACTCGCTGGCCACCTCCGCCGTGCGCCCCCATAAGGTGACATCGACGAAAGTCGTTTCGTCGATCCATTCGCCGGCCGAGTTCTTTCGCCGATCGTTCACCGCCAAACCGATGTCGGCTACGGCCATGCCGCCGCCGGCAACCCAGCGCAACTCGATGTCGCGCGTCACATTGCCCAGCAGAATCACCCGGTTGTAGCTTGCCATGTCGCAACCCTATCCGATCGAGTCGTCTGCCTGACCACCGCGCCGCAACGCCGAGGGCGCCAACGCGCTATTCCTCGACCTCTTCGTCATCCAAAGCGTCCACCACCGGCTCTTCGACCGCCGGCCGCGGCGCGGGGCTCGTTTCGCCGCCGGGCACGGCCGTTTGCGCGTGAGCGACCACGGCATCGACGATCCGCGGATCAACCTTCAGAAAGAGCGTGCGGAGAATGCCGTCGGTAATCTGGCACTCGCGCTTGATCTCGTTGATTCGGCCGCTTTCCAGCCGAAAATAGATCAGCCAATAGGTGCCTTTTCGCTGGCCCTTGATGGGGTACGCCAACCGGCGTTCTTCCCACAAGCGGCTGACGAGCACCTCGCCGCCGGCCTTGCGGATCATCGATTCGATCTGGTTGGTCACCCCGTCCGAATCGCGCAAGTAGCGGTTGCTGTCGAGAATGTACATCCCTTCATAGACGTTTGCGGCCAATGTGATGCTCCCGATCTGATAGGTCAGTTGTAATGATTCATGCAGTATTCGATGCCCTGCGTCGCCCAAGTCGATGCCGCCTCTGCCGCCAGCGCGATGCAGCGATCGATCTCGGGCTGCTCGTCGGGGGTGAACTTGCTGAGCACATAATCGGCCCAGTCCCAGCCGGCCGGCGCAGAGCCAATGCCCAAACGCAACCGGCTGAACTCGTCCGTCCCCAACCGTTGAATGATGTTCTCCAGTCCCTTTTGCCCACCCGACGACCCGCGAGCGCGAAACCTGAGCTTGCCCAGGGGCAGGCTCAAATCGTCGCAAATCACCAGCAGGTCGCAGCAATCGAGTTTGTAAAAGGCCTTCGCCTCGCTCACCGACTGACCGCTCAGGTTCATGTACGTCGCCGGCCGAAGCAGCAGGGTTCGCTGCCCTTGCAAGTCGGCCTCGATGCATTCCCCGTGGAACCTCGACCGAGCAGCCCCGTTGCCGTGCCGCTCGGCCAGCTTGGCCAGCACCGCAAACCCAATGTTGTGCCGCGTGCCTTCGTAGCGACGGCCGGGGTTGCCCAAGCCCACGATGAGCTTCATCCGCCCGGTCCTCCCACGAGGGCCTTGCCGGCGCGCGAGCGCCCTTCACGCCTCGGTCTGCCAAACCCGCACGGGCCGCAGCGGGCCGGTCGCTCACGCGCACGTCCCACGGCCGACTATTCTTCGCTCTCCTCCGCTTCCTTCTTCGCTCCGATGACTTCGGGTTCGGCCGGGCCGCGGTCGGCCGCTTCTTCCTCGGGCGCTTCAGTGGGCACGACGCACTGTACGACCACCGCATCGGCGTCGCCGAGCAACGAGGCGCCTTCGGGCAGCTCGAGCTCGCCCAGCCGAATCTCGCCTTCGAGCCCCAAATGGTTGATGTTCACCCACAAGCGATCGGGAATCGAGCCGGCCGGGCAATCGAGCGTCGCCTGGTGAATCAATTGCTGCACCACGCCGCCATCGCGAACGCCCGGGGCCTCGCCGCGCAGCCCGATCTCGACCTCGACTTCCACCTTCTCGTGCAGTGAAATCCGATTGAAGTCGACATGCAAGATGCGCGTGCCCCAGGTGTCCCATTGCAGCTCGCGAATCAACGCCGACTCGCTGACCGCTCCGGTCAGATTGACCAGACGGCTGCCGTGACGCACCAGATCGCGAAGCGCACCGCCATCGACACTCAACGCGACGCACTCCTTGCCGTGACCGTAAAGAACGGCCGGAATGATTCCCGCGGCTCGAAGACGTCGGTTCTGCAGCTTGCCATGGGGCTGACGCAGTTCAACTTTCAGTTCTTCCGGCATGACTTCCTCAGCTAACTCGCCCGGTGTGCAACCCGAGCCATAAAACGACTGTTTCCGGCTATTCCCTTATGCGCAACATTCGCTGACGCAACAACTTACTCTCCGCGTTGGCCGCCTTCGACTGCGAAATTACCCCAGGCGGGCGCTCCGCAAACGCACAACTCAGGCGCAATCGCCCACCGCACGCCCGCCGGTAGCACCGGGGCGGGGTGCGTTGCAGAATCCCATATTGTGGTCGATTCTCCGCGAAATGCAAGCCGGTATCCCCGCCGAAAATCGGCCTCGCCCGAGCAACCGCCGCACCCGAAACCGCCACTGCACCACGCCGCAGCCCCCCGATAGGCTGGGCAGCACGCCGCAGCAGCTTTGCGTCGCTAAGCGTCCCGATGGCCGAGCGCGCCCGCAACCCAGCGCGATTGCAAGCGAGCCCTGACACGCTCCGGTGCCGCCCCGTCGTGCTGTCGCTGCTTGCGGTCGCCCAAGCGGCCCGTGGGCGGCCAGACACGCGGCCGATATACTCGACCGATTGTCCGAAAATGCCACGGAATCCGAGAAACGATTCCTGCCCCCATTTCTTGCGGATGTTTATCGAGAAGTTGCCATGAGCGACGAGAGCACCAGTGTGCAGCAAATTCGGCAGTGGGTGGCCGAGTTCGTCGATCAACGAGATTGGAACCGTTTTCATGCGCCGAAGAACTTGGCCATGTCGATTGCCATCGAGGCGGCCGAACTGATGGAGCACTTTCAATGGATCTCGGTCGAGGAGTCGCGCCGCGCGGCCGACGACCCGAAGCGGCGGGACGCAGTGGCCGAAGAATTGGCCGACGTCCTCTGCTACGCCCTCGCCTTGAGCAATGCGCTCCGAATTGATCTGTCGGACGCGATTAGAGCCAAGCTCGAGAAGAACGCTCGCAAATACCCCGTGGCCGAGTACCGCGGCCGATACGGCCCCGACGATCCCGGCCCCGCGGGCCGGCCGCACTGAATTGCCGGGCGGACCGAATTGTCGATCACAACAAGTCGAACGGCCGTCGGCACTGCGAAGCGGCCGGTTGCATTTCACCGGCCTGGGCCGCTTCTTCTCCACAGCTTCATTGGGAACCGGCCGCACTGCCTGAACTGGTGAGATCGACTTGAACCAGTTCGACTCACCGCCACCGACCGCGCCAAAGGGCGCGTTTGACGCACGGCACGATGGCCGGCTCGTTGACCGGCGCTTTGTCGAACAGGTCGAGTGGAATCGATCGTGCTCGCGGCAATCGGCAGGCAACGCGCGCGAAATCGCGTTGCAAAGAAAACGCCTTTCGTTAGAATGAGCGACATCTTGTTGAAGCGGCTGCTATCGGCCGCAAGCCGGGCGATCATCGCGTCGGTTGATGGAGTTTTCGGACGGCCAAGCGGCAAGTGTCGGCCCGGGACGGGCCTATTCCGTCGCCGGTCGGCAGGCCGCGCCGCAAGGTGAGTCCGATCATCAATGGCCGCTTATCGGCGATGCGTCCGCCCGGTCGTTCGAAGCGGGGGACTGCGCTTCTGGCCCTAGCGGTTGGCGCCGAAGGCGGTTCCGTGCCTCACCACGAAGGTACCGTAGCGTTATCGCTCGATAATGCTACACTGGGCCAGGATGGCGCCAGCGCAAAGCGCCCGGCAAAGTCCTGGTCCTTTTTTCTTTCATGGCGCGGGCTTTTCCGTGCGACGCACGTTCGTTCCGCAAGGCGTTTGCCGCCGCGAATGGGATCGGCACCTCTGCCCGTTGGTGCGGCAATGCGGCCGCCGCGAGCATCCTCCACTGCGACAAGGGCGACGGAAATGGCCGGCGAACTCGAACAGTTGCGGCACAAGCCGCAGGCCGCGCTCGACCGACCGCGCGAACTCGTTGTTGCCTGTCCGCCGATGCGGAGCAATGTCAACTTGTCGCGGATTGTTCGAGCGGCGGGCTGTTGCGGGATTGAGCGAATGGTTGTGTGCGGCGCAGCGCGCGTGATCGGTAAGATTGCCCGTGATGCCGAGACAACGCTCGAAATCGAGATTCACCGCACACTTCCGCCAGTGCTCAAGCGATTTCGCGACGAGGGCTACCCGCTAATTGGTTTGGAGCAAACCAACGCGTCGCAGTGTCTGTTCGATTTCGCGTTTCCGCGGAAGGCAGTGCTGGTGATCGGCAACGAGCGGACCGGCATCGAAGACGAAGTGCTGCGCATGCTCGATCGTTGTGTGGAAATCCCTGTGTACGGGCGGCCCTATGCCCATAACGCCGCGACGGCCGCCTGCATGGCGCTCTACGAATACTGCCGCCAGTGGCCGCGCGGCTAGAGAAACTGCCTGAAGGGGGCAAGCGCGCGGCTTCCATTCCACAAGCGATGGCCTGCGGCGGCGGATACAGCGAAGCGGCCGGAGAGGGGCGAGGCCGAGTTCGCGCCGGAAAACGCCCGGCGACACACTTGACCACGGCAACGGCCGTTTGCTAACGTAGGGCGTTTGGGCGCGGCGGCCCCCCGACGATGGGAGGCGGCGTCGAAGAAGCGAGGGATGGTTCCGTGCCAGCTACGTGCGTCGTTGGTTTGCAATGGGGCGATGAGGCCAAAGGCAAGATCGTCGATTTGCTCACAGAGCAATTCGATATTGTGGTCCGCTATCAAGGCGGCGCAAATGCCGGGCATACGGTTGTTTTCGGCGGCGAGAAGTTCAAGTTGTCGCTGATTCCGAGCGGCATCTTTCGTCCAGACGTTCAATGTGTGATTGCCGGCGGCGTGGTGATCAATCCGGCCACGCTGATTGCCGAAATCGACCACTTAACGGGCCGCGGCATCCGCGTGGAGCGAAACTTGATGATCTCGGATCGGGCCCATGTGATCTTCCCGTGGCATGTGGAGGAAGATCGCTTGCTCGATCGGCAGTGCTCGGCCGGCGAGAATATCGGCACGACGATGCGCGGCATCGGCCCGTGCTATCGCGACAAAGTCGGCCGTTCGCTTGCGGTGCGGCTGGGCGATCTCTACCGCGATCGGTTTCGCGAACAGATCGAACAGATACTCGACGCGAAGAACCAGTTGTTCGCCGCATTGGCCGGCAGCGAGTGGACGAAACTCGACGCCGGGGCCGTGTACGACGAATACCGCAGCTACGCAGAACGGCTGCGGCCGCACGTGGCCGATACGACCGCCTACCTCCTTTCCGCCGTCGAGGCCGATGATCGCATACTCTTCGAGGGCGCCCAAGGCGCGCTGCTCGACATCGACCACGGCACATTTCCCTTCGTCACCAGCAGCAATAGTTCGGGCGTTGGGGTTTCGCCCGGCGCCGGGGTGCCCGCCCGCTATCTGACCAAGGTGTTGGGAATCGTCAAAGCCTACTGCACCCGGGTGGGCGGCGGCCCGTTTCCGACAGAACAAGACAACGAAATCGGCCAATTAATCCGCGACCGCGGCAATGAGTATGGCACGGTCACGCGTCGGCCGCGGCGTTGCGGCTGGTTCGACGCGGTTGCCGCGCGCTACACGGCCCGCCTAAGCGGCGCCGACTCGTTGGCCGTCATGCTTCTCGATGTGCTGAGCACGTTTCCCGAGTTGAAGATCTGCACGGCCTACGAGATCGACGGGCGTCGCACGACGGACTTCCCCAGTCATGTCGACGACTTGCGCCGCGCCGTGCCCCTGTACGAAACCATGCCCGGCTGGCAAGCCGAAATCACGGGCGCTCGCAGCCCGGGCGAACTGCCTCAAGCCGCACGAGAATATCTCGCACGGATCGCGCAACTGGTGGGCCGCCCGGTCGAACTCGTCTCCGTTGGGCCCGACCGCCAACAAACCATCCGAATGGCCTGATCAGCTCCTCTGCCCCCGCCCGGATCGAACGCGCAAACCAAGACGCGGCAACGGGCGGGTCGAACCGGCGTGCGTGTTAGCGACGCGCAAACCCGCCGGCGCTCGGAGCGTTCTCTGGAGGCAACGCCGATTTCCGAGCGATTTCGGCCAAGGGCGACACCGCTCCGATCGAATCCTGGACAACGAATTCGCGACAGCCACTGCCGACAGAATGCGCGGCTTCTGATATAATCGGGCAACGGCGGCCGTTCGCCGTCTGATCGATTGCTATTGATCTAGAACGGAAATGCACCGAGGCTGACCGACGGAAGGCCGGCGTCTGCGGACGGCTTCGCGTTGGCGGAGTTTCGTTGATTGCCCGTGGATCGCCAATCGAGGCGAGCGCATCCACTTGGCCGAGGGGCGAGCAGCACTCGCCTGGGCCGCTTTTTGTATTCCGCGGTTTCATTGAAAGGCAGCGGGCTGTTGGCGACTTTCCTTTGCGGACAAGCGGGGCCTGACTGACATCCATGTCCACTTCCGTTTCCAACTCCGTTGCCGAAGCCGTCCTGCCCGACGTGCCGCGCGAGCGGCTGCCGCGGCACATCGCGATTATTATGGACGGCAATGGGCGATGGGCGCGCCAGCGAGGGCTGCCCCGCATCGAAGGTCACCGCAAAGGGGTGACAAGCGTACGCGCCGTGGTCACGCATTGCGCCCGATTGGGCATCGAACAACTGACTCTTTACTGCCTTTCCAGCGAGAACTGGAAGCGCCCGGCGGCAGAACTCGATTTCCTCATGCACCTGCTCGAGCAGTACATGGTGGAGGAACGGGCGGAGATCCTTCGGCAGAATATCCGCCTGACTACGATCGGCCGGCGCGAGGGCATCGCATCCGATGCGCTGCGCGCGATGGATCGCACCGTAGAGTTGAGCCGCGGCAACACCGGGCTGCGGCTGTGTTTGGCGATCAACTACGGCGGGCGTCAGGAGATTGTCGAGGCGGTTCGACGCATCGCGGCCGAAACGGCGTCGGGCCGGATTCGCCTCGACGAAATCGACGAAGCCTTGGTCAGCGCCCGGCTCGATACGGCCGACATGCCCGATCCCGACTTGGTCGTGCGCACCGCCGGAGAGTTGCGGGTGAGCAACTTCCTGCTCTGGCAGATCAGCTACGCCGAGATCTGGGTGACGGATCGGTGCTGGCCCGACTTCGACGAGCAGTTGCTCAACGAGGCGATTCGGTCGTTCGCTGGGCGCGAACGGCGATTCGGCGGCCTCAACGCATGAGATGTCGGAACTCGGTTGCCGGAAACCCGCGGTTCGATGGCTCTCGGCCCGGGCCCGGAGGCGCGCGGCGACTATGAGTGGATCGGATTTGCCTTGGGACCGGCCGCAGACGGCGTTGCTGGTCGGCGCGGCCGGCTCGGGAATGCGAGCGTTGGCTCGCGTGTTGCTCGATCGCGGTTGGCGATTGACCGGAGCCGATCGCCGCGACGAGCCCGAATCGCCCTTCCCCTGGCGAACCGGCCATGCGGTGGACAACCTGCCGCCGGATTGCCGCTTGGTGATCCACAGCGACGCGATCGCGCCGGACAGCCCGGAATTGGAAGCCGCCCGCCGGCAAGGATTGCCCGTGGTGCGCTATGTCGAGGCCGTCGCCCGCCTGTTGGCCGCACCGCCGCGGCCGCAGGTCATCGCAGTGGCCGGCGCGCACGGCAAATCGACCACAACGGCCATGCTTGCCGCCATCTTCGAGCACGCGCGTCGCGATCCGTTGGTTCTGTGCGGCGCTACGCCGTTGGGCGGCCGTTGGGGCTCGGGGGGCAGAGCGGGAAGCGGTCGTTGGGCCATCGTCGAGGCGTGCGAATGGAATCGCAATTTTTTGAATCTCGCCGCCCACTCGGCCGTCATTCTCAACATCGAGCCCGACCACCTCGACACCTACCCCGATGAATCATCACTGTTCGACGCGTTCGCCCAGTTCGCCGATCGCGTGTCTCCCGATGGCCTGCTGGCCGTTGGCGCCGACAGCCCGCTGGCCGCCCGATTGACCGGCCGTTTGGCGCGGCATCGCGTGGTGAGCTTCGGCTTGGGCCCGGCCGACTGGAACGTCCAGGCCGATCGCCGCAACGGCCCGCCGATGCGGTTCTCTGTAACGCACCGGGGGCGCAAGGCAGCCGACGTTCAACTTCGCGTTGCCGGCCGGCATCAGATGCTCAACGCCTTGGCTGCGTTGGTGGTGGCCGTCGAAAGCGGGATAGACGCCGGGCAAGCCGCCCAGGCCCTGGCCGAGTTCTCGGGCTTGGAACGACGCTTGGAGCGACTGGGCCGGCATCGCGATGTCGAGTTCTACGACGACTTCGCCCATCATCCCTCGGAAATCGCCGCGACGCTCTCCACGTTGCGCCAACTCCATCCGCAACGCCGGCTGGTGTGCGTCTTCCAGCCTCATCAGCGCCGCAGAACGCTCGGGCTGCTCGACGAGTTCGCCCGCAGCCTGTCGTCGGCCGACCTGCTGGCGATTACCGATGTCTTTGCCGCCCGCGAGCCGCCGAGCGTCGGCCCCGACGGCGCGGCGGAGGAGCTTAGGCGTCGGGTTCGCGGCCCGGCAATCATCGCCGTCGAATCGCCCGACCGGCTTCCGCAAACGCTGGCCGAGGCGCTGACAGCGGGCGATCTTTTCGTTACTCTAGGAGCTGGCGATATCCGCCGATTGGCCGACGATGTGCGACGGAGATGGATGGCAACATGAGCTTTCTCAACGGATTCGAAAAGATCGTCCGCGAATCTGAACCGCTGGCCATGCACACCTGGTTTCAGTTGGGCGGACCGGCCGAGTTCTTCGCCGAACCCGAAACGCCCGAGCAGCTTTCGGCATTGCTCAAACGCTGTGCCGAGAATCAGAAACCCGTGCGTTTGCTCGGCCGCGGCTCGAACCTGCTGGTGCGCGACGAGGGCGTTAAGGGCGTGGTGGTGCATCTCTCGGCGCCGGCCTTCCATGAAATTCGGGTCGATGATCAACGGGTGATCGCCGGCGGCGGCGCTTCGCTGGGCCGCGTGGTCACCACCGCCGTGCGCCACGGTTTGGCCGGGCTCGAGTCATTGATCGCCATTCCCGGCACCATTGGGGGCGCTTTGCACGGCAACGCCGGCGCTCAGGGCGGCGACATCGGGCAGTGGACCCGCAGTGTTACGGTCCTTTCGGCCGACGGACAGTCCGACCAGCGCGACCGTGACGAGTTGCAATTCTCCTACCGCCAAAGCAATTTGGACGACCTGGCGATCGTTGAGGCCGAGTTCGAATTGGAACAAGACGATCCGCGCGAGCTGGTCCGCCGCATGCAGAAGAATTGGATCGTCAAAAAAGCCGCCCAACCGCTGGCCCATCAGTGCGCCGGTTGCGTGTTCAAGAATCCTCCCGGCGGCGCTGCCGCCGAAATGATTGAGGCCGCCGGACTCAAGGGCACCCGCATCGGCGGCGCGATGGTCAGCGAACGTCATGCCGGTTTCATCGTGGCCGACTCCGATTGCTCTGCGTCCGACGTGCTCCGCCTGATTCATTTCGTCCGAGATCAGGTGCGCGAACGGATGGGAGTTGAACTGCAACTCGAGATCGAGATTTGGTAGGCCCGGCCCGGGAATGCGCGGCAACGCTCGCGGAGAGCGCGCGGCCCTGCGGTGCGGACGGTCGATCGTCAGTAATGCGATACAGCGTCGAACGGCCGGGCCGCCGGCAGAGGGCGGCTTTCTGCCAGTCGGCCCAGTGGCGTCGATGCGTTGGGCATCAATCGGGTCGTCTTCTCGGCGTCGATTAGAAGAGGATGGTCGCATGACCGACACTGGCGTCGGGCCGATCGGCCGCGTGATCGTGCTCCTTGGCGGCGATTCCGCCGAGCGCGAAGTCAGCATCCGCAGCGGCAACGCGGTGACCGATGCGTTGCAATCCGCCGGTTACCGGGTGGAGCCGCTCGATCCCGCTTGCTTGCCGCTCGACCAGTTCGCCTGGCGCCCCGATGATGTATGCTTTCTGGCGTTGCACGGGGCCGCGGGCGAAGACGGCCGTGTGCAGCGTTGGCTGCAAGACCACGGCATCTGCTACACGGGAAGCGGGCCCGAGGCCTCGCAGAATGCAATGCGCAAGTCGGCGGCCAAAACGATTTGGAACGATTTGGGCCTGCCCACGCCGCCGTGGCTGTGCGTGGCGGGCAATCAACCGCCGGAACAATGGTTGCCCGCGGCGATCCGCCTTGGCAAGTCGCTAGTCGTCAAGCCCGACGATCAGGGGTCGAGCATCGGGCTGCGGCTGGTCTCTGCCCCTGACGAGATCGCGGCAGCCGTGGCCCATGCCGCCCAGTTTGGATCGGTTGTGCTCATCGAGCGGTTTGTGCCGGGGCGGGAAATCACGGCAACTTTGCTGGGGCGAACGGCTTTGCCGCTGATCGAGGTGGAATCGGCCGATTCCGTTTTCGACTATCAGGCCAAATACTCCAGCTCTGCCACCCGATATCGTCTGCCTGCTCCGCTCGAGCCGATGATAGCCGATGAGGTGCAGAAGACGGCGTTGGCGGCTGCCGAAGCGTTGGGCGTCGAGGGGCTGTCGCGGGTGGATCTGCGGCTTGATCCCCAAGGCCGACTTTGGCTGCTCGAAGTGAATACCACGCCGGGCATGACGGCGCGAAGCCTTGCCCCGCGCGCCGCGCAAGCCGCGGGCATGCCGCTGCCGCAACTGTGCGACTGGCTGGTGCGCCAGGCCGCTGCGGCGAAACGGCAACGAGAGCGCGGCGAAGTCCGCTTCGAGCGACTGAGCAAGCCACTGCGGGCGGCCAGCAGCGACCGCGCCGCGGCAAGCCCTTCTGCCCCTGCACAAAGCCGGCCCGACCGGTGACTTCCCGCCTGCCCGGTCGGTCGGCTGTCCCTGCGCGGCAACAGATTCTACGGATGCGCTTGCAATGGCGAAACCGAAAGGCAAGGCAGAGCGTTGGTGGACAAGGCTCATGCCGAAGCTCAAGTTCCACCGTCCCTGGACCGCCGCGGCGGCCACTTTGGGCGTCTTCTTCGGCCTGTGGTACTGGATGTGGTCGGAGGTGCGCGGGCAGGTGCTTTCCGGCCCCGACTACGCCATCACCGCCGAGTCAATCGAGATCAGCCCGCCGCCGCCGTGGATCCGCACCGACATTCGCGGCGAGGTGTTCCGCGCGGCTCAGCTTGGCGGAGCGATTTGGCTGCTCGATGCCGATTTGACCGAGCGTTTGGCCGGCGCCTTCGCTCTTCATCCGTGGGTTAGCTCGGTCCGCCGTGTTGCCAAGCGCCACCCGGCGCGCGTAATCGTCGACTTGGACTATCGCCGACCGGTGTTGATGGTCGAAACGCCCGCCGGCCTGCTGCCGGTGGACCACGAAGGCACATTGCTGCCGGGCGGCGACCTTACGCCGGCAGAGCAGCAACGATTGCCGCGTTTGGCGGCGATCGAAACCCAGCCGCTTGGGGCGATGGGCGAGCGTTGGGGCGATCCCCGCGTTTTCGGCGGCGCGAAAATCGCCGCTGCGCTGGCCGACCATTGGCTCCCCTGGGGGCTCGATCACATGGTTTCTTCCATTCGCCCGATCGGCTCCTCGCCGGAAGACTATGTGTATCAACTGGTGACACGCGACGGGCGTCGCATTTACTGGGGGCGATCGCCCTCCACCGGCGACCCGGCCGAACTACCCGCCAACGAAAAAATCGCCCGGCTCGACGCGTTCTTCTCTCAGCCCCAGCCAACGGCCTCCAATGGCGACCAGCGGCTGTGGGACGTCCGCAATCTTCCGTCTCTTCGCCCATAACCGTCTACAGCTATTGCAGGCGATTCGCCAGAGAGAACCCTAGCCCGGGCCGCGGCAATGGCGCCGAATGAATGCGCCGAATGAAATCGCGGAAAACAATGCGGAAGACAAGAGGGGCCGGCACGTCGAGAACAGCCCAATGGGCGACGCGATTTGCCCGCAGCCGCTCCCCTCCCCCCTTTTCGCGCAAACCGATTCAGCGTGGTTTGCGCGGAGCTTCGGTGATCGAAGACTCGCCTGATGACGCGGCCGAAGCCGGCGACGCCGGCACGGCTGCGTTCTGTCGCAGTTCCTCGCGAACGATGGGCATCTCCGAAGGCGCTTCGATGCCGATTCGAACAACGCCTTGAGCGACACGGACGATCGTCACGGCGATTTGATCGCCGATCCAAACCCGCTCGCCGACTTTGCGGGAGACAACCAGCATCGCGTTGCTCCTATGAAGAACAGCCCGCCCGGCGCCTTCCGAGCATTGCGAGCCGCGACCGCGCGGCCTGAAATGGTTCTGCCGCACCGATCGAACACGGCCCCGCACCGCTGCGGCCCAGTTCCTCGCCGCAGTATCTGCCGCCTTCGGCTGCCGCCGCAAACCAACCGATCCGCCGCCGACAAGTCCCGTTATCGATCATCAGAACAACAACACCACTGCCAGGCAGTCTCCCCGGAAATCGAATTTCCGTTGGTCGGCCCAGTTGCATTGCCCTTCCGAACACCGATAGGCAGAATGGATGCAGCTTATCACGCCACCGCTTTGTTGACAACCTGCCGACCCGATTCGTTCTTGCTGGCTTGCTGGCAATCTCTGGTGAGAATAGGTAAGATGCCGGCTCGGCTCAGACGCCAACGCCAACATCTCCGCAAGCCGGCAGGCCGTGCGATTGAGAGCCGCGAAAAAGCGGCGTCAATTGGACTTCGTAACCCCAACCCAATGGCAGGTTCGCACCGCGCCCTACAAACCATCCTTCCTCCCCGCGGCCTTGTCGCATCGACGACCTGACAAAGCAAGCATGTCAATGCGCCCACAAAAGTGGGGCGCGAAGGAAAAATGTTGCGAGTCCGACCAACGGGAAGCCGGGTTTCACGGGGAAAAGCCGATTCCCGGACTCAACGCTGGCGATCCGAGGATCAAAAAATACACACAAGGCGTTGGGGCCGCTCAGCGGCAACGGTTATCGCGGCAGCCCCGGGGCCGGTCGCCGCAGACAATCGTGATCGCGCGGAGTGGCCTTGATGCCTTGAGAATCGATGAACAACGCCACGAATCGGGAAAAGCCACGTTGAGCCGAACCATTGGCCCGCTCACCTGCGCGGTGCGGACCAATCGTTGGCCCTCGTTCGATAGGTGTTTTCAGACCCGCGGAGCTACCGATGAATCTGCGCATGCCCCTGGTAGTCGCACTGCTTCTTTCGCCGATTCCGGCGGTGGCGGCGGAGTACCACGTTTCTCCAGCCGGCAACGATGATTCAGTCGGCACAGCCGCAGAACCCTTTGCAACCATTGCCCGAGCACAGCGGGCGGCGCGCTCGGCAAAGGGCGCGATAGTGATCCTGCACGGCGGCGTGTATTACTTGCCGGAACCGATCGTGTTCACACCGGCCGACAACGATTGCGAGTACCGCGCAGCCGCGGGCGAAGCGGTTGTTGTCAGCGGCGGATTGAAACTCGATCTGCGCTGGGAACCGTTTCGCGATGGGATCATCAAGGCATCCACTCCGGCGGGATTGGTGTTCGATCAGCTCTTCATCGACGGCCGACGGCAGATGATGGCCCGCTACCCGAACTTCGATGCGAACGTGCGGCCCTACGGGGGATACGCGGCCGACGCGCTCAGCCCGCAGCGTGCGGCGCGCTGGAAAGATCCGGCCGGCGGGTTTATCCATGCCATGCATCGCGCTCATTGGGGCGGGTATCACTATCGCATCACCGGAAAGAACGACAAGGGCGAGGTGTTGTATGAGGGCGGTTGGCAGAACAACCGCCAGATGGGCATGCATCCGCAGCATCGCTACGTCGAGAACATCTTCGAGGAGCTCGATGCGCCCGGCGAATGGTTCCACAACCCGCAGGCAGCGACGCTTTACTACATGCCCCTTGCCGGCTCGAACTTGGAAAAGGCCGTTGTCGAGGTGGTCCGCTTGCGTCATTTGGTCGAGTTCCGCGGCACGCCGTCGCAGCCGGTTCGCGGCGTAACGCTGCGCGGAATCGTGTTTCGTCATGCGGCGCGCACCTTTATGGATGTGCGAGAACCGCTGCTCCGCAGCGACTGGACCATCTATCGCGGCGGCGCCCTGTTCTTTGATGGCGCGGAAGACTGCACGGTGGTGGATTGCGATTTCGACCAACTCGGCGGGAATGCCGTATTCGTCAATAATTACAATCGCCGCATCACCATCCGCGGCTGCGACATTCGCGACACTGGGGCAAGCGCCGTTGCGTTGGTGGGCGATCCGCAAGCCGTGCGCAGTCCGTTGTTCGAGTATCATCAACGCCAAAGCTACCACCGGATCGATCAGACCCCCGGCCCGAAAACAAACAACTACCCGGCTGATTGCCTGGTGGAAGACTGCCTCATCCGCCGAATGGGCGTGGTCGAGAAGCAGGCTACAGGCATCCAACTTTCCATGGCGATGAACGTCACGATTCGCCATTGCTCGATCTATGAAGCGTCGCGGGCGGGCATCAACATCAGCGAGGGGACCTTCGGCGGGCACGTAATCGAGTTCTGCGATGTCTTCGACACGGTGCTCGAAACGGGCGACCACGGCAGCTTCAACTCGTGGGGCCGCGACCGATTCTGGGGCCTCGAAGACGCCCCGCCGGCGGAACTGCCGCGACTGGCGAAGCTGGACATGGTCGGGCCGAACGTCATCCGCAACAGCCGCTGGCGCTGCGATCACGGGTGGGACGTGGACCTCGACGACGGATCGTCGAATTATGAGATCTACAATAATCTCTTTCTTCGCGGCGGGCTGAAGTTGCGTGAGGGATTCCATCGCAAGGTTTGGAACAACATCGCGGTCAACAATTCGCTTCATCCGCACGTGTGGTACGACAACAGCGGCGATGAGGTGACCGGCAACATTTGGATGGGCGCCTATCGCCCCGCCGGCGGAATGCCTCAAGGGAATTGGGGCAAAGAGATCGACCGAAACCTGTTCACCACCTCCGAGGCCGACCGCACCCGGTTCGCCAACCACGGCTGCGACCGTCATTCGCTCGTGGGCGACGCTCTTTTTTACGATGCGTCCCGCGGCGATTTCCGGGTGAAGAAAGAGTCTCCGGCAGCGAAACTCGGCTTTCGAAACTTCCCCATGGATCGCTTCGGCGTGCAATCTCCGCGGCTGAAGGCGATGGCGCGCGTGCCGGAGGTTCCGCAGATACGAATCGCCGCCCCGATTGCGCCGGCCGGCGCGACGCATCAATGGCTCGAAGCGAACGTGCGCGCTCTTCAGGGAGAAGAATACTCTGCGTACGGTGTCAGCAAGGAATCGGGCGGGGTTCTCCTGGTCGAAGTGCCGGCAAACTCCACTGCCGCAAAATGGGGGTTTCGAACCGGCGATCTGATCCAAAGCGTCAACTCCCGACCAGTCCAATCGCCGGCCGATCTGATCGGACGGCAGGAGCCCACCGGCGGACGGCTTCGCGTGGGCATTGTCCGCGACCAGCAGCCCCAGACGGTGGAAGTCGGCAAGGACTAGTGTTTGAAATCCCAACGCGACGGCGGACGCACGATTGCAAATCCGCCGCGTCGGCCGACAGCGGCGCGTGTTCACGTTTTCGAATGGAATCGTTCTTCCGCCAGCCCGCCATAGCCGACGCTCAAGGCCGCGCCGACCAAATCGGCCAATGTGTTCGTCTGGCTTGCCGGCAGGCTAACCCGGATTGCGCACCGCGCCCATTGCATCGGTGCGATTCATGGCGGTCCCTGCGTTTTTCGAGAGTCGAGAGAAGATGCCCTCTTACCGACAAACGTCTGTCGAGGAACCGCAAGATTCTTCCTCCGACCATAACCACTTGGAGATGAGTCGGGGTTGCACAGGCTTGATACCGGGGCCGCAATCGGGCATCATTGAATGAATCCCGCGTGCGATAGACCGCTGCCCCTGTGCGGCAATCGGGCGATCGGAACATCCCGAGCCGCGCGTCGCGTTCGCGCTTCCGGTGCAATGCTTCGGCAGCCGCAGGCTTTCCACAACGCAACCCCATTGCATCTCACCCCGCCAAAATGAGAACACCCTTCGTTTCTTGCCCGATCAAGGCAATCAGCCGCCTGCTAGGCGCAACACTGGTTGCCTTGTTGTGTGATCGGCCGTTTGCCCTCGGCGCGAACGAGGCCGATGCGTTATACGCTCCGCAGAAAACCTGGGTGGAAACCATGGTTGCCCTGCGCGGCGCCGTGGCGCAGAGGCGCCAGGCCGGCGAGCCGATGGATGATGCAATGTGGGACGGGCTTTGCCGCCGGCTGTGGGAAGACTTTACGGAGATGGATTGGTTCATGCAGGATGCGCCTGCGCGGCCATCCCGTGATTCGGAGTTTCAACCGTCCCGCGATTTCGCTTGGTTTTTCGATCCCCAAAGCGCTGCCGTCAACCAGCGCGCTCTGATCAACAAGGTGCTCGACGAGTTGGGCGACGGAGCCGCCGCACTGCGGGAGCGGCTCGATCGCCTCGTCGCAGTCAATACACCCGCGGACGACGCGCAGTGGGTCGACCTCTACGTCGAAGCCTGCCGGCGCCGTCGGCAACTGCGTTTGGAATCGTTGGTGAAGCAGGCGCCGCAGTTCGTCTTTACGAAACACTACACTTTGGGCGGGTCGCATTATGCGTACACGGAAGGCCAGTCCGACGCCCAACACGAGCGGCATTTCAAACCGCCCGCGGCGCTGTGTGTGGCTCGCTGGGACGGCACGCAGTACTCGGTGGAGACCTTGGTGGATGATCCGCGGGGAGTGATCCGCGACCCAGACATAAGTTTCGACGGAAAGCGGGTGCTTTTTGCGTGGAAGAAATCTTCGCGCCACGACGATTATCATCTCTACGAGATGGATTTGGCGTCGCGCGCGGTTCGGCAATTGACCGAAGGGCTGGGCGTCGCCGATTACGAAGGCGCGTATCTGCCCGACGGCGACATCATCTTCAACTCCACCCGCTGTGTTCAGATCGTCGATTGCTGGTGGACCGAGGTGAGCAATCTATACCGCTGCGATCCGTCGGGAAAACGCATCCGGCGGCTGACCTTCGATCAGGTTCATACCAACTTCCCCACCGTGACCGAAGACGGCCGCGTGTTGTACACCCGCTGGGAATACAACGACCGCGGCCAGATCTTTACTCAACCGCTGTTGCAGATGAACCCGGACGGCACGGGCCAGGCCGAGTTCTTCGGGGGCAACTCGTGGTTTCCAACGACGATCTTGCACGCGCGCAGCGTGCCCGGCACGCGGAAGGTGGCGGCGATCGCCACAGGACATCATTCGCGGCAGACGGGCAAACTGATTCTGATCGACCCGGCTCGCGGGCGCCAGGAAAACCAGGGCGTGCAGCTCATTGCACCTCCGCGCCACACGCCGGCGGTGAAGATCGACGCCTACGGCCAAGACGGTGAACTGTTCCAGTATCCTTATCCCATCAGCGAAACAGAATACTTGGTCACTTATCATCCGGTAGGCTGGCGATGGGCCGGCGAGTTTGGACCGCGATTTGCAATTTACTTTGTGACCATTGACGGACGGCGCGAACTCTTGGTGCGCGACCAACGGTTGCCGTGCAACCAGTCGATTCCAGTTCGCGCCCGACAAGCCCACGTGCGGCCCAGCACAGTCGACTTCCGCCGCAGCGACGGCGTGTGTTACGTGCAGGACGTGTACGCTGGGCCGGGGCTGAATGGCATCGAGCGCGGAACAGTGAAGCGATTGCGAGTGGTTTCGATAGCTTTTCGTGCGGCCGGCATCGGCGAGAATTACAACGGCGGCCCCGGCGGCGGTGCAGTGGTCAGCACTCCAATAGCTGTCGGCAATGGCGCCTGGGACCCGAAGACCATCATCGGCGACTCCGAGGTGCATCCCGACGGCTCGGTGGTGTTCCGTGTGCCGGCGCGCACGCCCATATATTTTCAACTACTCGACGAGCAGGGACGGATGGTCCAGTCGATGCGTAGCTGGGTCACGTTGCAGCCGGGCGAAACGGCCTCGTGTGTAGGCTGTCACGAGCATAAGAACACCGCGCCACTCCACGAACGGCGGCTGTCGGAGGCTTTGCGCCAACCACCGAAGGAACTCGAACAGCCCTTCGGGCCACCGCGCGGTTTCAGTTTTTTGCGCGAAGTTCAGCCGATCCTCAATGGTAAATGCGCTCAGTGCCACGACGGCAGCGCCGAAAAGCCGCTCGACTTGACTGACCGGGAAATACTCGATCCGCGGGCAAAGCGCCGGTGGACCGCCGCGTACTTGACACTGACGCATGCCCGGCCTGATAAACCCCACGATGGCTGGGCGTGGCGCGGCGACCCCGATCATCGCTTGGTCAACTGGATCAGCGCCCAGTCGGTTCCCAACATGCTGCCGCCGTACTCCGCCGGGTCGGCCCGCAGCAAACTCATCGACATGATGATTGCCGGACACGAGGGCGTAACGCTTACTCAGGAAGAAATGGCCAAGCTGATGGCCTGGATCGACCCGGGCGTGCCGTTTTGCGGCGACTATCGGGAGGCACACGCTTGGAGCGATGAGGAAGTTGCGCGTTACGAACACTTCCTATCGAAACGACGTCGGCTGGCAGAACTCGAGGCCGAGCACCTCGACTACTGGCTTTCCGCCAGTGGAGAGTAACCTGCCGCCAACGATCACCTTTTGTAAGCTCTTGTTGGACGCCGCGTTCTCGGTCGCGTTGGCGTGAACCGGCACAGCACTGCGCGGTTGGTTCGGTTGCACAGGTCCGGTAGTTCGTGCCTGCGACGGTTTCCGCATCGGACGCCCAAACCGCGAGCCCGCGTGCTCATCTTCGATGAAAACGAATTTCTGCGTTTTCCAGCGCGGATCGCACGGCCTGTCCCTTGGGCGAGGAAAAGCCGCCTTCCCTCGCTTGCGGGCCAAACGCGCTCCCTTGGTTGGGGGCCAAAAGAACACCGGACCCCACCGCCCAGCACTCGAAAAAGCACCCGGTTGACAGGCAACGACCCGGGTTTTATAAAAGAGTATTCGTTGCCTTCTGCGGGCGCCGCCTCCGTGCGTTGCCCGCGCAGAGGCGACCGAGCACCGCGATTGCTTCGTTCCGCCAGCGCATGCCGGCGGAGGGGCTCCAGCGGTCTTCGGACAAAGAACGCAGCGTCGGGTTTGATGGAATTACCAAGAAATCGGATGCCATTCCGTCCGCTCCGTTGCGATGCTTGTCCGGATTGTGCCGTTCTCCGATGCCATCATCGAGCGAGAAAAGTGGGGATCGGTTTTCGGCCGTTCGTTGAGTGTTTTCGCCCCCTTCGTCTAGTGGCCTAGGACATCGGGTTCTCAGTCCGAGAACAGGGGTTCGAGTCCCCTAGGGGGTACTTTGGTCGTTGCGCCATAAGGGTTTACGTTCGCAACGATCGGCAATAAGGCGCACTCCGGCAAGGGGTTGCGCCTTTCTTTTTTGTTTCCGAAGAGGGGGGCCTGCGTCGCCTTCTGCGCCGCCGGTCTTGAGTTCAAGCATGCCGGATTTTGCGGCACCTTCTCTAGGGACATTCTGTCGCTTTGGAGCGGATTGGTTCGAACCGCCCAACGAATCGATTGTTCAGCAAGGTGTGAACGCCCATCTTAGCTCGTGGCGCGGGAAGGCATACGTCGGGCGATGGGTCAACGAATCGGAGCCCCTCTGGCTGCGGGCTTCCCGATGAGCAGGTTCTCATGTTTCTGCGAGTCGCCCCGAGGGCGCGTCGTTCCGGTCGGCGTTGCATGCGCAACATGCGAAGCGATCGGCACAGTTCCCGCAACGCCGCGCCGAGTGCTCAGAGCGATGGCGTGCCGTGCTTCGCATCGCCCGTCGGCGCGTGTCAGTGCTTCTGTTGGCGGGCGGCGAGGATCACTTGTCGAGCACCATGATCTCGACCTTGCGAAACTCGCAGGGGTGGCTCTCGGCTTGGAGTGAGATGGTTCCCCGGTCGATCATCACCGGAGCGCCGGCTTCGATCAGCTTCTTCGCGTCGCCGTCGCCCGGGTCGAGTTGCGGCTTCTCGTATTCCATTACCGTCTGCCCATCGATCACATGCCTGATGAGTTGGTTGCCGCGAACCTCCAGTTCGACGGTGACCCACTGATCGCCGCGGTAGGTTTTCGATCGGGAATTGGTGCAGTGGGGCGTGTGGAGTTTGCCGTTCATTACGACGTGTGTGCCCGGCGTGCAAAGATTGGCCGTGGGCCGCTCACCCGTTTCGCGCCCGCCGAGAAGCTGCACCTCGATCGAAACGGGGAAGGACTGATCTTTGCCCATGCTTTCGGCCGACTGTCCGTGGATCATGATCCCGCTGTTGCGGAACGCCCAGCCCGGCCCGCCGGGGGCCTGCTGGCCGACGAAGCGATACTCTACCCGCAGCCGGTAGTGCGAAAACACCTCTTTGTAGAACAGATGGCCGAAGCGTTCGTCAAAGCGGTCGTATTTGTCGTAGCAAACCTTCAGCACGCCATCTTCGACGCGGAACGTGTCGTTGTAGTTCTCGCCGAGTGCGCAGCCGCGGAACTTCGGCGTCCAGCCGTCGAGATTCTTGCCGTTCAGCAGGCTGACCCATTGCCCCTCGGCGCCGGCGGTTTTCGGCTCGCTGGTCGCAGCCGGCGCGGCTGCCAAGGCTACGGTCGCCGAAACAACCCACGCCACAACGGCAAACCGATGGGGCAAAAACCGGCTCGGGGCGATTGTGCGCAGGGTCATCGTCGGTGCTCCTTTGGGAGAATGGGCGGTTTCTTCAAAGCCGTTGGCCGCGCGGTCACGTTCAGCAAGTGTACCGCGCCGCCGAGCTTTTGGCGAACTTGCCGACGACGGGCCGAAGCGAGGCGAAGGCTCGGCCGGGCTGCCCACACGGACCCATTCAACACGGAAAACCAGCAGGATATATTCGGACTAAAGCCGGGGCCCCATCTGCGCGATCGGGTCGGTCGAAAGCTCGGCTCGTACACTCCCGTCCAGAAACGGCAGAAGCAGCAAACGCCGCGGAAGAAAGAATTGCCCGCGCGAAACCGCGCCGAGGGTTGCAGAGCGCAACTACTTTCCGAATGCTGAGTTAGTGCCCCCTGAAGGACTCGAACCTTCGACCCATTGATTAAGAGTCAATTGCTCTACCAACTGAGCTAAGGGGGCGTGATCGGTCGCCGCACTGCTTTGGCCCGTTCGCTGTTTCCGGCCGGGCCAATGCTGCAATCTTGCGATGTAATCGCGTTGCTTCGTTCGTTCATCCGCCGAGCAAACCGGTTGGCGTTCGCGATCGAAGGCGACATTTCACGCAAGAAGATTCTGGGGCGTGCGAAATCCGATGTCGAACCTACTATCTTAGGCGTTTTCTCGTTCTCCGCAAGGGGCCGTAAACCCTGACTCATCCCCACTGATTTTGGTTGGAGGAAGAAACTGGCGGTCCCTCGACAAACGTTTTTCGGAAAAAGGTTTATGTTTCCTCAACCCTGGAAAAACGGAGGGACCGCCATGAATCGCACGGAGGCAGCCGTTGCAAGTGTCGCCCCAACGTGTCGCCTTATCGGGTTCCCGGCGGGGTTGTTCGGCCCGCCTGCTCGTTGTTGGAACGATGGACGACGCTCTTCCAGCCGATGGGCACGCCGGCGCGGAACGGATCGCCCTTGAAGAATCGCAACGGATCGTTGACGACGATTTCGAAGAACTGGTACGAGGTTTCGTTCTTGCCGTTGGTGGCGAACACCTTCATGCCGAACGGCTGCATGTTGTGGTTTTGCAGCACAAGGATGGCTCGGCTGAAGTTGGCCGCGTCGGCCTGAAAGCGCGGATAGGCTTCGATCCAGGTTTGTTGGGTCTGCAACTCCACGGGCGTGATGATCCGCAGGAAGTAGCGTCGCTTCAAGTCGTCGGCCCGAGAGCCGAACAAGAAGGGCAGCGGGCTGTTGGCGATGGCCTTGCCCTGCAACTCGGGCGGCAAGGGATACTCGTTGACGGTCTTCTGACGCGGGATGTACTCGAACACCGATTTGCCGTCGCAAATCCAATGCTCGGCGCGTTCGGGCTCAATCGGTTGCTGGCGCGGATTCCGGCGTTCGACATCTTGCGGGTCGTAAATCACGGTGTCGGTCACTTGGAATACGCCGCGGTCGGGCGCGGCGTACTTGATTACGCCGATATCTTCGTATCGGGGAACATCCTTGGGGCCGAACACCCGGTCGTAATCCCATCTCTTGAAGCGGCATTCGAAGGTTTTCACGCCCGCGCTCCGCTGTTCCCACAACCGCAGAACCCGTTCGACATCGGCCACCTGCTCGGGGGTCAAATCGAACGGTGCCGGCGGAGTCTGGGCCATCGCGCGCGGCATCGGCCCAGCCGCTGCGCCGCCGCCCGCCGCGGCTCCGGGGGCTGGCGTGCCGTACGGCCCGCCGGCCGAAGGCGCTGCCGCACTGCCGGGGGCCGGTTGATACTCACCACCTGCCGGTGCGGGGTACGAGCCGGTTGGAGCGCCCTGTCCCGCCCCGTAGGGTTGCGGCGGCACGCGGCGTTCGAGCCGCGGCATTTGCGGATCGACGGGTTGATCGGGCCCGCCCGGTGCGGCCGACGGATAGCCGCCCGTCGGCTGGGTTGCTTGACCAGGTGGTGGGTACGACGGGTAAGTCCCCTGTCCCCACACGCGGCCGCCGATGCCCGCAGCAAAAACACAGAACACAATCAAACTGAACACTGCCGGAGCAAACCGGGCGATCCATCGCGCCATGGGCATCGTTCCTTTTTCGTCGGGCCAGGCATTTGAGTTGGGCCGGGCATTCCACCGGCACGGATTGTAACCGCATTCTCGGGGGCGACGGAACCTCAATTTCCTGCGAATTTCATCGCCCTGTTTGGCGGAAAAAGCGGGCAGTGGTCGCTCTCGGGCCGCTGCGAGCGCTGCGGCGGTCGTCGGGGTGCTGTCCGCAGTCGAAAGTGGCGTTAGAATAAGGCCTTCGAGATAATTCGGCGGCAGACGCATCGCCCGTCGGTAGGGCGGTTGTACGAAGTCGGCCTTCTTGCTGCGTCTGCGGTCGCGTTGATTGTTGATGCAATGGCATATTCGAACGGTTCGGGCAGCGGTGCAGCCGAGGCCGCGACGTCGCTTCCCCATGCCCGAATCGGACCAAGCGAGAACTCTCTGATGCGACGGATTCTGGTTACCAGCGCGTTGCCCTACGCCAACGGGCATATCCATATCGGGCACCTCGTCGAGTACATCCAAACCGACATCTGGGTCCGTTTTCAGCAATTGGTCGGCAACGAGTGCCGCTATTTCTGCGCCGACGATACGCACGGCACGGCCATCATGATTCGCGCCCGCGAAGAAGGCGTGCCCGAAACCGACTTGATTGCTCGGATGCGCGATGCGCACATCAAGGATTTTACCGGCTTCGACATCCGCTTCGACAACTACGGCAGCACCCACTGCGAAGAGAATCGCCAAGTCTGCGCCGAGATTTGGGCCGCACTGCGCCGCAAAGGGCTGGTTTCGCAACAAGAGGTTACGCAGCTTTACGACGTTCAGGCGGGCACGTTCCTGGCCGATCGCTTCGTCAAAGGAACCTGCCCAAAGTGCGGCGCGCCCGACCAATACGGCGACAGTTGCGATAAGTGCGGCGCGCATTACAGCCCCTCGGAGTTGGTCGATCCGGTCAGCACGCTTTCGGGCACGCGGCCCGAGCTGCGCCAGTCGGCGCATCTGTTCGTCAACATCGAGCGGTTGCGGCCGTTTCTAGAATCGTGGACGCAAGAGAGCGGCGCACTTCAGCCCGAGGTGGCCAACTATCTCAAAGGGCATTTCCTTAATGAACCGCTGCGCGATTGGGACGTGTCGCGGCCGGCGCCGTACTTCGGCTTCGAGATTCCTGATGCGCCGGGCCAATATTGGTACGTGTGGTTCGACGCCCCGATCGGCTACATCGCCTCGACGGCCCAATGGTGCGCGCGGGTCGGCCAATCGATCGACCGTTGGTGGCGCGATCCGGAGACGGAAATTCACCACTTCATCGGCAAAGACATCACCTACTTCCACACGCTCTTCTGGCCGGCGATGCTGCACACGGCCGAATTCAACCTTCCGAAAAAGGTGCATATCCACGGCCATCTGGTGGTCAACGGCGAGAAGATGTCGAAGAGCAAAGGCACGTTCGTCCGCGCCGCGACCTACCTGGAACATCTCGACCCGGCCTACCTCCGCTACTACTACGCGGCCAAGCTCAACGGGCGCGTCGAGGACATCGATTTGAACCTCGACGAGTTCGTGGCCAAAGTCAATGCCGACATGGTGGGCAACGTGGTGAACTTGGCCAGCCGCACGGCGCGATTCGCCTCGCGCGTGGGTTTGGCCGCGGAGTATCCCGACGACGGAGGCTTGTTCGCTCAAGCGGCCGCCGACGGCGCGGCGATTGCGGCCGCCTACGAAGAATGCGATTTCGCCAAAGCGGTACGGATCATCCTGGCTGCGGGCAATCGGGCCAACAAGTTCATCGAAGATCACGCCCCCTGGGACTTGGCCAAACAGTCGGTCAAAGAGGCCGAATTGCAGCGGGTGTGTACGATCGGCATCAATTTGTTCCGTCAGCTGGTGGTTTACTTGGCCCCGGTGCTTCCGCGGTTGGCCGAGCAGACCGGTTCGTGGTTGGCCGAACCGATCGCTTGCTGGTCGCAATCGCAAAAGCCTCTATTGGGGCGGCCAGTTGGACCATTCACGCACTTGATGAAACGTGCGGAACGGCCGGCGGTCGATGCGATGATCGCCGCCAGCCGTGCGCCCGAGGCCGCCAAGGCAGGCTCGGTTGCGCCGGCAGCGCCGTCCGACAGCGACGAACCGCTTCGGGCCGAGCCGCTGGAGCCG
>JARKPK010000190.1 GCA_029975295.1 Thermoguttaceae bacterium | reverse complement strand
GGGCGCACGGTGGACGAATGGAAGCTGCGTCCCTCGGCCGTCGACAACCACTGGTTCGACTGCCTGGTCGGCTGCGCCGTGGCTGCCTCGATGCAGGGGGCCACGTTGCCGGAGATGAACGCGAAACCCACGGGGGCGAAGCCGCGGCTGAGGCTCTCGGACCTGCAACGGAGTCGTCGATAGTGGCTGAGCATCGATCGCAACAACCCGACGGTTCCCATCGCGGACTGGTCTGTCGACAGTGCGGTTGCCGGCACTTCTGGGTGCTCTACACCCGCCGCATCGTTGGCGGCCGACTGATTCGGCGGCGCGAGTGCCGGCATTGCGGCCAGCGCTACACCACCACGGAGAGAATCGTGAACTAGGCGGTAATCTGCCGGGAGGTTCTGCCGGTAGCACCGATTTCCAGAAATTGCGGCAAGAGGGCTTCCGTATTGCAACGTCGCCGTTACAAAGAGCGAGAGACAACCGAGCCGGGCGACGTCGGCGACTGATCATCGCCGACGACACCAGACCAACGAACAGGCCATGCGGGGCCGCATTCCCCGCGTGGCCTTTTTTCGTTGGTCTCGCCGGCTCGGTTACCCGTGAGAGCGGGTGGGCCAGTGCCCGGCGAGGTCTTTTCGCGGCGTGCGGCTGCAACGACACGGGAATCCCGACCAGCGTGAGGAGGGGCGCTGAACATGCAGCCCCCATGAAAACGCCTCGCATGCTTGGTGCGACTCCAAGACCCGCCACTGAGGAGAAATGAACGGTGCCCGAATCGCTCGATGAAACGATCCGCGAGAACGCCCAAGGCCCGGCCGAGGCGCATGGCGACTCGGGCGGGATGAAGCAGCACAGCCTCCGTGACCAGATCGAGGCCGACCGCTACCTCGAGAGCAAGAAGGCGGCCAAGAGCAAGGGTTTGGGCATCGGCATGAAGAAACTCGTCCCCCCCGGAACCGATTGACCATGTTCGGCTGGCTCAAGAAGAACCTCTTCGGCAGTCATGCACGACGGCGCCCCTTGCGGGCCGTCCGCGTGCCGCTCGGCGTCCGCGGCCGCTACGATGCGGCGGCCACGACCGAAGAGAACCGCCGCCACTGGGCGGGCGCCGATCTGCTCTCCGCCGACGCGGCCGCCAATGCCCAGGTCCGCCGCGTGCTCCGTAGCCGCGCCCGGTACGAGGTGGCCAACAACAGCTATGCCCGCGGGATCGTGCTCACTTTGGCCAACGATTGCGTGGGCACGGGGCCCCGTTTGCAGATGCTCACCGACGACGCCGAGGCCAACCGGCTCGTCGAGCAGCAGTTCGACGAGTGGGCCACGGCGGTCGGCCTGTCCGAGAAGCTCCGCACGATGCGCATCGCCCGGGCCGAGTCGGGCGAGGCCTTCGCGATGCTCCTGTCCAATCCGAAGATCGATTCGCTGGTGAAGCTCGACTTGCGGCTGATCGAGGCCGATCAGGTGGCCACGCCGGAACTGGCCGGCCCCGGCGCCTCGAACAACGCCGTCGATGGGATCGTCTTCGACTCGTTCGGCAACCCGGTCGAGTATCACCTGCTCCGCAGCCATCCGGGCGATCCCCGCGGCGGTTCGCTGGAATACCAGCGGGTGCCCGCCGCCGCGATGATCCATTACTTCCGCGCCGACCGCCCGGGCCAGAGCCGCGGCGTGCCCGAGATCACGCCCGCGCTGCCGCTGTTTGCCCAGCTCCGCCGGTACACCCTGGCGGTTTTGGCCGCAGCCGAGACGGCCGCCGACTTCGCCGCCGTGCTCTTCACCGACGCGCCGGCCAACGGCGAGGCCCAAGAGGTCGAGCCGATGGACCTCGTGGAACTCGAACGCCGCATGGCCACGGTGCTGCCGGGAGGTTGGAAGCTCTCTCAGGTCCACGCCGAACAGCCGGCCACCGGATACGGCGAGTTCAAGAAAGAGATCCTCAACGAGATCAGCCGTTGCCTGTCGATCCCGTACAACGTCGCGGCCTGCAATTCGTCGGGCTACAACTACGCCTCGGGACGG
>JARKPK010000032.1 GCA_029975295.1 Thermoguttaceae bacterium | reverse complement strand
ACAAGGCAAGACAGGAACGAACAGAACCGATTCATAAAGCCCTCCCAGAAGCGTATCGATGGTGTTGGGGCACGATTCAACCCAACGGGAATGTGCAAGTCCAAGCACTTGTCTCGCAACACGCACCGGCCTTGCGCAAGGCGACTAAAGACGCCCGCTGGCCAACGCGAACCCGCGCACATGCCACACCGACGCTGCCTCCGAGAGTGTGTATGACCTTGGTGATCGAAAGGGGGGGCGGTCGCGCCGACTCAACCCACAAAATAGTACGGCCCGGTTGTTAGAGAAGTGTGAGTTGTCAGTGAAAGCTGGAAGAAATGGCCATTCGAGCATTGGTTGGACAATTGCCCGGCACAGCGGTGGTTTTGCCCCTTTTGAACGGAACGATCGCTACAGCCCGTCTATTCCATTCGTTTGCGACGTGCCGCGAAGCAACTATCTTTCTTGTGGGAACCGGTGTGCCGTCGAAAAGAAATGACAGGGTGGTTTTAGCGAAGTTCTGCTTTGCTGCCTGGCAGAAACGCACCAAAACGAAACGGCGAGGGAACCTTGCTCCGACCGAGAGCGAGGGCCCGCGGCACTGGGCCGCCATCGCGACACGGGAGCTACCAATCGAGGGTTCGGTCAGATGACGGCTGCGGCGAAGGGATCACTGGTCTTAGTGACCGGGGCGTCGGGATTCATTGGAACGTTGCTTGTGGACAAGCTCCTGTCGCGCGGCTATCGCGTGCGGGCATTCTGTCGCAACGAGCCTCCGCCCGCGCCGCCCGGGTTGGAAGCGGCGACGCCCGACCCGTTGCGGCATGCCGATTGCGAGCTTGTGCGAGGCGACATTCTCGATCGCGACGCTCTGGCCCGCGCCGTAAAGGGATGCACGCAAGTCTATCACGTGGCGGCCTATGCCAAAAACTGGGCCGCGGACGTCAAATTCTTCTATCAGATGAACGTTGCGGGCATGCACAACGTGTTCGACGCTGCGTCGGCCGCTGGCGTTGAGAAGATCGTTTGGACGTCGACGTGCGTGACCAGCGGGCCGTCGTTCGACGGTCGGCTCATCGACGAAAACACTCCTCGTTCCACGCCGAGGTTCTTCACGGAGTACGAGCGCACCAAGACGATCGCCGAGAACGAGGCGTTGGAGCGCGCAGCCGCCGGTTTGCCCGTGGTGATTGTTCGGCCGACACGGGTGTACGGGCCGGGGCGGATGACCGAAGGCAATTCGGCCTCGCGATTGATCGGCGACTACAGCCGCGGACGGATGCCGCTGCTGCTCAATTTCGGGCGGAACGTCGGCAACTGGGCGTACGTTTCTGATGTGGCCGAAGGGCACATCTTGGCCCTGGAGCGGGGCAAGTGCGGCGAGTGTTACCTTCTCGGGGGCGAGAACGCCACGCTGCGCGAGTTGTTCCGGACGATTGACCAAGTCAGCGGGCATCGACATCTGAAAATACCGCTGCTGTTTCTGGTGCCCATGCTCGCTTCCTGGCTGATGGCCATGCGTGCCCGGGTTTTTGGCGTTTACCCGCCGATCACGCCGGGCTGGGTGCGGACCTTTTGCCACGATTGGCCCTATTCTTGCGAGAAAGCCATCAGCGAATTAGGCTATCGCGTAACACCATTGCGCGAGGGGATCGAACGGACATTGCGTTGGCTGGAGATGATGGCCCACGCCCGTCGTTAATCCCCGAGGCGGCGTTGCCACGGCGGGGGCTCGTTCGTGCCGACTGAGCGGCCTGTTTGAAAGCCCCGCGGCTTATTGAGAACCGTTTGTCCCGATATCTGCTTAATCTCTTATCTCAAGCCCGACATTCGGGGAAGGAACGGCCGCAATGGCATCGCAGCAGTCGCCAACGGCTCGTCGTGCCTTGTTGCCGTCATTGTCATCGGCGCCGATCATCCTCTTCTTTTCCGGCTTAGCGGTATTGGTTTGGAAGTTCTTCGGCACGCAGCAATTCTACCTTGCCCACTTGCGGCACTGGACCGTGTTGCCGACATCGTGGCCGGGCTTCATTACCGGCGAGGGGCAGGCCGCGGCCTATCGATTTCTTTCCTGCCTGCTGCTGTTGGGCGTTGTTCCGGCGGTGTTGGGCGTGGCAGTCTTTCGCAAGCCGCTGGGGCAATGGGGCGTCTCATTGGGCCGCCGGCCTCGGACCGCGTTGTGGGTGGCGCTTTCGTTGCCGGTGTTTGCGGCGCTGGGAGCGTTCAGCGCCGCCATGCCCGAGCTGCGCCGAGTCTATCCGATCAATCCGCTGGCGAGCATGTCGGCGGCTGCCTTCGTCGCCCATGCCGCGACGTATCTGCTGTTTTACCTCGGTTGGGAGTTTTTCTTTCGCGGTTTCCTGCTTTTCGGGTTAGAGGGCGAATTAGGCGCGGCCAACGCGGTATTGATTCAGGCGACGATGTCGGCCATGTTGCATATCGGGGATCCGGCCGGGGAGGCGTTCGGCGGCTTTGCGGGCGGGATACTTTGGGGCGTGGCCGCCTTGCGCACCCGCAGCCTGTTGCCCGGGCTTGTTGGTCACGCCACGTTGGGCATTTCTCTCGACTGGTTCATCTGTTTCGGGCGTTGAAGGCGACGCCCAATTCGGCGCTCGCGGGCCTGCTTTGGGGGGCCGATTGCGCGCCGGAAATGCCATTGAACCCTGGAATTCCGGTTTGCCGAGCGAGAGCGGACCGCCCCAGGTCGGCCTTAGAGCCGTGTCGGTTCGCGCATTTCTCGCGCACCGCAAGGGCCTCGGCATGCTGCGGCCGACGATCGGCCCAGGGCGTAAACAACAGCGGTCTTTTCACAGAAGGCCGTCTCACATGTTCGAACGAGGTTCCCTTGACCGCGTCGGCCTGCGGGCCGACAATAATGTGATGACTGATCGCTTGCCGTCGTTTCGGCGAGTCCCGCCTCGTCTTCAGCCCGTGCTGTGGGCGAAACATTCGATGATACCTAACCAGGGCCATGATCTTTTGGCCAGCGTGCTCGTCGGTGGGGCGCGACGCTGGCCGGTTGGACCGGAGCGAGAGTTGTCGGGCGTTGCCGTTGCACAGAAGGAAGTTGACTGCCGTTGAGACCTGGCGCAGCGACACAATCGAGCCGACCAGCGCGAGGCCGCGTGCGGCGGAAAGCGTTGCTGTTGCCGTAGGGCATTTTGTTCCGAGGATCACTGAGGGCGGTCGCAGACGCGGGCTTCGCACGGCCTGTTTGACATTCGATCCCTCGCCGATCCGCGATTGATTTGGGCCATTGACCGAGTTGACATGAGTTCTGCCACATCTCAGGTACCCGACTCTTCGGGCCGATTCGGCCCCTTCGGCGGGAGATATGTTCCCGAAACACTGGCATTCGCCCTCGACCAACTCCGCGCCGAGTACGAAGCCGCCAAGGCCGACGCTTCGTTTCAGGCCGAATTGGATCGCCTTTTGGCCGACTATGTGGGCCGTCCTTCGCCGCTCTATCACGCCGAACGGTTGAGTCGTCGGCTGGGCGGGGCGCAAATCTTCCTGAAACGCGAGGATTTGAACCACACCGGCGCGCACAAGATCAACAACACGCTCGGGCAAACGCTGCTGACGTTGCGGATGGGAAAGCAGCGGGTGATCGCTGAAACCGGGGCCGGACAGCACGGCGTGGCTACGGCCACGGCCTGCGCCCGATTCGGGCTACAATGCGTTGTGTATATGGGCGAGGAAGACATCCGGCGGCAGCGGCCGAACGTGTACAGCATGAAGTTGTTGGGGGCGGAAGTCCGCCCGGTGACAAGCGGTTCGCGCACTCTGCGCGACGCGGTGAACGAGGCCTTCCGCGACTGGATGAGCTCGGTCGGAACAACGCACTACTGCCTGGGATCGGTCATGGGACCGCATCCGTTTCCCATGATGGTTCGCGATTTCCAGGCAGTCATCGGCCGCGAAACACGGCGCCAAGCGATGGAGCGGTTCGGGCGGCTTCCCGACATAATCGTGGCCTGTGTGGGCGGCGGCAGCAACGCGGCGGGAATGTTCTACCCGTTCGTCGATGACGCCGGCGTGCAATTGATCGGCGTCGAGGCGGGTGGCCGATCGCTGACGCCGGGAGAACACGCGGCCACGTTGTCGCGCGGGCGGCCGGGGGTGTTGCACGGCATGTACACCTATGTGCTGCAAGACGACGACGGACAAACCAGCGATGTGCATAGCGTGTCGGCCGGATTGGACTACCCCGGCGTCGGACCGGAGCACAGCTATTGGAAGGATTCTGCCCGGGCCGTTTACACCGCGTGCAGCGACCGGCAGGCCCTCGAAGCGTTCGATCTTCTGGCTCGGACCGAAGGCATTTTGCCGGCGCTGGAAAGCTCGCATGCGGTGGCCCATGCCGTGCAGTTGGCCCCGCAATTGCCGACCGACAAGATTCTGGTAGTCTGTTTGTCGGGCCGCGGCGATAAAGACGCCCACGAGGTTGCTCGGCTTCGCGGGGAGCAGTATTGAGCCGGCTCAAGTTCCGCGGCATTGCGGCCGCGCTGTCCGATCGGTCCGTTTCCTTGATCAAGGGTGTCTTCTTCGATGTCCGCCGTCGATCTCCTCTTCGCTCAGTTGCGCAAATCGGGCCGTAAAGCGCTGATGCCCTTCGTTACCGCGGGCGATCCCGACCTGGCGTTCACGGCTGAGCTGCTCCGCGAAGTGGTTGCCCGCGGCGCGGCGCTTTGCGAAGTGGGCGTGCCGTATAGCGATCCGATCGCCGATGGGCCGGTGATTCAAGAGTCGTACACGCGGGCACTGGGCCGCAAGGTGACTTCGACCGATGTGCTGCGATGCCTCAGCGAGCTTGCTCCGCAGCTTGGTGCGCCGTTGGTCACGATGATTAGCTACGCGATTGTCTTTCGCCGCGGGCTGGAGCATTTTGTCGCGGAGGCGAAGCAGGCGGGCGTTGCCGGATTGATTGTTCCCGACTTGCCTGTGGAAGAATCGGGGCCCTTGGCCGCGGTCTGCCGCCGAAACGACGTGAGTTTGACCCACTTGATAACGCCCACCACCGGTTGGGAGCGGGCGCGGCGGATTGCCGATGCCTCGACGGGGTTCATCTACTACGTTTCGGTGACGGGCATCACCGGCGAACGAACGGAACTGCCGCCCGAGTTGGCCGGCAACGTGGCTCGGCTGCGCGAGCATACGCCGCTGCCGGTTTGCATCGGTTTCGGCATCAGCCGGCCCGAGCATGTGCGGCGGTTGGCCCCGGTGGCCGACGGATTGATCGTCGGCTCGGCGATCGTTCGCCGCATGGCGGAAGCTGCTTCTGGTAACCGCGCGGAAGTGCTGCGCCAGATCGGCCAGTTCGTGGCCGAGCTTGTCGCGGCACTCGGCAGCGATTGATCCTCACGGCAAGACGCCCGCGTGGGCCGAGGTTCTGTTTCGAGCGCGGCCGGCTCGCGCCGATGGGCCTGCCTGGCGATCGTGATGCGGGAACTTTGCTGCCGACGCTTTGTTGAGGGAGCTTTGTTGAGGGAGCGTTCGACGGCACGATCCGTACGTTTGCCGCCGGCTCGGGCGTCTGTGCTGCCGCCGGCGCCGGAGTTGGGGTTGCCGGCGGTTTCGCGATGGTCGAAGATTGGGCGGAGCGGTTGTTCGGATGTGTTCGGCTGGGATCGTTTTCGGTTGTTGACGCGTTGAAGGAAACGGTAAAGGAGAAGGAACGACTCGATGGGCAGCGGCCAACATGCTTCGCCTTTGGTGTTGCTTTCCATTCCCGGGCTGCGCGAGAAGGACGTGGCCGTCATGCGCCATTTGCGCAGTCTGATGGCCGGCGGCGAGATCGCCGAACTGACGCCCACCTTCCCCTGCGTCACCTGTCCGGTTCAGGCCAACATGACGACCGGGCGTTTGCCGCGGGAGCACGGAGTGGTGGCCAACGGCTTCTTCTGGCGCGATCGCGGCGAAGTGGAAATGTGGACTTCGCCGAACGAGTGCATTGATCGGCCGCAAATGTGGGATCTGTTGACTCACGCCCCGGGCGGGCCGAGGTCGGCGGTCTGGTTTCCGCTGCACAGCAAAGGATGCGAAGCGGATTTCGTATGCACGCCGGCGCCAATTCACAATCCGGACGGTTCCGAATCGCTTTGGTGCTACACGCGGCCAATCGAGCTTTACGGGGAGCTGCGCGATACGCTGGGGCACTTTCCGCTAAAGCATTTCTGGGGGCCGTTGGCCAACATCGAATCGACGCGCTGGATCGCGGCCTCGGCGGTTGAAGCGGCGCGCCGCTGGAAGCCCGACCTGTTCTACATCTATCTGCCTCACCTCGACTACGCAGCGCAACGCAGCGGTCCGGAAAGCGCGGCGGCCGACACGGCCGTTGCCGAGCTCGACGAATTGCTCGGCCGATGGGCGGAGGAAATGCGGGCGGCTTATGGCGACGGTTTGCTTTGGCTTGTCGCCGGCGAGTACGCGATTACGGCGGTCAAGCACGTAAGCTATCCGAACCGTTTGTTGCGTGAAGCCGGTTTGCTCGCGGTGGCGAAGTCGGAGCAGGGCGAAATGATCGATCTGTCGGCGAGCCGCGCTTTCGCCCTGGCGGATCATCAGTTGTCGCATGTCTTCGTCCGCGAGCGAGAGGACGTCGCCCGCGCCGCGGAAGCGCTTGCCGCCGATCCGCACATCGCTGCTGTGCTGGGCGGCGCCGAGCTGCATCAATACGGCCTTGATCATCCCCGAAGCGGCGAATTGGTCGCCGTGTCGAAGCCGGACGCTTGGCAGGCCTACTACTGGTGGCTCGACGACGCCGAGGCGCCCTGGTTCGCCTCGACGGTCGATATCCATCGCAAACCGGGATACGATCCGGTGGAGCTCTGTTTCGATCCGCAAACCAAGCGGATTCCGTTGGCGGCCGGGCTGATTAAAGGATCGCACGGTGCGCCGGCCGTTGACCGCATGCAGAAGACCGTCTTGCTCGCTTCGCAGCCCGGACTATTTCCGCACAAGGCCTTGGCCGACACCGACGTGTTCGGCGTCGTCATGCGGCACTTCGGCCTTCCGGAAGACGGCCGCTCGTGATCGCTCGGCGGCCGAGCGGACCGATCCGGCGAGCGACGGCGCGCCGCGTTCAGCGGGCGACCGGTCCCTGCGCCGCAAAACAAGGACCGAGCGCAGCCGCAGCCGATCGCGGATTACGCCGTCAGGCCGCCGGCGTAAATTTGAAGTTCACGCTTTGATTGAAGAACTTCAAGGGGTTGTCGTACACGACCCGGCGGATTTCCGATTCGGGCCGGCCCCGTCTCCGCATCGCCTGGATGAAGGCGGGCACGGCCAGAGGATCGGACGGCCCCCAGTCGGCCGAAGAGTTCACCAAGACGCGGTCGGGGCCGTACCGCTCGATCATGTCGACGGCGCGCTCTGGGGTGGCCTTGGTCGTCGGATAGAGGGTGATTCCGGCCCAATACCCCTCGTCGAGCGCCCACCGGATGGTGTGTTCCTCGCAGTGGTCGATGCACACACGTGCGTGATCGATTCGAGAGAACCCGCGCAGGATGTCGAGAATCATGCGTGTGCCCTGGTACTTGTCGGCCAGGTGCGGAGTGTGGAAAAGCAACTGCTCGTCGCGGCGCGCGCCCAACTCGATGAGTTCCAACAGGGTGACGACTTCGTTCTTGGTGTTCTTGTTGAGTCCGATTTCGCCGATGCCCAGCACATTGGGCCGATCGAGGAACTCGGGCAAGATGGCGATCACCTCGCGGGCGAGCGCCACGTTTTCGGCTTCCTTGGCGTTGACGCCTAACCAAGTGTAGTGTTTCAGCCCCCAGGCGGCGCACCGCTTCGGCTCCCACTCGGTCAACTGCCGATAGTAGTCGCGGAACGATTCGGCTCCGCTGCGGTCGAAACCCGCCCAAAACGAGGGCTCGCCCACGACAACGCAACCCGAACGCGATAAAGCGGCCAGATCGTCGGTTGTTCGCGACGCAATGTGAATGTGCGGATCGAGAAAGAACATGGTTGGCTTTTCTCCAGAGCTGTTCTGCCGCAGTTGTTCCAGGGGAATCCGTTGCCGCGTCGCCTTTGTCGGGGCCCCGATCGGCCACTCCGCCGGGCGGTGCGCAACGGCACGCCGCCGTGGGAACCAAAGGTCCGTCGGCGGCTATTTGGTTCGCCAGTCGGGGTCGTAGGGCAGCGAGAACAGCATTTGCACGCGTTCCGCCCGATCAACGCCGTCGTCGGCCAAAAACGCCAGCGCCTCGCGAATGAGCTGCCGTTGCGACGATTCGCCCGAACCATCGGCGCGTTCCACTCGATCGAGCGCTGCCGCCAAATCGAGCAGCCGGCAGCGGATGTTGAGGAACTCGCGGTCGAGCATGCTTCCTGTTGCGGTTGATTCCGCCATGCGCTCACCTCTTCAAAATGCGACCTATGGTGATCGCCGTGACGCCGGTTGGTCGCCACGGCGTCTGCCGCCAAGACATGCGCCGTCGTGTGCCGAAGATCGGCAACGACGATCGGATATCGGTTTGGGACGCGGCTGGCAACATGCCGCCGCATCCCATAAATAAGAGTGTACTCCGATTCTCAACGCGCTCAACAGCCGGGCCTGTCAGAAAACAATGCTGAGGCTTCGGCCTGCGCTTTGAGAGAGCGCCGCGGCCGAAACGGCGGGAGTTCGGCGGTAACGGTGAGACCGGTCGTGGCGATTGTTCCGCGATCTCTCAGCGTTACGAACGGACAACCAATAGGGCGGTCGTGCCGAACGTTGGCGCGAAACCAACGGCCCACCGCGGCGAAAGATCGCCCGATGTTTTGCCAAGGGCGGAGAATCTCGATCGTAATCCCCGGCGGATTGCTCTTTTTTCCGCCGCGCACCGCAGTAAATGCCATATTCATCATAGCGGTTGTTTGCGCGCGTTCCGGTACGCCCTGACACGCGGAGAAGCCCACCGCGCTGGTCCGGACGCGGCGATGGCGCTGCGCGGGAAACAGGATTTCGAGCATCATTGAGCAAGCTGGCATGGGCGGCGGTTTACAGACAACGCTGAATCTTCTGAGCCGGACGGCGAACGAGTCGGCCTTAGCCGTCCTCTTGCCCGCGCTCGACGCGTCGAACCTCGACGTGCGGCACGGCGCGCTAACCGCCTTGTTGCGGCGCCGCGAGCCGCTGGCTTCGGAGACGATCATTCGCCGATTGGACCGCATGGATGATCGCTCTCGGCAGATCGTTGAGGAGCACCCGGGCCGGTT
>JARKPK010000187.1 GCA_029975295.1 Thermoguttaceae bacterium | reverse complement strand
GGAAAGAAGCCGGGCAGCACGAGTTGCCGCGGCGGGTGCAGGCGGCGCCAGTAGCGGCGGCGGTATTCCTCGGCCAGGTGGACGATCAGTTCCAGCACGAGCAGATCGGCCCGAGTCATCACGTGCCGCGTGCTTCGCGTGCCCAGTCCGCGGATCAACTCTTCGACCGCGCGGAGGTGCAAATACATCGCCTGACCGGCGCTTAGGCCGGCATCGGCCAGCAGGGCGGCCAGGCGGTTCAATTCGTCGGTCAGCGTGCCGCTGCCCATAATCACGTAGGCGCGGAGCAGGTCGCGGTAGTGGCGCACCAGTTCCTCGGGCAGGGCGAACGGCTCGGGCGCGGAAGGGTCTTTCGCCTGGGGCGGAGCCGCGGGCCGCCGCAATTCTTCCAGATTGCACAAGATCGCCCGTTGCTGACGGAGCAGTTGGTCGGCCTCGTCGTGCTCGCGCTGCAAGCGTTCGGTTTCCAACCGCGAAAGCCGCTGGTTCTCGCGCAGCAGACCGCGAAAGCGCACCGCCCGGGCGAGCATCCACAACAAAGCGCGCGTGGTGGCCGTGGGTACGCACAGATAGCCATCGGCCCCGACTTCGTAGCACAGGGCGGCCATCTCCTGCTCGCTTTGTTCGCCGAGGACGATGATCGCCTCGTCGGCCCCGCCGGCGCGATAGCCCTCGACCAACTCCAGCGCATCCAGCGCGCCCGGCTCGTGGGCCACCAACACAGCGTCGTAAGCGCGTTCGCCCAATTGGGCCAGCCCGGCGGCGGTGCCCTGCACTTCATCAAGCTCGATGGCACACCCTTTGTCGGCAGCCAGGGCGTTGGCCAGCCAGCGGCCCGAGCGGCGCCGCCCGGTGATGAACAACACCAACAGCCGCGGCGGCAATGGGACCGTCGGCCCCGTCGGCGCTTCGGCGATCGATGTTGTGGTGATGCACGTCATGGCGATGCGCGAAAAAGAAGAGACGACATCGACGCAGTGTCGGGCTCCGCCGAGCGCGCCGCGAGAACGGACCGCCGCGGCGAACACGCAGCCGGCAGGCGAGTTTGGAGCTTCCGGAGACGAAAGCGAGTCGAAAGCGGCACGGTTCGCCCAACGGCGCGGCGGCACTGTAGCAACCACCCGGCCGA
The DNA here is from genome assembly GCA_029975295.1 of Thermoguttaceae bacterium. GTDB lineage: Bacteria > Planctomycetota > Planctomycetia > Pirellulales > Thermoguttaceae > JARKPK01. The sequence goes on along the minus strand of JARKPK010000187.1, from coordinate 14,272 downwards.
CGGGTCAAGAGCGATCAGTGAGTATTTGGTAAGAAGGGGCAATTTGGGAGACGATCGACCCGTCTTCCCAATCTTGCTCGCTGGGATTCCTTGCCAGCTTACGCCCCCCCGGAATTCGGCGGGCGGCTCGTCGGCGACTCTTTTGCCGCCGCAACGGTGCAAGGGCGAGCGTCACGTTCGAAACGTCTGTCGCCTAGCGTCGAGGTTTTGGCCGGGCGAAAACTGCCCCTGTGCGCCGTGAAGGGGAAAGCCGATCGGTCCGCTTCGGCCGAGGTCTTTCCAATCGCGTCGAGGGCAAACGCATCGCGTCGATCACGTCAAATCAAGCACGTTCTTGCCAAATGCGTCAAATCCATCGCATCAACAACAAACGCGTTGAATCTGTCGCACCATCCCCATCGCATCATGCCGTCGCCGCTATTCCACCGGGCGTTCGTAGGCGCCGAGGTCCACGGCTCGGCCCTGCGGGCGCTTCACCCCGGCGCGGTCGTCCTTCGGCGCGGCGTCCGATAGCCCGGCGTCGATCGCCGGGCTGCCCGGCCGCAAGCGGAAGTCGAACGCGGCCGCGTTCTCAAAGAAGGCGTCGCGATCGGCGACGATGACGTTGTGGTCGGCCGTCATCGACTCGCCGCGCACGTCGAGCGCCGAGGCCAAGTTGTTCCGCACCGTGCATTCGCGCGAGGGTGTTTTGTTCTTGTGCGGGCCGATACGGATGGCCGCGGGGCCGGGCCGCTGGTCGTTCGGGTCGATCACCGTGTTGTTGACGATCTTGCATCCTCGCGCGCCCGCTAGCGCGATGCCGTGATAATGATCGACGGCGACCACGTTGTTCTCGATCACCCAATCGACGAACATGCCGTCGAAGCAGCCGATGCCTTGCAACGGGCCGCGATGCGGCTGCTTGGGGTCTTCGTAATTGATGAAGGTGTTGCCGCGAAGGACGATGCCCTTGACTTCGCCCGTGCCAACCCCGCCGGGCCCGACCGACCAGCTTTGGAAGCCGTCGTCGTGGTTGTCGTTCACGTCGTAGCAGTTCTTCACCACGTTGTATTGGAAGACGCTGTAGTCGCCCAGCCCGCGCAGCCCATCGCCGGCGAAGTTCTCCACCGTGTTGTGCTCGACCAGCGCCCGCGGACCGGCGGCCGAGATGCCGAAGTTGACGTTCTTCAGCCGATTGCGGCGGATGGTGATTTGCGGGCCATCGGCGCGGATGCCGTCGCGGGCCCGGCGGTTCCAATCGTCGGCCGACCAACCGGAACTGTCGTCGGCCGAGCTGATGGTGCAATCTTCGATGGTGATCTCTTGCACCGGGCCGCGCCAGCCGTGCGATTCGAGATGGACCAGCGGCAGCCGCTTGCCGTCGGCCGCGCGCTCGCCCGAGACGATCAGCCCGCGGAGAACCCAATTCGATGCCGCGCGAAGATGCACGCGGTCGAATCGGGGCTTTGCGCCCGGGGCGGCCTCGATGGTGATCGGCTTCTCGTTGTAGTAGCCGTCGATGACCAACTCGCCGTAGTCGCCGGAATTCAGTCGGATGGTGTCGCCGGGGCGGATCGGGGCGCCGGGGTTCTTCGGTTTCTGCACCGCGCCGGCCTTGTAGGGCAGCGATTCCCAGTTGCGGCTCTCGATCAGCCCTCGCTCGAACAGGTCTTTCAGGCTCCGCCAGGGGCGCTGTTTGCTGCCGTCGTTGTTGGGATCGCCGTTTTGGGCATCGACGTAGAACTCGGCCGCGGCGGCGCGGTGCGCCGGCGCCAAGGCGCAGCTTGGGCCGAGTGCGCCCGAGACGATCGAGAACACCGCAACGGCAACGGCAAGGCGTGAAACCGCAAAGGCGACTCTCGGGGCAACGGGCTGAGGCAGCGACGATCGAACGCTTGCAGCAGTGCGGTTCGGGCAGATCATTTCGCAGTTCGGCACGGCAAGGCTCCTCTTGGTGGTTCAGCCAATCGATGGCGGGAAGGGCGGCGTTGTTGTCGGGGGCAGTCGGCTGCGGGGCATGCGGTCGCGGGAGGCATCGGCAGAAGCACGAGGCGGCCGCGGGCGCACGCGGGCATTATACCAACCGTGCCGACCATTCGGCCAACGGTTCGATGGCATGGGCTTCCGTTCGATGGAATGGACCACACTGGGCACGCGGCAGGCGACGCGCGATCGCTTGCGGGCTGCGGCGGGCGACGCGCGGGATGCAAGCAAAAGCGAATCTTCTGGAAAGCCGCTCGACCGGGCCGTAGAATGATCGCGCGTTGCCGGGATCGCTCGGCCAGAACGCGATAGACGCACATTCAGTGTGCTTGGCTGATGCCGCGAAATGACGTGCGGCGGCGATGGGTAGATTCGGGTTCTATGATCGAAGGGGAGACGATATGTCGAAGCCGTTTTGGTTGAGTGTAGCAACTGTGGGTTTTGTCGCCGCGCTGTGCGGGCCGATGGGACGGGCGCAGGCTGCCGAAGCGGCGGTCGGCGAAGCGAAGGCGACGGCTCTGCCCGGGGTCGATGCCCCGCAGCCGCCCGACGACGGAAAGTTGAACATCATCGTGTTCGGCGCGCACCCCGACGATTCGGAGATCCGCGCCGGCGGCACGGCGCGGCTTTGGGCCGACTTGGGCCATCATGTTCATTTCGTATCGACGACCAACGGTGATATCGGCCATTGGCAGTATGCCGGGCCGGAGTTGGCCCGACGCCGCTTCCAAGAGGTGACCGAGGCCGCCAAAATCCTCGGCGTTACGACGAGCGTGCTCGACATCCACGACGGCGAACTGATGCCCACGCTGGAGAACCGGCGGATCATCACCCGCTACATCCGCCGCTGGAAGGCTCATATTGTCATCGCTCATCGCACGAACGATTATCATCCCGACCATCGCTACACGGGCGTGCTGGTGCAAGACTCGGCCTACATGGTTACGGTTCCGTTTTTCTGTCCGGAGGTGCCCTACCTGCACGACAACCCGGTGTTCCTCAGCTCCTACGATCAGTTTCAGCGGCCCAATCCGTTTCGGGCCGACATTGTCGTGGCCATCGACCCGGTGATCGATGCGAAGATCAAGGCGCTGATGACGATGGAATCGCAGTTCGTCGAGGGTGGGGCCAACGGCTACGCCCGACCGGCCTTGGATGACGCGGCCAAAGAGGCGCGACGCAAGGCCGGCGCCGAGGCTTTTCGCCGGCGGTTCGCCGCAATCGCCGACCGCCACCGCGACAAGTTGATCGAACTGTATGGCGAGGAAGCGGGCAGAAAGGTCCAGTATGCCGAGGCCTTCGAGATCTGCGAGTACGGCCGACAGCCGAAGGCAGACGATCTGCGGAAGCTGTTCCCGTTTGTCGGACCAAGCAAATGATCGCCGCCGTGCGGGCATCGCTCTCGGCCGGTCGTTGAACATTCGTCGGCGACGTGCAATACGGCGTCTGGTTTCTTCGGCGCGACGATCATTCGATCGGTTGGCATCGCGTCGGTAGGGGGCGCCCGCGGGCTGAGGGATTGCTGAAGGTTTTGTCGCCGTCGGCGCCGGTTGCGATCTTCCCGGGTTGCGATTTTGCCGATTTCGCTGGCGCGAACGGCCGACGGCCGCATGAAGTCGGCCTTTTTCGGCGGGCGGTTCGATCACTCCGGTAGAGGTCGGCCTTTTGTTTCTGGCGCCAACCAGATGACGACCAGCCCCACGGCGTAAATCAGGGTGATCGTGGCGCCGGCCGCGGCATAGTTGCCGCCGAGCATCCGGACGAGTTCGCCCATGTGCAACGCGCCGGCGGCCGCAAGGATTCGCCCGAAGTTGAAGCTCAGCCCTTGGGCGGTGGCCCGGATGCGCGTAGGGAACAGTTCCGGCAGATAGAGCGGCAGCCAGCCGTAGAAGGCGGCCGTCACTGCGCCGACGAAGCCCACCGTGGCCACGAATAACCAGTCGTAGCCGTTGAGCACGCGGAACAAGAAGGCACATGAGCCGAGCGAAAGCAGGCAGAGGCTGAAATACACCGGGCGTCGCCCCCACACGCCGCCGACCAGCGGCGCGACGAAACAGCCGATGATCGCCCCGACGGCCAGCCACACTTGAATGCCCGCCTTCGCTCGGGCGGCGCGGATCATGATCTCGGTTAGCTCGGCCGGGCTCAGGTTCTCGCGGGCGGCTTGCAGCGATGCAGTGTCGCCGGCCGGATGCACGTCCAGTCCGGCCGCTTGGGCCGTGGCCTGCGTCTCGACGAGTTGTTCGGCCCAAAGGGGCACCCAGCCGCTGACGGCCGCCCACGAACCGATCAACGGCACGGCCGAGAAGAGAATGGCCAGGGCCAACGTTTTCCGCGCGCCGCGGGCGAAAATCTCGATCAGCGGCGAAGCGGCGGCCTGCCGGCGCGCCGCGCGCCAGCGCTGCGATTCGGGCACGAACATGATGATCCCCAGCGCCAGCACCGCCGGCGTTGCGCCCAGCATCAGCATCCACCGCCACGAGCCCGCCGTAACCGGGAAAACGTAGGCCACGCCGGCGATCAGCAGGAAGCCGAAGTTGGCGGCCGCTCCGATTGCGCCGGCCAATTTGGGCCGATGGCGGTCGGGCCAGCACTCGACGACCAAGGCCACGGCCACCGCCCACTGGCCGCCCATTCCCAGCGAGGCGATGAACCGCAACACGGCCAATTGCCACGCGGCCGTGGCAAAGGCGGCCGCCCCGGTGAACAGCGAAAAGGTGAGCGTGGCCACGGCCATCGCCCGGACGCGCCCCACCCGGTCGCCCAGCCAACCGAAGGCCAGTCCGCCCGCGGCCGCGCCCAGCAGAAAGCACGCGCCGATGATGCCGTTCCAACGGCCCACATCCGTGTCGCCGGTGTCGGCCAGCAACTCTTGCAGCGCGGGCCGAGCCACCAACGGAAACAGCCCGATCACCACGCCGACGAACATCCAGCCCAAAAAGGCGGCGGCCAGAACCAACCACTGCGTCGCGCGGGAGGGATTTTCGGTGGTCGTGGCCAAGGGCGTCGCTCCGGCGGCGAGGGGATTGAAGGCGAAACGGAGCGTTTGCAAGGCCGCGTCGTCGCCTTCAGGCAATGGGAGACGGCAGCAAGGTCGTTCGCCCTTCTACACCGCGGCCGCCCGCCCGTCAACAACACACGGTCGAAGAATCGCAGCGCGCGGCCCGAACCATTGCAACAACGTCCCCTCGTGACGACCGTGCCCAGCCGGTGCGGCGCGGGCCGCGCGGCGCGTCAAGCATGTACGGCGGCGCTTGTTCCGTCGAAACTACGGCCATGCCGTCCGCGCCGTCGCTTTGCTTGACGGCCGCCTCGCTGCCCGCTCGGCCGAATTGCACCCGAACAATCGCTACGATCCACCCCCTTGGGCGACGGCCTTTTTTGGGATTGGGAGCAGACGGGAGCATCGGCGTTCGGGCGTGGTTGGGCACGATCCGTCGTACCGGGTTCATTCCGGCATTTGCAGTCGCGCAGCGGCGCTGGCAGTTGATCGTCGATCATGCAACAATAGGGGCACGGCAATCGGTGGCGTCGGGCAGGGAATTGCGGCGTCCCTGCCCGGTTGGCCCTGATGATCCCGCCGGCAATGACCCGCCCTGGAAGAAACCCGTGGAGAAAGACGACGGCAACGATGACCAAATTGGCCTACTTCGACTGTCAGAGCGGGATCAGCGGCGACATGATCTTGGCCGCATTGATCGACGCCGGTGTGGACCTCGATGCACTGAACAACGCGGTTGGCTCGTTGGGCTTGCCCGATGTGCGGCTGACGGTTTGCGAAGTGAAGAAGATGGGCTTCCGCGCCGCCCAGGTGGTCGTTGAGCATCCGCACGAGCACGCGCATCGCCATCTGCATCACATCACGGCGATGATCGAGCGGAGCAGCATGAGCGACCGGCAGAAATCGCTGGCCGTGCGCATCTTCACCCGTCTGGCCGAGGCCGAGGCCCGCGTTCACGGCACGACAATCGAAAAGGTTCACTTTCATGAAGTCGGGGCGGCCGATTCGATCGCGGATATCGTCGGGGCGGCCGTCGGGCTCGATCTGCTCGGCATTGATCGCGTTTGGGCGTCGCCGGTGGCCGTGGGCGGCGGGCGGATCAAGATTGCTCACGGCGAGGTGAGCGTGCCGGCGCCGGCCACGGCCGAGCTGCTGCGCGGGGTGCCGATCGCGCCATCGAGCGTTGCGGCCGAGCTGGCCACGCCCACCGGGGCGGCTGTGCTGACCACCGTGGTCGAGCGCTTCGGCCCGCTGCCGCCGATGATTATCGACCGGACCGGCTTCGGGGCGGGCCAACGTGATTTCGAGCAACAGCCGAACATCCTTCGCCTTTACGTGGGGAGACTCGTTGCGGCCGATCAGGCGGGGGCTCCGGCAGGGGCAAGCACCGATCGGGTTGTGGTGCTCGAAACGAATCTCGACGATATCAGCGGGCAATGGGTCGGCTATGCGACCGAGCGACTGCTTGCAGCCGGCGCGCTCGATGTGTTCACCACGGCAATTGGAATGAAGAAGAATCGGCCCGGGGTGATGCTTTCGGTGATCTGCCGGCCGGAAGACGTTGCCAAGTTCGAGGGAATCGTCTTTTCGGAGACGACCACGTTGGGCATCCGCCGCCGCGAGGCGGAGCGCAGCGTGTTGGCCCGCAGCGAGCATCAGGTGTCAACTCCTTGGGGCGCGATTGCCGGCAAGGTGGCGTTTGCCGCCGACGGGCCGCGGTTCGCGCCCGAGTACGAATCGTGCCGCGCCATTGCCGAAGATCGCGGCGTCGCGCTCCGCGAGGTGTTCGATGCGGCCGTGCGGGCGTTCGATTCGGGAAAGGTCGCGCGCCCGAAGATTGCCGAGACGCCGTCCGGTGGCCGGGGGTGATGGTCAACACGCGGAAACCGCTATGGACCTGTTGGCGCTGATCGACGATCCGAAAATGCGGACGCTGCTGATTGCGGCCGCCACGATCGCTGCGGTGTTCGTGCTCCTGCGGGTGGTGCGCGCGCTGGGTGGCGACGCGCGCTCCGCGTCGGACCGGCAATCGAACCGCCCGCGGCGCTTTGGCGAGGCCCTGGCAAGCGATTCGCCGCCGACGTCGGCTCCCGGGCATCAGAGGCCGGAGAAGCCGCCCGCCTTCGACGATTGGGAGGTGCGCATGCACGAAACGGCCCGAGAATTGATCGGGCGGATCGACGCCAAGCTGGCTGCGCTTCAGGCGCTGACCAACGAGGCCGATCGGGCGGCCGCTCGGCTGGAGCAGGCGTTGGCCGCGGCCTCGCGGGAAGACGCGGCGGCGCCCAGCCGCGCCGTCGCTGCGACGACCTCGGCTGCGAGCCCGTTGGCCGAGCAGTCGCATCTCTCGGCGGGCGCGGGCGAGTCGCAGGGCGCCGGCCGCAACGCTTGCGACCAACCCGGCCCGCGGGCCGACCAAGCCGATGCGCTGCGAATTGCCGGCGATCGCAGCGGGCTCGATCTGAGCAGCATGCCGCCAAGCGAGTCGCGCCGCCACGAAGAAATCTATCTGCTGGCCGACTACGGTTACGGCCCGCCCGAGATCGCCCATCGCACGGGCGTGCCCGTCGGCGAGGTTGAACTGATCTTGCGGCTTCGAGAGAAGTCGTCGTAGTCCCTATCGGCCCCCGTGGCCCGCGAACCCGGTGCGCGGAACGGGTAAAGCGGTCCGCTCTCGGCGAAACGGTCCCTTGCGTGTTGCGCCTGCTTAGACCGATTCTTGTAATCCGCAGATTGGTTGGGGCGTCTGCCGGGTCTGCGGCAAGCACTGTTAGTTCGATCTGGCAATAGCGGCATTATTTCATTCCGTCACGAATAATCTGCTAGCAAAATCGGGCGGGGAGATGGCGAAATTCCCCCCTGTCGGAGGTTTCGGACCCAACACCCTTGCCACCTTGCGGGCAACGACTTACGATCATCGTTTTTCCCGGGAGGTTTGCATGTCGTCCAACGGTCGAGTTGAGAAGCTCAACGCCATTTTCTATCCGCAGTCGATTGCCGTGGTCGGAGCGTCGCGCCGCGCCGGCACGGTGGGCAACGATATCTTTCGCAACCTGTTGTTCAGCGAGTACACCGGGGCCGTTTACCCGATCAACCCGAAAAGCCCCTCGGTGATGGGCGTTCATGCCTACCCGACGCTTCGGGCGGCGCCGGGGCCGGTGGACCTGGCGGTGATCATCGTGCCCGCCCCGGCCGTGCTCGACACGGTGGATGAGGCGATCGAGATCGGCGTGAAAGGGTTGGTGGTGATCTCTGCCGGGTTCAAGGAGATGGGCAAGGCCGGCGCCGAGCTTGAACTCCGTCTGCGCGACAAGGTGCGCGGCGCCGGCATTCCGTTGATCGGCCCGAACTGCTTGGGCGTGATCAACACCGACCCGAAGATCAGCATGAACGCCGCCTTCGGACGGAAGATGCCCGACGCCGGCAACCTGGGATTCATTTCGCAAAGCGGCGCGCTATGCACCTCGGTGCTCGACTATGCCGAAGAGCGGCACATGGGCTTCAGCAAGTTCATCAGTTTCGGCAACAAGGCCGACGTGAACGAAATCGAATTGCTCGAATACCTGGCCCACGATCCTAAGACGGACGTGATCGCCATGTACTTGGAAGACGTGAGCAATGGGCGCGAGTTCATTGAAACCGTGCATAAGATTTTCTGGGAAACGCACAAGCCGATGCTGTGCCTCAAGTCGGGCCGTTCGCCCGAGGGCGCCAAGGCTGTCAGCAGCCATACCGGATCGCTGGCCGGCTCGGATTCGGTGTACGATGCCTTGTTCGCCCAAAGCGGCGTACAGCGTGTCGATACCATCGCCGAGCTGTTCGACTACGCCTTGCTCTACACCACGCAACCGCTGCCCAAGGGCAACCGAGTGGCGATCATCACCAACGCGGGCGGGCCGGGCATTATGGCCACCGATGCTGCGGTGCGCTACGGCTTGAAGTTGGCCGAGCTGAGCGACGCCACCCGCGAGCAGCTCAAACCTTCGCTGCCCGAGACGGCCTCGTTGCGCAACCCGATCGACGTGATCGGCGACGCCCGAAGCGACCGCTACAAGGCGGCCGTTCATGCTGTGCTTTCTGATGAAAACGTCGATATGGGCATTGTGATCCTCACCCCGCAGTCGATGACCGAGATTGAGGAAACTGCCGCCGTGGTGCCCGAGGTTACCAAAGGCATCAGCAAGCCGGTGATCTGTTCGTTCATGGGCGCGAAAGACGTGGCGCCCGGGGTGGCCATTCTTCGCGAGGCGAAGATTCCCAACTACCCGTTCCCCGAAGACGGCATCCGGAGCCTGGCGGCGGCGCACCGGTTGGTGTCGCTCCATGAAATTCCGCGGCGTCACGTGCCGGTGTTCGACGATTTGGATTTGCCGCGGGCGGCACGCTTGATTGCCGAGGCGCTCGACGGGGCCGACAGCCGCTACCTGACGCAGGCCCAATGCCGCGCGATCCTCGAATGCTATCGACTTCCGCTGCTGAAAAGCCGGCTGACGCAGTCGGCCGACGAGGCGGCCGATGCCGCCCGAACCATCGGCGGATCGGTGGTGATGAAGGTGATGTCGGCCGACGTGGTTCACAAGTTCGATGCCGGCGGGGTGGTGCTCAACGTGCAAGGCCCCGAGGAAGCGAAGGCCGCTTATCAACGGATCGTTGATAATGTCAAACGCCATGTGCCCAGCGCGCGGATCGACGGCATCCTCGTCGAACAGATGGCGCCCAAGGGCGTCGAGGTGATCCTCGGCGCCAGCCGCGACCCGCGCTTCGGACCGTTGATGATGTTCGGCTTGGGCGGCACGTTGGTCGAGGTGCTCAAAGACGTGTCGTTCCGCCTGGCGCCGATGTGGCAGATTTCGGCCGAACGCATGATCCACGAGATTCGGGCGTTCAAGGTGCTCGACGGCTTCCGCGGCGCGCCGCCGGCCGACGTGCCCTCGATCGTCGATACGCTGCTGCGGCTTTCGGCCCTGGTCTGCAATCATCCGGAGGTGTCGGAGCTTGACATCAATCCGTTGATCGTGCATCCGATCGGGCAGGGGTGCTCCGTGGCCGACAGCCGCATCATGCTTCGCCGCCCTCAGTGATTCGGCCGCCGAGCGGGATTACCAGCGCGCTCTTGCCGAACTGGGCGTAGCGGGTAGGCTGCGCCCGCAAATCTTGCCGATTTTCCCCAGTTGCGCGCTTGCGTGGGCGAAATGATTCGCTCTCGAAACGCGGCGGGTTCTTTCCGTCGTGTTAGGGCTTGTTGCGCTTGGCAGCGCCGGGCATACTGAGAACACTCGTCGCACGCCGCGTGCGCTTGCTTCTGTGAATTTCCGCGCACGGCGACCACGGCCGCCCTGCGGGCAACCGGCTGCGGCGCGGCACCGGCGGCACGCCGCTGCGGCAAGCGACGCATCGTCCTTAGGCGAACAAGGAAGTCGGATCGATGAGCCAGTCGGATCGCGCGGAAGGCCGAGGTTCGGATGCCGGCACATGGGTGTTTGCCGCGTTGGCCTCTTTGGCGGCCGTATGGTGGGCCACCGGGGCGATTGGGCTGAGCACGCCGGCGCTACGGCATGCCGGCGGCGCGGCACTGTGGCTGGCGGCGATGATCTTGGCGGCGGCCGCGCGCGGCGCACCGGGCAAGTCGGGCGGCGGTTTTTGGTGGGCCGTGGCGCCGGCCGTTTTGGGCTGCATCCTTCTGACCGGTTGGGGCGATCCGATGATCGCCGCGGCCGCAGGCGCGATTGTTCCGGCGGTGATCGCCGCGGTTTGCCCGGCCGGCGCCGCCGTGCTGCGGCCGTTGGCCTTCGGATTGCTCGCATTGGCGGTCTATCATGCCGGCTGCCAGTCGGTTCCCTTCTTCGCTTCGGCCGTCGAGGCGTGCGCGGCGGTTCAAAACCGCGCGCTGGCGGCGCTGGTGGGGCGGCCGGTGGATCTCGGGCCGACCTTCTCGGGTTTCGAGCCGCTGGTGACGGTGATTTCGTTAGCGGTTGTGGCGGTGCGTTCGGCATCTAAGCGCGGCCGGATGCGGACGGCCTTGCTTGCGGCCGTGTGCGTTGCGGCGGCGCAGGCGGCCTTTCTGCTAGTGATGGCCTACGCCGACGTGTTGATCGCCTATTTGCCGCCGCGCACTGCTCCGCCGGAAACCGAGATCAACTACATCGGCCAATGGACCTGGGGCAATGCGTTGCACTCGCTTTTGCCGTGGAACCTGCCGGCGCTGGCCGTCGTTTTGCACGGGGCAGCGGCGGCGGTGATTCTTGCGGTGGTTCGCGCCGCAAGCGAACAACAACCGGCGGACGCGGCGTCTGCGCCCTCGGCCGGTCGCGCCGGGCAGTTCGACGAGTTGTTCCGATTTGGGCCGGCCGTGCTGGTTGTGGTGGCGCTGTTGGCGGTGATGCTGGGCTCGCGGGCAGCATCGTTGGTAGACAAGAAGGTGGCGGCTTACGAGTTCGGCTACCTGCACTGGCCGAAGCCCGTGCCGGCCCGACGCGATCCGCCATCGCGCAGTTACGGGATGCTCGGCACGCTGGTCGAGATGCTCGGAGGCAAGTTCGCTCGAACGGAGCTGCTCAGCGACGAGGATTTGAAGTCGTGCGATGTGCTGCTGGTGATCCATCCCGATCGCCCGTGGAAGGACGAAACGCTCGATCGGATTGAGCAGTTCGTTCGCCGGGGCGGCGGGCTGGTGGTGGCGGCCGAGCCGATGGTCGTCGAGGGCGAGCGGCGCAGCAGTTTCAACCCGTTGCTGGAACGGTTCGGGCTTGAAGTGCATCGCGCCGCGACGGTGCTTGCGGCCGACGGCTGGGAGCATTCGCTCCGCACGATGGCTGAACCGGCCTCGGCCGTTCCGCCGGGTCGGGGCAACCGTTTTGGGCTGATCGCCCCGGCGCCGATCCGTGCATCGTGGCCGGCGCACTGCGTGCTTTCAGGGCGTTATGGTTGGGCGGTTCCCGGCAGCGAGGCGGCTGCTAGAGGTCGCGGCGAATACGCGGCGGGCCGACGTTTGGGCGACCTTTGCCTGGCTGCCGAACGCCGCTTCGGTCAAGGGCGGGTGATCGTGCTGGGCGACGCGGCCGCGCTGACCAACGACGCTTTGCCCGGCTCTTGGGAGTTCGTATCGCGGCTGCTGGCCCGAGCGGCCGCCGCCGAGCAAAGCGACCATCATGCCCCGTGGCGCCAGGGGGTGGCCCTGGCGGCCTTGGCGCTGGCGGTTGTGCTGTTGGCGGCTCGGGCCGAGGCGGTGGCGATCGGGTCGGCCGGGGCGGCCTTGGCTGTGGCGGGGGTGGTGCTTTCGCTTTTGGTGCGCTACGGTTCCGCCGCCGTGCCCGACGGCAACGTCGCCAGCCCTCCGGCGCTGGCCTACATCGATGTTGCTCATGCCAACGCCGTAAGCGATGCACCGGGCGGACGCTTTTCGATGACACAGTTTCACCGAGCGCTGATGACCGCCGGAATGCTGCCGCTTTGGCTCGATCGGATTACGCCCGATCGCTTGGAAAAAGCGCAACTGCTGGTCAGTCCCGGGCCGCAGCGGGGATTCTCGTCGGATGAGATCGCGGCGATCGAGGCGTTCGTGTCCGCCGGCGGAATCTTCGTGTGTACGATCGGCGCGGAGGAAGTTCGGCCCGTGCTGCCCACGTTGGAGCAACGGGGTTTTCACATCACCCCTTCGCCGCAGCCGCCGGGCAGGGCGCCCGCCGAGCCGTGGCCGTTGAGCGCCTTCCGGCAGATCTACCGCGATGAGCGACCCAACGACTACGTGCAGTTCTACGCGGGCTGGCCGCTCGACCTGGGCCAAGGGGCCGATCCGTTGGTGCTGTGGGTCGGACCGCAGGGCGAGGAACGCCCGGTCGTCGGCCAACGGGCGCTCGGCCGCGGAATGATGATTGTCGTGGCCGACACCTACTTCACCGCCGACGACAACATGCGGCCGAATGAGCGGGGTGTGGTGGAGAACGACGCTTTTTGGCGATGGTTGGTCGGCCTGACGGGGCGGAAATCGGCCGACGATGCACCGGCCGAGCCGGTGGAAAGCGGCGCACCGATCGAGCCGGAGGGTGGGAAAGCACAATGATCAGCGCACTGTTGGGTTTGGCCTTTTTGGCCGGTGCGGCGATGGCGGCCTCTGGTTTGTACGAACCGGCGCGTCCGGTTGCAAGCGTCGTGTTGGGGGTGCTGGGGACGGCTTGGTTGGTCGCTTTGCGCCTGCGGAAAAAGGGCGCCGCGGGCGCTGCCGACGAAATCGTGCAGACCGAAAACAAGCAGCCGTCGCTAAGTTCGCCAAGCGAATACGGCGGCCGCGGTGCGATGTCCGCCGTTCTCGCCCCGCTTGGCCCCTGGCGGCTTTGGGCCGCAGTGCTCTTGGTTCCGGCGGTGTGGTTGGCGCCTTGGGCGGGCTCGGCGGCCTTGCTGCTGCTTGCCCTGGGATGGTTTATACAGGCTGTGGCACGGGCGCGGCCGGCGGTTGGTGTGGGCCGAGGGTTTGCCGCGGTGGGTTGGACGTTGACGATCATGCTTCTGGCGCTGGCCGCCTACACCGCGGCCACGGCGCGGAACCACGATCTGCCCGGTTCAATCACCTACGGGCTGTGCCTGTTGCTTCGGGCGCTGGGGCTATCGGCCGATGCCGATGGAGCGATGATCCACCTGCACTCGTGGCGGCAGATGCACCCGCTGGCGGCCACCTGGGACGGCCTGTTCGATCCCGTATCGCTGCTGCTGCTGGTCGGCGCGGCCGCTTGGGTCGCATGGGGTTGGTTTGAAGGTTCGCAGTTCGACCGCGGGGCCGAACCCTGGCGGCGATTCGTTTTGCCGCTGGCGATTGTTTGGCTGTGCTGGCAGCCGATCCGCTGGCTGCTGCTGACGGCCGTGTATCTCGATCGCGTGATGCGCTTCCCGGCCGATTGGCACCTGCACGCGATGAACCACTACTTCAGCCTATGGGTGCAACTGGCCGCGACAATCGCCTTGGCTTTGCTGGCCGGCGGGCTTGTTGCGTGGTGGGGGCGCATCGCGGGCCGGGCGGGTGGCGCTGCGACTTCGGCTGAAATCGCAGCGGGCACCGCGCCGCCGGCGCAAGGCTGGGCGCGACCAGACTCGGCGGCGCCGGAGTCGGCGGTGTTGCGCGTCGCGGCGGCCGCCCCTTCGCCGTTGCGCTCTGCGGCGGCCGTGGTGATGATCGCTGCGGCCGGTTTCGCCGCGGCCTGGGCGCTGCACTATGCGCCGCCGGGCCCGCGCAAAGACGGCCGCGTGATGTTCGTCGAACGCAAAAGCCAATGGGAACCGACTGATCGGCCCTACGACACCCGCTGGTATGTCGAGCCG
>JARKPK010000185.1 GCA_029975295.1 Thermoguttaceae bacterium | reverse complement strand
AGAACTGGCCCGCAACGAGCTTGTCGCCCGCGAGGCCAACTGGCTGATCGAGCCGCCGGCCGAAGCGCTGCGCTGCCGGGTGAAGATCCGCTATCGTTCGCCGGCTGTGCCGGCGGTGGTGCGGCCGCGGGCAGACGGCTCTTTCGAGGCCCGATTCGAGCAGCCGGTGTTCGGTGTGGCGCCCGGGCAGGCGGCCGTGTGCTACGACGGCGATCGACTGCTCGGCGGCGGCTGGATTGAATGAAATGCCAGCGGGTGAGGAACGACCGCCCGGATGATTCTCAATCGGCTCGGTTGCGCACGGACTGTTTCCGCCGTTGAGAACTACGGGATCGGCTGCGGCCCGTCGATCACAACCTTCGCCCGGGAATACTCGATCAACAAGCTCACGGCCCCAAAGCTTCCAAACGAAACGAGCCGCGCAGCCGGTCGCTTGGGAGGCGTCAGAAACGATCCATCATTCGCGGAGCGATCCGCGGGCTGGAAAGCGGACAAGATCAGGTGAGACAAAGCTCGCCGTCCACTTCCGTATCCTCGGCGATAGTAATCAGCTTCTTGTAGGTCAGCGTAGGCAAATCCGTGCGCGTCCGTTGTGTCGACCACAATCGCGCGAGGAAAAGATGCTGCAATTTTACCCGTCCATCGCGGATTTCGATTCGAAAGCCCGGCATCTTCTCGGAAAACGTTCGGCAAAACTCGGAAACACCCTTTATGAGCGACCCGATCACTTCCTGCGTGCGCTGACTGTAATAGACTGTAACCAAGTCATCGACTCGCTCGGCATAAAACGGTTCGGCGCTCACCAGAAACTCGATGCAATCGCCGTCAGGATCGTAGGTTGCCGTCGGCGTAAATGGCTGGGCGGGATTCGCCAGCAGCAGGACTCGTTTCGCGAATTCTTCGTTCGACAACATTGTCATAGTAATCTCGTTCGAAATCGCTTCTGGTAATCAACCGGTAGTCGCGGATTGGCCGGATCGGCCTTCTCCCATCGCCAATTGTATGCAACGTGCTCGTCGTTGACAAAAACCAAATACACTTGTCCGGAAAAAGGACGGACTGGAGTTCCATCTTGAAGGTAGCCCTGTGCGGGGATCCCGCAGTAGCACCGCCAACCGCATCCCCTCCGGTCCTCGTCATCGTCCGAACGCAGTCCCTCAAAGATCGCCGTCGGAGATTGAAGAATCGCCGGCACAACATGGGCGCACTCGTTCGCATGCGCCAGGCTGCGGCGTCCGACAGCCCGTATTCGCTCGTACGATATCAACACCTCGCACGCCTTTCCGTCGGCCGGATTGACGGCAGCGATGGTAAGGTATTCGCGACGTGGTTTTTCCTCTTCCAACATGGTGATCAACTCTAGCGGACGCGGCATTTCCTATCAAGAGGAAGTGGAAACACCCCGAGAACGGCCGGTGGCGATCCCCAGCGGCGAGAGGGCGCAACCCTCTTCCATTACGAGACTTGCGGATTGCAAGAAATCAATGCGGCGGCGCGAGGCCGCTTGACGATCGGGCGGACACGGCTCCTGCTCGCACAAAAGATCTCGGCGTCTGCGTCGGCGGATCAAACGTGCCCCGATAGTTGGACCTTCTACATTCGCTACCGCCTTTACGAGACCTTGGGATTCCTTTCCCCGGAAGAATACGAATGCGACGACGGACGCAGCGGCAAAAGAAATACAATTTTCGGCGTCCGGCAGCCCTGGCCCATCACCGCTCGTCATCGGATCGGGCCGGTCGGACGGAAGACGTTACATTCGATGCCCCGCCGGCGCATCTTGCCGCGGAGCGTGTGCGGGTTGACGCCCAACAATCGCGCAGCCCCGCCGGGGCCTTCGATTCGTCC
>JARKPK010000035.1 GCA_029975295.1 Thermoguttaceae bacterium | reverse complement strand
CAGCACGCCGCGCCTCTCGCCGTCGAGTCGGATTTTTCAGAATCTTCCCTACGAAAGTCCGTAGCGCTCATCAGTTAGCAAGCTCCGTTAAGAAGTCCACCCAACAGGTCGAAGCCGCAAATGCTCTGACGCAAACGCCTTGATAGGTCGCCCACGACAAGCCAACAGTGCAGGCCGCTTGGCCCAACGGCTGCAACCTCTTGGGCGGAGTCGGAACTCGGATCGCATTTGGCCGGGCTGCGGCCCGAACTCACCGCTGGGCAGAGCTTGGCGGCGGTGCGGGCAGCCCGAGCCGACGGCCTGGGCGTACTGTTCAGCATAGGCGGCCGAAAAACCCCAAGTCAAGGTGTCAACTTATGATCGCTCGCGCATCGGTAAGCCGCACGCTTTCGCTGATTCGGTTCCTCGGCGGTTCGACAGGGCCTGTTTCGACCAAACGGCTTCGCTCCGTTGCCCAAGCGATTCTGATGCCGGCGCGGTGTCTGCTCTGCGGGCGTAAGACCGGTGGAACTGAAGATGAGCCGGCGTTCTGCGCCGATTGTCTCGAACGCGTTGTCGAGACCGAATGCCCGGCCTGTCCTCGTTGTGGGGCGTTCACGGCGGCTGCGGCCATCTCTGACGGACGATGCCCTTTCTGCCGCGACTTTCGCCTGCATTTCGACGCTTGTCGAGCCCTTGGGCGCTATCCGGTGTTATCGAATCTGATCTTGCAAATGAAGCGGCAAGAGAACGAATTACTGGCAAAGAACTTAGCGATTCTCTGGCTGATGCAGTTCGGCGCCTGGGCGGCGGCTCACCAGATCGACGCGGTGGTCGCAGTGCCAATGCATTGGACCCGTTTTTTCTGTCGGGCGGTCAATTCCGCTTCGGCCATCGCCGATGTAGTTGCCCGAGGTTCGGGAATTCCACAAGTCGGGCAAGGGCTTCGTCGAATTCGCCGTACGGCCCCGCAAGAGAACTTGAATCCTTTTGCTAGATTCCGCAATATACGCAACGCATTCAGTAAGCCCAAAGGTCTTCCTTTTTGTAATCGTCGGATCTTGGTAATCGACGATGTTCTGACCACGGGAGCAACGGCCAGTGAACTGGCTCGCGTACTCAAGGCCGGTGGAGCGGACTTCGTCGCGGTGGGTGTGATTGCTCGAGCGCAAGGTCATTTTTGATATAGAGTTAATTATACTTCTGCGTTGCTCGACCTAGCCTTTGCCGAATTTGGCCGAACGAACTGCGAAACCGCCTCGATCCGAAAACGGCCCGGCTGGCAACTCCGTCGGAGATACGCAATGGGGGAAGTGGGCTGGGTTGTAAGGTGTGAAATAACAATGTGTTAGGATGTTTGCTGTTTGCGGGCGCCCGTCTCCAAGCGGCATTGTGCCTCTTTGGATTGGGCGGGAAAGTCCAGTCGAAAACTCACCTGGCGTTCGCTTGATGAGGAGACCGGTTTTCTAGGGGCAGCGCCCTTTCTTGGGACCTTCGGCCGTCAAGGGCCGAATCGGCCATCGACATTTACCCACACCGGCCCTCCCGAGAGGCTTGAACCGCTGTTCTGGCGACGTATCTTTTCTAGGCGTTGTGGTTTGCTGTTGGCCCGTTCGCCACGGCCGCTTGTTAGCGTCTTCGCCCAAAGGCCGCGAAGCGCGCCGGCCGGTTTGCTGGGCTTGTGTCGCATGGGCCGAGTCGCATAATGAACGCTATGAAGCAAGAGACGGACTCCGCGGTTACGCAAGCGGGCAAGGTCGCCCGGCCTTTTCGCACCGCGATGCTGCGCGGGCTGGGCGTATTAGTCCCGCCCCTGCTGACGATCGTAATCTTTCTGCTCATCGGTCAAACGGTCAGGCAATATGTGCTCGACCCGGTGACCGGTTGGGTCCGCGAGGGTTTGGTCTATTCCTTGGCCGACATCCGCTACGATCTGGGCCCGGTCGATCCCGTTGCACGAACCGTGACCGTCGATGGTCTGGTTTATCGCCAAGTCGAAGGCGACGCCTTTGTTCCGCTGGTCGTTTACGACACCGTCCGCCGGACGGTGGGAACGCGGACTGCACCCCGTTCCGCCGAGGAGTACTACCGCAGCTACGTCGAGACGGTTTACCTGCGGCCGTACATCGTCGTGCCGGTCTTTTTGCTGTTGTTCGTGCTGGTGCTCTATTTGTTGGGCAAGTTCTTGGCTGCCGGCATCGGCCGAGCGTTTTGGAGGGCCTTCGAGCAACTGATCGTCCGGCTGCCGCTGATCCGCAGCGTGTATGCGGCCGTCAAGCAGTTCAGCGACTTCTTTTTCAACGAAAACGAGGTGCAATTCCGCAAAGTCGTGGCCATCGAGTATCCACGCCGCGGGATTTGGAGTTTGGCTTTCGTGGTCAGTGAAGGCTTTCTCGATGTTCGAGCGGCAGCCAATGAACCGATCGTCGCGGTTTTTGTGCCGTCGTCGCCGATGCCCATGACCGGATTCACCATCACGCTGCCGAAGCGCGACATCATCGATTTGAACATCACGATCGATCAAGCGATTCAGTTCATGGTCAGTTGCGGGGTGGTGGTGCCGCCCTACGAAGTGCAACGCGATTGGCAGAAGATCGAAACACAGGAACTGCCCGAGTTGCCCGCCCCCGCCGCCGTGCAGGCAACGGCGGACTCGGCCGACCGCCACATCGAGGGAGCAACGGAGCAGCGGCCTGATTGAGCGGCGTCGTAGGGCTTCAATAGAGCCGCGGAAAAGAGAAATCTGCCCGAACGGGTGACCGTCGCAATGGCCCGTTTTGTTGTGCCGACGGCCGACTTGCTGGCCGTGTGCACTTGCTCGGCTTTGGCGCCAACGGAGTCTCGATCGAAGACGGACTCGAACCGGAACACAACAAGACCAAGACGAGAGAACGCATGCGGCTCCGTTTAGCCACTCGCGGAAGTGCATTGGCGCGCTGGCAGGCGGATTGGACCGCGCGAATGCTCGGCCAGTTGGGCCATCAATGCGAACTGGTCGTCGTCACCACCAGCGGCGATCGCCTCCAGGGCCAAATCGACGCCGCGACGCCGCAAGGGCTGTTCACTCGCGAAATTCAGGCCGCTGTTCTGGCCGGTGAAGCCGATGTCGCTGTCCACAGCCTAAAAGACCTGCCCACGCAAACGCCCGATGGCCTTGTCTTGGCGGCCGTTCCTCCGCGGGCAACCGCGGCCGATGTGATGGTTTCGGAACGGTTCGCGTCGATCGACGCGCTTCCCCAACGGGCAATCGTGGGCACAGGCAGCGTGCGCCGACGCGCTCAATTGCTTGCCTACCAACCGAAGCTCAGCGTGGCACACCTGCGGGGCAATGTCGATACTCGTCTGAGCAAACTCGGGAAGCGCGATTACGATGCGATCATTTTGGCGGCTGCCGGGCTTGAGCGATTAGGCCTGAGCGGCCGCATCACCCAGCGGCTTCCTACGGAAATCATGTTGCCGGCCCCGGGCCAAGGCGCGCTGGGCATCGAAGCCCGCGCCGACGACCAGGCCACGTTGGCCGTCTTGGCCGCGCTGAATGATCCCGAAACGCGCGCAGCGACAACGGCCGAACGGGCGATGCTTGCCGCGATTGGGGGTGGCTGCCTTGCGCCGGTGGCCGCGCTGGCCGAAGCCCGCGGCGACCGTCTGCGACTGGTCGCCCGGGTGCTCAGCTTCGATGGCACTCAGATGCTTCAAACGACGGTCGAAGGCCGGCTCGCCGAAGCGGAAGAGCTTGGCCGACGTGCCGCCGACGAACTTGCGGCCCGCGGCGCCGCCGAATTGATCGCCCAAACCCGCGGCTGGTTGGGGTGATGCTCACTCGGCTGTCGCGCCCGCCCGTTGGTTTTTGTTCCAGCACGATCGAGGACTCAGCACGATCGAGGACTCAACACGAGAAGCGAGAAGAGGATGAGCAAATTGGCGCTTTGCGTTGTCGTTCAGCAAGATGGAGGACTCCATCGGCAACTTTTTTCCGCATCGGCGGCGAGGATGTCACAGCGGCATGGGGGAGCCGGTTGCGTTGTGGCGGTTGGGAGGGCGTTCCGGTGACCAAAGAACGGTGTGCCGAGCGTTGAATCCGGCCGTCGAAAGCCTACAATTCAACGCGGCGGCTCGTGGTCTCGCTGCGTAAAGAGCCCATGCCGGCGACACTTTGTGAACGAAAAGCGACTACTGTGTAACGATTTGGGATTCGTAACGGTTTGCGAAAACGACGATCGACGACGAAGGCCGCGAGAGGGTGAATGATGATATTCGATCCGATGTATTTTCTGTTTGTTCTGCCCGCCTTCCTTCTGGGGCTTTGGGCCCAGCTGCGCATTCAAATCGCTTATGGGGCAGCCCAACAGATGGCCGCACCGTTGTCGGGCGCTGCCGCCGCGCGGCGCATACTCGATTCGGCCGGCCTACACGATGTGGGCATCGAGCAAACGCCGGGCCATTTGAGCGACCACTACGATCCCTCGGAGAAGGTCTTGCGGCTTAGTCCCGAGGTCTATCAAAGCCGCAGCTTGGCTGCGGTGGGCATTGCCGCCCACGAGGCGGGCCACGCCATTCAGGACGCCTCGGCCTACGCGCCGCTGGTGATCCGCAACGCCGTGGTGCCGATGGCCGGCTTTGGAAGCGGCGCCGGCGTGATTTTGATTATTGTTGGTGCGATGCTCGGCATGGTTTCGTGGTTGATCTGGCTGGGAATTGCCTTGTTCGGCACAGTGGTTTTCTTTCAGGTCGTCAACTTGCCGGTCGAGTTCAATGCCAGCCGCCGGGCGAAGGACCAACTAGTTCAGTTGGGAATTGTGAACTCGGAAGAGCTTCGCTACGTCAATAAGGTGCTAGACGCCGCGGCGCTGACTTACGTGGCGGCCACGCTCCAGGCGTTGTTCACGTTGATCTACTACATTTGGCGTTTCGGCAACGCCAGCAGGGATTAATCGGCTGTGCCCGTTGAGGTCGCCGCTTCGTGTCGCGGAGACTGTCGGCCGTTCGTGCCGTCATCGCGAGTATTTGGCGATCGTTCCGATGTTCCGCTTTGGATTCGCACGAGACGAGCGGCTTGGAATCGCGGCTCCAAAGGCTGGCGGGCGATGAGCCAAGGGGTGAGACTGCGATTCTGTTGGTTGGCAGGCTTGCTTTACGACCCTCCCCCGTTCATATTATGGGCATGGCCACTGACTTCGACCCCTACCGCAAGTGGCTGGGAATCCCGCCTCAGTATCAGCCGCCGAATCATTATCGGCTGCTGGGGATCGAACTGTTTGAAGCCGATGCCGACGTAATTGCAAACGCGGCCGACCAACGGGCGATCCATCTCAAGACATTCGCTTCCGGGCCGTATGCGGCATTGTCGCAACGTTTGCTCAACGAGGTGGCGGCCGCACGGGTTTGTTTGCTCAACCCTTCGGAGAAGGCCAAGTACGATTCGCAACTGCGAACGCATTTGGAAGCGGAGGCGGCAACACATGTTGTTGTCGAATCGGCTTCACCACCCGAAGGAGCTTCGTCTTCTCGGATCGGCAAGCCCAAGGCGTTGCCTGCCACTCCGAAAATTGCGGCGGCCTTCGACAGTTCTCCCGCTTCAGCAACCAACGCCGACGCGGCCGCCAGTCTCGCGGGCAACGGCGTCGCTGCTCCGGCGCCGGCCGCTCCGGCAACGCAATTCGACTGGCGGGGCAATCTTCCGGTGTTGATTGCCGGGGCGTTGGCGTTGGTGGTCTCAGTTGTCGCGCTGACCGTTGCGTTCGTCGTGATGTCCAATCGGCAAGCCGCCGGTCCCGATGGCTCGATCGCGGCCTTGGGAAACGGGGAGAATGGCGGCGATGAACCGGGTGGGCAACACACCCCGCCCGATGATGCCGGCGAGGATTCCCCGACCACACCCAAGCCGGCTGATGGCCAGAACAATACCGCATCGGGCCCGGACTCGTCGGGAAGCAGCGCAAGCAAGGGTTCGGATGAGCCCAAAGGTGCGGAAGGCGGAGCGAGCGATTCGGGTTCGTCGAACGCAACCGCGCCGAGCGCGCCGGCGGCCATGCCCGACCAACCGTCGGAATCGCCCGGCGAAACGCCCTCGCAGCCGCCGGAGAAGCCCGCGGATTCCAGCGGAACCGGCAAGACGCCCGGGGCGGGAACTCCGGGAGAAACGCCGAAACCGTCGGAGGGCACGGCGCGACCGTCGGCTCCCGGCGAAACGCCCGAGCATCCGGCCGAGCCGAAGCCGGCGGAGTTGCGGGCTTCGTTGCCGGCGGCGCCTTCGGCCGAGTATGTGGCGAAGACGGAAGAGGAAGTTCGTCGGCTGTTCAAAGACGAGATCGTGAAGACGAAGGCTGAGGAGCGTCTTCAACTGATCCGCCGATTGGAGACGTTGGCCGACGAATCGAAGAAAGACCTCGACCAGCAGTTCGCCATCTTGCACACGGCGGTCAATTTGGCGGCGGAGTCGGAAATGCTCGACGTGGCGATGAGCATTTTGGGGCGGATGGAGTCGGCGTTCGATTTCAACGCGCTCGACCGGAAGGCTGCCGTTTTGGCCCGGTTGAATGGGCCGTCGGTAAAAATGACCCCCGTGCTCAACGCGAAACTGTTGAGCATGTCGCAGGCGGTTCTCGACGAAGCGCGGCAGTCGGGCGAGGGCGCTGCGGCGCTGGTCGCAGCCGACGTGGCCATCAAGGCCGCCCTGCGGGCGAAGGACGGCAGGCTGCGCGCGGCTCTCGACAAGCTCATGCCGGAATTAGAGCAACTCAAGAAGCAGCAAGATCTGGCCGTCAAGGCCGTCGAGCGATTGAAGACCGATCCGGACAACCCGAAGGCCAACACCGTCGCCGGCATGTGGAACTGCCTGATGCGCGGCCGATGGGACGAGGGATTGAAGCAACTGCTCAAGAGCGACGACCAAGCCTTGGCCTCCTTGGCGGCCAGGGATTTGGCCGGCGCCGACGACGCGCCGCAACTGATCGCCTTGGGCGACGGGTGGTGGGAGTGGTCGAGGCACGCAAAGGGATTGGAGCAGCACCGCCTGAAGGGGCGCGCTGTGCATTGGTACGGCAAGGCGCTTGAGAAGATGTCGGGGTTGGATCTGGCGCGATTCAAGTCGCAGCTCGACGAAAAAGGCTTGATCCACAAGCCGTACGCCCTGAAGTTCAACGGTAAGAACAGTTGCGTCGTCATCGAGCCGTTCCGGTACGACGGCAATTATCCGTTCACGGTCGAGGCGATCATTCAGCTTCCGCCCGAGGGCGAGTCGGGCGCCGAGCGAGCTCGGCAGATCGTCTTGGGCAACGTCTGCGATCGGCAAACGGGTTTCGGTTTGCTCGTCCACGGCCGCTACGGCTACTTCGAGCTGGCGTGCATGACAGGCAGCCCATCGGCCTATGGGTCGCTCGGCTCCGAACCGCCGGTTCCGCCGCGTCGCCGTCCGCGCGAAACACCGCCGCTGGGGACTGGCCCTGCCGGTCAGCCCGGCGCCGGGTTGGCCCCGGCGCCGGCGACGGAGGGCGTATGGCGCCATTTGGCCGGCGTGTACACCGGGACGAACGCCCATTTGTTCATCGATGGCCAATTGGTCGGTTCCGACCGCGCCGCCGGCGGCCATAAACCGAGCATCGTGCCCGTTTTGATCGGCGCGGGGCATCATCAACCGGTAAGCTCCTCGGCGGCAACGGTGCCCACCAATTTCTTCGCCGGGATGATTCGGGCCGTTCGCATCTCCTCCGGGCAGCGCTATCGCACCGCGTTCAAACCGCCAGCGGAATTCGCCTCCGATTCCTCGACGCTTGTTCTTTTCCAATTCGGCGAAGGCAAGGGCGCCAAGTTGTTCGACGCCTCGGGCAACAAGAACGTCGGCACAATCGTCGCCGCAGAATGGGTGCCGCTGCAAAGCGAATTGCGGCTTCCGCCGCTGTCGTATTGACGCTCAATCGCTTGTCGGCTCCCTTGCTGCACGGCAGTCGCCGCCGCAAAGCTGCGGCCGCAGGCGCAAAGCGAGAGAGAAATAAAAACGGGGTGGAACCTGTTCGGCCCACCCCTGCGAGTTCGGTTTGCTCGCCCGTTCTCTCAAACGGCAGCGACGCGCATCGGCCTCGGTTTCAGGGGCGATTGCGTCGCACGTCTCAGCCAACACCAATTGCTCGCCAACGCGCGTTTCCGCCTGCGGCGAGTTCGGTCCTTCGCGGCGCGGTCGGCCTGCGGAAGGAGCCTACTTCACCTCGTTGAGGTTTACAGGCCGTCGTTCCGTGGCCGAGACGAGGGCCGCCTCGAGCACGCGTTGCGTTTGGTAGGCGTCTTCGAAATCGGGCAGGGGCACGGTGGGCTCTTCGCCCGCAAGCACCTTCAGGATGTCGTACGCCTGATTGGTAAACCCATGTTCGTAGCCGATGATGTGCGCATCGGGCCACCAGTTGGCCACATAGGGGTGATCGCCGCCGTGAGTAACCATGATGGTGCTCCACCCTTGTTGGGCGCGGGGCAGCGTGGCATCGTACCATTGCAGTTCGTTCATCCGTTCGAAATCGAACTTGAGCGAACCCTTGGTGCCGTTGATCTCGAAACCATTGCGGTTTTGGTTGCCCGTGGCTTGGCGGGCGGCCTCGAAGCTGGCCACCGCTCCGTTGGAGAACCGCGCGAGGAAGAGCACGGCATCGTCCACGGTCACATCGCCCATCGCCGCGGCGCCCTTGCTTCCGGCGGCAATTCCTCCGGCAGAACCGCTGGCGGGAATCTGCCGCTGCTTGATGAATGTTTCGGCGATGGCGCCGGCAATTTCGATGATCTCGGCGCCGGTGACGAACCGGGTCATATCGACGATGTGCGCGTTCAGATCGCCGTGCGCGCCGGAGCCGGCCAACTTCTTGTCAAATCGCCAAAGCAGCGGGACCGCCTCCGACGCCCAGTCTTGCAGATAAACGGCGCGGACGTGGCGAATATCGCCCAATTTGCCTTCGCGCACCATGCGGTGGGCCAAGGCCACGGCGGGCACCCGGCGGTAGTTGAACCAAACAAATGTTTTCACGCCTTTTTTCTTGGCGATTTCGGCCATTTCGCGGGCGTCGTCGAGCGTGCCGGCGATCGGCTTTTCGCAGGCCACGGGCTTGCCGGCTTCGATGGCCGCCCGAGCAACCGGAGCATGCATGTAGTTGGGAGTGACCACGTCGACCAACCCGATCTCAGGCGACTTGACCACCGCCTGCCAATCGGTCGCCGCGTTCTTCCAGCCCCAATTCTCGGCAAAGGTTTTGGGGTTTTCTTCGGGCTGGCCGAACACGGTGTGCATGATCGGCCGCAATGGCGGTTTGAAGAACTTGGCAACCTGTCCCCACGCGTTCGAATGCGAACGTCCCATGAAGCCTTGCCCGATCAACGCGACATTAATCGTGGACATACCCGAACTCCTTGCCTATGGTTTTGCAAAAAACCGCGGAAAACGGAAAGCAGTGCGGCTGACGCTGTTGTGCGAACGGCCAGCTCGCTCCGCTTAGGGCGGATTTCCTGATTTGCGGGAATTGATTCTATTGCTGTTCGGAACCGCAACGCAACAGGGCCGAGCATTGAACGGCCGGTTCTTGCCGACAACGGATGAATCTATGTTGCTCACGACCAACAGGATCTGCGCAATTTCTTCCGAAGCAAAACCGTCCTCTGCGTCGCCTACCCCGTCAAACGTCGGCAAAGCGAACAACATAGGAGGAGGATAGCCGCGGGCCGCACTCCAAGTTGCCGGAGAAAAGCACGATCGCAGCACCCCGACTCTGCCGGGCGGTTATAGACGGCAGCAGAACCGCTGACAAGGGGGACGGCGCGACGCTGCAACTCTCGAAACGGCTCGAAGATCGGCCGAGACTCCCCGGCTGCGTCCGGTTTCGGGCGTTCTCCCGCCCGGCCGCAAGCATTGTTCCAAATACCGGCGGGCGCGGTTGACCTCTTCAGTGACCTCGGCGGTTGTCTCCATGATCGGCGCCCCGCGAGGGAATGGGTGCATGAAGACTGCGGTTCGGCCTTCGTAGCGGATCGTCCGCAAAGCGTCGATCAGTGGGGCGAAGTCGAGCGGGCCGCGACCCGGCATTTGCAGCAGCTCCTGATCCTTCGGCAGTTTCTGTTTCGACCCCATGCCGTGTTGCCACGCGTAGAACATCGCCATCCGGTTGCCCAGGGCGACGATCAGGTCGGCGAGCAGCTTCGCGTCTTGCGGCAGGTGATATGGGGCAAAGGCGATGCCGAGGTTCTTCGAGGGCCGCAGATCGGCCAGCCACTTGAGCGAGTCGGGCGACTCGATCAGGCTGTCGGCATGGTTCTCGATGGCGATGGTTACGCCGGTTTCGGCAGCCAGTTCCAAGTGCGGCTTCATCTTCTCGACGAATGCAGCAACGGCTTTGCGCAATTCGTCGCCGCTGAGCCCTTTGGGCCCGACTGCCCCGGTGACGATCAGCGGGCAGCCCAATCGCGAGCAAAGCCGCATTTCGTCGGCCAGGTTGAACGGGCCCAGCTTGTACTGTGTGATGCATCCCAGTTCAACGCGATGCCGGCGCAGCAGCTCGCGGAAACGCGTTTCGCCCATCGCGTCGAGCTGCTCGCGCTGATCGCCGTGAACCCGCGGCCAGATGTCGATCGCGGCGGCGCCCGTCTTTCGGACCTCCGGCAGTATCTCTTTGACATCGGTGTAGCCGTACAGACACGACGAAAGAATGTAGCGGAGTTGAAACGGCTCGGCCTCGGCCGCGGCTGACGCGCAGGCGGCGCGCCGAGCGGTTGCCGCAGCCAAAGCCGCTCCGCCCAGGGCAACGGTGAATTCGCGTCGCGTGAGTCTCATCGTAGTCTCCCTTGATCGAATAGCAACGGCCGAAGCCGTGCGACGGCGGCTTGCTGAAGCGTCATGCCGTCTCGAACCCTTTACGCTGCGGACGGCGAAGGCAGCCATCGGCCTCGTCGTCGCCAACGAATCTCTCGATTTCCGGATTCCACTTCAGCGGGCGACGCAACCGCATGGCGATGTTGCCCAAGTGGCAGGTCGAAACCGAGCGATGTTGGCTGGCCACGTCGGAGATGGGCTGCTGCCGGCTGGCCACGCAATCGAAGAAGTTGCCCATATGATTGATGATCGCATCGAGCTTTCCTTCGCGCGGCGGTCGCGTCAGATTGTCGTGCGGGTAGAGCTGGAACTTCTCGCGGGGCAGAGGGGAGTCGGCCAGGGCCTCGACAGGTTTGCCGTCGAGCGTGCCGCGGTTGACGAACAAGCGGCCTTCCGTCCCCTCGAAAAGAATGCCGTTCCGCCCGTGATCCAGCACAACCATCTCGACTCCGCCGGGAAAAACGTAGCGCGCCTCGAAGTCGATCGGCACGTTGTAGCCGCCGGGCGTTTCGGGGTAGTTGGCCCGACCTTCGATTTCCACCGGTCCCGACTTGTCCATGCCGGCAGCCCACTGGGCGATATCCATGTGATGGGCGCCCCAGTCGGTCAGTTGCCCGCCCGAGTATTCCTGCCACCAGCGGAAGGTGTAGTGGCAGCGTTCTTCCACGTAGGGCGTTTCCGGCGTTTGGCCTTGCCAGAGGTCCCAATTGAGATGCCCCGGCGCCGGCCGGCTGGCAAAGGGGCCGCCCTTGGCATTCTTGCCCAGAACGACCTCGATCCGCTTGAGTTTGCCGAGCCGTCCCTGGCGGACCATTTCCACGGCCAAGCGAAAGCGGCTGTCGCTGCGATGCCAGGAGCCGACCTGAACAACCCGCTTAGTTTCTTCCACCACCTTAACGAGCTGTTTGCCCTCGTCGATCGTCAGGGTGAGCGGCTTTTCGATGTACACGTCTTTACCGGCCCGGCAGGCGTCGATCAACATCTTGGCGTGCCAGTGGTCGGGCGTGGCGATGAGCACGACATCGACGTCTTTGCGATCGAGCAGTTTACGGTAGTCCTCGAAAATGGCCGGCGTGCTGCCGAAACTGGCCCGAGCCTGTTCTCGCACGTGGCGATCGACATCGGCGATGGCCACGATCGGTCCGTAGGGCCGAGCCTTTTCGGTGATGACAGAGCCTTGGTAGCGCATGCCGATGGCCCCGATGCCGAATTGATCGTTCTTTGCCCGAGGCTGGTCGGCTGCCTCGCTGCGCGCAGTGAACACGTAGGGAACGGCAGTGCTGCCGACGGCCAGTGCGGCCGCTCGGCCTAGAAAATCGCGACGGTTGGAGTTCATCGGCGTGATCCTCGAAACAGGTGGGAGCGTTGATCGCGTCGTCGCAAAGCGTGCGAACGGCTTGGGGAGCGGCAGCCCCCGGTGACGGCGCACGTATGCCAAGGGCTATTATGCGCGGTTTTTCGCCGTGGGGCTATTAATCATTTCCGGAAATACAGCGCGGCGGCAGGTTCGGGCCCGGCTTGGCAACACCCCGACGCCCTTCGGACCTGTTTGATCCTCGGATCGGCGCCGCTGCGTGCGGCTCGGGTTTGCGCAGACAATGCGGCGTCCCGTCGGTCGGCCTCTTAAGGATGTTTTTTCGTGGCTCAAATATCGCCGCGCCGGCCGGATGGCCAATATGGATCATTTCGCGGCGCCGTCCGGTAGTTGTTTGGACGAGTTCTGCTATCCTATTGGAAATTGCGGCGAAGTGAGACGGAGGCGACGTTTCCCCGCAACGGGATTCATTCCGCAAAAGATCACAACGGTGGGCTCGCTTCCCTTCCGTCGAATCGCGCTTTCACCCATCGGCCTCGCCGAATTGCAGATTCGAGGACAAGCGAATTCTGGAAAAAACAACTGGAAACAAGCGAATCTGGAAACCAGCGGGATCGCGGATCGAGGAACAAGCAGAAGGATAGCCGACAATGAGTCTTCAACAAGGTGAGCCGGTCATCCGTCCGGTGGTGTGGCTGTCGGCCATCGTGGCTGCTTTGGGAGGGTTTCTCTTTGGATTCGATACGGCCGTCATTTCCGGAACGACGGACGACTTGCGCCGTGTGTTCCAGCTTACGGACGGCAGCTTGGGTTTTACGGTGGCCGGGGCATTGATCGGCACGATCATCGGATCGCTCAGTGCCGGATGGCCCGCTGATCTGTTCGGGCGGCGGCTAACGCTGATGTTGACAGCGGCAGCCTACTTGATTTCGGCCTTGGGCAGCGCGTTTCCGTGGGATTGGTATTCGTTCGTCGGGTTTCGCTTTTTGGGCGGGCTGGGCGTGGGCTGCGCTTCGGTTGTCTGTCCGCTTTACATTGCCGAGATTTCCCCAGCGAAGAAGCGCGGAATGCTCGTGGCGATCAACCAGTTCAACATTGTGTTGGGCATTCTTGCGGCGTATCTGTCGAATTGGGCGATCGGCCAGTGGGTCGCAGGGGAGTCGGCCTGGCGCTGGATGTTCGGCGTTGAAGCGGCGCCGGCTGCGTGCTTCTTGCTCTTGCTGGCAACCACTCCGGAAAGCCCGCGGTGGTTGGTGGGCCGCGCCCGCGACGACGAGGCCCGTGAAGTTCTCAGCCAGATCGGCGCAGACGCCGGCAGTGTGGAAAGCGAAATCGAAGCGATTCGTGAATCGCTTGCGGCAGAGAAAGGCGCCGGCGAGCCGTTGTTCTCGCGGCGAAACCGTCGCCCGATCTTGCTGGCGGTGGCGATTGCCGCGTTCAATCAACTTTCGGGCATCAACGCGATCATCTACTACACGCCCGACGTGTTTCGCATGGCCGGATTCGATCGGGCCGGTTCGCTCGCACAGGCCGTGGTGATCGGGTTGACCAATCTGGTGTTCACCATGGCCGGGCTGGCGTTGATCGATCGCGCTGGGCGGCGTCAACTGATGATCGGCGGTTCGGTCGGCTACATCTTGAGCCTGGCCACCGTGGCCTACTCCTTCTATTCGGGGCAGGGCGGTTGGTTGTTGCTGGGCGGTTTGATCGTGTTCATCGCTTCGCACGCCTTCGGCCAAGGCGCGGTCATTTGGGTGTTTATCAGCGAAGTGTTTCCGAACCGGGTTCGGGCCAAAGGCACGGCGCTTGGCTGCACAGTTCATTGGGTCATGGCGGCCGCGATTTCCTGGACCTTTCCGTCGATTGCGGCGCAGTCGGGGGGGCACGCCTTCGCTTTCTATGCCGTTTGCATGGTCTTCCAGTTGCTATGGGTTCTGATGCTCATGCCGGAAACCAAGGGGATTCCACTGGAAGAGATGGATTCGGGCGACCGGGCATGACCCCGTTCTGCGGCCGCGGGGCGGCTGTCTGTTGAACGCGACGCCCCGTTGGCTTCGTGCGCGGCGGCAACTGCCGGGCGCAAGTCGTTCGCCACATGCGGTTTGGAGAACGGCCGAGGCTACAGGTTGCGAGGATCGCAACGCCGCCGCTTCGGGCTGCCGCATGAAGGCGAGCCAAACCGGTTCACAATCGGAAGCGGCGCAGGGTATTGCCAAATTCGGCTTCGGCGCCTGGCGGCTGATCGCTCGGCCGATCGTTGTTCTCGACGGGAAATCGATCGAAGATCGTTCAAGCAAGGCCCGGCTTCAGGTATGATAGGGGTTTGCCCAACGCCGCCTGGCGGCTGCTCTGGGCGGCTCTTGCCCGCTGCCGGCATGGGCCCAGTTTGTTGTTTGCAACTGTTTTGAGTTTCCGCTTTTGAGTTTCCGCGTTATTTTGCAAGGACTTTCTTCGATGCCGACCTCTTTCATGCCGTCTCGCCGCCATTTCCTTTTGGGCCTTGGCACTGCCGGGGCCGCAAGCTTGTTGGTTTCTTCCGCACGTCGGGCGGCCGGCTATAGCGCGCCGAGCGAACGACCGGTCTTCGCCACCATCGGCCTGCGCAATCAGGGCTGGGCGATTACGAACAAGTCGTTCCGCTGGGCCGATTTCGCGGCGCTGGCCGACGTGGACGCGAAAATCCTCGACGAGTACGTCGGCAAGGTGGAAAAAGCGCAACGCAAGAAGCCCGACGCGTACAAAGACTACCGCAAGATTCTCGATCGCAAAGACATCGACGCAGTGATGATCGCCACGCCCGATCATTGGCATACGAAGATGGCGGTTGAGGCGATGTTGGCCGGCAAAGATGTTTACTGCGAGAAGCCGCTGACGTTGACCATCGCCGAAGGGAAGCTGATCGAAAAGATCGTCAAGCAGACGGGCCGCGTTTTCCAGGTTGGCACGATGCAGCGGACCGAGTGCAACAAGCTGTTCCTCCAGGCCATTGCGATTGTTCGGGCCGGCCGCATCGGCAAGGTGAAAACAGTGACGTGCGGCATCGGCGGGATGGAAGCGTCGCCGGTGATTCCCGTGGCCCCGGTGCCCGAGGGGCTCGACTGGGACTTCTGGCTCGGGCCGGCGCCCAAAGTGCCTTATCGCGCCCTGCCCGAACTCCGCCAAGGCTACGGCGGCGGGGTTCCGTTGTTCAGCAACTGCCACTACTCCTTCCGCAATTGGCACGAGTATTCCGGCGGCAAACTGACCGATTGGGGCGCCCATCACGTCGATATCGCTTGCTGGGCGCTGGACGCGGTGAACACGGGCCCCAGCAAGATCAACCCGATGTCGTTCACCCTGCCGGTCGAGTATCGAGAGGGGCATCCGACGGTGCATGATCGCTACAACACCGCCACGAAGTTCAGCATTCGGGTTGACATGCCGAACGATGTGAAGATGATCATCACCAGCGAGGGCGACAACGGGGTGCTCTTTGAGGGCGAGAAGGGCCGACTCTTCGTCAACCGCGGCAAGATCACCGGCAAGCCGGTGGACGAACTCAAAGAGAACCCGTTGCCCGAGGGGGCCATCGAACAAGTGTACGGCGGCAAGGTGCCCGAAAATCATACGGTGAACTTCATCGACGGAATGAAGGCGCGCAAGCAACCGATTTCCGACGTCTGGTCGCACAACCGCATGCTCGAGATTTGCCACTTGTCGAACATCGCCATGCGATGGGGGTGCCAACTTAATTGGGATCCGGTAAAGCGCGAAATCGTAGACAACCCGAAGGCCAACGCGTTCCTGTCGCGCGAAAGCCGCAAGGGATTCGAAATCTCGATGTAAGAACCGGCTCTTTCGAAAGCCGTCGCATTTTGGGGCCGTCGAACTCTGTTCGGCGGCCCTTGTTCGTTGAAGTCATTCGAATTCCTGTTGTTTGGGGAGCGTCTTGATGGGCGTTTCAGCGAGCCCAACACTTCGGCGCGCAATACACGTCGGGCTCGCAACACGCGCCCAGCGCGCCGAAGCGGAATATGGCTGCGGCGCGGCTGCGCTTGCGGGCCGGTTTGACGGCTAGGCGGCGATTGACCTTTCGGCATACAATAGGAGGTGTTAGTGCTCTGCTGTTGGGGGGGGGCGGGCATGAATGAACGGTTCGGGCACAGCATTTTGGTTCACATTGTCGGGCTGGGTGCGCCGCCTATTCTGGGCTGGCTGGCCTTTCACTCGACGCTCGAGCCGTTTGTTCGCGGCGGCGTGTTGTTGCGCGTCGGGCTGGTGGTCGGTTGCGCGGCGTTGGCGCTGGTGGTCGCCTGGTTTTATCTGCGAAGCGGCATCCAGTCGTACCTGATCGATGAAGACGGGCTGGTGGTCTGCCGATGGTGGCGGCAAACGCTGGTGCCGTGGGCCGGCATCCGCCGCATGGATTGGCTGGCGGCGCTGCATGTGGTTGTTGTTTGCGGCCCATCGTCGGTTGTTTTGTTCACGTCCACCGACTTCTTTCCGCGTGTGGCCGATCTGCTGCGCGAGATTCATCAGCGAAGCGAGTGCGAGCTTTCGCCCGGTTTGGAGCGGTTATTGTATGGTTGCCGCGACCGGTTCTGATCGCCCGGGGCGAGACGATGGTGGGCGACAAAGGCCGGATCGATCAGTGAGGCGTCGGTTGTTCGGCATCATTGTGCGTTGTTGGCGGCAGTCGCCGATTGCCGCACCGTCGAGCGGCGGTTCACCCAGTCGTCCGGCGTGAGCATTTCTCGGGTGCGCGAAAGGAACCTGGTATGAATTGGTACGTCGAAGTGTTGAAGAAATATGCCGAGTTCGGTGGGCGAGCGCACCGAACAGAGTACTGGATGTTCGTTTTGTTCAATATCATCATCGCCTTCGCTATCAGCATCGTTGAGCGCGTGGTTGGCAGCCCCGGGGTGCTGGGAGCGTTGTACAGCTTGGCCGTTCTTGTTCCCGGAATTGCGGTGGGCGTGCGGCGGCTGCACGATACCGACCGCAGCGGTCTCTGGTTGCTCGTGGCGTTCGTTCCGATTGTCGGTTTCTTTATCTTGCTGTACTTCATGGTTCAAGACAGTCAGCCCGGGCCGAACCAATACGGCCCGAATCCGAAGGGTATGTAGGCCCCGGAAGAGCGGTCTTTGGTGCCGCCGCTGACTTGGCCCCATAGCTCGACCCTCCGTTGGCCGGTCTTTTCTCATTGTCTCGCTGAGGCAGCGGGGAGCGGCCGGCAGGCGGCGGTCTGATCGGCGGGCCGGGAGAATGGTCTTTAGTCGTCGGGCGTTGCGCGCCAGTCGAGCGGCATCCAACGCTGCAATAGATCGCCGTCGAAGATTCGTGTCCGCCCGCCGTGCGTTGCGCCGGGCGGTGCGGCAGCGATGTCGCTGCTCGTTCGTGCCGCCGATGTTGCACCGCTTCTTGCCGCTCGCCTTGCATTCCCCGGACGGCGGCGCGTTCTATCGTGAAATTCGCTCGCGGCGGGGCGCTGGTTCAACTGGGAACCGGCGGATTACAATAGAGGCTCTCGGCCGTCGCGCGAACGATGCGGGGAACCCGAACTGCCAATTGCCGGCGTTTTGTTGGAAGAACGCGGGAATTGCAGCGGGTTGTTGAATCGAGGCTCTCGTGGGGTTGTTGTTCCAGGGTTCTTCAGGTGCGGCCATGCCCGAGTGCTCCGAATGGATCGTCGCCCGTCCGCCCCGGCGACCGGTGCGGTTCTCGGCGGCACGGGCCGCGATGTTTGCGAGTGCGGCGGTGGCGGCGGCGGCGATCGTTGCCGTGCTGGCCGATATTGCGCAAAACGATCTTCATTGGGCGCCGTTGGTCTTGTTTCCGGTGGTGATCGGTTTGATCTTGGGCGCCGCGTTGGTGGGCATTGCGCGATTGACGCAAACGGGCCATCGTCCCACGTTGCTCGCTGCGTCGCTGGCGGCCGCTGCTTTGGCCGTGGCAGGTCAGCACTTCTTCGCTTACTGGAATCACCGAATCGATCCGGCTGTGGGGCGAGAAAGGGCGAAAGCGATGGCCGCCTTCCCCGATGTGGCCGATCGCCTGACTGCGCCGGCCGAGGATTGGCTGGGCTTTATGCAAACCGCCGCGCAGCGCGGCCGCCCGTTGCCGGGCGGCTGGGTGGCCCGGGGCGAATGGGCGTGGGCGAGTTGGGCGGCCGATGCACTATTGCTGGTTTTTGCGGTTCTGGCGATGGTGGCAACGGCTTGGCGATTGCCCTATTGCGCCCGATGCGGCTCGTGGTGGCGAACGATTCGCGGCGGCCGATGGACGGCGCCGGAAGCAGGCCGTTTGGTTGCAGCCGTTGGCGCCGAGTATCCGCCCGAAGCCGTAGCCACCGTGCGCTACCGGTTGACCAGTTGCCGCAGCGGGTGCGGGCCGTTCGGGTTGAAGCTGCTTTGGCGCGACTCGGCCGGGCGCGATTTCGCATGCGATCTTTGGCTCAACACCGCGGGACGCGACCGCGTGATGCAACTGGCCGACGAGGTCGTCCGCCGCGAGCAGGCCGACGATCGAGCCTCGGCCCCGGACCCCTTGGCTCACTCGACCGAACGGACCGAGCCGACTGAATCCGTCCGCCCAGGTGAACCGGATGCGGGCGATTAGTCGGTGCTTTGGTTGTCGAGAAGCAGAGAAGGGAGTTGCCGGTTTCCGCCCGCAGAAGGCCCGGACGCGGTTGCACGGCTGTGCTGATGGTTCGTAGGGGCAAGGGGTCGCAACGTCATGTCGGACATCATCGGAGTGGGCGCCGAGATCACCGAGTGCCTGCGGGTGGCGCGGATGATCGACCGCTACGGTGAGCAGTTCGTCGATCGCGTATTCACCAACGAGGAAGTTCGGTTCTGCCGCGATCGAAAGTTCCCAACTCGGCACTTCGCCGCCCATTGGGCCGCCAAACAGGCGGTGCTTCGTGCGCTGGGGCTATCGTGGGGTCCGGGCGTGAATTGGCGCGACATGGAAATCCGGTCGAACGGTTCGGGCGGCTGGACCGTGGCCTTGCGCGGCGCCGTGCGCGACCACGTCGAGCAAATCGGGGCGACGCGAATCTTGGTGGCGATGGCTCACTGCCGCACCTATGCCGTCGGCTACGCCACGGCGGTGGGCGCCCGGACCAACGACGATTGACCACGCGCGTGCCGATCAGCCGGTTTCTTGCGCCGTCGCTTGATTGTTGTTGTTCCGGCCGAACGTGCGATGAGCTTGGGCCTTGGTTGAGCAAACAGCCTTGTGGCCTTGTTCGGCCCACGGGCGGCATCGGTGGAGAGCCGCGGCATCGCCTGAAAAGCGGCAATTTGGTTTCGGTTGGGCGAAACGCCTTGCGGTCGGCAGGAACCCGCTTGCGGATGCTTGCTTGGCCGGGCGGCTGGCTGTTCTGGTTGGCCGAATCGTCGGGCAAACCGAGGAAGTTCGATTGACAACCCGGTGCCGCCCGATACGATCAACAGTGAGGGCGGGCAGAGGCGTTTCAACGCGCGGCGGTTGGACCGTTTACGGCGGCTGGCTCCGGCAGAGTTCTGCCGGTTCGGATCGGGCCGATCGCGATTCGATACGTCGATGGGCGATCGAGGCTCGGCCACGGCCGGCGCGGCGGACTGCGGAGGCAATTCGATGACCGGATGGATGGTTGTGCCTTTGGTGTTGGCGATTTGGCCTTCGGCCGACGAGCCGAAGCCCGACCTACCTGCCGACTTTCCCTGGACGATGGCCGCCTCCGATGCGCGTCCGGAGGCAGCCGTTTTGCGGGGGCGGGCGCTCAGCGACGAGGCGTCGGCGTGTTTGCGTCGATGGGCAGGCGCAAGTCCGGCGCAAGCAAGGCAGGCCGCGGCAGACTACTTGCGAGTTCACGATTTGCTCTCTGCGGATCAGTCGTTGGCCCGATCCGACCGCGAGGTGCTGCTGCACAAGATTCGCGGGCGCCTGAGGGCCCTGCTGCCCGAAGTGAGCAAGCAGTTGGCCGCGCGGGGGGCCGAGAGGGCCGAACCGTCACCGCTGACGGTGCAACTGACCCGCCCAACCGTTCTCGGTCAGATGGGCATGCCCGGCGGTCGGGGTGGAATGGGTTGGGGTATGGGCGGTGGGCAACCGTGGGGGGCTGGCGCCGGCCAAGGTGGGCTGGCTCAAGCCGACGCAGGCAACGACTTGGCCGATTTGATCCAGAAGACGATTGCCCCATCAACGTGGAACGTCAACGGGGGGCCGGGCGCAATCTATTATTGGAGCCCGGGTCGATCGCTCGTCATTAGCGCCAGCCAGGACGTTCACGACCAACTGGGCAATTTGCTCGATCAACTGCGCCGAGCCGGTCCCTGACAGGACGGTCAGCAGTTGCTCAAGACCGAATCATGAGCGAAACGGCTGGAAAAGTGAAACGGTCCGATGGCTCGTTTCGACCGCTCGGAGCGATCCTCTTTCTCTTTGACGGTTGCGTTCAGGCGCCCTCGTAGCTGAGCACGCTGAACACGTCGTATTGGCCGATGCGTGCCCGACCGTTCAGCCCGGCCAGTTCAATCAGGAAGGCGCAGCCGGCGACTGTTCCGCCCACTTTCTCAACGAGTTTGCAACAGGCTTCGACCGTGCCGCCAGTGGCCAGCAAGTCGTCAACCACAAGCACCCGCGAGCCTTGCGGCACATCGTCGCGGTGAACGTGCAACGTGTCGGTGCCGTATTCGAGCGAGTAGCACTGCGAGACCGTGTGGCACGGCAGTTTGCCGGGCTTGCGAATGGGAATCACTCCGGCGCCCAGCTTCAGGGCCAGCGGTGCGGCAAAGATGAAGCCGCGGGCTTCGGCTGCGGCCACCAGATCGATCCGCCGGTTGGCAAAGTGGTCGGCCATCGTGTCGATCGCTTGCCGCAAGGCCGCTGGCGAGGCCAGCAGCGGCGTGATGTCGCGGAACAGGATGCCCGGCTTGGGATAGTCGGGGATGCTGCGAATATAGTCGTTCAGGTTCAGGTCCGTTGCGGAAATGGCCATGATTCGACTTTCGTGAAAATGGTTCCGATTGGCCGGGCGAGTCCATCCGCCCAAGGGCGGCCCTTGCGCCGCCGCCTTCGGAGGAATCAACGGATGTACGGATGTTGGGCTGGCGACTGTTCGGGTTTGATGCTTGGGTGCCTCGAGACGGCCGGTCGTCGTGGGGCGTTGCGGCATGCCGCCGATGGCAGCCGATGCCGGTCCAGTGGCCCAATGATACCGCGCGACAGGCGGAGCGACCATTGTCCGTGTCGGCAAAAAAACGGTGACTCTCCGTAAGAGATTGCGCTTCGGCAGAAAGAATCGGGGCTTGGCATGCGCGCATCGCCGCGGGCCGCGTTCAACGCATCGAGCCCAAAGGGCCGTGTTGTTTGTGACGAACAAGAAAACAACAAGCGGCCTGACTGGGTGCATCCAATCAGGCCGCTTGGTTGGCAGCAGAGGAGTTGTCTTGATCCCGGATCGGGCAGGGACCAAGATTGCTCGTCAAACTAGTTGCAGCACGCCGGGGCGCAGGCCTTGGGCGCTTCGCAGGCGGCCGGGGCGCAGGTGGCCGGACGGCAGGTGCGAACCTTGCGGCACTTCTCTTTGCAGCACTTCACCTTGCAGCACTTCGGCTTGCAGCACTTCTCTTTGCAGCACTTCGGCTTGCAGCACTTCACCTTGCAGCACTTCACTTTGCAGGGCTTCGGGCAGCAAGTGGCCGGTTCGCAGGCCTTGGGGGCTTCGCAGGCGGCCGGAGCGCAGCAGGTCTTCGGACGGCAGGTGCGGACCTTGCGGCACTTCACCTTGCAGGGCTTCGGGCAGCAGGTGGCCGGTTCGCACGCCGGGGCGCAGGCCTTGGGCGCTTCGCAAGCCTTGGGGGCTTCGCAAGCGGCCGGGGCGCAGGTGGCCGGAGCGCAGGACTTCGGACGGCAGGTGCGGACCTTGCGGCACTTCACTTTGCAGCAGGTGGCCGGTTCGCAGGCCGGAGCGCACGCCGGTTCGCAAGCCTTGGGCGCTTCGCACGCCTTGGGGGCTTCGCAGGCGGCCGGAGCACAAGTGGCCGGACAACAGGTCCGGGAACGATGCAGCGCCCACGCGCTGGACGCATTGGCCAGCACGACGACCGCCGCCACGGCCAACGCCGAGATCAAAACACTACGTTTCATGGGAGGAACTCCTGTTTGAAAAAAGCGTTTACGGGACTCGCGCACCCTGGCGAACATAGGGACTTTGCGAACGATCTAGCGTTTGCTATCGTCCCGGTCGCCCGACGTTCTTTACTGCTCGACGTATTTCTTCCAAAGTACGCATTCGCCCAAGTCCGGACGTGACGCAGATACCGTCCGTAGCGGTTTTGTTGCCTTTTCAGCGGCCGGCGGAGTTCCGCTCAGAAGGACTAGCGGCGGATGCTCTTACACGTTGAGTAAGCCTCTCCCCCAGACGTTTGCCATTGCGTTGCCCTGGCCTCGGTTGC
Source organism: Thermoguttaceae bacterium (assembly GCA_029975295.1). Lineage (GTDB taxonomy): Bacteria > Planctomycetota > Planctomycetia > Pirellulales > Thermoguttaceae > JARKPK01. The sequence goes on along the minus strand of JARKPK010000035.1, from coordinate 34,544 downwards.
TGCGGCGCTGGCCACCGCAAGGCATGAGAACAAGGGCAAGGGCCAGGAAAGAGCGGAACGCCAGGGCGGAAGTTCGGCGATAAGCAGCGATTGGTCGCACCGCCCCTTGCCGTCTCGGCCGTCGGTAATACAATGTATTCCCATAAGGCCCGTGCGGTGGCAACTCGGGTTGTCCGTATCGAACGGGGCGATGTTTGTGCTCGCCAATGCCTTTTGTCCTCAATGGCCCGACCTCGCAAACAGATCGTGATGACCTTCAAGGCCGATGCGGCCCTGCGCCAAGCGTTGCGGGGTGTGGAGAATCGGTCCGAGTTCATTCGCTCGGCTATCCTCGCGGCCATGGACAACGTTTGTCCCCTCTGCAAGGGCTCCGGCATTCTTTCCACCGATCAGCGAAAGCATTGGGATCGGTTTGCCCAAGATCACCAAATCGAGGAGTGCGGCGATTGTCATGCCGTTCACCTTGTTTGCCGTCGCAGAGGGGCTGCCGGCGGCGAGTCCGGTCTTTCGGCTGGTGCGGGGGCAGATTCGTCGGAAACTCTTCGACCCGCTGCCAGACAACCCGAACACAAGACGCAGGTGGAATCACGGGACCAGGGGTAATTGCTGATGCGTTGGCCGGCGTTTGGAGAAATCGGAAATCGAGCTTTGGCAATCAGGAACAGTGTAATGAACGGAAATACTCGGCGGGCGTTTGCGCTGGTCGCGGCGGGATCGATTTTCGCGATCTCGTGGGGTGTGTTGGCGACGGCAGCGTCGGCGGCCGACCGCGCCGATCGCGGGCCGCTCCGCGTAATCGTGGGAATTGCTCCCGTGGCCGGCTTGGTCGAGCAGGTGGGGGGCGATCGGGTGCAGGCTGAGGTGCTGGCGGCGTCCGGGGTGTGTGCCCATCAGCTTTCGCTTTCACCCAAGCAGGCACAGGCGTTGGCGAAAGCCGACTTGCTGTTGACGATTAACATGCCCTTCGAGCAGCAACTAGCCGAGCGGTTGCGCCAAACCGGCTCGAAGGTGCGTTGTGTCGATATTTCATCCGTGTCATCTGTGGCGAGCGGCGTCGCGACGCCCGCCGACAAGGAGGCTGCCGCAGCTTCGGGGGACCGAGGGTCGCCCAGCGCTGGCGCGTTGCAGGCATCGGGCGAGTCGTGCCCGCACGGCTGCTCCCACGATCATGAAGCAGCATCGAGCAATCCGTCATCGAACGCGGGCAAGCCGAAGCCGGCTGCTCATGCCCAGTCCTCCGATTCTTCGAAGTTGCCTGCCGCTAACCACCCTGGCCACAACGCGGCCGCGGGGCGTTCGGCAGACGCCGAGCATGGGCATTCCTGCGGAGATCCGAACTGCCGCGAAGATCATCACGGCGGGCAGGCGGCCGATCCCCACGTTTGGCTCGATCCATCCGTGTTGCCCCGGTTGGTGGAAAACATCGCCGCGGCGTTAGCGGCGGCCGACCCGGCGGGCGCCAGTCAATTCCGCCGCAATCAGCAGGCGCTTCAGGGGCGGATTGCCGAATTGACCCAACGGCTTGACGAGCAGCTTCGCCCATTGGCCGGGCAAAGCATCTATGTTTATCACCCATCGTTGGGCTATTTGTGCAAAGCGTATGGGCTTCGTCAGATCGCCGTGGAAAGCGATGGAAAGGCTCCTTCGGCCAAACACTTGCGAAAGCTGATTCAGCAGGCGCAGGCCGAGCGGGTTCGGGCGGTGTTTGTCGAGCCCAGTGGCGACCAGAGGGCGGCCGCGGCTGTGGCCCAGGCTATCGGAGCGAAGTTGGTTGTGTTCGATCCCATGGCACCCGACGTGGTGAAAAACCTGGCCGAGGCTGCCGAGCAGATTTGCCGGCATCAAACCGATCGTTAGCTGCCGGAGGCCGTTGATGTCCGAGTCGAGCCCATCCCACACGCCAGATTCTTTTTCCGTGCCGAACGCCTCGGGCGCGAGCGAAGGGCGGCCGTTGGTCGAGTTTGATCGGGTGTGGTTCGGCTACGGTGAGCGGCCGGTGCTCGAAGACGTTTGCTTGCGGATCATGCCGCGGCAACTGGTTTGCGTGATCGGCCCGAACGGCGGCGGCAAGACGACGCTGATCCGCCTGCTGCTTGGACTGTTGCAACCGCAACGTGGGCAGGTTCGGGTCATGGGCGGTCCGGCCCGGGCGGCGTCGCGGGCGATTGGCTACATGCCGCAGCACGTTCGCTTCGATCCTCTGTTCCCGATTTCGGCTATGGAGGTGGCGTTGATGGGCCGTTTGGGGCGTCGCGGCTGGCGGAGCCGTTTGGGGTGGTACAGTCGAGACGATCGCAAGAAGGCCCGCGACGCGCTGGCGGCCGTTGGAATGATCGACCAAAGCGACGAGCCGTTTGCTTCGCTTTCGGGCGGGCAGCGGCAGCGGGTGTTGATTGCCCGTGCGCTCTGCTGTGAGCCGGAGTTGCTCGTGCTCGACGAGCCGACGGCCAACGTGGATTCCATGATGGAATCGCAATTGTTCGCGACGCTTCGGGCGTTGAACGACCGGATGGCCGTTGTTGTGGTTTCGCACGATTTGGGGTTTGTGTCGAATCTGGCCGAGCGGGTCATTTGCGTGAATCGCCGCGTGGTCGAGCATCATTCGGGTCCGCTCGACGACGAGGCGGTTCAGGCGATGTACGGTTCGTCGATGCGCGTGGTCGATCATTGCCGAGCAGTTTCGCACGAGGGATGCCGGCATGAGTGAATTGATCGAAGCGCTGACCGATCCGGCGTTTCCCTTTTTGCGCAATGCGCTGTTCATCGGGTTGCTGGCCAGCGCAGCGTTCGGCGTGTTGGGCACATTCGTCGTTGCTCGCCGCATCACCTACATGGCCGATGCGATGGCGCATTGCGTGCTCGGCGGCATCGGGGCGGCCGTGTTGCTCCGCTACAACTACGGTTGTTCGTGGCTGCATCCCTTGTGGGGAGCGTGGGTTGCCGCGCTGACGGCGGCCCTTTGCATCGGGTTGATCAGTTTTTTCGCACAAGAGCGGGAAGATACGGTGATCAGCCTGGTTTGGGTGGGTGGAGTGGCCCTGGGTTTGTTGTTCCTCGAACGTGCCCATCCGCCGCCGGGTGAACCGGCCATCGAACCGCTGAGCTACTTGTTCGGCGACATCTTGTTGATCACCCGCGACGATTTGCGGCTGGTGGCGATTCTCGATTTGGTCGTGCTGGTCGCGGCCGCTGTCTTCTACAACAAGTTGGCTGCCGTTTGTTTCGACGAAGAGTTCGCGGCCTTGCGAGGGATTCCGTCGAAGGTTTACTTCTTGCTCCTGCTGTGCCTGACCGCCCTGACGATTGTCTTGTTGGTTCGCGTGGTGGGCATTCTTCTGGTCGTAGCGCTGACGACTCTGCCGGCGGCGCTGGCGGGGCGCGTCGCCCGGCATCTTTGGCAGATGATGTTGTTGGCCGCGGTGCTCTGCGCCGCTTTGGTCACTGGCGGCGTGTTGGCCAGCTACCACTTCGAAACCCGCGCCGGTCCGACTGTTGTGCTCTTGGCCGTGGCCGCCTACGGCGCGGCAGCCGCGGTGGGAGCCGCCTATCGGCGGTTGCGCCTACGTCGCGGCGGACCGGTCGCCCGCTGAGCGGCGGCGTGCCGGCCGGCTCGTCCGGCGGTCACCACGTGGTTGATGTGTGAAATTGCGTCGCGCGCCGAGTACATTCTCTTGGCTCCGGCGTTGCGCTCGTTGCGATCGGCACACCTTGCCGAGAAAGCTCCCTTGCCGTTGAGGATGTGGCAGTTCCCTTCACGCGTCGCGTGCGCCGAGCACGACCCGGAGGACGGCGGCGCAGCTTCTCGGGATGGTCCGATTCTTACGGTTTTTTCCACTATGCCCGATGTGCATGATCTGAGCGAAACTCGTGATCTGCGGCCGCTGCGCGGAATGATGATTCTCGGCCGTCGCCGTGCCGATTCGAAGAGTGTGGCGGTCGGCACGCAGCGCCGGTTCCCAGCCTTTCCCCTCGCCAACACGGCGGGCGCTGCACCGACCGGAAAGAACGTTGCGGGTTTCGCGCGGGCCGCTTGCGTTGTCAGCCATCGACGGCGACCCCAACAACCCCCGTGCTCAGTTGCCGACAAGGGTGGTGATTCTCGGAGAGGCAATTCCAATCGGGCCACGGCGTTTCTCGGGAAAGGCCGGTTCGTTGCCTTTCGGGTTGGTTGCCTTGTCACAGACTAAGCTTCGGTCGCTGGGGTTCAAGGGCTACAACGCAAACGGCTCTTCGCGGAAAAGCAGGGCGTTGCTTCGGAAGGTTCGCCCTTGCGCCGCGGCGCGGAGTGCAGACAACAAGCCAATCTCTCGCGGATTCATCCACTCCCCCCAAGGGATGTCCGCCCGAGACGACGAGAAGGACGCGGGCGACAGAATCACGCTGCCGCCCGTTGTCCGTTTCTTGGCTTCGCCTTTTGGCCCAAAGTCTGAGCGAGCGTGTTCCTCGGGGCGGAGGTCGGTTGGATGGTTCTCTTGGGCGAAATCGTTGCGTTCCTCGATCAGTTTGCGCCTTCGCGTTTGGCCGAGGATTGGGACAACGTCGGGCTGCTGGTCGGTGATTCGGGCGCGGCGATTGATCGCGTGATGACCTGTCTGACGATTACGCCAAGTTCAGCGGCCGAGGCCGTCGAGCAGGGCGCTCGGTTGATCGTCAGCCATCACCCGTTGCCGTTCCATCCGGTGAAACGGATAACCAGCGAGACGACGGCAGGCCGTTTGCTGCTTCAACTCGTTCGCGCCGGCGTGGCGATCGTCAGCCCGCACACGGCGTTCGATTCGGCCTCGCGCGGGATCAACCAAACCTTGGCCGAGGGCTTGGGGTTGGTGGAGATTGCGCCGTTGGTTCCGCATCCGGAAGGCGAGGGAACCGGCCGGTTCGGCCGCTTTCCGCGCGCGATCGCACTTGACGCCGTGGCCCGAGCGGCCATGCGTTTTCTGAAGACGTCGGCCGTTCAGGTGGTTGGACCGCCCGATCAGCCGATTTGCCGCGTGGCCATTGGCTGTGGCGCGGCAGGCGAATTGCTCGCTTCAGCAGTGCAACACCAATGCGAAGCGATGGTTTTGGGCGAAGCCAGGTTTCACACCTGTCTCGAAGCCGAGTCGCAAGGTGTGGGGTTGGTGTTGGCCGGGCATTTTGCGACGGAGCGGTTTGCCGTGGAACGGCTGGCAACGGTTTTGAGCGAGCAATTTCCCGCGCTGAACGTTTGGCCGAGCGTTGCCGAGAAGGATCCCCTACGGTTGGTGGTCGCATAGTCGATATCTTGGAACGGCAGAGGGGGGTCCGGCGGAAATTATCGTGGGCGCGGCAGTCGCTTTGCCGGCGATCGGCCGCAGATTTGCCCCGTCAGAACCCGCGTGCCAGGGCGCCATGGATTCGGTATTGACCCCCCGGGCCGAGGAACTTATCCTCCGCCCTCGATGATCCGAACCACCTGGATGTTGTTGATCGTAACCTGCTGGCCCATCGGCGCGATTGCGCAGCCGTCGGCAAGCACGGTTCCGCCTTCCTTGGGCGAGCCAAGGCCTGTGGCGACGGCGAGGCCGCTCGATCCTGCCGGCGGGACTGCCGCCGCGGCCGAGCAAGCAGCTCCATCATCAGGAACAATGGGCGCCTCCGGCGTCGATTCTTCGGGTGGCGAGTCGGCAGCCGACTCGATGACACCGTTGGCGGCCCGACTTCGCTCTCTTCAGCAGGGATCGTCGATCACGCCAGCACATCCGACAGAGGATGCCGCGAGTTCATCGGCTAACTCGTCGAGGCCGATGAGCAGCCCGGCGGTTGCGCCCGCAGGCGGGGCGGCCATGGCGGCGCAGTCGGGGGTGTTGATCCTCCGCAATGGTCAGACGATTGAAGGCCGAGTCTGCCGCGTTGGCGACTACTATTATGTTGGGATGAACGACGGCGAGGTCCGACTTCGGGTTGCCGAGGTCGAGGTGATTTGCCACGACTTGGTCGATGGTTACCAGCGCAAACGCGCCCAGCTTCCGCCCGACAACGCCGCGGAGCATTTGCGGCTTGCTCAATGGTGCCAAAAGGTCGGCTTGCTCGATCAGGCCGAAACGGAATTGGCCACCGCCCGCAGAATCGACGCGCGGCACCCGATGTTGGAACTGCTCGAACAGCGTCAGCGTTTATTGCGAGAGCCGCCGCCTGCTCCGCTAAAGCAGGCAGGCGCCGGCGACTACGAAGTCGGTCCGGAAACGCTCGACCGCATGACGCAACAGCTTGCACCGGGGGTGGCCGAGCTCTTCACACAGACGATTCAGCCGATTTTGGTGAACAACTGCATGACCTCGGGCTGCCACGCGCGGCCGGAGCGGTCGGAATACTATCTGCTTCGGCCCCCGCACGATCAGCGGCCCGGCCGCCGACTGACCCAAAGAAACCTGTACGAAACGCTCAAGTGGATCGATGCGAAGCAGCCCGAGCAAAGCCCGTTGATGCAGGCGGCCTCAAATCCGCATGGAGGGCAGAAGGTAGCTCCCCTGGGGCCCGGGCGCACGCAACAGTGGCAGTTGCTCCAATTCTTCGTTGAGGCCGCTGCCCGGGGCAATCAGTCGTCGCCCACGGAGTCGGGTTTGCAGGTTGCGGCCGCCGCGCCGCAGGCCGGTGACAGGCCGGCTCGTTCCAGCTTGGCCCAAAACCCGCCCATGCAGCCGCCGTCGCAGCTTCCAGAACGAGAACCGCTGCCGCTGAACGAGCGGCAACAACCGGGGTTTCCGATCTCACCGATGCTCGGTGCAGCACCGCCCGCGAATGCTCTCGGCGGCACGGATTCGTCCGCAAGCCTCGCGCCGGGCGGGGCAACCGTGTCGCGATGGGCCGAAAGCCAAGATCGCATTGAACCGGCGACGGCGTTCAGTGATGCGCGACGTGCTTCGTCCGCACCCGCGGGCATCGGGACCGCAGCAGGCGCGCCATCGGCCGACGAACCGCGGCGTCTCCCGATCTTCGATTCCAACGTGCGTCCGGTTGCCTACGAGGGCCCGGCGAACGCCTCGGCCCGACCGGGCCAGCCGCTTGGTCGATCGGCCGCGCCGGTCGCTCGCGGTCCGAATCTTGGTCCCGAGGCCGGCAAAGCCCAGTCGAACGATCCCTTTGATCCCGAAGCATTCAACCAGAAGTACTTTCCCAGTAAGCGATCCGCCGCAAGCGGCACGAACGCCGCCCCGTCGGTCGCGACGGAAGCGGGAGGATGAAACACCCCGGCTGCAACGGCGCTTTTCTCGACAAGTACGTTGAGGACGTGCCGAACGAATCAGCCGAACCGTAAAGCGAAGATCTCGCCGGCCAAGCAGTAGCGTTGCGGACGCCGCGCGTGTTGTGATCGTCGATTTTTGAAGGAACCTTTTCCAGGTCGGAAAGGGGAGGGCAAGGAAGCTCGTCTGTGTGAAGTGGTTTGCGTACTCCCCCCGCGCAAAGCCTCATCGACAAGTGTTGCTCTCTCTCCTCGATTGCTCTGCCTGAAGACTTGCCTCTTCCCTTTCCGACCTTTTCTTTCTTCTTCTTGTTCCATCGCTGGAACTCGATCGCCCCGCCGATCCGCGCCGCAAGCGAACACTGGGCGCGAGAGGACACGCCGACGGATGCTCGTCGGTTCGATCGGACCAACTCCGCAGATGCAGACCGCAACAGCGCGCAAGCCTGCCGAGTCTTGGGCCCGGTATGGTAGAAGTCGCAATCTTGGCGGACGCAGCCCGGATCGGGCCGGGGTGCTCAGACCGGGTGGCGCAGAACGGACAGATTAGCCGCCCGGGCCAGTTGTGGTCGAACTGCGTTGGGCAACTTGTCCGCGGACTTGCGGCTTGTGTGGGCCGTTGATGGCGGCCTTGGTTTTTCGGCCTCCGAAAGCGTTGCGTTGCCGCCGCGTTCTGCTGCGATGGGGCCGCGGGAATGCGTTCCGGTTTTCGCCGTAAAATCCGCTGCCATCAGCCCGAGACCGCGCTACTCACCGGCGTCGAGCCGGAGCGGCACCTGCCGCGGCTGGCCGTCGCGAATCACCGTCAACACAACGGTGTCGCCCGGCGATTTGGCTTCGATGGCCGTCAGAAAGTCGTCGCCGGTGCGAACCGGTTGGCCGTCCACGGCTGTGATCAGATCGGCCGCTGAGCGATCGACCGTTTGCACCTCATACACGAAAGGGCCCTGCCGTTTCTTCTGTTTTACGATGCGCGGCCCTTGCAGCCCGGCGCGCTCGGCCGCTCCTCCGGGCGCCAGCGAGGCGATCAGCAGCCCCTTCTCCGTTTGGTACACACGGGCGATTCCGCTGTCGGGGCGAATCACCTTGCCGCGCTCGATCAGTTGCGGAACAACGCGAGCCAGCGTGTTGACGGGAATGGCGAATCCGACTCCGGCGCTTTCGCCGGTGCGGCTGGCGATTGCCGTGTTCATGCCGATCATTCGGCCCCGACAGTCGAGAAGCGGTCCGCCCGAATTGCCGGGATTGATGGCCGCGTCGATCTGGATGATCGAGCGAATCGATCGTCCCGTCTTCCTTGCGGGAAGGGAGCGATTCAGACTGGAAATGATGCCGGTGGTCAGAGTTCGCTCCAGCCCAAACGGGTTGCCGATGGCAAACACCCGCTGGCCAACCAAGAGCGAATTGGAATTGCCGAAGGCAATCGGGGCGAGCGCATCGGCCGGGGCGTCGATCTTCAGCACGGCCACGTCGGTTGCGGCATCGACGCCGACCAGGCGGGCCTCGTAGCTCTTACTGTTGGCCAGTGTCACCTGAATTTCGCGGGCGCCGTCAACCACGTGCGAATTGGTGAGAATGTGGCCGAAGCGATCAAGCACAATCCCGCTCCCTTCGCCTTCGGCAGGCACTTCCAGCATCAACAGCCCGACGGATTGCATTGTTCGGGTGTTGATATTTACCACGCTGCGATTGGCCTGTTGGTAAACGAACACATTAACTCGTTCCTCCGCCGTTAGTTCGTCCCAGCCGGGCAGTGCCGCCGGCGGCGCCTGTTGAGGCGTTGTCGCAAGCGATGTCGGCGGCGGGCCGTAAGACCCCAATGCGGCCGAGGGCATCGGCGGTGGCCGCCACGACGGGTCGGGCGAAGCCATCGGGGGAATTCGCCCCGACGCTGGAGGCTCTTGCGCCATTGAAGACAAAACGATCGATCGCTCGGCCAGCGCCAGGGTGAAGCACGCTCCAGCCGTCGCCGAGGCAAGACAGAGGAGGATGGTGGATCGTTTCATGTCCGGCATTCTCCGCACAAAGTCAACGAGTTGGCAATGGCGAAGATCGCGACGATCATTTCCGACTGTCGCGAGCCTTCGCGCGGGTGTTGATCTTACCGAATAACGGCCCTGCGCGCGAACGCGAGTTTGCGCCAGAGCGGCCGTGTGTGGCGATTGTTCGGACGATAGCCATGCGAACGCCAGAGCTTTCGCCGCCCGCACATGTTCACACTCGGAGGCTGAAAAGTTTCGCCGATCGATTCGAGCCGACCCGTCAGAGTCGTTGCACGTCCGATACGATTGCGCGAACCATTTCAATCGCCCAAAATGGCCACACGGGCCGGCTTAGCGATCTTCGCTACAGCGCCGCAATTGCCTAATGGTTCGAAATGCCGCTCACCGATACCGTTTATCGCACAGAGTTCTCGGGCCGCACCGGGCGCGGCTCGGCCCAAGTTGGCGATTAGACCACGGACGTTGGATTCCTGTCGGGAGGAAAAGACACATGAGGTGTTACTGGTTCTTGCGCAGCCTACGCAAGGCGGTGTTCGGCGGTGCCCTGACCGCGCTAGGCATGTTTTCAGCCGCTCCGTCGCAGGCGGCCGTTGTGGGCCCCGACCTGCCTTCATGGATGGCGTCGCCCGTTTCCATGAAAATCAGCGATTATCCCCTGAACGAGGCAATCGAGAAGGAGCCGTTGCCTTGGTTCTCGCCGGCCGAAGGTTTCGAGCCGTACGGCGAGCATTACATCGATTTCGAATCTCGGGCAGAAGACCTTTCCCAGATCGAAACCCCGTTGTACGGCGAGCAGGACGCCGACCAAGGGGACATGGCCGAAGACGAGGGTTTCCAATATCAGCACGGGTATCGCGACGGCTACTACGCCGATGAAGCTCGGCCCTACGAGCACTACGATGCCCAAGAATCGGCGGATCATTACTCGGAATATCGTTACGACATGCCCGAGGAGTCGGCCTTCAATCACGATCCGGATTCGGAGTCGGCCGATGCGACGGACGCCCCGATGAACGAAGAGGCCGCCTTCGAGCACCGCTATCCCACCGAGAACGGCGAGGCGCCCGCGGTCGAGCAGTCCGAAGATTACGACTACTCGTACGGTTACACCCCTCGGTACGAGAAGTATGGTCGCTGGATGGGGCCTGCGACCGATGATCACGGCGCGTCGAGTGCCGATATGGAGTCGGGCGAGTACGACTACGGCCGCGATGCCGCGTCGCAAACCGAATCGCCGTACGAGACCGACCCCGAAACGAGCACCGATGAATACGCCGATTCGATGGGCGACGAGACCTCGCAATACGAGCACGATGCCCAAGACGGCGACTTCTGCCCTGTGCGTGGCGAGATGAACGCGGATGACGATTTCGACGCGGCCGACCCCTACCGCGAGGAAATGACCGATGATTCCTGGCAGCCGAGCGAAGGGGAGTATAACGACGAGGGGTCGTCGCGGCAGACTTGGGCGGATGAAGAAGCGGCGATGGGCGGCGCCGGCTCGATCGACGTGGCCACTGAGTTCCCCTATGTCCTACGCGACAGCGGCTGGCGTCGGGCCTATTCGGGTGATCATTCCGACCGGAGCGCGCAGGAAGACCGAAACCGGTGGACGCCCGACAATCTGCTCACCGACTCGGATAGCGAATTGATTCGCGACCTCTCGCTGGCGTATGAGGAGCCGCTGGAAACCCGCTACGCGATGCTCAACGACTACGTCGAGATGCTCGGTTGGGAGGCGCTGAAGCTGGCCGAGCGGTTCGAGGACAGCACCGGAATCGAGTTCCTCGGATTGACCGAAGACCTGTCGGGCTTGGCGGCTGTTCTGTCGGTGTTCCGCGCCACGCAGCAGGGCGCCATGTCGCTCGACCACGGCGTCGATCTGCTTTGCCACGGGTTCGGCCAACTCGACCAGAACTGGCTCGACACCGTTGCTCGGCTTTGCACCGAAGGAACGAGCAGCAGTTGGGTGAGTGGCAACCACTCGGCCGATTCGTGGGAGCCGGAAACCCAGGGAGGGATGATCGACCAGTCGGACGAGTCGGACAGCTTCGAAAGCGATTCGGGCAACTCGTTTGGCGCCGACGGCTCGCGGGGCAGCGCGCTGCTTGTGTGGCTTGAGCAAGAACGCAACAACTGGAATGTTGCGTTTCGGAACACCATGCAGCAATTCCGCAACATCGACCTGGGATGGTTGGCCGCTCCCGTCGCGGATTACGAATCGGTGATCGGTTCAGAGTACGAGTCGGACTACAGCGACTACGACGACTAAGGCCCGGAAACAAATGCACGGCGCTAACGTCGCGTGGTATCGAGGATTGCGATTCGTTGTCGGTTGCCGACTCCACGGGCGAACCAGAGGCTCAACGCCAAGAGCGTGGTCTGGAGGGAGTCGGCAGGCGGCGTGTGTAAATGACTATTGCTGATAGAGATACGGCTTGGGCCAAAAAGTTGGTCCAAGCCGTTCTTCGTTATGGGGACGGTGAAAGCACGACAATTCAACCACCGAGCGAATGAAGTGCGAAACGAGTGTGTCGGATTGGTGCGGCGGGCTTGGTCCGACAAATGGGCCGACCTTCGGCACCTCGATTGCTCTGGTGAGAACACGCGATCGCAGTCTGTCCGGCTGTCTGGGCGATTCTGTCGCATTTGATTGGTGGATGCCGGGAATTGCGGGATGCACGGCAAGCAATCGCTGGGTGCAAGGGCCCTGTTTTGGACCAGTCGTGTTTTGCCGCGGGGCGTTTGGGGCTGCGGTTGCGTGTGGGGGGCATGGCGGGCTGCATTGTCGGCACGGATGACCCCCGTTTGGGGAGATTGCCCCCTGGGGAGGTGATCGGTTGGTCCACGCGGTTGAGCGGGCCGATTCGAGGCCGAAAGGTGCCGGAAGCGTGCCGTCTTCGGGGCTTCGCATCGTATTGCGAGGTATGATTTTTGTTGGCAAGCGGCTTGGGGTGAGATTAGAATAAGAGTCGGATCGATTGATCCTCGTCGCGTTGTAAGGCGGCGCGAAGAACGGCGGCGCCTCGTTGGGCGGCCTTCGCCGGCTTGGTGCGAGCTAGGATTGATCGGGAAGTGGTCTGATCGAGCTTATCTGGGGTTTCCGCCGCGGAACACGGAAGCCCGGACTTCGCATTCGTTTAGCAGGTTGTCGGAGAGCCAATTCCATGTCGAGCAACAAATTGTATGGGCGTGCCCGATTGCTTTCTGCAATCGCGACTCTTGCCGTGGCCGCGATGGTTGCCCAAGCGGCTGCCTCAGAGGCGGCGCGGCTTGAACGGTTCACCCATCCCGATGCGGACTACATCGCGTTGTCGCTTCGCCCGACGGGCGTGGTGGCCGACGCCGGACCGCGCCAGGTTGTGGTGTTGTTCGACACATCGGCCGGCCAGGCCGGCGCATATCGCGAGAAGGCGATTCAGGTGTTGCAGGGCGTGCTGGCTTCGTTGAATGAAGCCGATCGCGTGCAGGTGATGGCTGTCGACACACGCACCGTTTCGCTGACCAACGGTTTCGTCTCGGGCAACAGCCCCGAGGCAGCTCAAGCCGTGGCCAAGTTGAAGGCTCGAGTTCCGCTGGGCGCGACGGATCTCGACGCGGCCCTTTCGTCGGTCATTGCCGCGCTGGGCGAAGGAGAAACGCCGGCGGCCGTGGTTTACATGGGCAAGGGAACCAGCCGCGCCAACCTGTTGACTCCCGACCGCGTGGACGAGCTGACCAACCAGTTGGCCGCGAAGCGGGTTTCGGTGAACAGCTATGTGGTGGGGCTCAATCCTGATCGGATGTTGTTGGGCGTTCTGGCGGCGAAGACCGGCGGAACGGTGTTGATGGAAACGGCGGGCGTTGAGGCCGCGGCCGAAACTCAAGCGTTGGCAGCGGCCATTCGCGCCACGGTCTATTGGCCAAGCCAGTTCAACGCGCCGGCCGAGGTAGAACTGCTTCCGGCCCGCACGCCGCCGTTGCGTTCCGATCGCGATACGGTGTTGATCGGCAAGCTGAAGGGCTCGGCCGAGCGGCTGGAGTTTTCGATGAAGGCCGCCGGCCCGCGAGGCGAAGAGGATTTGCATTGGACGGTCAACGTGGGCCCGTCGGACCCGAAGAATTCGTTCCTGGCGATGTTGGTCAACGAAGCGGCTAAAGACCAGGGACGCACACTGCCGCTGACCGACTACGCCAGCTTGGCGCAAGTGCGCGCCGGCCGGTTGAGCGCAGCCGCCGGAGCGTTGGAACTGGCCCAGCAGGCCATCAGCCGCGGCGATTTGGACGGAGCGGAGCGGATTTTGACGGGCGTGTTGGCTTCGGATCCCACCGCGCAACGTGCCGCCGAGTTGAAGCAGCAAATCGCGGCCCGACGGGCGGGCGGCGTGCCGGCGGCTGGGCAGGTGGTGCCCGTCCAGCCTGCGGCCCAGGGGGCTGCCGATCTGACGATCATCGCCCCGCAAGACGGCCAGTTCGCTCAGTCCGTCTTGGAAGAGAACCGCGTGTTGACGCAAGTGATGAAGACCGACGTTCAGACGACGGTCAATCGGGCGCGGGGCAATATGGCCTCCGATCCGCAGGGCGTCATTCAAGAGCTGAAGCTGCTGTTGGAGCGAATCCGCCAGTCAGCCGATCTGAACCCCGAGGTTCGCAGCCAGTTGGTCGATTTGGTGGAAACGACGCTGCGCGAAGCGAATCGCCGGGCGGACACGAACGAGATTCTCCGGCAGCAACGCGACGAGCGCCTGGCCAAGGCGAAGGAAATGCAATTGCTCAACCAGCAATTGACGCAGAAAGAACGCAAGATTCAACAGTTGATGGAGCGGTTCAATTCGTTGATGGACGAGGGCCGCTACCTGGAAGCGGAAGAATACACGGCCATGGTGGCTCAGTCGATGGCGCCGGAGGAACCGTCGCTGCTGGCGGCCACGCTCACTTCGCGCGCCTTGGGCGCTTATGCGGAAGCGATGCGGCTGCGCGAAGCGCGGCAACGCGGCGTTCTGGCCAGTTTGATGGAAGTGGAACGGTCGCACGTGCCCGTGCCGGACGAACCGCCGATGGTTTACCCGGCCGCGGAGGTGTGGCGCGACCTGACCGCCCGCCGCAAGGAGAAGTACAGCTCGATGGATTTGCAGAAGCGGAACCCGGCGGAAAAGCGGATCGAGGAAGCGCTTCGCTCGCCGACGCAGATCGAGTTCGTCGAAACGCCGTTGTCCGACGTGGTGGATTACCTGCGCGACTATCACAAGATCGAAATCCAGTTGGACAAGAAGGCGCTGGGCGACGTGAATATCGGCACCGATACGCCGGTGTCGAAGACGCTGCGCGGCATTTCGTTGAAGTCCGCCTTGCGGCTGATGCTTCGTGAATTGCAGTTGACGTACATCATTCAAGATGAAGTGCTGCTGATCACCACCCCGGAAGAAGCCGATGCCCGTTTGGTGACTAAAGTCTATCCCGTGGCCGACCTGGTGTTGCCGATTCGCCAGTTGGACATGAGCGGCATGTTCGGCGGCATGGGCGGCGGCGGCCTGGGCTCGATGGGCATGGGCGGCATGGGCGGCGGCGGCCTGGGCATGGGCATGGGCGGCGGCATGGGCGGCATGGGCATGGGCGGCATGGGCGGCATGGGCCGCGGCATGGGCGGCGGCGGCTTCTTCAATGTTCCGCCGGGCATCCTGCCCCGCGTGCCGCCGGGAGGATTTCAGGCCTTTGCCGTAGAGGACGACCTTTCGATCGTCGCTCCGGCCACTCCGGCCGGGGCGGCCGTGCCCGCGACCGTGAATTCGGCGGCAGCGAGCACCCAGCGCGCAAAGGCGGAGAAGATTGAGTTGGAGGTTCCCGCCGGGACATCGCCCGCCGAGGCGTGGGACAAGTATTTCGCAGCGCACGAGCCGAGCGAAGCGGCGGTGCGGGCCGCGGTGCGGAGCCTGATGCAATCGCGGAAGTACGAGCAAGTGATTGCCGCCATCGAGGCCGCTCTGCGGCACAATCAGATGCAAACGTGGATGTACGAGGCGCTCGTCTTGGCCATGCAAGCGGCCGAACGCCCGCAGGAAGAGATCGAGCGGGCTGTGCTTTCGGCGGTGGATTTGGCCGAGTCGCCGTTCGATTTGATGATGATTGCTCTGCATTTGAATCAACTGGGAATGGACGCCCGGGCATTGAAGATCTATCAGGATGTCGCCAAAGTGTTGCCGACGCTTCCCGAGCCGTACGTGTACGGGCTTCGCACCGCCAAGCGGCTGGGAGATCTCAAGGCTGTGCAATGGGCCACGGTGGGCATTCTCAATCAGGCATGGCCTGCTGATCAGGCGGCCATCTTCAAGGAGGGGGTGCTTTCGGCGAAGGCGGCATTGGATACATTAAAGGCGAAGAATCCGGCCGAGGCGGCTGCCTACGAACAGGCGCTGAACGAGGCGATTCGCCGCGACGCGGTTGTGCGCGTCACGTGGAGCGGCGAGGCGGACCTGGACGTGATTGTCGAGGATCCGACCGGTTCGGTGGCCACCCCGCGCAACCCGCGCAGTTTGGGCGGCGGGTTGCTCTTGGGCGACAGCGCCGTTCAACTGGGCGACAACGCCCCGGAGGGCCGAAGCGAAATCTACGTCTGCCCGCAAGGCTTTTCCGGTACGTACCGAGTGTTGGTGCGGCGCGTGTGGGGCAAGCCCACCGCCGGCAAGGTGAACGTGGAAGTGATCACGCATTTCCGCAGCCCCGAGGCGCGGCGCGTGCAGAAGCCCGTCGCGCTGGAGAATGACGAGGCGGTTGTCGTCTTCGATTTGAAAGACGGCCGCCGCAAAGAGGCCTTGGAGCAAGTGGCGATGGCTCAGGCCGTGGCCACGCAAGCCGCGGTGAATCATCAGGTTCTCGGGCAGCAGTTGGCCGCCTCGGTCGATCCGCGGGCGATGGCCGCCCTGGCCCAATCGCGCGGCACGATGACCGGCTCGAACAACGGCGAGGGCAACACGATGGTGCCCTTCCCGTTTTTCAATCAAGGGGCGGTGGGCTACCAGCCAGTGATCATCTGGATTCCGGAAGGCACGAACTTGGGCGCCTCGGCCGTGATCTCGGCCGATCGCCGCTACGTGCGGATCACTTGCGTGCCGTTCTTCTCGGCCATTCGTGAAGTGAACATCTTCAACATGGCTACGGGCGACAACACGCAAGGCCGCGGCGGCACGGGCGGCTCGGGGTTCACCGACTTCGGCGGCGGCGGTGGCGGCGGTGGGTTTGGTGGTGGCGGCGGTGGGTTCTTCTAAACCGAACCCGACACAGCTCCACCGCACTGGCGCAGGCATTGTTCGGTCGCAAGCAGCGGCCGCGCGGTATATCGGGCGCCCGGCGTTGCGTTTAGTGTGCCGTCGGCGTTGAGATTGTGCGATCGATGGCCGAGGCCGATCGATTGCAGAGGCTTGGTGTCATTCGGCAATTGCGGAATAAGCAGCCGGGCCCGGGTCGAACGCGGCGTTCGTGGAAGAATAGCCCCCTCGGTTCTCGCATTGTTGTGAGGGCCGAGGGGATTGTTTTTGATTGCCTTGGGTTTTGCCGCTCGCGTTGTTGCTGGAAGGCGCGGCGCGTCTGCGAAGCCTGAGGATGATCGTTCTTCGGGAGCCGAACGCTTACATGCGGTCGAGACCGAATCGGGCGAGACTGGTTTGGCGGCGGGCCGGTCTTAGGGGGCTGCGGGAGCCTCCTTCTTTCGGTCGCCCATCATGCCGCCGCGTTCCTTTTCCAGTTCATCGATATCGCGATTGATCTTCGAGATGTCGCCCGCCGGGTCTTCGTCGGCCGGTTTGGTTGCGGCCCCGGGACGTTCCATTGGCCGGTTGCCGGCGGGTTTCTCTCGCTCGATTTCGTCGATGGCCCGATCGATGTCCCCGACGCCCGACCGACCGGGGACGATCGGCTTATCGCCGTTGCCCGCCTCGCCGCCCGGCCGCTTGACCGATTCGAATTCGCGCATCGCCGTTGCCGGAATCTCGAATCCAATCGGCTCGGCCGCTCCCACGGCCGTCCCGGGCAAGAACAATCGCAGATGCCGAACGGCTTCTCGCGGAATCTCGAAGACAAGAAGGTCTTCGACGACTTGTTCGACGGCAACCTGGGGTTGGTCTTGCTGGCCCTCCGCCAGCAGCCCCCGCGAACGAATCGGCGCCGGCACGACGGTTCGTCCGCGATCGTCTTTGAGCGATACGCCTTCGTAGTTGAATCCCCACGGTTTATAGAGCACAGAAGGATTGCCGCTGACGTTCTTCAACACCAGCTTGACGACCAGCATGGGATTGCGGAACGTGCGGCGACCGCCGCCGCCCTTTTCCGGGTAGAGGGCGGGCTTCCCCGGGCCGACCTGTTCGATGCGCACTTCAAGCCCGCCGCGCTCGACTGCTGCGGCGACCGGCGTCCATTTCACTGCGGTGGCTCCGGCGGCCCCTGCGCCGGCGGGCGGAGCGTCGGTTGGAGCTTTTTCGGGCGGAGCGGCGTTCGACGCCGGGCTCTCGGCCGGCGACGAAGGAGGGACGCTCGGCTTGCTCGCCTTCAACGGATCGGGTTCTTCCGCGGCCGACGCTTTCGCGTCGGCGGTCTGGTCCGGCCGCGGCCCCCCGCGCGGCCAGAGAAAGATGACCAACGCCACGACCAGCGCCGCCCCGATGGTGCCGACTCCGGCAAGGAACAACACGCGATTGGTCTTTTTCCGCCGGGCGGCCAGCAACTTCTCGGGTGAAAGTTCGGCCTGCGGCGTCTGATCGACTGCGGCTGTTGCCCCGCCTGCAACTGCGCGGTGGGAACCGCTGGCCGTCGCTGCGCGCGCAGAGGCGTGGGCAGGCGACAGGGTAGATGCCGCCGGCGCTGCGCGAGGCACGGTTGCCTGCGGCACGACAGCAGCCTGCGGCACAACGGCTGCGGGCTGGGCAACCGGAACGGCGGCCGAGGCGGCTACAGGCGCAACAACGAATCCCGAACTATTTGACGAGCTTGCCCGCAATGGCCCGGCAGGGTCCGGGACCGCTGCGGCCGGAGGAGGCGGCGGCTCGACCAGGGCTGAGGCGACGGGCATCGCGCCCGAAGCCGACGGCGCGGGCGGGGCCGGAATGTTCTGTGGGCTGCCCGACGCGGTGAACAGACCTTTCACTTGTCCGGCTTCAACCCACGGGCCCGATGTGCCCCGGCGCACGTGATGCCGCGGCGTCAGGCTTCCCTCGGCCACCATATTGCGGAGGTCTTGCGCTGAAAGAGGACCAAACTCGCGGCCCGCGATATAGCAATACCAATCCGCCGCCATGATTAGACCCTTTTCGGGCAAAAGGGGAGCCGGCCTTCCCACAAAACCCGTTTGTGCCGAATCTCCGGCCCGCGGCGCCTCGAAGAACCATGCCGAGGCCGCCTTGCCGAACGCACAATCGGCCGACCGTTCGGTCAGTCCGCATCGTCGTTGCCGCGATTCAGTCTAGTTGGCCGCGGGCTGTCGCGCCAATCGAATTATCGCAGGTTTCCGGCGATTTTTCCAGCAGCCCAACGGGCGAGCTTCTCTCGGGCGATCTTGGCGTTGTGACGCACGTCGACGGGGAAGCCGGGGTGGATCAGAAAATGGCGGATGACGGCCGTATGCGGGTATTTGCCCGCCGCGGCGGCCAATTCGTCGAACAATCGGCGGCGCTCGTCGCGGGATAGGGATGAGTGTTTTGGATGCAGTTCGATCACGATCACCGGCGTTTGATTCATCCGCGGGCCTATGCCGACCAAGGCGCTGCGAGCCACCAGCGGATGCGCGTTGAAGACGGCCTCGCACGGTTCGGGATAGAGTGTTCCGTTGGCAGTCACCACACGATGGACCAACCGGCCGAAAATCCAGAAACGGTCGTGCTGATCGAGGTAACCAACGTCGCCCATCCGGTGCCAGAAACCATCGCCATCGGCGATCTTCGCCCAGGCGTTCGCTTCCACGCGAGTCACGTAGCGGGTCGTAACCACTGGCCCCGAGACGATCAGTTCGCCGATTTCGCCTTGCGGCAATTCTTCGGCCTGATCGAGGGTGGCGATCGGGCCATCGACGATGCGGATGATCTTCCAGCGGATTCCCTCGAATCGCCGCCCAACACACACACCGCTTCCGTCACGGGTTGCCGCGGCGGTCTCGCTGAGCACCTCGCGGGCCGAGATCGAAGCGACCGGCAGCGCCTCGGTGGCGCCGTAGGGAGTGAACACGTCGCCCTCGGGCGAGATGCAGTCTAGCATGCGTTGGAGAACCTCGGTCGGCACCGACGCTCCGGCCGACATAACGCGCCGCAGACTGGGCATTTTCTCCCCATGCGCTGCCGCATACGTGCCGACATTCTTCCAAACCGCCGGCGAAGCGAAGGCCTGCGTCGTCTGCCAGTCGTTGGCCGCTTGAATGATGGCACGGGGGTCGGCCTTCGCCGGGCGCGAAGCGTCCATTGCGGGGATCACCGCCGTGACCCCCATCGCGCAGTTGAACAGCCCGAACAGCGGAAAGCAGGGCAAATCGATTTCGCCCGGCTCAATTCCGTAATGCTTCTGGATTTGATCGACTTGGGCGTCGAAATTGCCGTGCGTGTAAAGCACGCCCTTGGGCGGACCGGTTCCGCCGCTGGTGAAGATGATTGCGGCGGGATCGTTCGGCCCGACGCGGACGGGGACTTCGCCGATCGAAGCTCGATCGCCGGCTGTGGTTCGTCGCAGGCGATCGAGCGTTGTTCCGCCCCAGAATAGGCGCGGACCCACGGTTACCAAACAGCGCGGCCGAGGAAAAAGCCATCGCAGCAACGCGCGAATCGCCTGCGCCTTCGACACGCCGATCCAAGCCTGCGGCTGAACGTCGCGCAAACAACGGATGAGCGGACCGCGGCCCATCCCGGGGTCGATCAACACGGCAACCGCGCCCGCCTTGAACAACGCGAACACCAGGCTAATGAAATCGATGCCCGGATGAACCATCAGCACGGTTCGCGCGCCGGGGATAATCCCCGCGGCGATCAGGCCGGCGGCAATGCGCGTGCTGTCGTCGTCGAGCTGGCGAAACGTCGCCTGGCGATAGCGGTAGCGACCGTCGGAGCCCCGGCCAAGCGTTTCGACAACAGCGATCGCCTCGGGCGTTCGTGCCGCCTGATCGCTCAGCCGCCGCCCAACATTGACGAACATCTCAACATGCTCCCCGCCCTCAAGATCGTCAGAAACGCGATGAAACGGCGACAAAGGCTTCCAATCGAAGGCGCCGGTCGCCCTTTGGTCGGCCGGGTTGCATTGGTCTTCTGAACATCAACCGGCGTCGACGGCGTCCGCTTTGCAGTCCTGCACGGCGCGCATCGCATGCGTTCCGCGGGCGAAGCTCTAAGATAACAGATCGGCGCCGACAGCGCAAACGGGAGCATGTTCGCCAAAGCGGCGATCGTTGGAAGAGCGGGCAGGCAAACAACAGGCAGCGCGATTGCGGCGCGCCGATCGACGCCCGATTGCCATGGCCGGCCGGACCGGTGCGCCGCCGCTGGTGTTGCTTTTTCTGACCGCGCGTTCTAACGACGGAACTGTTGGCACCAGTAGATCGTGCCGTTTTCCGAGCGATAGGCGGCAACACCGATGCGCGTGTGGCCGCGGTTGAGGATATTGGCCCGATGGCCCGACGAGTTCATCCAGCCGCGCACGGCAACGCTGCTGTGCGGATAGCCCATGGCGATGTTCTCGGCCACGGGACGGTGAGTGTGAACCATCGATCGATTGCGCGCCATCCAGCGGGCGTGCTCGCGGGCGGTTTCCATCAGCTCTTTATCCACCTGGAATGCGGCCAGACCGTACTTCACCCGCTCCGCGTTGGTGTACTCGATGATGTTGCGCTCGATGTCGAGCAGCTCGATGTCCTCAGCGGCCTTGGTCTGGGCGGAATCGCCGTTGGAGGTCGGCGGAACGGGAAGCTGTGGCGGAGTCGGGTCGGTCGATTTATCGGCGGGTTGGGCAGGCGCGGCGGGCTGGCCCGCGGCAGCGGCTTGCGCCGCGGGGGCCTCGGCAGTCGCCTTTTCCGGGGTTTGGGCCTCGGCGCCCAACGTCATCAGCACACACATCAGCGTCGAAGAAAACATGTTCTCGAATCCTCCTCCTCAAACGGTGGTTCCGTGCCTGGAGCGACGGGAGCCGGTTGGCGCCGGCGCCGCTGCTGGCCGGCTCCATGGCAGGAGACGCCGTGAGCCCGGTTACCGGCACGGTCTGCCCAGGCCGGGGCAAAGCGACGCTCTTTCCGCACAACGGACGAAAAACCGCGAATGGCCTCGGCCGAAGGGGAACCTCAACAGGCAGGCGCGCAACGGGCACGCCGTCGAAGCATCGCCGCGAAAAACGACAGCGTTGCTCGATCCAAATCGCACTCAGGCGGGCCGCCCTCGCTTGGCCAAATGGTTCGAAACGCGAACCGGCAGGCTGGTCAACGGGCGCCCAAACAGATACGTACTGGCTTTCGCCTTGCCCCGAGGCCGATCAGGCACTCAGGCCGGCGAAAAGCAATCCGCAGAATATAGTCAAGACATCCTGTGCTGGACTGTGCATCCTGCATCAACTTTATCGGTTGTGCAAAGCTTACCGAGCAATTCGGCGATTGCAAGAGGCTTGCGAGCAATGAAGTGAAGTCGCGGTGGCAAGTGATTGCTCGGTCGGAACTTATCGGGCCGGTTTTTTTCGTCTCAGAAAATGCTTGCGCCTGTGGATTGCCCCTATTGTGCGGGAGAGGGTCGCAATGCGGCGTTTCATAACGGTGGCCGCATTCGATTTGTAACGAGTGATGCCTCCGATTGCGAAACAATTGCGGTTTGGGACGGTCTGAACGAGCGAAGCGAGACCGACCTTGGGCAGAAGCGTCACAGGCCGATGTACTTGGCCAAGAGCGATCGGGCGGCAACGGGGTCATCAGTTCCCGAGACGACGACTCGTCCGTCGGTGAACAGCGTGATCGACCGATCATCCCATCGAGCTCGCAGCAGATAGTCGTTGACGGTCAGTTCGCCCGCGACTCCGCGAAGCTGTTCGGCAAGCTGATCGAGCGGCGCGGGCAGTTGCGCCAAAGTGATTTGCACGGCGCCGCGACCGCAGAGCACGGTGGTTCGCGCCTGTTCGCGCCCGGCCAACGCCGGAAACTCGCGTGTTCCGCAGGCCGGACAGGAAGTGCCGGGAGCGTAGCGGCCCATCGTGCTCAGTCGAAACGTGCCGCGCCAAAGATCGACGGCGAGGATGCCGGGCACAGCCGATTCAATTCGGCCGGCGAGCAGTTTGATGGCTTCGTTGGCCTGCCAAGCAGCGATCAACCCGGCGGCCGGCCCCAGCACGCCCATCGTTTCGCACGTGGGCGTTGTTCCCGGAGCCGGAGGCTGCGGCATGAGGCAGCGGAGGCAGGGCGTCTTTTCGGGGATGATCGTCCAGGCGCAGCCTTCATCGCCGACCACGCCGCCGTAAATCCAGGGAATGCCTGCCGCAACGGCCCAGTCGTTGATCAGATAGCGCGTTTCGAAGTTGTCGGTACCGTCCACAATGAGGTCTGCGCCGCCGGCCAGTTGGGCAACATTGCCGGCGTGCAGATCGGCGACGATCCCTTCGACTTCCACCTCCGAGTTGATTTGCCGCAACCGGGTTTGAGCCAACACGGCTTTGGGCATGCCCGAGACGGCATCCGCTTCGTCGTACAACGTTTGGCGATGCAGGTTGCTCAGTTCCACAAGATCGCGGTCGATCAGTCGGATGAAGCCGACTCCGGCCCGTACCAGCCATTGCGCCGCAACGCTGCCCAGCGCGCCGCAACCGCATACGAGAACGCGGCTGCGGGCCAAACGCCGCTGCCCTTCGGGGCCCAACTCGGCGAAGCGGGTTTGACGATCGTATCGCGGGGAGGGTGCGTTCATCGTGCTTTCAATGCCGCGGCAAGGAATTGGCCTGTGATCGAATGCGGGAGCCGGGCGACGGCTTCCGGAGTGCCATGGGCGACGATCGTGCCGCCCTCGTCGCCCGCGCCCGGGCCGAGATCAACGATGTAGTCGGCCGCTTTGATCAGTTGCAGATTGTGTTCGACCACGATCAGCGAATGGCCGACGGCGAGCAGCGCCTCGAAACAGTCGAGCAGTTGCACCACGTCGGCGAAGTGCAGGCCGGTGGTCGGTTCGTCGAGCAGGAACAGGCATCGTCCGCGTTTGGCCGAGGAAAGGTAGCCGGCCAGTTTCAGCCGCTGCGACTCGCCGCCCGAGAGCGTGTTGGCCGGTTGCCCCAGCCGCAGGTAATCGAGCCCGACGTCGATCAGCCGCTTAAGCCGGGCCTGCACCTTCGGCCTGCCGCGAAAGAAGGTGAAGGCTTCGCGGACGGTCATGTCGAGCACTTCGGCGATATTGCGGCCGCGGTAGCACACATCGAGGATATCGGGGCGATAGCGGCGGCCGCCGCACTGGGGGCATTTCATGTAAACGTCGGCGAGGAACTGCATGTCGATTTGCAGAAACCCGTCGCCCTCGCACATTGCGCAGCGGCCGCCATCGACGTTGAAGCTGAAATGCCCGGCCGCGTAGCCCCGCGTTTTGGCCTCGACCGTTTCGGCAAAGACGGCGCGAATTTCGTCGAAAGCCTTGAGATACGTCACCGGGTTGCTTCGCGGCGATCGGCCGATGGGGCTTTGATCCACGAGTATCACGTCGTCGAGTTGACCGTCGCCGTACACGTCGTCGTGCGGGTAGGGTTTCGGCGCGTCTTTGCGCAAGCGGCGGCACAGCGCGGGATAAAGGGTGTCTTGCACCAGGGTGCTCTTGCCCGATCCGCTCACGCCGGTGACCACGCACAGCACGCCCAGCGGGAACTCGGCTGAGACATTCTTGAGGTTGTTTCCGCGGGCGCCGGTCAAACGAATCCATCCATGTTCGGTTGCGCGTCGTTTGGGCGGCGGTCCGGCGCCGCGGCGGCCGGCCAAGTAGTCGCCGGTCAGGCTGCCTTCGGCCCGGAGCAGTTCGGACGGGGAGCCTTGAAAGACGACGCGCCCGCCCTGCTCGCCGGCGCCGGGGCCGATTTCCACCACATGATCGGCCGCGCGGATCATTGCCTCTTCGTGCTCGACGACGACAACCGTGTTGTCGCGATCGCGGAGCCGCGCGACGGCGGCCGTGAGCCGATCGACGTCGCGCGGGTGCAAGCCGATCGAGGGCTCATCGAGCACATAGAGCATATTGACCAGGCTCGACCCCAAGGCGGAGGTCAAGGCAACCCGGCGCGACTCTCCGCCGCTCAGGGTGCGCAGGGTTCGCTCCAAACTGAGATAGCCCAGCCCGACCGCTTCAAGATAGTCCAACCGCGATTGCACCTGTTCGAGAATCGCTCGGCCGATCTTGCGCTGGTTCTCGTCGAGACGGACGGTGTTGAAAAACGCTCGGGCGTCGCGAACGGGCATTTGATGCACTTGGGCGATCGTCTTTCCGTCGATTTGCACGGCCAAGGCTTCGGGCCGCAGCCGCGTTCCGAGGCATTGCGGGCAAGTGCGGTAGCTCCGCCATCGGCTGAGGAATACGCGGACGTGCATCTTGTATTTCTTGCGCTCGAGGTAAGCGAAGAAGCCTTGCAGACCGCCATAGTTGTGCTGCGGCGATCCTTGCAGGACGATCGATTTCTGCTCGTCGGTCAATGTGCGGAACGGCGCGTCGACGGGAACGCCGCATCGCCCGGCGACGCGCAGCATTTCCTCGAACTCGCGCGCGCAGGCCGGCGTGTTCAGCGGGGCAATGGCGCCTTCGCTGAGCGATTTGTTCGGATCGGGCACAACTAGGTCGAGGTCGAGGTCGATCACGTTTCCAAAGCCTTCGCACGTGGGGCAGGCCCCCCACGGGCTGTTGAAACTGAACAACCGCGGTTCGGGCAGGGGATAGACGCACCCGCACTCGTCGCACGCCAGGGAGTCGCTGAAGTTGACTCGTCGCCAAGCTCGGCCGTCCACCAAGCAAAACTGTCCGCGCCCATCAAAGCCCGAACGGTCGCCATGCGGCTCGCCGCGCGCCGCCTGGGGCGGACCGTCGTTCGTGCCCGACGGGGCAGAGTTCGTCGTCGCAGCCGCTGCGGCAGGATCGGCCGATTCGCAGGCGACGAATACGACGCAGCGGCCCCGTCCATGTTCGAAGGCCGACTCGAGCGATTCGCGCAATCGCGGACCGGCCCCGGCGGTGAGTCGATCGACAACGACGCACGGCGGCCATTGGGCCGCGCCGTTGGGCAAAGGCTCGTCAGCCAACGACACGGTTCGGTCGCCCGCGATGACGCGAACAAAGCCGCTTTCCCGCAGTCGTTGGGTTAGCTCGGCGGCCCCCGACGGCTCGGCCTCCGCCGGCACGAAACCGACCATCACGCGTGTCGAGGGCGCGAGGGCCGAAATCGCTTCAAAGGTGCTCTGCGCGGTGTCGCAGCGGACCGGCCGACGGCAGTGCAAGCAAAACACGCGGCCGATCTTGGCGAACAAGAGCCGCAAGTACGAGGTGGTTTCGGTGGCTGTTCCCACTGTGGCCCGACTCGACCGGCTGAGATTGCGGCTGGTGACAGCGACAGCCGGCGGGATGCCGTCGATACGATCGGCTTGCGGCTTCTCCAGTCGTTCGAGGAACTGTCGCGTATAAGCGGAGAAGCTCTCGATGTATCGCCGTTGGCCTTCGGCGTAAAGCGTATCGAGGGCCAGACTGCTCTTGCCGCTGCCGCTCAGGCCGCAAAGCACAATCAATCGCCGTCGCGGGAGATCGAGGTCGATGGCCTTGAGATTATGCACTTCGACCCCGCGCAACGAGATCACGCCGGCACTCATCATGCCACCTGTTGAGGGTTGAAACGACCAAGCAACCGGGCCGGCGAACTGACGGTTCAACTGTTCGAACCGGAGTCCGCTGCCCGCCGCTGTGGGAACTCCGCGACGCTCGACAGCCCTTGGCGAAGGCTGCGCAAACCCTCAGTCTATTGCCCCTCCGACAGGCAATGCAACCGGGCGATGCCGATCGTCAGAATGCGGGCGGGCCGATTTCGCGGTTTTTCGCACTTGCCGGCCGGCTGCGGGGCCGCGCCTGCGTTTTTTCAGCAATTGAAGTTGCGCTGCCGAGAAAGCCAGGCGGCGCGACCGCGGAAGGCCGAGCGTCGATCAAGGCGACGATCGCCGGTGTTGCGGCAGTGCGATGCGATCGCAGGAAGGGTGTTGCCCTGCTGCGCCTAACGCTCGATGACCAAGCCCAGGCCGGTCATCTGTGTGGTGGCGATGGGCACCACGCGAATCGGCTTTCGATCGTCTTCGGTTTGGGCCACGGCCCGGACAGCCAAATGGGCCATGTACCAGCCGAGGCACACCTGAGAGAGATAGTGGCGGTCGTCGTTCACTCGCGACCACGCGGGGAAAGTGGACAGCAGGATCAAGGCTCCCTTGATGGCCGGCCGATCGGTCATGCGGGCGGCCGTGAGGAACGGCACTGCGCCAATGAAGGCATGCCCGCTGACTGCGTTGGTGTCGTCGAACGGCTTCCAATACGACCCATGCGATGTTTCACCGGGGCGCGAGGCGCCCAAGGCGAACTGCATAAGCAGCATCGGCGGAGCGCCGACAAGGTAGGCCCGCGTTGTCCGATCGCCGAACCGTCCGACGGCCGTTGCCAGCGGGCGTTCTTCCCAGAGATGTCCGACCACGGCCAAGCCGGCCCAAGCGGGAATGAATATCTTGCCTTCGCCCCAGGGCCGCCAGAACGAAGAAAGGTCGTCGCTGCCGGAGCTGCGCACGTCGCGCTGATACCAGTGGCGGAAGTCTTCGTCGAGCGACGTGTTGGCCAGCGGGGCGGACAGAGCAATCGCCCATCCGAGGTCGCAGGCGGTGGACCATCGGTAGTAATGACGGTAGTCGCTCACGACGTTGGCTTGAGTTTGCCTTAGGTAATCGACCAGTCGTTGGCCGGCCGTTTCGGCCCGCTGCGGCAGACCATAGGGGAGCCACCAACGGCCCGTTTCGGAGGGCTGTGGGGCAAGACTGCCGTTGGCGCCGCCATCGAGTTCTTCCAACGCCGGCATGTTTTGCGACGGCCATTCGGATTCGTAAACGGGCGGTAGCCGCTCGATCGACGGGTTTAGCGGCGTGTAGAGCGGAGGCTCGGCCGGCAGGTCAAGCGGCATCGCTTCGCCGAGGGCGTAGGCTGATTCGAGCGGGTCGGCCCCGGCTGCCAAGCGAACGCTCCCGGGTGGAACGCTGTTTGGGCCCGCGGCATAGACTGTGCCGGGCGGGGCAAAGGCGGATCGATCGGGAATCGCTTGAGAAGGCCAGGGGATCGAAACGCCGGCGCCGATCGGGCCGGTGGGCTGCGACGACGCTGTGGGTTGGTAGGCCGGCAGTCCGCTCGGCGACGTTGCAGCGGGCGAGGGCTCGCCCAGCGTGTCGCTTGACGGCGCCGCTTGGCGGGCCAAGGGCGAGACACCGTTGGACCAAGCGATTGGTGCGACCGCGGCCGCGCCGGAAGAAGGGCTGCTAACGGCGGGCCACGCTACGGTCGTGATGGGCGGCACGCCTGTGCGCCGCGCCAGCGTCTGATAGTCGGCCGGCCCCCGCGTGCGTTGCTCACCGACAGTGGGGTAGGGCATTTCGCTCGAAGCGTCGGCGGCTGAGACTGCAAACAGGGTATCGTTCGTCGGCAGTCGTTGCTCGCCCGGCGCGCAGCCCAAAAGACATACCGCCACGCAGCCGGTGAGCGCCAAGCCGATGAGTACGGGAAATGAATGCATGGGGGGGCGTTCAGACTCCGACCGCAGATTCTCGTCGGCATAGTTATCGGAGTTTGCGCCAACCACCCATCACTTATAATCGGAAAAGACAGCAGAAACCGTACATATTCCGCGGCTCTGTGAGCGGAATAGGTATTTTCCACGATGTTCCGCGAGGCGTGCCGGAGCCCGAATCACACAGTCTTCCGCGTGCCAACCGGCTTGATCTCAAGAAATCTATGCTAGAAGGAGCGACCAGCTACAGAACAGGTCGTTGCTGGCAGTTCACTTAGTTTCGGGGGAATAGATAAGTTTCGCTCCCAAGTCGCGTTCGAAGACGGGCGCAGTCAAGACGGTTTCCCGTTCCGAGACCGAGATCGTTCGTTCGGCGAACGGCTTGCCGGCTCGGGTGTCCCACCATTGCAGTTTCCATTGGCCTGCGGTCAGCCCTGTCAAGCGGATTTGCACATTCGAGGCTCGCTCCGGTAGCTTCTTCTCGACCAAAGTCCGATGCCAATTGGTGTCGGTGTCGAACAACCAGAGCAGCACGCGGAGCGTGCCACGTAGTCCGAGCACCCGGAACCGAGTCGCGCCGGCGTCCGGTTGAATGGGGCTCACCGGTTCGATTCCCAATGGTTCGCCTGCGAGAAACGCCGCCAAGGGTTTGTAGTGCTGGTAGCCGTCCTGCTGATCGAGCCGTTCCCACCACCAGAACATTGCCGTTCCCGCCGTGCCCGAAAGGGCCGACGCCCAGAGCGAATTATGGAAATGGTCGAGCCGTTCGTCTTCCTTCATCAACGGGCTAAGACCCCATTTGTCGTCGGCCAGGCCGAATTCCGCGATCAGCCCGGGCTTGCGCGGTCCATGTTCGCGCAAGAATCGCGCCCAGTGGATCACTGCGGCCGACTCGTCGTGGCCCGACTCGCCCAGTGTGGGCCGCAGGTAATGATGCACTTGGGGAAGATCAATCTGAGGATGGCGGCAATCGCGTGCCGAGGGGTGCCAAGTGCTCGTGGTGCGGGGGCGCGCAAAGGGATCGATGCCTGCGACGAATTCGCCCACCTGTTGGTAAAAAACGTCGGTCGGCAGACCCGGGTCGATCTCGTTGAAATACTCCCAGGCGGCGACGTGGGTCGAGTAGCCCCAACGGGCCACGCAGTAGCGCATCAAGTTCTTCACTTGCTCGATGGAACGTTTGTAGGCTGCGCTCTGCGGGTCTTTTAGGTGTTTCATATACAGGTCGCGGGTC
This sequence comes from Thermoguttaceae bacterium, assembly GCA_029975295.1. Lineage (GTDB taxonomy): Bacteria > Planctomycetota > Planctomycetia > Pirellulales > Thermoguttaceae > JARKPK01. The sequence continues at coordinate 5,383 of JARKPK010000035.1, read as the reverse complement.
ACCACGCAAAGCTGGAGATAAACGCCGTCGCGCTCGGCGGCCGAAAGCAGTTGATCGAGCATGGCCGCGTCGAGCAAGTTGTAGGTTCCGGGCATTGGGCGGTTCGGATCGGCCTCCCAGAGCAGTTCGACGGAATCGGGCCGATCTTCGCGGAGCGAGACCGACTCGATCAACGCTTCGCCTTCGGACTCGAGAACAAGGCGGATTCGCTCGATCCATCGATCGTTCGGCCCGGTGACGAACTTCAGAGCGACCGATTTCCACGAGCGGTCGGCCTCGAAGGCCGCCGACCTGCCGCCCAACTCGAGACGCACCTTCGCGCCGTTGTCCGATTTGGCCCGAGCCGAAAGGACGTAGGCGGTCTCGGGTTGAAGGGCAACGGGATGCGAGGGATCGACGGCAATCGCATGGCCGGCCTTGCCCGCCAAACGCGCGCAACGCTTCGTGTCGGCGGGGCCGGCTCGATCGGGGTGGGCAACGAGGTTTGCCGCGCCGCTCCACGATCGGCCCCAGGCGCTCTTTTCCGCTTCGATCGCCAGGGCCCAATCGTGGCAGCAGATCCAAACGCGGGCGAAGTTGGCTCCGTTGGCTCGAAATCGGCCGAAGATCTGCTCGGCGCGCGGCAGATCGACATATTGGCCCGGCCCAATGAACGCCAGATTCTGACCGATGGCGAAGAACGGCTCGCCCGTGCTGAACTGGAGGTAGTGCGGATCGGCCTTTGCCCTTTGAAGGAAACCGCGCCGCACGGAGGCGCCCACATCGAACACCGACGATTCCGACCGCGCGGTGCCACTGCCATCGGCGACTACGGCCCGCGCTGTCCATCGCCCCTCGACGGGCGCAGCGAACCGGGCGCGCCATTGCGGTTTGCCCTCCGGGTAAAACCAGGCGGCCTTCTTGCCGGAACGCGGAACCGCTTCGTAGCGGTAGGGCTGCGTGTAGAACGCCGGAACCAGAAGCGATTGGCCCTGGGGACCGGTCAGTTCGATGTCGCAACGCACCTCGGCAGGATCGAACGGGTTGCCGTACTCCTTGCCCAAGTCCATACGCATCTCGATCTTCTCGAACCGGCCGACTTGGGTCGCCTCCAGCGTCAGCGATGGTGGGTCGGCCGCAAGGGCCGTCGCCGCGGCCAGGGCGCAAACGGCGACCGCCGGTATTGCGAGATTGGCGCACAACGCAAGACGACTCGGCGCGGTGCGATCGGCATGAACCGGTGAGCGGGCGGCCCAACAGCGCGGTTCGAAGATTGTCGGAGGCGATGCGATCGGCCGGCGGGCTGCGTCCGCCGATGATTGCGCGGCCTTGGCCGTATCTGGGCCGATGCAACAAATCGCGGAACCGGTTGTTGCAAGGTCCGGCGATGGTTGTGCGGCGTTGTGCGCGTTCTGGGCGGTCATTTTCTCGCTCCTCCATCGATCGAGATGGGGTTGGAAAACCGAGAAAACGGGCGACGTCGCAACAGCGCGGCCGCGAATCGGCGTTGCGATAGAGGGGCCGCTTCGTTCTTTCCGCGGGCCTTCTCGCTTGCGGCGAGCCGGAGCGCCGCTCGTTCAGCCGATGATACGCTTCCAGCGTTCGAGATTCCAGCGGGCCTTTTCGGCCGGGGTCATCCGCGAGAAGTCGGGTTCCTGCTCGGTGCGTGTGGCGGTTGCGGCGCATGGGACGTGAGCCGGTGTGCCGTCGCCAGGCCGGGCGACGGCCGAGTCGCCTTCCCGCCGACCGCTGCCGGAATAGGCGTGGCTGACGGCGGTTTTTTGCAGGTCGTCGGCCAGTTCGCGCTTCGGCCGAATGCCCTGCCTCTGCAAGGCGCCGTGGTAGGCCCGCACCGCTTCGTCGGGAGCAATCTGATCGTCGGCCACCAGCCGCAAAAAGTGAACGAACGTCAGTTGATCTTCGGCGTTGTTGATTTTTCGCCCATAAAGGGCGACACGAGCTCCGTACCGCTTCGCTTCCCAGAGCATGTGCATGGCGTCGAACGTGGTGCCTGCCGATCCGCCCAGAATTCCGACCACCAACGAACGGTCGTACCGTGCAAGGGCCTCCATGGCGGCCGGGCCGAAGTAGGGGATTTTCAGGAAGATCGGCCTGCCGGCGGAAGTGACGCCGGCCAATGTTCTCGCGATATGGTCGTTGACAAAGTCAGCCACCGAAGCCGGCGCGACGGCCGGGGCGTTCGGGCTGAACACTTCGAGAAAGTGGCGAAACCCCTTGGCCTCGGCCTCCAGCCGAAACGCCTTATAGGCCTCCAGTGTGCGCAGGTCGGCGGCGGCGTCGTTGTTGAATGTGCAGGAATAGAGCCCCAAATCCACGCCGAGTTGCCGCTCGCCGGCCGCGCACTGCGCTTTGCCGCATTGGGCGTGATCGATTGTGGCGGTGCGGAAGGGCAGCGAAGGTTGTTGCGAATAGCGCCCGCTGCCGGCCGCCAGCCAAATGTCCGAAGTGTCGTTCGCTCTGACGGCCGGAGTGATGGCGCTACGGTCGAAAAGGCGCTCGCGGATCGTCAGGCATTCGCTTGTGCTGGCGCTCATCAACATGATATCGACCAGCCCTTGCGCGACGATGTCGCGGATTTGTTGACGGTATTCGTCGAGGGTGCGAAAGCGAGCCTCGCCGGCGTGATGCTCCGGGCTGAGCCCCGGCGCCGAAAGGCCGAATGCCATGTCGGCGTCTTTCGCGTCGGCCAAGATGAAATCGCGGCACGACGAATCGGCTTGGATGCGAGCGAGTTTTTGATCGAGCGACTTGACGGCCATGATTCCCATCCGGCGTTGATCCGATGATCGGGCGCTGCTGCGCCGGCGCAACCGACTTTCTATTATACTTCATGCGGAATCGTTGCGATCCCGCGGAGAAAGGGCCGACCGCTGCCGAATGATCGCCGAAAACCGGTTCCCGGAAACTTTTTGCGAAACGGGGGGTGCTGCGGCGCTCCCGCGGGGCCATTCCCGAGCGTGCAGGCTCGATGCTGGCTGATCGTGCGCCGCTGCCCGCGCGTTCGGCCGTGCTGGGTCGCCGTTTGGTTGGTTGCGAGCCGGCCGTCGCAACGGTTATAGTGCCTAATGAGGCTGAGAACTCGAATGCAACGAGGCCGACGGCCGCGAAGCCGGCTTCCGCGAAGAGCGGAATTGCGCGGCAAAGCAGCATTTGTATTCTGAGGAGTCGCCGGCAGTCGTCGCACGGCGGCGAGGGCGTTGAGTGCCATCGTCGCTTGGGTTGCCGGGGTGAAGCGGCAACGCGTGTGCGGAATGGGTGCGACGACCCGCGCGGCAAGGCCGCTGCTGCGTTTGTCATGCCTTTGTCGTCGCGTTCCACGTGCGCGCTCTTGCTGAATCCCCGAATTACCGAGCCGATTGATCCGATGATTCACGCTTTGTTCTGTGCCGCGATTGCGGTGTTGGCCGCCGAAGCAGTTGAGCCTCGGCCTGCTTTCGATGAAATCTGCTGGTCGGAGAGCGCGCCACCGCGGTCGATGCCCTCGGTGCAACGAATGCGTGAGCTCTTTTCGCCGGTGGACGGTTTCGAGGGCAAGTTCGAAAACTCTTCGCATCACGACTACCCGTTGTGCCAGATGAAAGGGCTGTTTCGACTGAAGGAGCCGTGGCAGCCCGAAACGGCCATCCGTTTTTCTCATCGCACGTATCGGTATCGGCGTTTCTTCCTTTGGCGCGGCCGCGAGGGGGTGGCGCTTTATCACCATCCGCAATTCAACAACACGGCCGGATGGGCGGCCTATCGGGTTGTCCGCGACGACGTGACGAAGCCGCTTCCGACACAATGGGAGGCGGTGGCCTACGACGAAGGCCGGGTGCAGCAGATGGGGATGGGCACGCACCTGCTGCTGTGCGACGGCAATCGCGTGACGCTGGCGCGCGGCGGGATGTGGGTGTTGGCCGTCCCGTTTGAGGGAAGGCCTGACGAGGTCTTCGTCGATTGGGACGCTCAGGTGTTCGGCTTCGAGTTCGTACCCTGTCGGGGCAGGCCCGCGCCGCCGCCGATGCCGGAGTTGGTTGCGGAAATCGCTCCGGGGCAACTTGAATGGAAAGCCGAAACCGGCGAAGAGGCGGCTTTCGACCGCAATGCCGACGGTGTCGTGCTTTCCGCAGCGGCGAACAAGCCGGGCGCTCGGGCCGTTGCGTCGTTGCCGCCCGACGCGAACGGGCGGTTGATCTGCTTTCAAATCGATCAGGCCGATCGCGGCGCCGGCGTGCTGGTGGCCGATGCCGAGGGCAACGAAATCTGCCGGTTGGCCGTTTGCGGCGATCAGAATCGACCCGACCTGGCCGTCAGCCTGACCGGGCCGGGCGACAACAACGTGAATACGTGGATCGAAATGAAGAGCTATCCGGTCCCGTTGATCGGCAAGGGGAAGACCTGGGTGGGCATTTTGGTGGGCGACCGAGTGGCGAAATTGGCGCTCAGCCCCGATGGGTCGCAATGGACTTACTACACCCAGGTGATCAATTGCAGCGGCAAGCCGCCGTCGCGCATCGGCGTGTATTGCGTGCCGCATCAAAGCTTCCCGCGGTCGATCGCCCTTCGGGCCGTCCAGGTGCGACGGCCGAAAACCGCGCCCGGCTTCGCCGAGGTCCCGCTGGCCGACTACTTGCGATCGGTGCTCGACGGGCCGGGAAGCTTGGCCGAACGACGATCGCTGATCGTTGCAACGGCGACGATGATCAACGGGTTCGAAGGGGGAAATCGCGATCTCTTGGTCGGCGCCGTGCAGCGGCTGGTCGACGAGGCGGTGACGGCGGGCGAGCCGTCGGCCTTTACGCAAACGTGGCTTGCGGCGGCCGGCATGGGTTGTCCGCAACGGTTTGTGCATCGGGTTCGCTGGAACGCGGCGTTGGAATCGGAGGCGATGGCGCTGATCTACCGCTTCGATTGGGCCAAGCTGCGTCGTTTGGCCGAGATGCTGCGCAGTTGGCAGGGGCCGCGGCGGTTTTTTGACGATCTGCCCGATGAAGAACGGTCGTTGGCCCGCACCGCCGACTGGATTGAAAGCACCCTGCCTCGCCCGTGGGCGATGCCGCGGCGCGAACGCGGCGAAGGCGGCTACTACCGTCCGCTTTTCACGGCACAGACGGGCAAAGAAGGCTTCAACGCCATGACCGAGTTGCTGTCGACGATCGAGGGCAAAGCCTATCGCGAGGCCTGCCAAATCATCACCGGGCCGACCGATCCGGCGGAAGTCGGTTTGACTCCCGATCCGCACGATCCCCGACTGTTCTGCGATTATGCGGTGGTGGTGCGCGGGTTGATTGAGCGAAGCGCCGAGCTCCGCGAGGTGATGAAGGCCGAGTTCGGACAACTCGGCGCCTTGCGGTTGCAAACCGCCGTCAACAATGCCGATCACGACGGGCTGGCCAATGTGGCG
>JARKPK010000166.1 GCA_029975295.1 Thermoguttaceae bacterium | reverse complement strand
CCAGCGGCGGCGCGGTCGATGGCAGTTGTTCCCAGCGGCGGCCGTTGCGGCGGTCGGTTACGGTCAGTCGTCCGTCGTCAGTGTGAAACACGACCTCGAGGGCCGCGTTGCTCAGCGCGGCTTCCTTCGGCAGGTTCGGGGCGCGCATCGAGTCGATGTCGCCGGCGAGTTTCAGTTCCACATCGTCGAGCCGTGCGACCACCGGCCCATGCCCCACCCAGCGCACGATGATCGAGGCGGCCTTGGGCGGTATGACGAACTTGCTTTTCAATCGCTGCGGGCGCGACGAGGCTCGGGCAAGCGCCTCGCCGAAGGTCCAATCGAGCACCTTCTCGGACGAGTCGCGCAGCACCACGCTGATGCCTGCGTTGCCCTCGCCTTCAACCTGCGCCAGGGCCGAAAGCTCGAAGACCTCGCCGGGGCGGACCGGCAGCACCTTGTCTTGCTGAAAGCTCCAGTCGCCCTTGCTTGCGGCCGAGATGCGGGCCGACACCTTGCCCGAGAGCGGCTGCTTTTCGTCGAAGTCGAGCCGGATCTCGCCCTCGCGTGCCCAGGGTTTTCGCCAGCCTTCGGCCCGCTGTTCGTATCCTCCATTGACCACCGCACGGCCGTCCTCGGCCGCGAGAAACGACGCAAGCAACACCAGCGTAGCGGCGAACATGGCAGGCTCCTCTGTGCAAGGAGTTGAAGGGAGGGGTGATCGCCGCAAGGGGCGATCGGGGGTTGCGTTGTATTATGCTCGGACTGCGCGGCGAGGGCAAATGCCGTGCGGCGCGCTGCGATGATGGCACAGCACCGGCTGCACTAAAGCGAAGCGCACTGCGCGTTCGCCGCAGCACCATGCTTTATGGGGCTGCGACGATGATCGGAAGGCGGATCGCGCCGAGGCCGTTCGGCAAGTCGCGTTTCGCCGGGCGCGGAGCGATACGAGGCGCTAGGTTTGCGGCTGCTCGGCGGCCGGGGGATCGCCCGACGACTTTTCTTTCGGCTCGGCGTCGGGTTTGGCGTCGGGTTTCTTTTCGGGCGCGGCTTCCGCCTCTTCGTTGAGCATTTCGCGCACCGGCTCGTTGCGTTCGTAATGTGCCAGTTCTTTAGCCAGCGCCTCTTTCTCTTTTTCGTCGGCCAGTTCCAGCCCCTTTTTCACCCACTTCTTGGCGCTTTCGAAGTCGCCGGTTTCGGCATAGGCGGCCCCGAGGGTGCTGAGGATGTGCGGGGCCTTGTAGTCGGTGATTTCGCAGGCGTCGGTGGCCAGTTTGATCGCGCGGCGGCCGTCGCGGAGCTTGTCGATCGGCGACGTGCAGAGCACCCAGGCCAGGTTGTTCAACACGCCGCTGTCGCGCGGATTGACCTTCAGGGCTTTTTCGTAATCGGCGATCGCCTCGGCGTGCTTGCCGATGTTCAAATAGGCGTCGCCTCGGCCGCGAAGGGCCGGCAGCAAGTCGCCTTGCCGCCCGAGCACCGCCGAGTAGGCGGCGATGGCCGGGGTGATCTTCTTCTTCTGATGGTAGAGTTGGGCCAGCGCCAGCCCGGAGATCAAGTCTTCCGAGCTTTCCTCGAACATCCGCCGCAAGGTTTCCACCGCTTCGTCGAATCGGTCGGCCTCGGCCAACACGCCGGCGCGGAACCGCCGCACGTCGGGCGAGGAGTCGATTTCGACCATGCGATCGGCCACGGCCACCGCGTCGGCGGCGCGCTTCGCTTTGATCAGCACGGCGGCCTTCGCTTCGTAGTTGAGCATGTCTTTCGGCTGCTGTTCGATGGCTTTGTCGAGATCGGCCAGCGCCTCGTCGTACTTTTCCTGGTCGGCGCGGAGCACGGCCCGGGCGCGGAGCACTTGGACGTTCCGCGGCGAGAGCTTCACCGCTTCGTCGAGGGCGGCCAGCTTGCGGGCCGGCTCTTCCTCCAGCGTGGCTTGCAGCAGGTAGAGCGCCACGTTCGAGGGGTCTTTGCGCTTGGCCTCTTCGATCTGGGCCAGCGCCGCTTTCAGATCGTCTTTGGCCACGTGAACGCGGGCCATTTGGACGAGCGGCTCGATCGAGTCGGGCTGCAACTCTTGCAGCTTTTGCAGCGTGGCCAGCGCTTCGTCAAACCGCTTCAGCCGCGCCAAGACGATCGCCTTGGCTTCATAGGTTGGCCCGTCGTCCGAGTCGAGTTCGATCGCCTTGTTCAAGTCGGCCAGCGCTTCTTCCGGCTTGCCCATGTTGGCCTTCAGCAGGCCGCGGGTGCGGACGATGGCCGCGTCGCCGGGGGCCAAGCGGACGGCTTCATTCAGATCGGCCAGCTTCTTCTCGTCGCCCTCGGCCAAGGTGGCGCGGGTGAAGAGCACGCGGGCTTTCAGCTCCGGATCATCGGCGGCGGCCTTGAGGGCTTCCTCCAGCGCGGCAACTCCGCGCTTCGGATCGCCGCCGGGCAGGTGATTCAACTGCGCGATGAACAACCAGGCCTGCGCCTGTTTTGGGTCGATCTTCACGGCACGTTCCAAGTCGTCGATGGCGGCTTGGCGAAACTCGGGGAAGCGGGGATTGGTCGGATGGGTCCGCGCGGTCAGAGCGGCGCGGATGCCGCCCCGCTGCACCAACGTGGAGGACAGCAGCCCGTTGGCGAATTGGGCGTTGCCTTCGCTGAGGCCTTTTTTCAGCGCGCTTTCGGTCAGGCGAATCACCTCGTCGAGATCGGTGAGCGTTTTAGCGTTGAGTTTGGCCTCTGTGGCCTGGTCGAGATCGGCCTGGCCTTCATCGTCGGCGCGCGCGGGCGCAACGGCCATCGCCGCCGCGGCCAGCGCGAGGAGCAAGATCATGGATCGCATCGTTGGAATCTCCCTGAGCGGTTGACGACAGTGTTCGGCGTTCGGCGTCGCTCGCTTCCCGCACAGCGGCGTCGCTCGGCAAGAGATAGGGCGATTGCGCCCGTCCCGCCGCTGCGCATGAGTGTAGCGCGCCGCCAGCGAAACGACAATGCCATCGACCACCGTTGGGGGGCCGGTTGCATCGGAACCGCGGCGATCTTGGCTCGATGGCGGCAATCACTTTGGATCGTCGGAAAAGCGATGCGGTTGTGGAATTCTCGGCTGAGGGCGTACGGCGGCCACTGGTCGATCGGTCGGAGGGCAGCTTTGTTGCGAGCGTCACCAAGCTGCGCCTCGGCGCGGCACTGTTGCCCGAGGCCGACGAACGAAAGCCCGAACTGCACGCGCAAGCGACTTCCGTTCTCCCGTTC
>JARKPK010000133.1 GCA_029975295.1 Thermoguttaceae bacterium | reverse complement strand
ACCAACTCGCGCACCGTGGCGATGCTCTCCGACTCGAGGCAGTTGCTCGCTCGCACCGAGAGGTTCAACTCGGCGATCGACATCGCCAATTTGGCCTCCAGAGCCGGATCGAGCGCCCCTGCCGAGCCGCCTCGGGCATCGGCATGCACTGCCGGGCCCAACTCGTTGTATTGCACGAACGGATTGAGGTGCTTCCGTAGAATCTTGGCCGCCTCGACCACCGCCATTTCCGGCGACACCGATCCGTTGGTCCACACCTCCATCGTCAGCCGGTCGTAGTTCGTCTTTTGGCCAACGCGGGTCTCTTCAACCTCATAACGCACGCGAACCACCGGGCTAAAGGCCGCATCAACCGGAATAATGCCGATTTCCTGCGCCTGGGGCGTATGTTCATGGGCCGGCACATACCCGCGCCCGTTCTCCACAACCATTTCCATCATGAAAGGAACGTCGTCGGTCAAGGTGGCAATCACCAAGTCCTTGTTGACCACGTCCACCTGATCGTCCGTCAGCACATCGGCGCCCGTCACCACTCCGCGCGTGCTCTTCTCGATGCGAAGCACCCGGGTTTGATCAGTGTGCTTCTTGACGACCAACGACTTGATGTTCAGCACGATGTCGGTCACGTCTTCAACCACGCCGGGCAACGTGGCGAACTCGTGCAAAGCTCCGTGCAACCGGATCTGAGTGACCGCGCTGCCTTCGAGGCTCGAAAGCAGCACGCGCCGCAGACTGTTGCCGATCGTCGTGCCGAATCCTCGCTCGAACGGCTCGGCGACGAACTTCCCGTAGGTCGGCGTTAGCGTGGCACGATCACAGACGACACGGCTGGGCAGTTCTAGTCCGCGCCAACGAATACGCATGGCGTTACTCCAAACATGAAACGAGCGGCAGGAACAACCGCGGCCCGCCTCGGGCGAAGCCCCCCGGCAAAGCCCGACGAACCCGGCATCGATCGACTCTCGGTATCAAGCTGCAAGCGCCCGCCGCCGATCGACCCGTCCCTGGACAACCCGCCCCGTTTTGCCCAAAAGCGGCAAAACCGGAACACGATTCCCTCGGACGGCAAGCAAACGGAATACCTCTACTTCGACAGCAACTCGACGATCAGATTGGTTTGCACCGGCACGCCTGCATCGGCGGCCTCGGGCAACCGCACCACATGGCCTTCTGGAACATCGCCCTCGACCCGGCTCAGGTAGTCGGGAATATCACGAGAGATGCTCTCCAAGTTCGCCTTGGCCAATTGAAGGCTCTTCGAACGGCCCTTCACGCGAACCACGTCGCCGGGCCGAAGCATCATGCTCGGAATGTCCGCCCGGCGCCCATTCACCGTGATATGGCCGTGCGAAACCATCATCCGCGCCTGGGCACGCGATTGTCCGAACCCCAAGCGGAACACGATGTTGTCCAATCGGCGCTCCAGCAGCACCAGCAGCGTTTCGCCGGTATTGCCCTTGCTCCGCTCGGCATCGCGAAAGATGCGGCGGAACTGGCGTTCCAACACCCCGTACCACTGCTTGACCTTCTGCTTTTCGCGAAGGTGCAGCCCGTAATCGGTCTGCTTCCCTTTGCGACTGCCGGCCATGCCCGGGGCGGCGTCGCGCCGCTCGAACGCGCATTTGGGCGTGTCGCACCGAGTTCCCTTAAGAAACAGCTTTTGCCCGGCGCGGCGGCACAAGCGGCACACGGGCGAACTGATTCGTGCCATACCTGATTACTCTCTCGCTCAATCGATTCGTTCGATGACTTCTGTTCGAAAACGGCGGAGGATGCCCAACCACCACGGAAAGGCAATTACACGCGGCGGCGCTTCTTCGGACGGCAACCATTGTGGGGCAACGGCGTAACGTCTTCGATCGACTTGATCTTCAGACCGGCCGACTGAAGCGCCGTAATGGCGCTTTCGCGCCCGCTGCCGGGCCCCTTCACCTTCACATCCACTTCCCTCATTCCGAACTTCAGCGCCTTTTCCGCTGCTTGCTGAGCCGCCAATTGACCGGCGAACGGCGTGCTCTTACGGCTCCCTTTGAAGCCGCTTGTGCCCGCGCTGGCCCAACAAATTGTCTCGCCCTTCGTGTCGGTAATCGTCACCAGCGTATTGTTGAAAGTCGCTTTGATGAAAGCGATTCCCACCGATACGTTGCGACGAACCTTTTTGCGCTTTGCCTTCGCCACGCTATAACTCCAATTTGGCCATGCCTTGTTCTAACTTCGCAGCCCGCCCGGCCCGATGCCCAGATCCCAATCCGCCGTCAGCCGGCCGCTCCCCAAGCGGGGCCAACCTTGGCCGCCGCTACCGGAGATCCTTGACCCCCTTCTTGCCGGCCACTGTCTTCTTCGGACCCTTGCGCGTCCGCGCGTTGGTTCGCGTCCGCTGCCCCCGAACCGGCAACCCGCGGCGATGGCGAATGCCCCGGTAGCAGGCAATGTCCTTCAGCCGCGCAATGTTCTGATTCACCTGGCGGCGCAATTGCCCTTCGACCACGTAGTCCTTGTCCAACAACGCGGCCAAGCGCGCCAGTTCGTCCTCGCGCAGCTCGCGGGCCCGCTGCTGCGGATCGACGCCGGCCTTATGGCACAGCTCGCGGGCAACTCGAGGCCCGACCCCATACAAATAGGTAAGCGAGATGACCGTTGGCCGATCGCCCGGAATATCAACACCCAAAAGACGCGGCATCTTCCTGCAACTCCTCGATTTCCGTGCTAGCCCTGGCGTTGCTTATGACGCGGATTCGTACAAACCACGAAAACCACGCCGCGGCGACGCACGATCTTGCAGTGCTCGCAAATTCGCTTCACGCTTGCTCGAACCTTCATCGCTGTCTCTCCGGCCTCAACGCCCGATCCGACGCGTTGCGGCGGATCACAACCAATCGGTCGAGGTGTAGAACACTACAGTATAAGGCGTTGCGTCTTCTCCCCGCAAGGGGCGGCTGCCGCCTTTTTCGTTCCGTCCCATTCCATTCCAACTACGAACGTCGAACCGCCGTTGCGGGCCGCCCAGGCCCGGCCACCGACCGGCGGCGGCCCACCGCGCCCCCATCGGTTGGAAAACCCTCGCATCGGCGAAAAAACACCCTCACCACGTTTCACCACTGGGTCCGCCGGTGAGCAGCACCGGTCCGTCGTCGGTCAGCGCTATCGTGTGTTCAAAATGCGCACTCGGTTTGCCGTCGCAAGTGGCCACCGTCCAAGTATCCGCCAGCCGCTGCACCCGCGCACTGCCCAGGTTCACCATCGGTTCGACCGCAATCACCAAACCGGGCGACAGGCGAAACCCACCAGTCAACCGCGTCTTGCGATCGCAAAAATTCGGCACCTGCGGGTCTTCGTGCATCTCGCGGCCGATTCCATGCCCAACATACTTCACCACGCTGGAGAAGCCCGCTCGCTTGACGAACGCCTCCATCTCCAGGGCAACATCGCGCCACCACGAGCACCGCCCCATCAGCTCCACCGCCAACGCCAACACACCGCGCGTCGCGTCGATCAACTGCCGCACTTCCGCCGAAACCTTGCCGACCGCGTAAGTCGCTGCCGCATCACCGCACCAACCATGGTAGCGACACCCGGTGTCGACCTTGACGATGTCGCCCTCTTTCAGCTTGCGCGGGCCAGGAATGCCGTGAACAACCTGCTCATTGATCGAAATGCAACACGCCGCGGGAAAAGGCGGCCCATCGCCATCGGGATTCGGATAGTTCTTGAACAACGCATCGGCGCCTTGACGGGCGAAAAACTCTTCAACCGCCGCGTTCAGCTCCGCTGTGGTCACGCCGGGCTTAATCATCGCTCCGACCAACTGATGCGCCTGCCACACCAACAAGCCGGCCTTGCGCATCTCAGCGATTTCGCGGCGCGATTTGAGGGTTTCCACGCCTCAAGTCCCCCTCGGCCTCTACCATACCGCGGCCAATGCGGCCTCGATGCGTCCGAAAATCTCCTCCACCGTTCCCAAGCCGTCCACCGATTTCAACAGCCCCTTGCCCCAGTAATAATCGAGCAACGGCGCCGTCTGGTTCCGATACGCCACCAATCGCTGACGAATCACCTCGGGATTGTCATCCGCGCGTCCCCGCCCCGCCAAACGCCGAAACAGTTCGTCTTCCGGCACGGCTAATTCCAACACCACATCGAGTGGCGTGCCCGCGGCCGCCAACATTGCATCCAGGGCCTCAGCCTGGGCGATCGTCCGCGGAAAACCGTCGAGCAGATAGCCTCCTCGGCAGTCGGGTTGCTTCAGCCGCTCGGCAATCAGGTCGATGATGATCGCGTCGGGAACCAACGCTCCGGCCGACATATATTCGTTCGCCTTCAGCCCCAACGGGGTCTTCGCGTCTCGCGCCGCCCGAAGCATGTCGCCCGTCGAAAGATGCGCCATCTTGTGGGCGGCGATCAAGCGCTCGGCCTGCGTGCCTTTGCCCGCCCCCGGCGGCCCAATGAAAACCATCCGCATCGTTCCGCTCCCAAGATACCTGCCGATCTTCCCCAAAAGCACACGCCGGTGTCGGCAGCTCTCAGCCGGCTGAACCTGCCGACACCGCGCCGGCGCCGCAGTGCCCCCTGCCCGCGCCGCGCAACGCCGGTGATCATCGATGGAACCATCAGCCCTTTTCCAGCAAGCCGCGGTAATTTCGCATCACCAAGTGGCTGTCGATCTTCTGCACCAAGTCGAAAGCGACACTCACGGCGATCAACAAACTCGTGCCGCCGTAGAACGACGCGACATTGTAATCCACGCCCGACCACGCACCGATCAACGTCGGCACGATGGCCACAACAGCCAAGAACCCGGCGCCGACATAGGTGATCCGCACCATGACCTTTTCCAAATAGTCGGCCGTCCGCCGCCCGGGCCGATAGCCGGGAATGAACGTACCGTAGTTCTTCAGGTTCTCGGCCATGTCTTTGGGGTTGAACGTAATCGCCGTCCAGAAGTAGCAGAAGAAATAGATCAGCGCCACGTAGAGCACGTTGTATGAATACGAAGTGCCTCGGTGGAAGCTCTGTTCCAACGAACGCCAGAAGCCGCCGTAATGGTTCGCCAGCCATTGAAAGACGAACGCCGGGAAAAGCAACAAGCTGCTGGCGAAGATGATCGGCATCACGCCCGCCTGATTCACCCGCAACGGAAGATATTGGCGCGTGCCGCCATACACGCGGCGACCGCGCACATGCTTGGCGCTTTGCGTGGGAATCCGCCGCTGCCCCTGATACATGAAGACCACGCCGGCCACCACGGCCACGAAGAGCAGCACCAAGACCAAAATCGTTTCCACGCCCATTTGGCCGCGGCCGCCGCCCAATTGGAAGCCGCCCTCGGCCACTTTGCCCAGCAGTTCCTTGCCGGCCTCCGGCATGCGGGCCAGAATACCCGCCATAATCAGCAAGCTGATGCCGTTGCCGATTCCGTATTCGTCGATCTGTTCGCCGAGCCACATCAAGAAGACCGTGCCGGCGGTCATCGTCAGCACGCCGGTCAACTGCCACATGAAGCCGGTGTATTCCGGATACACAAGCCCCGACTGACTCAACCAGCCCATGTACATCCAGCTTTGACCCAAGCAAAGCACGACGGTCGCATAGCGCGTGTATTCATTGATCTTCTTCCGGCCGCTCTCGCCCTCTTTTTGCAGCTTTTCCAGCGGGGGATAAACGCTGGCAAGCAACTGGAAGATAATCGACGCCGAGATGTACGGCATGATGCCCAGGCCGAATATCGTCGCCTGGCTCAACTGGCTGGCGCTGAATGTCGCCACGGCGTTGAGAATGTCCATCAAACCGCCGCCTTCGGCAAAGGCCGCGGTCATCTGCTTATAGTCGATCATGGGCAACGGGATCGTGTACCCAATGCGGTAGATCGCCAGGAAAAGCAGCGTCAATAGAATCTTCTGACGCAATTCCTGGATCGTGAACACGACCCGAATTTTTTCCCACATGGCTCGCTCCGTCCGTCTTCAATTGGACAGCCGGGTCGGCAATGATCCGAAGAACGCCTTCCGGAGTCGCCCCCGAGACAAGCGCCTTCGATCAGCCGCTGGCTACGATCCCTGTTTGGCGGCCTTCATTTTGTTCCTGGGCACGGGCTTCTTGCCTGGGAGCACCACAGCCTCGCCCCCGGCCTGTTGAATCTTCTCTAGCGCCGTCTTGCTGAACCGATGAGCGACCACTTTCAACCGCTTGGTCAACTGGCCTTCGCCGAGAATCTTCAACTCGTCGAAACGCCCCTTCGCCAGATTGCAACCGCGCAACGTGTCTAAATTGACCTCTTGCCCGTCGGCAAAGTGCCGCTCGATTTGGGCCAAGTTCACCACCGCCACGGTCGGCGCAAACGGGTTGTTGAAGCCGCGCTTCGGAATGCGGCGCGCCAGCGGCATTTGGCCGCCTTCGAACAGCTTCGACAACGAAGCGCCGCTCCGCGACCACTGGCCTTTGCTGCCGCGGCCTGCGGTTTTGCCTTGACCGGAGCCCGGTCCGCGTCCCAGACGTTTGCGTGCCTTGTTCTTGACGACGCCTTGATGAATATCGTTCAAATTCATGACAACGAGACTCCCCGCAACCGCTCGACTTCGCTTTGTCCGCGCAAACTCTGCAGGGCCAAAATCGTCGCCCGGACCAAGTTGGTCGGATTGTTCGAGCCAAAGCTCTTCGTCAGGATATCGCCAATGCCGGCGCATTCGCACACGGCCCGAACCGCGTCGCCCGCAATCACGCCCGTACCCGGATTCGCCGGCATCAAACGCACATGCGCGGCGCCGTACCGTGCCTCCACCGGATGGGCAATCGACGTCCCTTCCAGCGGAACCGGCACCATGTTGCGCATGGCGTCTTTCTGCGCCTTCTCGACGGCCGGCGGCACTTCATTCGCTTTGCCGTATCCGCAACCGACGCGGCCATGACCATCGCCCACCACGACCAATGCCGTGAAGCTGAAACGACGACCGCCTTTGACCACCGCAGCGCAGCGACGGACCTTGATGGTCTTTTCTCGTAGTTCGCCCCGAGTTGATTCTGTCACCATACGCGTTGACCGCTTGCTATTCGTCTGCGAATTGGTTTCCGACCCAAGACGCCGAAGACGCCCTGAGCCGCTGACTGTTCACACGCAACGGCCCATCCCGACCAGGCCGCCTTGATCGCGTTTGCCTTCACACAATGATCGCCCTTGAGACGCGCCGTGAAACAAAGCCTCGCACCGCCCTATTGCACTCCGGTCTTGCCGGCCGCATCCGATGCCCCGCGCCGATCGCCATGGGCCATCCGTCGCTTATCGCTGGGCGGCAGCCTTATTTTGCCCTCGGCACCGGTTCTACAGAACCAAGCCTGCCTCGCGCGCCGCCTGGGCCAAGGCCGCCACCCGACCATGATACTTATACTCGCGCCGATCGAACACCACTTCCTTCACCCCGGCGGCCAACGCCCTGGCGGCAATTGCCTTGCCGACGATCGCCGCGGCGGCCTTATTGCCGCCGTACGGCGCCTCGGCCTTGATTGCCTTTTCCAGCGTGCATGCCGCCGCCAACGTGCGGCCATGAACGTCGTCGATCACCTGGGCGGTAATGTGCTTGTGGCTGCGATGAACGCACAGACGAGGCCGATCGGCGTGCTTCTTCAACTTGTTGCGCACGCGAAAACCGCGCCGTTTGCGCTGACGGTAAATTCGTTTGCCGTGTTGCACCGCTTGTCCCTTCCACTAATCGCCGAGCCCGCCGATTGCCATCCGCCGGGCATTATTCGAACACCGATTATCGCTCGCCGCGACGGCCCGGAAGCGTCAGAGAGCCGCTTCCGTCGCCACCGTCCGCCCAGAAAAAACGGCCGCAGCCGTGGCCGGCCGCCTTCCGGGCCTACTTCACCATGGCCTTGCCCTGCTTGCGCCGGACCGCCTCGCCCATGTAGCGAATGCCCTTGCCCTTGTACGGCTCGGGCTTGCGCAGGGCGCGCACATCGGCCGCAAACTGGCCCACCAACTGCTTGTCCACTCCCGTGATTACGATGTGCTGCTGATCGGGAACGGCCACTTTGATCCCCTCCGGGATCGGCACCTGCAATTCGTTGGCATACCCGACGCGCAGTTGCAACACATTGCCCAGCACGGCGGCCAAATAGCCGACGCCCTGGATTTCCAAACGCTGTTCGTATCCTTCGCGTACGCCATGCACCATGTTGGCCAGCATCGCGCGGGTCAGCCCGTGCAACGATTTGCTCAACCGATCGTCGCCGCGACGACTGACCTGAAGGCTTTTCGACGGCGAATCAAAAACTACGCTGACCTCGGGCCGACACTCCCAGGTCAACTTGCCCTTGGGCCCCTCGATCGAGACGACCGAGCCGTTGATCTGCACCTTGACCCCGTCGGGTACGGCGACGGGTTTCTTACCTAGTCGAGACATGATCGATCACTGCCTTTCATCGCCCCATATTCGCCGGAAACCGACCGTCGTTCTCGCCCCTTCGTCGTCGGCCCGTCGCTTGATCCCGTTCTCTTCGATTCGTCGGCAAACCGCCCCCGCGCCTGCCAGCGGCGCAACCCCGCTCTGCGGAAGACTACCAAACCTCGCACAGAACTTCGCCGCCCAATCGACGCTGGCGCGCCTCGCGGTCGCTAACCACGCCCCGGCTGGTGCTGAGAATGCGAATCCCAAGTCCGCCGAGCACGGGCTTCAAGTCGGAGGCGCCGCTGTAGATTCTTCGGCCGGGCGTGCTCACGCGACGAATCCGGCGGATCACCCGTTCGCCATTGGGCCCATACTTCAGGTACAAGCGCAGGATGTTCACCGGACTGCCGGCGACTTCCTCCCAGTCCCAAATATAGCCCTCTCGCTTGAGAACTTCCGCCAGACCGCGTTTGACCTTGCTGAGCGGCAATTCGACGTGCGGTCGTTCGACGCGGACCGCGTTGCGAATGCGGGTCAACATGTCGGCGATGGGGTCGGTCATCATGGTTCGTCAGATCCCTTTATCCGTCCTCGGTGTGCCACGGTCGCCCAGCCACTCTGCCGGGAAAACCGCCCTCCGGTCGATCGGCATTACTAATCACTACTCCGAGGTTCAACATCACCCGCCAACGGGTGAAGCCGCTCGCACAACCCGTCCCGGCCGAGCCGGCCGGAACCGAAGGCGGGCCGTTCACCAACTCGACTTCTTCACGCCCGGAATCATCCCGTCATCGGCCAACTTGCGAAAGCAGATGCGGCACATTCCAAACTTCCGATACACGGCGCGCGGACGCCCGCACAGCCGGCAGCGACGCACCACTCGCGTGCTGAACTTCGGGGGACGCTGCGCCTTAATGATCTTCGATTTGCTTGCCATCGTTTCGTTTTCCTGATCTGAAGCGGCCCGAATCGACAGGCCGTCTCGTCGCTCCGCCATACCGCCCGTTGCTCTCGCTGCGCCCAAGCGGCTCGCACGTCTCCCTTTGCGTCGGAACACACGAATCGCACTCAACGCCGCCGGCCCTGCAAGGCCTGGGAACGCGAAGGCTAGGTCGCCGCGCGCATCGGCACTCCCAAACGCTTGAGCATTTCGCGAGCTTCGTCGTCGTTGCCGCAGTTCGTCACAAGCGTAACGTTCATCCCTTGGGCACGGGTATATTTGTCCGGGTTGATTTCCGGAAAGACCAATTGCTCGGTCAGGCCGATGCTGTAGTTCCCGTTGCCGTCAAACGCATTGGGGTTCAGGCCGCGGAAGTCGCGAACCCGGGGGAGGGCCAACGTGACCAATCGGTCGAGGAACTCCCACATCCGCTTGCCCCGCAAGGTCACCTTGCAGCCGATCGCCTGCCCTTCGCGCAGATGAAAACCGGCGATCGACTTGCGGCCGCGAGTGACCACCGGCTTCTGACCGGCGATGATCTTCATCGCGTCAACGGCTTCTTCCAGATACTTCTTCTCGGAGATCGCCTTGCCCACGCCCATGTTCACGACGATCTTTTCCAACCGGGGCAGCGACATCCGGTTCGGACGCCCGAATTGCGACGCCAGCGCCGGCACCACCTCGTTTTGATACCGCTGCCAAAGCCGCGGCGGCGGCGGCGGAACCTGCTCGACGGCCTGGTCTTCGCCCTTCTTGGATTTGGCTTGTTTCGCGCACATATTCGCTCTTTCCAACGATTCGCTGTAGGCTTACTGCGCCCGACCGCGCGGCGGCGCCACGATTCCGTTGCCCGCCCCGCACTTCCGGCAATACCGTTCCTTCGCCCCGGCCGCCGTGATCCGCGACCCCAGACGCGTCGCCTTCCCGCAGCTGCCGCAAACGAATTGCACGTTGCTGAGGTTGACGGGCATTTCCCGCGACAACCGCCCGCCCTGCGGGTTCTTCTGGCTGCGCCGCACGTGCTTGTACACGCGATTGACGCCCTCGACCACTACGCGCCCGCCTCGACGGTCGACGCGAACCACTTTGGCCCGCGTGCCGCGATCATCGCCGGCGATCACTTCCACAAGATCATTCGTACGAATCAGCATCAGACCACCTCACTGGCGAGGCTGACAATCTTCATGAAGTTCTGCTCGCGCAATTCACGAGCCACCGCACCGAAAATCCGCGTGCCGCGGGGGTTCTTATCGTTGTCGATAATCACCGCGGCATTGCTGTCGAAGCGAACGTAGCTGCCGTCGTCGCGGCGGGTGGGCTGCTTGCAACGGACGATCACCGCCCGAACGACTGCGCCCTTCTTGAAATCACTGCCGGCCAGCACGCTCTTCACGCTGCAAACGACGATGTCGCCAACGCGCGCCCAGCGACGGCGGCTGCCGCCGAGCACCTTGACGCACATCAGCTCTTTGGCGCCGGTGTTGTCGGCGACATTCAGTCGGGTTTGCATCTGGATCATGATTCTATTCTCCTTGCCGCGCTCCGGGACGAGCCGGCGGCTTCTTCTCCCGCCGGCGCCCCGCTGAACCGCCCGACTCTGGCGTCGGACGACGGATCAGCGCGCTCTCTCAAGCTTCACTCCGACTCCGACGCCCGAGCCCTCGATGCCGCGCGCAAAGCAGCCAAATCGGCCATCTTCGCCCGCTCCACCACGCGGACCAACGCCCATCGCTTCAGTCGCGACATCGGACGGCTTTCGATGATTTCCACCACGTCGCCGGCGTGCGATTCGTTGTTTTCGTCGTGCACATGGCAAATCGTGCGGCGCCGCAGATATTTGCCGTATTTCGGGTGTTTCACCAACCGCGGAATCTCCACGCGCCGCGTTTTGGCGGCCTTGTCGCTCACCACCACCCCGATCTCTTTCCGCTTAGGCATGGTTCGGCTCCTTCGCCGCAGGGGCCGCACCGCCGGCCGTCGCCCGCTGCTGTTGAATCGTTTTGATCCGGGCGATCAGCCGCCGCTGCTTCCGCAGTTCGCTCGGCGCATCCAACCGCTCCGATTGCGCCTGCAATCGCAAGCGAAACAAGTGTTCCGTCGTCTCCTTGAGCGTCAGCGCCAATTGCTCGTCGCTCATCTCGCGGAGTTCTCGTGCTTTCACCATGCGTCGATCCCTTGGCCATCGGCCGGCGCCATTCCGGCCCGCAAACTCACTCGCCCGAAAACCGCTCTCTCAGGCCGCCCGCCGCTCTCGTCGCCGATTCAGCGCCGCGCCTACATCGTCCTCCGTCGAACAAAACGAACCTTCACAGGCATCTTGTGCGCCAAGCGGGTGAAACAAAGCCGCGCGGCCTCTTCGGAAATGCCCGCAACCTCGAACAACACCGCGCCGGCCCGGATCGAAGCGGCCCAGTACTCCGGTTCGCCTTTGCCTTTGCCCATGCGCGTTTCCAAGGGGATCGAGGTGATCGGCTTGTGCGGGAAGATGCGCACGTAGAGCCGCCCTTCGCTTCGCAGATATTGCTGCGCAGCGATACGGCCCGCCTCGATCGTCGCGGCGCTGATCCACCCGCCTTGCGTTGCCTGCAAGCCGAAATCGCCGAAGACGACGCGGTTCCCGCGTGTCGCCTCACCTTTTATACGTCCTCTTTGGCTTTTTCGATGCTTGACCCGTTTTGGCATCATCGCCATCGTTATCGCCCTCGCTGTACATGCCTTGGTTGACCCAAACCTGGATGCCGATGTGCCCTTGCGGGATCAACGCCTCGGCAAAACCGTAGTCGATCTTCGCACGCAACGTGGAAAGCGGCATCGATCCGGCAATCGCCTTCTCCCGCCGCGACATTTCCGCCCCGCCCAATCGGCCGGCCAGTTGAATCTTGATCCCCTTGGCGCCGGCGGCCATCGTCTGCTCGATTGCCTTCTTCATCGTCCGCCGAAAACTGGCTCGCTTTTCCAACTGCTCGGCGATATCTTCGGCGATCAGTTGGGCGACCCACTCCGGCTTGTTGATTTCTTCCACCTTGATATTGATTCGCCGACCGGTTTTCTCCTGCAACAACCGCTGCAATTCCTCGACGCGTTCGCCCTTGCGCCCGATCAAAATGCCGGCACGGGATGAATGCAAAATCACCTTCACTTCATCGCGGGTCCGCTCGATTTCGATTTTCGCGATCCCCGGGTAAACCGGCTTCCCGTCCCGAGTTTTGCTCTTCTTAATAAACTCGCGAATCTTGAAATCTTCCACCAGCAGGTCGGCAAACTCCTGCTTCGGGGCATACCAGCGGCTGTTCCAGCCGACCATCACCCCAGTGCGAAACCCGGTCGGTTTGACTTTTTGACCCATTTGCGTGACACCTATTCGGGCAGTGGCTCGTTTATTCCAGGTCGATCGTTATGTGGGAGGTCCGCCGCTTGAGGATCGAGGCCATTCCCCGCGAATGCGGCTTCATCCGCTTATAGAACGGTCCCTCGTCGATCCGGCAGTCCACCACGCGAAGCCGCTTGATGTTCGCCGCGCGCAGGTCTTCGGCGTTGGCCAACGCGCTTTTAAGCACCTTTTCCAACATACGAGCGCCGCGGTGGGGCTGAAACCGCAACACACGCAACGCCTCGTCCGCCGACAGTCCGCGGATCAAGTCGGCCAACGGGCGGACCTTTCGCGGCCCGATCCGCGCAAAGCGATGCATTGCTTTGTACGCCATCTTACTTACCTCCCTTTCCGCCGTGTCCGCGGAACGTTCGCGTGGGGGCGAACTCGCCGAGCCGATGGCCCACCATCTCCTCGGTGACGAACACCTTCACATGAACCTTTCCGTTGTGGACCAGGAACGTGTGGCCGACGAACTCGGGCACAATCGTGCATGCCCGAGCCCAAGTCTTGATCGGATCCTTCGTTCCCGAGTCGTTCTGTTTCTGCACCTTCAGAAACAGCTTCGGATTGACGAACGGGCCTTTTTTCAGTGATCGTCCCATAGTGTTCCGTCCCAGCGTCGGCGCCGACAAGCCGACCAAGCAATCGACCTTTGCGCGCTATTTCAATTTCAACTGGCCGTAACGCCGCGATTTTCGCCGCCGCACAATGGCTTTGTTCGAGGCCTTCTTCCGCTTCCGCGTCGCCCCGCCCTTGGCCGACTTGCCCCAGGGGCTAACCGGATGCCTGCCGCCCTTGGTTCGACCCTCACCACCGCCGTGCGGGTGATCGATCGGGTTCATGGCCGTGCCGCGAACGTGCGGACGCCAACCCATCCAGCGGGTCCGCCCCGCCTTGCCCAGCACCACGCCCATGTGTTCGCTGTTGCCCAAAACGCCGATCGTCGCCCGGCACGTCGCCGGCACCCGGCGCACTTCGCCACTGGGCAGGTTGATTTGCGCCCAACCGGCGTCGCGGGCGGCCAAAGTCGCCCGAGTTCCCGCCGACCGGCACAACGCCCCGCCCCTTCCCGGCTGCATCTCGATGTTGTGCACTTCCATGCCCAGCGGACTGTGCGACAGCGGCAGGCAGTTGCCCACAGCCGCCGGCGCGTCGGGCCCGCTCAACAGCTCGGCGCCCACCTTCAACCCCTCGGGGGCCAAGATGAACCGCTTCTCGCCGTCTTTGTAATGCAGCAACGCGATCCGCGCGCTGCGATTCGGATCGTATTGAATCGAATGGACGACCGCCGGCACTCCGTCTTTGTCGCGGCGGAAATCGACAATCCGATAACTGCGCTTGTGACCGCCTCCGCGGTGCCGGGCGGTGATCACTCCCTGGTTGTTCCGGCCGCCCTTGCGCCGCATCGGCCGCAACAAAGCCTTCGGCGCTGAGGCGCCGGGGGTCAACTCGGCGAAGTCGCTGACCGTCGCGCCGCGACGGCCCGGCGAGGTCGGTTTGTATCGTCTCAGTCCCATGATTCGCTCTTCGCTAAATAGGTTCACACAACAAGGAGTGCGGCCGCCCGTGCGCCGAAGCGGCCAATCGCGTGTTTCAATCGCTTGGGCCGCGTTTCCATTTCCCCGGCTTCACTCCGGTCGTCTTCGTTCTCTCGCGAGTCATCGGCCCGGCCCTGCAACACGCAGTCAAGCCGTTTTCGATCTGGTTCCGTTTCAGGCCGCCTGGGTTCCGACGGATTCCGTCTAGAAGAAGTCGAGACGATGCTCGGCGTCCAGTTTGACAATCGCCTTCTTCCAGGCCTTCGTTTGGCCCTGCCGAAACCGGCTTCGCCGCGGCTTGCCTTTGCGATTCTGGGTGCGAACCTCGACCACTTTCACGTTGAACAATTCCTCAACCGCCCGCCGGATGTCCTCTTTGCCGGCCAACCGGTTCACCTCGAACGCGTACGCGTGGTGCCGATTCGCCTTGTGCATCCCCTTCTCGGTCAGAAGCGGCCGCAGAATGATCTGCTGCGGAGTCAGTTCCAGGTTGCTTTTCGTTACGTCTCGGGCCATGACTGTCTATCCTCGCTGGCGGCGACGGTCCCGCGGACGGCATCGGCGCCGAATCCCCATGCACTGATCCGGTCGTGTTCACCCGGCCGAAGCCGCTGCCTTTCGCTTGCCGGCCGAGGCCGCCGCCTTCGCGCGAAACGCATCGAGCGCGGCCGTGGTCATCACAACGCGCCGCGGCCGAAGAACGCACAGAGCATTCAATTCAGCCACGGGCAGCACGGAAACGTTCGGGATGTTCCGCAAGCTCTTGTACACATTCACATCGTACGAGGGCACCGCGACCAGCACCGCCTGGCCGTCCAAATTCAACGCCCTGAGCATTTTGGCCATTTCCGAGGTTTTCGGTTCGGAGGCCGTCAACTCGTTAAGCAACGTAACCTCGTTGTCGGCCAAGCGCGAGGCCAAAGCCATCCGGGTGGCCAACTGCACCGCCTTCCGCGGCAAGCTGTACGAGTAGTCGCGCGGCAGAAGGTTGTGAATATGGCCGCCGCCCCGGCGAACACCGCTGCGCCGCGAGCCGGCCCGCGCGTTTCCGGTGCCCTTCTGGCGATACATCTTCTTCGTGCTGCCCGAAACGTCCGAACGACCCTTCGTCCGCACGGTGCCCAGACGGCGATTCGCCTGGTACATCACAACAACATCGTGGATCAGTTGCTTATTGACCGCCGGCGCGATTTCGGCCGGGTCGATCTCGTAACGGCCGACCTCTGCGCCTGCCCTATCGTAAACCGGTAACGTCGCCATATCGTTCGCTTTCCTTTGCCCTGCTGCGGCCGGGCCAAACCTACGCCTTCCGTCGGGTCTCAAACAAGTTCAGCGCCAAGGCGTGCCTAGTGAAAGGCGTGCTTGCCGAGAACCACGCGAATCGCCTGCTTTATCCCTTTGCCGAAAGCCACTCAATCCCAAGCCGCCCACCGACCCTAAGCAACCGGCTCTGTTTATTGCGTTCGCCCGAACATCTAAACTGCCGCCACCGCCGGAACGCCGCAACAAACTCACGTTTCCATTCCGCCGACCAATCCTGCCTCCCAACGCCAACTCGATCACTCGCTCCCGCAAACCAGGGCAACGAGAACTAAAGCTTGTTCGTTTGCCGCACAATCACCAGCCCGCCGTTAGGCCCCGGCACCGCGCCGCGAACCACCAACAGATTGTTGGCGGCATCAACCTTCACCACACGCAGATTTCGGGCAGTGCGACGAACGTTGCCCATGTGCCCCGCCATCCGCCGCCCCTTGATCACCCGGCCGGGAGACGTGTTGCAGCCGGTGGAGCCAGGGTGGCGATGCACCTTTTTGACGCCGTGCGTGGCCCGCTGCCCGGAATATCCGTGCCGCTTCATCACGCCCTGGAAACCGCGGCCCTTAGTCACGCCCGAGATATCGACGGCGGCCACGTCCGAGAAGATGTCGACCTTCAATTCCTGGCCGACCTGAAAACCCGCGGAAGAAGAACGAAACTCGCGGATGAATCGCTTGGGCTCGCACCCAGCTTTGGCGGGCGACTCAACCCCGGCCGCCGCAAGCTTTTTCTGACGCTTGCTATCAAGCCGGGCAACATGCCCGCGAGCAGCACGACTGGCGAGGCGACGGGGGCGATCCACAAACCCAACCTGCACCGCCTCGTACCCATCCCGATCCGCCGTGCGGATCTGAAGAATATGGCACGGGCCGGCCTGAATGACCGTCACGGGCACTACTTCACCGGTCGGGGCGAAAATCTGCGTCATCCCGACCTTACGGCCGAGTAATCCAACTGCCATCGCTCTCGCCTTACTGCTGCTTCGCCTACGGAACCGCCCCAGCCTGCTTCAGCACACACAGGCCGGCGTTATCCGCCCGGCTTCCGTCGCATAATCTCTTTTTTACCGATTCAAGGCCTAACGCGTCCGCTTAAGGCCAACGCCTACCAGCGCCCCGCCCCATCGCTCGAGCAACACACCGGCCGGCAACCCGCAAGCAAAACGCCGCAGACCGCCGACGAAACCGCCGCCTAGTGCCGGCTGGTGGTCTTGATTTTCACGTCCACCCCGGCCGGCAGACTCAGTTTATTCAAAGCCTCGATCGTCCGAGCAGACGCCCGCTCGATATCGATCAATCGCTTGTGAGTTCGGATCTCGAACTGCTGACGCGCCTTCTTATCCACATGGGGGCTCGAAAGCACCGTGTAGCGCTCGATGCGTGTTGGCAAAGGAATCGGGCCGTGAGCCACCGCATCTGTCCGCTTGACCGTGGCCACAATTTCTTCTGCGCACTGGTCGAGGACGGCGTGATCGTAGGCCTCCATCCGAATTCGAATGATCTCTTTCGTCTGTCCAGCCACCGAGGCTCTCCTATTCGCTGCCGATTCCGGTTTGCCAAAGAATGCCGCCAATCAACGGCGGGAAACCTCAGATCGTAGCATGATCGGCATGAATGGTCAACGGGCTTAGAAGCAAAATTTTCCACAGTCCGAACGTTGAACCCACCCGCCATGGCCGCCACTAGCGAACCCATGGTCCGAAACTCGGAACGATTTGCCCCAACCGCCCAATTACCCATCAATCGCCACTGCCGAAGCGCGCAGCCGCAGTCCCACCACCGAGAGCGAACCGGCCAAGACGGCTCGATCCGGCCTGCGCCAGCCGCGGAAGGGCTGGAAAGAAGAGGG
>JARKPK010000020.1 GCA_029975295.1 Thermoguttaceae bacterium | reverse complement strand
GAACCCGCCGCTGCCGTCGCCGATCAACAGCAAGTTCACCACGCTGGTGCTCGATGGACCACTGGTGCCCGTGATCACCACCTTGCCGTTGTCGTTGATCTTCAGCGTGTCTTGACGCACGTGCTCGGTGACCAACGTCACCAAGCTCGGGCTCGGGCCGCCGTCGCCGGAGTTGAGGCCCACCGTCGTGTCGTCGGCCCACGTGCCGTTGCTGTTCACCCCGCCATCAACCTGCAACGTACCGGCCTTCACATAGGTGTCGCCCGTGTAGCTGTTGCTGGCCGCGGTCAGGGCCGCGGTGCCCGTGCCGGTCTTCACCAAGCCCACCGTGCCGCCCACGTTGCCGGCGATGGTCAGCGTGCCCGCTCCGGCCGCCACGCTCACCACGCCGGTGTCGGCCGGGTTGACGGCGGTCGCCAACGTGATACCGTGGTTGATCGTCTGGGCGTTGGTCGAGTTGTTCTCGATCTTGCCCGCCACGGTCAGAGCGTTGCCGCCGAGGGTGAACGCACCAGCGTTGCCCTCCGGATCGCTCGCCCCAGAGAACTTCAGCCCGCCGACCACGAGCCCGATGTTGTCGTTGTCGGGCGTGAGCCGGACGTTGCCGGCGAAGACCACTTGGTCGCCGGCC
This sequence comes from Thermoguttaceae bacterium, assembly GCA_029975295.1. Classification (GTDB taxonomy): domain Bacteria; phylum Planctomycetota; class Planctomycetia; order Pirellulales; family Thermoguttaceae; genus JARKPK01. The sequence goes on along the minus strand of JARKPK010000020.1, from coordinate 24,263 downwards.
ACCGGGGCGTTGCCGCCCACCCAGTTGCTGCCGCTGGTCCAGAAGTCGTTCGCCGGGCTGCCGCCGTTCCACACGCGGACGGCCGGACCGGCCGAGACGATCTCGATTTGTCCAGTGGTGTAGTCGAAGTACGTTCCACCACCGTAATCTTTCCAAGCTAGTCCGCCAGTCAAGGTGGGCAGGTTGATCGTGGTGAACGTACCGCCTTGTGCACCGGAGAAGCTGAACAGGCTGTACACCTGTCCGGCCGCCCACGTGGGCGAACCGATCGTGCCGACGGTGAGCGTGCCGCCGTAGGTCACGTCGGTGATGTTCATCAATCGGTCGTACGACGCGGCTGAAGCGATCTCGAACAAGGCCGAGGCGGTTGAATTCAAGTTGAGCGTGCTGTTGATCGTGAGCAGTCCGAGCGCGCCGTCGTGTGCCGGAGCGAGTGTGCCGCCCGCGCGGATCGACACCGGGGCGTTGATTACACCGGTGCGGGCCAGGGTGCCGGCCGTGTTGGCCGACACGGCGCCGCCGACGATCAGGCCGTTGACCAGCGTAGTGCCGGCCACGGTGTCGAGCGCGCCGCCCGTGTCGATGTTGATCACGCCCGTATTGGGCAGGATCAGGCTGCCGGCGCCGTCCTTGATGAGCGTGGCGCCGAGGGCGATCGTCGAGCCGATGCCGGAGGCCGTCAGCGTATGACCCGTGGCTGTGTCGATTGTAGCGGTGCCGCTTGTGCCGGTGACGGTAAGGGTGTCGACTTCGCTGGCGCCCGCCGCGGTGAGCGCAAGCTTGCCGCCGACGGCCGCGGCAGCAAGCGTGAGTTCACTGGTGTTCGTCACCGTGCCGCCCACGTTGAGGGTTGCAGCGGCGTCGATTTGCACCTTGCCTTTGCTGCCCAGGGGAGTGAGGAACAGGCTGCCGGTGCCATCTTCGATAGGCTTGATGTAGTCAGAGCCGTCGAGGGCGCCGATGCCGTTCTTATACCCGAAGCCGTAGTTGGTCGTGAATCCGTTATTGCCCCACGGGCCTGCGCCGCCGGTGCCGTTGCGCATGCGGATTTCGATGAGGTGCCAGCCCGAACCGTAGCCCGGAATGGTGATGCCGGGGCCGAAGTTCTGCGAAGGCGTCCCGCTGTTTCCGTTCGCCGTGATTACGCCGTTGCCTGCTTGCGTGTTCTTGTAGGCCGTGCTGCCCACGACGTTTCCGCCCTGGTTCAACACGAGTTGCCCGTCGATCCACACCGCCAGGTTGTCGTCGATATTGCCGGCGAAGGAGAAAATGCCATCGTCGTCTTTGACGTACCCGGTGTAAACCCAGACCTCGTTGTCGATATGGCCGGTGAGCGCCTGCTGGGTGACGGAGTTGTTTTGCAGCATCCGCGGCTCCATTTGGACGCCGAAGTTGCCGGGGTTCGCCGGTCGGGTGTCATTAACCACGAAACTGGTCGTTCCGGTGACGATGCCCTCGAGCAAACCGGGGACATATTGCAAAGTGGACGACCCGCTGATCGAACCGGTTACCGTGGCGGAACCGGTCGAGACTTTGACCAGACCGCTGTTGGTGATGCTGCCGGTGTGGGTTACGGAGTTCCCCGCGGCGGCCGCGAAGTCGAGCGTGCCGGTGACGGCCGCGATCGGCGCGCTGCTGCTCGACGCGGTCGAGGCGGGAGAGCCGAACACGGTGACATTGCCGGTGGTCGTCGCGCTGGCGGCGGGAGCGATCTTCAACGCGCCGCTTTGCACCTCAATCGCCGTCGGTGTATGGGCGGCGCCGGTGATCGTCACCGTGTTCAAACCGGCCGAGCGGAGCGTGCCGCCGATGACGTTTCCGGCCAACGTCAACGGTTGGCTCGAAGTGACGCCGGCCGTTGCGTTCGTGGTCAGGTAGGCGCCCGCGCCCTGGAATCCGGCGCTGGCCGTGAGGGTGACCGGTCCGCCGATGGGCCCGATAACACCGTTGTTCTCGATCGTTCCGGCAGAAACCGTCGTGCTGCTTTGCACGCCCATGCGGCCCGAAACGTTCGCCTGTCCGGTGAGAACATTGCCCGGATTGGCGTTGACTGCGAGGGTTCCCGCGATGTTGAGCGTCTTGCTGGCTTCGGTGATATACATGCCGTTGACGGAGAAGCTCGGCAGATTGGCCGTGGCGGGAAGGATCAGGTTCGGCGCGGTCGCGGTGTTGGACACGGGGGCGATGGTGACGCCCTGCGGACCGGCGATGTTGATTCCGCCGGTGAACCCGCCGGCAATGGAACTGAACTGAAGGCGACCGGCGCCCGCTTTGACAAGAGTGCCTGCTCCATCAAGGCTGGCGAATCGCGTGATGTAGTTTCCATTGCCGGCGCCTGCCGCGGTGTTGGTGCTGCTGTCCACGGTAAGCGATTTGACGCCCGCGACAACCGTCAGTGTTCCCAGATCAATAATGTTCCCCGAGTTCGTATCGGTGGTGTTCACACGCCCCGCGTCGATAAAGGAATTCTCGGAGAGCGTGACGTTGTTCCCGAAGGCCACGGCAGTGTTGCTGACGGCCGTGGCGCCCGAAGTCGCGTCGTCGCGGAAGCGGAGTCGGCCGCCGGCGAGGTTGATCGTCGCATTGCCGAGGGCGTTGCCGGTGGAGCGGACGACCGCGGTGTTCTTGGGAATCAAGGCGATCTGGTTCTGGAGAATGGCATTGGTGCCGATGTTGATCGTTCCGCTGTAGTTGTTCTGGCCGGCGCCCGCGCCGGAGAGCAGCGGATTGCCGAGGGTAAGGACGCCGCCGCCGCCGCTGCCTTGCATGAGTTGCGGGCCGAGGAGGTTGATGTTCCCGGCGCCGGTCAGTCTGCCGTTGATGGTGATGTTGCCGTTGTTCGTGCCGGGCACGAAGTAGTCGTAGGCGGCGATGTTCACCGTGCCGCTCGGCAGATTGACGATGGTTTGGTTGGCGGCCACATCCGTGGCGGCGCCGATGGTGAAGCTGTTGATGGTCGCTCCGAGGGTCGAGCCATCCTTGAGCGTAATCGAACCGATGATGATCTGGCCGCTGGTGTTCGAGCCGAGCAAAACGGCGCCGTTTTGCACGGTGGTGTTGGCGAACGGGCTGCCCAGCGCGCCGTGGCGGTCGGCCCGGACGATGCCGGATTGGATATTGAACACATCGGTCAGCGCGGTCGGGCTGCCGAAGAGGCTATAAACCTGGCCGGTGATCGTGCCGGTGGAACCGGCCACCGTGGCGTTGGCGCTCATGGTGATTTGGGTGGCGCTATCGACCGAGATGATGTAGGCGCCCGAGGGAATATTCGTTCCGGAAATCAATTGCCCGGGGACCAAACCGGCCGTGCTGGCCATGCCCGTGATCAACGGGCTGCCGACGGCGGTGGTGCCGCCGCCGAAGGTCGGATTCACTGTCGGATCAAGCACCAACAGGCCGCTGCCCGCCTTGATCAGGCCGCCTTCGGAAACGCCGGTGGGAACATCGCCGATCCGCGCGCTGATGCGCAGGCCGACGGCGAGGACGCCGTTCACCGCAGTGGGCGAATCGATGTTCAGGGTGGCCCCGCCGACGTTGGTGAAACCGAGCGTGCCGGCGTTCCCGCCGATGAACGGGACCCCGGTGCTGGGGTTGGTGTTCGTTGCGGTTATTGCGACGGGCGCGGCGAGGTTGATGATGGAAGTCAACTGCGGATTGGCGCGGTCGAGCCCGTTGGTGGTGCCGGTGGCGCTGCTGCCGTCGAGGAAGGTGATGGAGTTGAGGGTTTCGGTCACGTTGGCCAGATCGACCAAATTGAGCCGTCCGCCGCCGGCGATGGTGACGTTGGTGGCCGAACTCATTTGGTTGGCCACATTCTGTTCGTTGACCGTGGCCGCGTTGATCAGCAGATCGCCGGGAACGGCGACGAAGTTGGTTCGCGGACCTGCGCCGGCAGCGGCCATGTTCAACTGCAGCGTGCCGCCGTTGACGATTGTCTTGCCGGTGAAGGTGTTGCCGAAGACCGGGGCCGCCGAGGTTACCGCGGCGGTGGTGTTGTTGGAGATGGTGAAGCTCACGCCCGGGTTGATAGCGGTGATTACCGTTCCAGCCGGGATGCCCGTGCCGCTAATCGGCATGCCCACGGCCAAACCCGCAGTGTTTGTGGTGGTGAGCAGGTTGGTTCCCGAGGTGTTGGTGATTCCGGTGTAGTTGCCCGCCGGATTGAGATTCATCGTGGCGCCGCCGGCCTTGACAAGGTCGATGTTGCCCGTGACTGGGATATTCATGCCGAACGCGTTCTGCTGAACCCAGACGTCCAGCTCGCCCGAATTGGACGTGATGAACGTTCCCGACGCATTGTCGGCGGAACCGAGCCGGTGGGTGAAGTTGCCGTCGCTGATGAAGCCGCCGGTGTCGATCGTCAGGCCGGCCCCGCTGTTGAACGTCCACGTCGTGTCGGCGCCCGGGGCGAATCGCACCGCGTTGATCGTCCGGCTGGCCGTCAGGGTGCGGGCCGTGCCGTCGTTGACGTTTTGCGTGGCGGTCGCCGTGGTCCAGTTGTTGGAGTCGTAGTTGGCGAACCCGTCCGCGGTGTTGCTCATCGCGCCGACGCCGGTGGTGGGCAAGTAGGTGGCGAAGTGAGTGGAGCCGTTGCCGGGAGTCGCAATCGCCCAACCGGCAATGATGTTGTCGTTAAGAGTCAGCGGCGAGCCGTTGATGTTGGTGATGAAGTTACGGATGGCGGTGGTGTTGTTGCCCGCCGTTCCGAGGAAGCCGTAGTTCTGGTGGAAGGTCAGGTAGGCTCCCGTGCCGCCGGGGCCTTGGGGGCGGACGAGGTTGCCGATGTTGACTTCGTTCGCGCCGCTTCCACCGGCGTTGCTGGTCAGGTTATTGACTCCGCCGGCGAGGGTCAGTGTATTGAACGTTTGCGAGGCCACCTGGCCGGCGGCGCCGGTCAGGTTGATCGTGCCGCCACTCAGCGTAACCGGGGTCGCCGGATCGATGCGGTCGGCGACGTTGGATAGGTAGCTGTTGTCGAGTTGGAGCAAGGCGTTCCGCACGGTTACCGCCCCGGCACCAGCGCTCAGCGAGCCCGAGTCGCGCAGCCACAGCGTGCCGGCGCGCACCGTGGTGACGCCGGTGTAAGTTTGGGCGCTGGTAAGCAGCAAGGTGTTGTTGGCATTTTTGTCGAGGGAGATCGCTCCATCGAGCACACCGGCAAAACGGCCGCCGCCGGTGTTGGTGATGGTCGCCGGCGTAGCGCTGGTGATGGTGCCGCCCATGCCGGGCAGTTCGTTGGCGCTGGCCAGTTGGTTGATCATCTGGCTATTGCCGTTCAAGTCGAGCGTGCCGGAATTGATGATCAGACTGGAGCCGCTTGTCGAACCGTTTTGCGAGCGGATGCTGGCCAGACTGTTGCCGGTGGCGAGGAACACGGTGCCGCCATCGACCAGCAGGTTCGTACGGAATACGTTGAAGGCGCCCGCACTGACGTAGAGCGTGCCCGGCCCGGTCTTGACAACGGCCGTGTCGCTGAACACCCGGGCATTGAGGTATAGATCGCCCCAGGTGTGGAGCCTCAGGCTGGTTCCGCCGGCCGCTTGCAGGAACGATTGCGTGCCGCCGGCCGTGCCGCCGTTGATCGAGGCGGTGGCCCCAGAGGGCACGAAAAGACCGCCCGAGTTCAAGTGCAGCCGGCCCATGGTGGAGTTCAACGGAAGTGCGCCGTTGATGTTCAACACGCTGCCGTTAGTCATCGTGAGGGTTTGAACGCGCGTATCGCCGAGGATCGAAGTCGTGCCCGACAGCTTGACATTCGTGCCCACGTTCTGATTGTCGCGGAAGGTGGCGCTGTATTCCGAGGCCGCCAGGTTTCGCATTCCGCCGACAACGACGTTTAGGTTGGCGGCGGCCGCAGTGAGATTCTGAGTGAGCGTCACCGAGGTGCCGCTGGCGATCGACGCGATCCGGGTTCCGGCCGGGATGCCTGTGCCGGTCACCGCCATGCCGACGGCGAGATTCGCCGTGGTCGGCAGGCCAGTGATGACGTTGGAGCCGCTAGTGCCCGTTGCCGGGTAGTTCACGCCGTCTTCGGTCATGAAACCTTCCGGAATGCCGTCGCCGTCGGCGTCGCCGAGGAAGTCGTTGCGGCTGGGAGCGATCGGCGTGCCGGACGAACCGAAATGGCCGCCCGCACCGATGCCGAACGCGGCGTTGGCGCCGAAGTTCGGGCTGAAGACCTCGAACAGGCCATTGGCCGTGTTGCTGCCGTTGGGGATGATTTGGTGAGCCGTGCCATAGGTGAGCGGCCCGTTGGCCACCGACGGCGAGTTGACAATGTACGTCGCGATGCGCTGGCCGCTCGACTGGAAGTTTTCCAGGCTCTGTGCGCTGAGCGTCGTCGTCGCGGCGCCTGCCGTGATCTTGATCGTGCTCACGCCCCCGTATTGGCCGACATTAATGAAGTTGCCCGCACCCGTGGCGACGCTGTTGAATCGTTCGATGACCGGGGTGGTCGCGTGGCCTTTCAACTCGAACGTTCCGCCTTGGCCGACGAGCCAATCTGGCGTGCCGAGGCGGTTGTCGGCCGCGGCCGCCGAGTTGTCGACCGTGACGGTGCCGCCGCGCTGAATGCGGACTTCGCTCCAGTCGCTCGTGCCGCCGGTGATCGCCACTTCGCCTTGCTGAGCGACGAGATAGCCCGTGGAGTCGCTGGCGCCGGTCAGCGTCAGCTTGGCCGCGCCGGCCTTGACGAGGCTCGGGTTCTGGCCGTTGGTGCTCTTGAAGACCACATTGCTGGCGGTGTCGCTGGTGATGATCATGCCCAGCGCGGTGCCCGCTTGATTGGCCATCACGGCGCCGTTGCCGATCACCGGGCCGGTATATTCGATGAAGTTGGCGACATTCAGCAGCAGGCTGTGACCGGTGCCGGGCTGAACTGCCGAGCCCAGGGTGACCGGGAAGGTCACGGCATTGGGCAGGTTGATCGCGCGGCTGTCGGGCCAAACGTTCGCCGCACCGAAGGCTAGCTGCGTGCCGTCGAGCATGTTGATCACGGCGCCGTCGGGGATCACGTTGCTGTTCGGGCCGAGAAGTTGCACGGCCCCCAGCTTGGCCACGCCATTGATCGTACTCAGACTGCCGATGGTGATTGTGGCTCCGGAAATGAAGTGAACGCTTTCTTGGATGTTCAGGTAGGTTTGCGTGGTCGGAGCGATGATCGCGCCATCGTCGAACACCAGCCGCCCGCGGCCTTCGTTGATCTGGCGATCATTGCTGTCGTTGGTGAGAATGGTGCCGTTGGAGAGGACGATGTCCTCGGGCGCGATCGTCGGAGTGCCCACGACCGGGACCAAGAACGGATTGTTCTGGTTAGTAAGGTTGCGGTTGCCGCCGCCGATTTCCAACACCGGGGTCTTGGCGGCATCGCCGATCGGAACAAACTGGGTGAGTTTGTAGATATTGTCGGCGGCGATTCGGACAACGACATTGGGTTCCCAAACGAACTGGTCCACTTTCGCCAGTCCGGTGGTGTCCACCGGCAAGGCCAGATTGAGCGAGTAGTCGCCGCGCCCGAAGAAGGCGTTGCTGGTGCCCAGATCAAGCACGGCCCCGGATTTCAGCAGGTACGACCCGGTTGGGGCCGACCCGATGCCGGAGGCATCGTTGATGAGGAACCGCCCGCCGGCCTCGACAATCACGCCGCCGTTGAGCGGACTGGGGAGCGCGTACGGGAGGTTCTGAGTGCCGTTGGGGGTGCCGTCGGGATTGACGTTCGTGTTGGCCGCGGCGCCCAACGCGACGTAGTTGCCCGGGTCGAGCGTGGCGCCGGCTTGCACGATCACTGTGGCGGCGCTGCCGCCGAAGCCCATCGCTTGGCTCGAGTTGGGCTGGAAGATCGAACCGGCTTTCAACACGAAGGTCAGGTCGCCCGGCAGGTAGATCGGCATGTCGTCGCCGATGGCCACAGCGCCGACGATGTTCGCCTGGATCGGGCCGCCGCTATTGTTGACGAGCGAAAAGCTGCCGGGCACGTCGGGAGCGCCGAGGGTCAGGGTGACGAGGCCGCCGTCCCTGGTGAGGCCCTGCAGGGTGAAGTCGCTGTTGGCGAAGATCGTGCCGGCCTGGAGGCTCCGGCTGCTGCGGTCGGTGCTCAGGCCGGCCCACGGGGTGCCCGCGCCAATGGTGAGAAACGCGGCCGGATTGTTCAGGTTGGCCGACAGGCCGAAGAACAAATCGGCATTGCTGCCGAGGCTTTGGATCGTGTTGAGCCCGCTGGTGTTGTCGCCGGCGAGCCATACCTGATGGCCGACGATCGCGCCGGGTTGCAGAACGATTTGGCCGCCCCCGGTGAGGGAGCTGACGCGGGTCAGGCTGTTGAGGCTTTGGTTGGCGGCCACCGCGGCGTTGTTCGTGCCGATGATTACGCTGCCGGGCTGGATGGTGAATCGATCCCAATTGCCGTTATAAGTGACGGTGTTGTTGCCCAGGAAGATTTCGCCTTGATTCTTCACGGTGAATCCGCCGCTGGCGGCGCTGGCCGCAATGCTGCCCGCGGCGTTGATGTTCAGCCGGGAGTTGTCAATCACGACCGCGCCGGCCCCCAACCCGCTGGCGCCAGTCACGTTGAGCGTACCTCGGGTGACCCAAGTGCCGCCGGTGTAGCTGTTGTTCGTCGCGTCGAGGGTGGCGGTGCCGTCCTCGTCCTTGACAACGGCTACGGCGTACCCGTTGTTGTCCACCACCTGCGAGAAGATGCGCAGGTTGCCGTTGCGGCTGTGCAGGAAGAGTTCGCGCGGCGCGGTGTTGCCGGTCAGCGGTCCGGCGGTGAGGATGCCGCGGGTGGCGGAAGTGCCTACGTCGCGGTTCTGGTTGTTGTTGTCGTGGATGATCGCACCGCTGGTGATGGCCAACGTCTGCGAGGCGGCATTGAAGGCAAGCACCTGAGCGTTGTTGCCGCCGCCGAAGCGGAGCCCTGCCATCTCGGCGTCGCCCGCGTTGAGCGTGGCGGTGCCGGCGGCAGTCAAGTTGTAAATCGCCGAGGCGACGGGAGTGAAGGCGGCGGCGCCTTGATTGGTGTAGGTGGCGGTCTTGAACCCCAGTGAAGTGTCGTAGGCCATGATCTCGGTGCCGAATCCGTTCACCCAGCCCACCGCCGACGATGCGCTCAGGCCGGAGAAGGTCACCTGCGTGTTGCCCGTGCCGGGTGCGCCCGCGGTGCCCGCGCCAAAGGTTCCGGCAGTGCCGCCGAGGCGGAGCGTAGCGCCGGTCGATCGCGTCAGCGCGCCGAAGCTCAACACCGAAGCGCTGGTTCCGGCGTTGGAGTTGGCGCTGATGCTGCTGTAGCTTTCCAAGAGGTTGACCGAGCCAAAGGTTTCGGTGGACGTGACGTTGGCTCGCGACGTGAAGAGAATCGTTCCGCCCATAAGGGTGATGGGAGCCGCGTTGTTCACGCGGTCGCTGATGCCGGCGCTGGCCCATTGGCGCGGGCCGGTGCCGTTCTGGTTGTCCACGTCGAGTTCCGCCCGGCTTCCGATGGTGATGCTGGCCACGTTGGTCAACGTTCCCGCGCTGCGCAGATCGAGGCGGTTGGAATTGGCGGCCAAGGTCAAATCGCCGCTGTAGTTCTGCGGAGCGACGACGAAGATCATGCCGAGCCCGGTTTTGGTCAGCGCGCCCGAGCCGGTCAGGCCGTTCGTAGTGGTCACGGTGAGGAAGCTGCCTTGTGCCTGGCGGGCCGGGGTGTCGATGGTTCCGCCGGCAGCGCCGACATTGATCACCCGTCCGCTGCCATTGAGCGGGTTGCCCAGGGTGGGATTCAATTCGGCGCCGGCTCCGTTGATGTCCAAGCCGAGCTGGAGGACGCCGCCATTGAGGGTGATCACATTGCCCACCGCGCCGAAGCTGGAGTCGTTGAGATAGACGAGGCGCCCGCCGGCGTTGATGCTGATTCCGCCGGTGAATGTGTTGACGGCGCTGAGTTGGACGTCGCCGCCGATCTCCACGGCGTTCGCGCCGGAGAGGACCGACGTGACATTGATTCGCTCGCCGCCGCCGCCGAGCCGATAGCCCGCTGCGTTCGCCGTGATGGCGCCGCTGTACACGACCGGCTTCGACGCGCCGAGGCTCACATTCACTCCGCTGAAGTCGAAGTTGTTCGAGTTGTTCGCCGTCATCGCAACCACGCCGGTTGACGCGGCGTTCAGGCGGCTGAGGAAAGTGTTGTCGATAGCGTAATTGCCGATCACGCGCCCGGTGGTTGGGACGGTGATGGAGACGCCCGCGCCGGGATCTGAATTGAACTGGAAGGCGAGGCCGGCGGGCACCGCGGCGGCGCCGAAGCTCTGCGGGCCGCTGAAACCGATGATCCCTTCCGCATGGGTGACGGCGGGGAAGACGGCTTGATTGCTGGCGAAGATCAGGGCGCCGCTTCCGGTCTTGGTGAGCGCGCCGAGGCTGGTGTCGAGCGCGCCATTAATCACCAATTCGCCGGCATCGACGCGGACGGTTGCGGCCGCGGCGGTGGTCAGGTTGTTGATCGAACTGATGCCGCCCAGGTTCCGCAACGCTCCGTTCTGCACGAACGGCTCGGTCACCCCGGTGCCCGAGATGGTGATGTCTTCCGCCGTGAGCGCTCCGTTGAGCTGCAAGGTGGCGCCGTCTTGCACCGTGGTGGCGTTGCCGACACCGGTTGCGCCAAGCGCGGCGCCGTTGCGGGCGATGAGAATGCCGCCGGCGCTGACGGTGGTAACGCCGGTGTAAACGTTCGCGCCGCCCAAGCTGACAGCACCGGTCGCGCTTTTCGTCAGGCCGCCGGCGCCGCCCAAAATGGCATTGATCGAGCCGTTGTTGAGCGTGGCCGATGTGAACGTCAGCACGCCGGCGCCGCCGATGATCGCGCCGCCATCGAGGGTAAGCGAGTTGATCGTTTCGTTGTTGGCGCCGAGATCGAAGATACCGCGGATCATGGTCACGTTGGCGGAGTCGGCGATCTGGTTCGGCTGAAGCAACCGGACGTTGGCGACGGGCCCGTTGGCGTTGACGGCGTTGATGGTCAGGTCGCCGGGGATCGCATCGCCGCCGGCCGCCGCCAACTCGAGCTGGCCACCGGTGACGAGGGTCGGGCCGCTGTAGGTGTTGGTGTTGGCGAAGACGGTGCGGAAGGGCCCGGCGACCGTGAACGCGCCGCTGCCCGTGCTGCCCGTGCCGCCGATCGCGCCGGAAAGCGTCAGAGCGCCGGTGCTCGGGGCGAGGGTGATGCTCTGGTTTGTGCCGGAGGCGTTCAGCGTGGTGGCGCCGGTAACATTCAGCCCGCTGACGGTGATGCTGGTCACCGCAAAGGTCGTGCCGGATTCCAGGGTGAGCGAGGGGATCTCCGTATCAGACGTCACTTCCATCGTGCCGGTGCCGCTCGTCACGGTCACGGGATTGGTAAGCGTTACTGGGGCGAGCGAACCGTTGGTCACGGTGCCGGCGATGCTGCCGACGAAGACCTTGCTTCCGCCGGTGTCGGGCCCGTTGTAGCTGAGCATCATGCCCGCGCCGCCGGTGCCCTGCGCCCACTTGACGACAATGCTGTGGTAGCCGGGAGTCAAGGTGACCGTGCCGTTGATGTCGCTGACGCCTTTGCCCGCAGCGGTGTCGGCATTGACCACCAACACGCCGTCGATCCACACGGCGCTGTTGTCATCGGAGGCGGAAGTGAAGGTGTAGGAGCCTCCGGTGGTGATGTTCACGAGCCCCTTCCACATGCCCCCGCTGTTGTTGCCGGCGGCGCCGAGCAGGGAGTGATCGTAGCCGGGAATCGGCACGATGGTGTGGGTGCCGCTGCCTGAGTTGGGGATGTTGACGATTTGATCGGTGCGCGAGAAGACCCGCGGGGTGAGATAGAGCTGATCTTGCGCGAACTTGACGGAAGGCGTTCCATTAACGCCGGTGATGATGCCGATGGCGCTTCCTTCGCCCGAACCGAAATTGAAGTACTGGCCGTTGAAGCCTGCGGTTCCCACCGAAGCAACAGAGGAACTGCTGGCTGCAACGCTCAGCCGCGCCGCGCCCGCGCCGCCGGCAAGAGTGTATCCGCCGGCGCCGACGGATTGAGCGCCATTGGCCTGCACGGTCACGCCTCGGTTGATCGTCATATTACCCGAGTAGCCCGTGTTGTTGCCGGAAAGCGTGAGCGTGACCGCGTCGAAGTCGGTGGAACTGATCACATTCAAGTCGGCGGCGCCGGAGATCGGGCCGCTGATGGTGAAGCTATTGCCGTTGGCCAACGCCTGGAATTGACGCAGCCCAAAAGTCGCGTTTCCGTTCACCGTGATCGAGCCAGAATAATTGGCGGCCGTGTTATTCGCGCTGATCATACCGCCGGCATTGAGAACAATGTTGTTGCGGTTGACCGCGTTGCCGGTTGCGAGTTCACCGGTGCCGCCGATGGTCACCGTCCTGGCGGCCGTGCCGAGCGAGTCGGCGTTTTGGAACTCGATCGTGCCGGCCTGGAGCGAGACATCGCCGAGGAATCCGGTGTTGGCGCCGGAAAGCTGAAGCACCCCGCCTCCCGTCTTGGTCAGGAGGCTGCCCGAGCTGGAGGAAAGCAGCCCGGCGCCCGCCAGCACCTTGCCGGTCGAGCCGCTGCCGCCGACGAAAATCGTGCCGCCCGTGCCGCTGATGTTGATGGCTTTGCCCGTGCCCAGGGTGAGTTGGGCGTTCTGGGTCCACTGGAAGGTGCCCCCATTGACGAGGTTGACCGCCTGCAATGAGGTGTTGGCCCCGGTGTTGATCTCGTACACCGACGAGCTGCCGGTAACCGTGACCGTCCCGGTGCCGAGGGCGCCGATCTGTGTGGCGGCAATGCGGCCGTCGTTGATGTCGGTGTTGGCTGTACGCGTACTGTTGGCCGAGGGCGAAAGGGTTAGGGTGCCGCTGCCCGTCTTGACCAGAGTGAGGGCCCCGGAAAGTACGCCGCCGTAGGTGGTGTTGGTGGATTGGTCAATCGTCAGCGTCGCTGCCGTCGTGCTTGTAACGGTCTTGTTGTTGGCATTGGCGCCGCTGGTCGGGTTCGAGGCCAACCCGCCGATCGTTTGGTTGAAGCCGTTCAGATCGAACGTTGCGGTGGCAGTGTCGTTTTGGCCCATTGTCACAAGCGTCGTGGTCGGCAGGGCGTTGGCGATGCCGAGGCGCAAGGTGCCGACGGCGACCCCGGTATTGAGCCAAGAGTTGCCCGTGCTGTTGATCGTCCATGTGCCGGCGTCCGTCTTAATGACATTGCCGCTGGGAGCGACGAGCGTGCCGTTGATAGAGCCGTTTCCGCCCGCGCCGCGGAGGAAGAGCGAACCGGTGTAAGCGGGACCGCTGACGTCGGTGATGTTCCCGTTGATTGTGAGTGAGGTGCCGGTGGCCGTATTGAACCCGGCATTACCGTCGCCGTTGAGTTCGATGTTGCCGTTCCAAATGTTGGTTCCCGAACTGCTGAAAAGCGACGAGCGGAAGTTGGACGCTCCGCCGACGGTGTTCAAAACAAGGTTCACGCCGCTAATGGTTACATTGGCCAGATCAACCTGGTTTCCGTTGCCGCCGGCCGCCGCTGCGCCGGAGTTGACCGTGATGGTGCCGGCGACGATCGCATTGCTGTTGCTCAGCCGCAATGTCGTGTTGGTCGTATCGCCCGAGACGGAATCGACAAGAACGTCGCCGGTGAAGGTGGTTGAGTTGTCGCTGGAGAGCACAATTGCGCCGCCGCCGGCGGCCGTGAGCGCGCCGCTGCCGTTGAGCGTGCCCGAGACAGTCATGGTGGTGCCGGTTTGGGCCGAAAGCGTGCCTCCGCCGGCCCCCACCGTGATGGGGCGGCCCGAGCCGATGTCCAGGGTGGCCGTGGTCCGCAACGTGCCTCCGTTGAGCGTAATGGCGTTGGTGGTTGCGCCCAAGTTGCCCGATGCGCCCACCTGGAGCCTGCCGGCATTGATCTGAATGCCGCCGCTAAAGGTGTTGGCGCCGCTTAGGACCAGCGTGCCCGTACCCGTCTTGGCGAGTCCGGCCGATCCGGCGATGACGGCGCTGATGGTCGCGTCGCCGTTGACGATCAACGAGGCGGCGCCGGTCAATTCGAAGCTGCCCGTGCCCGCGGCGATCGTGTAGCCGGCGGCATCGAACTGCACCGAGTTGGCCTTGATCACATCGTCGATGGTCACCACGTTGCCGGAGCCGAGGACCGAGAACACGGCGTCGTCATTATCGAGCCACGCTTGGTTGGTCGTACCGCCGTCCGTGGTCCAAAGCGTGCCGGTCAGATCCCAACTGCCGCTGCCTCCATCGACGACACCGTTTCCCGAGACGATGTCCCAGGTGACCACGGCCGCGTTGGTCTGGGGCGAAAACCCCATGAGCGCGATCAGCGCGCCGACGAAAACGAACACGCGGAGGGATGTGAAGCGACTCATAAAGAAACTCCTTAACCAAGCCGGCGCGCAGCGGATGTTTCAACAAAAAAGGAACCGAGCGCAGGAACCGCTCGGCTTTCTATGCCCGAGAGAGACTTCCCGACGTCAGCCGTGGCAGGCAATAAGAAGGGCACGCTGCCGAGACGGCATCGCGCAACCCGAAGGCGTGAAAAACAGTGTGGCACTTATTAGAATCCTCTGGTTGATGATTATGCTCAGTCCAGCGGTGGTGTCAATGATAAAGTGCAGACGCTGCTGATTCATCTCTTCATGGACGCTTCGGCACAGCGAGAATGGTTCGGCTGTCCGTTTGGTGGCGTGGTTTGCCGCAGTTGGGCCGCCTGGAGCCACGCCGTGGCGGAGAAGACGCGCGTCGGTTTGCGTCGGCGTTTTCCTCTCAAGGCGGGCAGGGCAGGATTGCGTTGGTCCGCCGCGAACTTGGCTGACGCGTTCCCGGCGTCGTCAATCAGCGCGAGGCCGGTTACGGGGTCGGCCGGCTGCGGCCGTCGCTGATGAGTTTGTCGAGCTGGGCCGTCAGCCGGCGGAGCACTTCGGGTTGCGCAGCAGACAGATCGGTCGTCTCGCCGGGGTCGTCGGCAAGGTTGTAGAGCGTATGTTTCGCTTGCGGCAGAGGGCGTTCCGTTGCGCTGACGCGCGCTTCCGGCTTTCCGCGGCGCTCGATGCGCACCAGCTTCCATGGGCCGACGCGCAGGCCGAAGTTCCCGCTGCCGTTGTCCTGCTGGAGAAGATGATCGCGGCCTTTTTCGCCGGGTTTGCCCAGCAGGGCGCCGAGAACGTTTAGGCTGTCGAGGCAGCCGTCGGCTGCGGGAGTCTCACCGGCCAGCGCGGCGAAGCTGGAGGCGAAGTCGACGGTGCAGACGATTTCGTCGGACACCGCCGGCGCGATGCGTCCCTTCCAACGTGTGATGAACGGCGTGCGCGTGCCGCCTTCCCACACACTGTACTTGCCGCCGCGAAACGGCCCGGCCGGCTGGTGGTCGCCGAGCTTGGTCACGGCATCGTCTTTGTAGCCGTCGTCGAGCACCGGGCCGTTGTCGGAGCAGAGGACGACAAGCGTCTTTTCCGCCAGCTTGAGCCGGTCGAGCGTCTTGATAAGCTCGCCCACGCACCAATCGAACTGCACGATGCAATCGCCGCGGGGGCCGAGCGTCGTCTTGCCTTGAAACCGCTCGTGCGCGACACGCGGCACATGGATGTCGTGCGAAGCGAAGAAGAGGAAGAACGGGCGGTCTTTGTTGGCCTCGATCCAGCGGTTCGATTCGTTCACCCAGGCGTCGGCGAGGTCTTCGTCGCGAAAACGGGCTTTCATTCCGCCTGTGTAGAATCCGATACGGCTGATGCCGTTGTGGATGGTTTGGTTGTGCCCATGCGACCAGTCCATCTTGAGCGTGTCGCGATGGGTGAGGCCGGTGGGATGATCGTCCGACGGCTTCTTATCGCCAACCCACAACGGATCGGCCGGGTCGAGATTCTTCACGCGGCGCCCCTCGACGAACACCTGCGGCACACGGTCGTTCGTCGTCGGCAGCAGAAAGCAATGGTCGAATCCGATGTCGAGCGGACCGGGCTTCAACTCGCCGTTCCAGTCGGGCGCCGGATCGCCCAGCCCGAGGTGCCACTTGCCGATGACGGCCGTGGCGTAGCCGGCGCGTTTCAAAATGCCGGGCAGCGTTTCTACGCCGGGCTTGATAATCGCCGGGCCGTTCGGCGGAGCAATGCCCGTGCCTTTCTGGCGGAAGGCATAGGTGCCGGTGAGCAGCGAGAACCGTGTGGGCGTGCAGGTCGATGCGCTGCAATAGCCGCTCGTGAATCGCACCCCCTCGCGAGCCAGTTGGTCGATGGCGGGCGTTTGCACCGCCTTAGCGCCGTAGCACGAGAGATCGCCGTAGCCGAGATCGTCGGCCAAGATCACGATGATATTGGGCTTGTCGGCCGCCAGGGCAGGAGGCGGCGCAAACGCTGCCAACACGGACAAACACGCTGATACAGATACAAGCAGTGCGGCCCCCCTTAGCGAGGCGAGTCGGCCGGCAGCCGAGAACCGGCCATGGAACGTGTGCAGCTTTCCGGTTTGCGCGGTTTTCTTCCGGGGTGTGAAGGCGTGTGTCATCTGCGTCCTCAATTCGGGTTGCGCTTCGCGGCGCGGCCGCTGGGCTTGGCTGGGTCGTAATTCGGGTTTGGCGTAGGGAATCGGGCGCCCACTTGTTTCTGCCACGCGGCCAGCTCGGCGCGGAGCTCGGCAACGCGTTGCGGTTCTTTTTCGGCCAAGTTGTTCTGCTCGCCGATGTCTTCGGCCAGATGGAACAGCTCGACGCGGTTGTCTTCGGCCCACTCGATCAGCTTCCAATCGCCGCGGCGAACCGCAGCGCACGGTGCGCCGCCTTGGTTGCCGTAGTGCGGATAGTGCCAAAAGAGCGCGCGTTGGGCGATGGCGCCGCCTTTGAGCAGCGGTACGAGACTCGCGCCGTCGAGCACTTGGCCGGGCTGCGGCTTTGCCCCGGCGGCTTCGAGCAACGTGGGGAAGAAGTCGGGGCTGCTTACCGGGACGCTGACCACGCTGCCGGGCTTAGCGACGCCGGGCCAGCGCACGATCAGCGGCTCGCGGATGCCGCCCTCATAAACCCAGCCTTTGCCGCCGCGCAGGGGGACGTTTGAGGTTGGCCAGCCCTCGCTGGTGGATAGGCCGCCGTTGTCGCTGGTGAAGATCACAAGGGTACTTTCGCGCAGGCCGAGGTCGTCGATCTTGGCCAACACCTTTCCTACGGCCAAGTCCATGGCCTCGACCATTGCCGCATAGACGGCGTGCTCCTGGACGAGCCGCACGTCGCGCTCGCCCTCGCGGCCCCATTTCGCCTCCAGGCCCAGGCGCTCGCGTTTCTCCTCGTACTTCTTCCGCAGATCCTCACGGGCCATGAGCGGCGTGTGAACATCGTAGAACGAAAAGAAGGCGAAGAACGGGCGGGTTCGGTTGGCCTCGATGAACTTGGCCGTTTCGGCGGCGAGGCGGTCGGGCAGATGCTCGCCGTCGGGCCCGTCGGGCAGCCGCGGATTGCCGTAGGGCGAAAAGTACTTCTTTCCGCCATACGGTCCGCCCTTGTCGGTGCCTCCCATGTTTACGTCAAAGCCCTGGTTCTCGGGCCACCAGCCTTCGGGGCCAAGGTGCCACTTGCCGGCGAAGAACGTTGCGTAGCCCGAAGCCTTCAACGCCTTGGCGAGCGTAGGCGCATCGAGCGAGAGGCGGTCGGTGTAGGGTGCAGGAAGCAGTTTCGTGTTGCGCGTCCATTGCTCGGGGAGCGAGGGCGCGCCGATGTAGTCGGTAATGCCGGTGCGTTGCGGCCACTGGCCGGTGAAGATGCTGGCCCGCGTCGGCGAGCAAACCGGGCAGGCCGCATAGGCATCGGTGAAGAGCGTGCCGTCCTTTGCGAGTCGGTCGATGTGGGGCGTTTCGTAGAACGTGCTGCCATAGACGCCGAGATCGCGCTGGCCGAGATCGTCGGCGAGAAAAAAGACGATGTTGGGCGGGGCGGCCGCAAAAAGATCGGATTGTAGAAAGCACGCAAGCAGGAGAAGCAACGTCTTTTTCATGGCTCTACGAGAGATGCACAGAGGTTCGTTAAGCACAGGGACTTCGTCTTCTGCGGCGGAAGCGGCGGGATCTCAACGGGTTCTTGTTGGCAACGCGATGCTTTGTCGCTGACAGCCGGTGTTGACTGATTATCGGCCGAGTAACGCCGCCGTACGATCGCCTGTCGTCCGAAGTAAACAGCATTCCGCCGGATGACGCTGCCGGAGAGGTCGCCCGGGGCGAACGCGCGGAAGCCGGTTTGCTCTGCATCTGACGCCTGCGACTTGTGCCCAGAGAGCATTGTGCCCTCGCCGCTGGGTGTTTGCCAGTCCTCAGCGGCACAACGCGCCGAACACGTTCCTACATGGCCACGTTCCTCCAAGGTTACGTTCCTCCAAGGTTACGTTTCGCCAAGGTTACGTTCCGCCAAGGTTACGTTCCGCCCGCAATGCCACGAAGGCCGCGGCCACCGATTCGACATGGTACGCTCCCCAGTGTGGGGCTACAATGCAGTCGCAGCGAGGCGGTTGACCCCGGGGGAGCACGATCATGGTACGAAGTCGGCCGATCGGGATTGTTACTCTTTGTTGGATTCTGGCTTGGGCCGGTGTTGTCGCGGCCGCCGAGAATGCGAAGCCGGTTGCACTGGGCGTCAACTTGTGCGAGGCCGACTCGCCCGAAGCCAGACAGCTTGGCGTCGATGCCCGTGATGGTGCGGTGATCACTAAGGTTTTCCCCGGCTATGCCGCGCAGCTTGCCGGGCTTCAGGCGGGCGATGTCGTTGTCGCCTGCGGTGAAAAGCGGATCGCCCGATGCGCCGACCTGTATCAAGCCATAGGCGGCAGCGAGATCGGAAGCCGACAACGGCTGGCGATTTTTCGCGGGGCCCGTGCGATGTCGCTGGAAATCACCCTGGGCGCCACGGCCGACGCGGCTCCAGCTCCGCCGGGTTCGGGCCATTCGTCCGTACAGGAGGAAACACCGACGGAGTTCTACGTCGGCATGCAGTTGAGATCGGCCGGGCATCCCGAGGCGGTTGCGGCCGGCATCGAGTCGCCCAGCGGCGCCGCGATCGTCGGGGTTGCGCCCAAGGGGCCGGCCGACCAAGCCGGGTTGCGGCGCGGCGACTTGATTGTCGAGTTCTCGGGGCAGGAGATCGAGACGTTTGAGGATTTCGAGGCCGCCTTGGAGCGTTGCGTTCCGAACACGTCTCAACCGATTATTGTGGTTCGCGGCCGGCAGCGGTTGAACCTGTTGCTGCCGTTGGCCACTCGCCCGATGACCGTGCCGCCGTTGTGGTACGAGCATCCCGAGGGCAGTTTTCGTCTGCGTTTTTCCGGCCGCTGGCGATTGGACCAATCGCCCCAGGCCGAGCTGCCGGCCGATCGGCAGTACGATCGCATCGAATCGGGCGAGAAGGGCTACTCGCTCTATCTGTTTCGGAGCGGCTGGGACGCGAAGGATCCCGAGCAGACGCTGCAGGAATTCGTTCGCCAGCGAAGCCAAGGGAATCGGGCGACGGAAAGCGGGCGACTGAAGATGGGCGATGCTTCGGCCGTTTGGGTTGCGCATCCGGCCGATGACGGCGGCCGTCGGATGCTCTATCGGGTGTCCTTTGTCCACGGCAGTCGGCGCTATGTCATCAACGCATTAGCGCCGCCGCTAAGCGATCCTCGGAAGCTGCCGCTCCCGTTGGAGCATGTGCTCGCTTCGATCAGCTTCCGACCTCGCGAGGGATCTGGCGCGGGCCGACCTCCCGAGATCGCCGCCGTGCCGCCGCCACCCGACGCTCCTGCCGCTCCGACCAAACCGGACTCGCCGCCGGAGGCTGTTGTTCCGGAGTATCCCCCGGATGTGGCCGTCTTGCTGACGCCGTGGAGCAAAACGGTTCGCCCTTCGGCCGATTCGCAAACCGTTCGCTGCAATCCGCGGCTTCAGATCACGATTCCCGGCGGACTGCTCAAGCAAGAGGAACAGCTTTCGGTTGCGGCCGTGCCCGAGGCCAAGATTCCGCGTGATAGTGTTCTCAGCTTCCAAACGCTTGCCTGTTGGGACGTTCGTTTGGGAGAGCTGCACCAGTTCGATCCGCCGCTGGAGGTGGAACTGCCGTACGATCCGGCCCTTCTGAATCCCGAGGCGCCGGTCGCCGAGCAGATCATGGCTTTCCGTTGGGACGAGTCGCGGCGCCGCTGGGTGATGCTGCCGGTACGGGTCGATGAGGAGCGTCGAACAGTCGTTGCGCAGGCGAACCATCTTTCGCGGCTGTGGTTTCTGTATATCCGCGTTCCCGGGCTCGACTGGCTGACTTGGAAGAAGATCGCCCTGGTTCCGGTCGTTGTGCTGGGGGGGCACCATGTGTACGAAAAGACGTTCTTGGACGCCCATCTCAGCCCGCACTGCTTGGTCCTCTATTCGAAAAAGATGATCGTGGAAAACTCGGCGCTGAACGACGCTGCTTGGAAAAAACGCGGCGGCGGGCAAGAGTGGATCGTTCTCGGCCCGCGCAATTCCAGCCGCGTAAAGTGGGTGAAAGACTTTTGGATCGACAAGGATCAGGTGTTCGAGGGGTATCGGCCCGGCGTGCCGTTGTACGTGCAAGACTTGGCCCATTTCGTCGACGCGGCCTACGAGCGCTACAAAGCGCTGAATTATAAAGTGCCCTCGGGGCGGGTGTTGGTCAAACTCGATTCGAACTACATCAGCCTTTATCAATGGTCGTTCGGCGCGGCGGGCATGTTCGACAAGATCTTCGACCGCATCCATATTTGTTCGGCCAACTGCGATTCGCCCACCGTTCTCAAAAAGACGGCCGCCCACGAACTGTTCCACGCGGTACAGCACGAAGACTTCGCGGGCCTCTCGATGACCAGTTTTTCGACCTACCTGTGGTGGCTCGAAGCCGGGGCCGAATACGCCGCTTGCCGCGAGGCGTTCACCATCGAACAAATGGGGGGCAAAGGCAATTCCAGCGGAGTGAACCCGCGGATGTTCGAGAAGCCGCTTTCGGCCACGGGGCAGGCTTCCCCGTATGACGACCATGAGTACGAACGGGCGTTCTTTCTCGATTACGTTGTCGGACGAGGAGCGTCGTTCCACACCGTCCATACGGCTGTGGCGACGTACAACGGCCACAGCCACGCGATTTTCGCTCCTTTGAATCGGGCGCTGCGCGATTGCACCAACGAAGGCCTCTCCGACCATTACCGCGGCTTTGTCAACCACTTTGTTTTCAGCAAGACGAGCCCGGTGGCATCGCTCGTACCCGACCAGCGATGCACCGAAATGACCTCGACCTTGGCAAAGCCGGAACGCCCGAATTCGCCGCCCGCGCCGGTGGAACACACGTTTGCGCTTCCCAAGGAGTATTCGGCTAAAGTGTGGAGCGTGAACTTGGAGCCTGATCCGGCTCGGCCCAGCGAGCCGCGCACTGTGTTTGTCGAATCGCTCAAACAGTCGCCCGCGGTTCACGTCGAGCTCTATGTGCTCAAAGAGAATCGCCGCGTCGACGGGTTGCTCAAGCCGAGCCGCATTCTCATCAAACAGGGCGACATTTGGCCGCTGTCCGCCGCGGCCGAAGACCGCATTTACGTGGTGGCGATCAACATCAGCGAGACGGAGGACGGCGAGGCGGCGGTGCGGATTCGGGATGCCGCCGTCGATCTGAAGATCGAACCGGCGTCGATCGCCGACAACACGGGCAATCGGGCGTTCACGCTCAAGGGAATTGCCAAGCGATTGGGCCCGCCGGTGGAATCGGTCGCCTACCAATGGAATTTCGGCGACGGTTCGGCCGTGGAACTCCAGAAATACAACGGAACGATCGCTCCGGAGATCACTTTTTCTCAGATTCACACTTTTGCCAAAGAAGGCAAGCTTGCTGTTTCGCTGGAACTTTTCGATACGACGGGCGGCCGAAAGACCCTGCTCGCCCGCGCCATCGCCGAAGTGCAGCTCGGTTCGGCGGTGTCGCTGACGCTCGACCCGCCGATCACCGTGGCTGAACCGAACGGCCTTGTGCCTTTCGAGGTTCGGGCGTCGAAGGCCCCGAGCGAGCCGGTTTACGTTTGGACGTTTGACGGGCCCAAACGGGTTGTCACAACCTCGGCGCCCACGGCCACTCATTCATTCGACGCCGAGGGCGAATGGCCGATCACGGTCGAACTGTTCGACGCTGCCGACCGGAAGACCGCGCTAGCAAAAGCCGCGGGAAGGGCGGTGATTGTCAAACCGGTTCCCATGTCGCCCAAATTGGCCGCTTTGCACAAGTGCAAGCATCTCCGAGCAGGCATCTATATCGAGAAGGCTTCGATGGACACGAGCTTCAGCAGCGGCAACAGCCGCACGGAAAAGCAATCGCTGGGCATCCTCGGCAAGGCGTCGCCGGTGGAATGGCGCGGCCGTGCGTTTCGCGTCACGGGCATCGACGACGCCCGGAGCGCACAGAAGGTGACCATCGTCGGCTACCTCAGCGAAGACCTCTCTCAAATCGCCAACCTCACATTTTCCGCACATCGCGAGTCGTGGTGGAAGGGCGTCACTAAAGCGGCCGACGGCACGTGGCAAGAAATCATGCTGGGCGGCGTGAGCGATTTCGCCTTCAACCTGCACGACCTTCCCTTCGGCCCCATGCAGCAAGAGGGGTGGTATCGGGGCATGGTGACGGGCAAGGAAGCGCGGGCGCTGGTGACCGGCGTTCAAGCAACCGGCAGCCACAAAGACTATCTCTTTACCAGCACGACGCGCTGGCACACCTTTGAATGGGGCGACGCATCGAACGTCGTCGTGGTCTTCTCGGAGACTCCGACACGAGAATGACGTCGCGCTGCGCCGGATCGGCATTCGTTGAGAACCTGCCCCTGCCGATCCGGTCGCAACGCGTTGTTCACTTCTTCAAGATCCGGAGGGCAGCGGCCTGGTCGAAACGGGGGCTTGCCAGCGTGCAGGCTTGGCCGGGCCGGACGGCAAGAGTGTCGTGTTGAAGCACGCGGCCGTCCTCAACCGAAATCCACTCGGCCGACCAGTCGCCCTCGGCCAAGTTGAGGGCGAGTGTTGTCGGGCTGCGGCCCTCCACATAAATCGCATGCGCCTTGCCGGGATCGGAAAGCACATAAGTCACCACGCCGGGCGAGCGAACGACTAGCAACGGATCAGGCTCGAGCCGCGCGAGCTCGAAGCCATGCACGAACTCGCTGAGCACCCTGAGCTGTCGCCGCAGCGTGGGGCTGCCGCCGCCGGGGGCTTGGTTGGACGTGTCGCTGCCGTCTTCACGCCCGACGGTGAATGAATAGTCTAAGTTGTTGAACAGCGCGCCGCCGCTGAGTACGAACCGCCAAGCTTGCCCGCGGTAGTGGGCATCGTCTCTCCCGGCGAAGCCGGTTTCGTCGCAGCCGATTGCGCGACCGAGGCCGCGATTCCACGCCACGGCCTCGGGATAGGCGTAGTGGAAATTGACGATGGACACTTGCGGCGCCAAATCGTCGTCGTTGACTGCCAGTCGGAAGTTCGCCACGTTTTGGGCGATCAGATGCCGTTGCGGCAGGCGGCTTTCTTCGTCGGCAATCGCCTGCGCGATCGCCCGTTGCCACGCCACAGCCTCGGGCGAGGGCACCTCGACCGCGTTGGGCCAATTGGGCCGATCGAGCAAGTAGGGATTGATGATCTCGCCGCGGGCGCCGTTGTCGGGCCAAGGTTCGTTCTGAATCTCGTAGAACAGGTTGTCGAAGCCGTTCAATTCGCCGACCAGCCAACGCACCAATGCCTCTTGCACGCGGAAGATCGGCGAAAGCTCGCGGGCTTTCGCCAGCGTTGTGCCCGGCGGCAGGTCGTGCATCTTCCGCCAGTTGGGCACTTCGATCGCCTGAATATTTTTGTCCGGGTTGAGCGGATGCAACGACCAATGCTTATCGTTGTACGTGGCGCAGAAGAACGTCAACTCGACCACCACGCCGCGCCGTGCGGCTTCGCTGAGGAAGTCTTTGAGCCGGTCGAGGTATTCCGGCGAGAAGCGATCGAGGTCGAACTTATTGCCGCCGCCTGCATAGCCGGGTCGATCGCTCCGCGCCCAGGGGGCAAGGAATCGGCCCAGCGCCGGGGCCAACGTGTTTCGCTGGATATTGAACGCACCGTGCGGCTCGACATAGGCTCCGGCGAAGATGCGGGTGTGTAAACGCCGGTTGAATAGTGTGGCGCGGGACGGTTGAAAAGCGTGGCGCTCGGGATGAAGGAAGGCTTCAGTGTAACTCCAGGGTGAGGGGAAAGGAAGAAGGTTCCCCTGCCCGAGGGCAGGGGCCGGTCGCAACGAT
>JARKPK010000123.1 GCA_029975295.1 Thermoguttaceae bacterium | reverse complement strand
AATGCAGGAAATAGTCGTCACCAGCAATGTATTCAGCCGAAAAAATTCGTTACGTCGCGCGCTTTAAATCGTGTGGCGTCGCTGCTGATGCGGATGAATTCTAAGGCAAGCCCGATCCCTTCCGAATATCGTCTGCCTATTCTTTAACCTCTTTTTGTTGATCGGGTTGCTCTTGCTCATCCATCTTTTCGCCAGCGGCTTCCACAGGAGCGGAAACGATCGATTCGTTATTGTTTGGCTTGTCTGCGGCGTGAATATCGTCTCCACCCGTATTCGCGGAGCGAGGCGATTCCGGATCGACATCGGCATTCTTGTCGACCGCCGCCGGGATCGAGTTTTCCGGTTTTGGTCCACCCTCCAAGAACAAGTCGTCGAAAGACGGAAACATCGCCGCCGCTTCCTCGGAAGTGAGAGCGAAAATATTGCCATTGTCGAGGACAACGAATGGAGTTCCATACGTTGGATGCGCGCCGCCCAAGCGAAACTGGCGCACATCGCCGGGGAGGCTGATCTCCGCCTCGGGTGCGCCGCGCGGGAGGCGAAGCTCGGGTTCGGGGCGAGACGAGTCGCGCGGCTTCCAGGCGGCAAGCGCGTCGATCCAGCGGTCGACCGCGCCCTCCCGCATTCTGCCGGAAGATCCCACGGCGCGCCATGCGCCGCGGCCGCGCATGAATTTGATGTTGACGCCGTCGCGGCGCAGATCGGCGAACAACGTTTCGGCTGGGGTGAAGCCGGGCGCGGCGTCGGGAAAAAGACCCGGAAGGCGGCGGAAATACAAATCAAACCGCCACGCCGGAAGAATATAGGGAATGCCGGGGTGGGTGGAGAATTCAACATAGCAAACGTTATCCGTCCCCTTGACGCCGGCGATCGAAACAATCGCCCCTTCGTCGAGCCCGAGACGGATGGAATGCGTCGGATGCGCCAATCCTATTTCGAAATAACGGTCGGGATCGGCCGCGTCGGCGACGGCGAATTCGGAAAGGTCCCGGATCCAGCCCTGCAGTTCGCGGCTGTCGAGCGGCGCGTCCTCCAACGGCGGTCCGCCGCCCCCTATGATCCAACCGCCGTGATCGTCCTTGACGAAATGCGCGAATTGGCCGGGGCTGTCGAA
>JARKPK010000119.1 GCA_029975295.1 Thermoguttaceae bacterium | reverse complement strand
TGCGCAACGAAACCACGATGCCCGTAGTGGTCGGCCCGAAAGCGAGCGATGCGCAAATCGCCAGCATCGGACCGATCGCCGAGAACAAGGGACGCGGC
Organism: Thermoguttaceae bacterium; assembly: GCA_029975295.1. Lineage (GTDB taxonomy): Bacteria > Planctomycetota > Planctomycetia > Pirellulales > Thermoguttaceae > JARKPK01. The sequence goes on along the minus strand of JARKPK010000119.1, from coordinate 24,676 downwards.
ATCGCCGTCACCCGGCTCGACCCGCCGGCGGACGATCGGTAGGAATGAATTGCCCTGTTTTTTTCTAGATAGCCCGGCGATTTTTTTCGCCCCGCGCCGCCGCGAAAACCGCTGCGACTCGAACGCCGAACTCGCACGGCCGATTGATCTTGCGGCAGAGCACATTACATAAACGGCGAATCTCGCCGCGAAAATAATCGCTCTCGATTGACAATTTTCCGATTATTAGGATATTGGTTTCGCGGGCTTGGTCGGCAGCGGAGCGCCACGCGCCAAGGCCTTTGGTGAAGGCCGAGCGAGAGAACACCTGAACGATTGTTTGAAAGCTCCCTCTGCAAGCGGCTCGGGCTCGCCCGTGTCGTCGCTCCGGATCGCGATCGCGCAGCGGCGGCCGCTTGCACGAGCATCGAGAAACGAACCACAAGCAGTCTGGGGCCGAGCCGGCCAACGCAACGGGCCGGTCGTCGCGGGAGTAACAGAAGATGCTGTCTTGGCTGCGCGACCTGCTGGTGTTGCGCATCGTTTCGGCCCGATGGCGGATGCCCTGCTTTTTGGCCTTGGGCATGGCCGCCGGCGCGGGGCTGTTCACCGCTTATATTTCGCGGGCGGCCTCCTACTTGAGCGACTCGCCCGAAACCTGCGTGAATTGCCATGTGATGAACACCCATTACGTCACGTGGCGGCACAGCAGCCACGCGCGGGTGGCCACCTGCAACGACTGCCACGTGCCGCACACCGACGTGTTTTCGCACTATGCGTTCAAGGCTCGCGACGGACTATGGCACTCCACGGTGTTCACCATGCGTTGGGAGCCCGAGGTGATTCGGCTTTCGGCCAAGGCCGTGCCGGTGGTGGAAGAGAATTGTCGTCGGTGCCACGAGGCGCTGGTGCACGAGACGACGTTGGCCACGGCCGACGGCGACCGCCGCTGCTGGGATTGCCACCGCGACGTGCCGCACGGCACGGTGCGGAGCCAGTCGGCCGGTCCGGCGGTCTTTCGGCCGTCGCTGCCCGCCTGGAACGACCCATGGGGAAAAGTGCGTGTGGGCGGCCGACTGCCCGTGCCCGAAGATCGGCCCGCCGGCAAGGCCGATCGCTAAACCGCCGCCGGCTGCGGGCCGGTCGATCGGGCGTTGTTGCTTACGAGCTTGCTTTCATCAATCAAGGCGCAAGACGATGACCGAAATGACTGGAAAGACTGCCGTCAACGGCGCGCCGGCGTGGCGCGGGTGGGCGCTGTTTGCCGTGGGCCTGATCGCCACCTTTCTCTTGGGGCTGTTGGCCGCCAATGTATTGCAGCGGCGCGAAGAGGCCCGCTTGCAGCGGCCGTTGGCGCCCATCGCCGACGACGAAACCGACCCGGCCCGCTGGGGCCTGAACTATCCGCGCCAGTACGAAACCTATTTGATGCAGAAAGACGACTCGACGCGGACGAAGTTCGGCGGCTCGTACCCGCGCGACTACCTGCAAGAGCATCCGACCATCGGCATGCTCTTCGCCGGCAACCCGTTTTCGAAGGATTTCCGCCAAGCCCGCGGGCATATCTTCGCGCTGGAGGACGTAACGCACACGAAGCGCATTTCGGCCCAAAGCCCGGGCACGTGCATGGCCTGCAAAAGCGCCGACGTGCCCAAGCTGATGCAGCGTTGGGGCATCGCCGAGTTCTACGCCAAGAAGTTCGACGAGGTGAAAGCCGAAACCAAACACCCGATCGCCTGCGCCGACTGCCATAAGCCGAACACGATGGAACTGCACATCTCGCGGCCGGCGCTGCGCGAGGCCCTCGAATCGATGGGCCGCGATCTCAACGCGATTTCGCACCAAGAGATGCGCAGCCTGGTCTGCGCCCAATGCCATGTCGAGTATTACTTCAAGGGCGACGGCAAATATCTGACCTTCCCTTGGAAGCACGGCCTGACGGTCGAGGCGATGGAACGCTACTACGACGAAACCGAGTTCAGCGATTGGACTCATGCCGTGAGCAAAACGAAGATGCTCAAGATGCAACATCCCGACTACGAGGTGTACACCACGGGCATTCACGCCTACCGGCAGGTGGCCTGCGCCGACTGCCACATGCCGTATCGCACCGAGGGCGGAGTGAAGTTCACCAACCACCACATCCGCAGCCCGTTGCTGGATGTAGCCAACTCGTGCGCCGTGTGCCACCGCTGGAGCGAAAAGGAGATCGTCAGCCGGGTGGAGTCGATTCAATCGAAGGTCCGCGAAGGACTAACCACGGCCGAAGAGGCGATCGCCCGGGCCCATCTCGACATCGCCGCGGCCGACGACGCCGGGGCCGACGACGCGCAACTGGCCGAGGCCCGCAAGGCCGTCCGCCGCGCCCAGATGCGCTGGGACTATGTGGCGGCGAGCAACGGCATGGGCTTCCACTCGCCGCTGGAGTGCATGCGCGTGCTGACCGGGGCCGTGGAACTGGCCGGCGCGTCGCGCCGCGCGTCGGCGCGGGTGTTGGCCGGCAAAGGCGTGATTTCCGAGCCGACTTATCCCGACTTTTCCACGAAAGAGAAGATGACCGAGCTGCTCAAGCAGTTCGAGTCGGGCCAACCGCCCAAGCTGCTGCCGCAGTAGGCCCGGCGATCGGCGGCAGTCGCGGCGGCGCGGGCGGCTTCTTCACGCGGCCGCGGCATGGCTTCCGGCGCGCTGCCGAAAGCTGGTCGTCGATTCCACCGTGGGCGTTTCCTCCGCGGCGTCGTCGCTAATGGCCTCGCGCAGCTCTTGCCGCGCGCCCAGGTAAAACGCCACGCCGGCCAAGGCCACCAGCAGCGAAATGATCCGATACCCCAGGGCCACCACCAGGCCTTGGCCCCACTCCAGCGCGAAAACGCGGACGTAGAGATAGTCGATCACCAATTCCATCGGGCCCATCACCAGCGGAATCACCCCGGTGGCCGAGGCCAACGGCACGACGACGAATTCGCTCATCAGGTCGATGCCGCCCGCCCCGCCGTTGTACACGCCGAGGGTGATCCAATAGATGCCCAACGTGGTCAACGAATGGACGGCCACGGTCAGCAACGACGAGACGGCCAGCACGCCGGGGCTGTTGCGATAAAGGCGGACGGCCTCGATCAGATGACCCACCTGCCGGCCTACATAGGGTAATCGCCCCAGGGCCGCACTGAGCCGGCCCTGCGTGGCGCCGGGAATGAACACGGCCGCCAGCACGACGCTGGCCGCCAGCGTGCCGACCAACGTCGTTACCGCGATCGAGCGCACCTGCGGATCGCCGTGCCGATAAAAGCCGCTCAACACGATGGCCGCCGAGGCCACCACGAACAAGATGTACAGCCCGATCACCCGATCGACGACCACCGAAGCCACGGCTGCGGCCCGTTGCCCGGGTCGCTGGCGGGCCAAGACGACGGCCTTGAGCAGATCGCCGCCGATGATGCCCATCGGCGCCAAGTTGAATAAGAACCCCAAAAACCCCAGCCGCAACGCTTCGAGCATCGTAAACGGGATGCCCAACGCCCGCACCAAGTAGCACCAGCGGACGAAGGTGACCACCACGGCCGCCAGCAGCGAAACGAACGCGGCCGCCAACAGACCCCATTGAAAGCCCGGCCCGACCATCTGCGCATGCAAGCGGTCGAAGGCCTCGCCCTGCATTGCGCGGCTGAACAGCCATGCCACGATCGCCAGCGACAACCCAACCTTCAACGCCCCGACAAGCATCCTGCGCACGAGTGCAACTCCCCATCCAACACCCGAACCGCGCCGCATACATCCCTACCGCGACCGACCCAGGCGAATGCTCGGCCAACGTTAGCGATCTGACGGGAGTGGGTCAAGATCAATAAGAAAGCAAAAATGCGACACCCAAGAGACCTGAGCAAGGCTGGCGTAATGCTCATTGTGGACATAATGCACAATCTGAGCAGAAAGTTGCGATCGCTCCCGGGACACCGCGGGTGCCACTGCCGGCTTGCCCGGCAGTGCGGGAACTCAGCCGTGGCATGAGTTTGGGAAGATGGTAATGCAGGCACGGCGGGACAAGCCCGCCGTGGCACCCAATCGTCTCGCCGTGGCACCCAATCGTACCGCCGTGGCACCCAATCGTCCCGCCACGTTGCCCAATCTTCCTGCCGTGGCAGCCAAGCGATCTGCCGTAGCACCCTTTGGCCTTGCCGCCGCAGTTGAAGTGGACCGGAAAGGGTCGGGCTGCGGCACCCCATCGGTCGCTCATACCTCCCCATCGATCCCCCGTGCCACCTCATCACGCCCGGCTTGGCACTCGATTCCACCGTCGCAGTCGCCAGTTGCACGGGCCTGATACCCCGGCCGGCCTCGCAGATCGGTTGCGGTTCGTCGTCGCCTCGAAGGCTACACTTCCACCTCCGGGCCGATCGTCGTCCACGGGGGGAGACGAATCTGTCGGGCGTAGCGGCGATGCGAGAACGACTGCCCGGCGAAGTCGATCGTCAGCGTGGTTCGGGTCAGTACGTCGAGCGGTTGATAGTCGAGGTCGTTCGGTTCGATCCCGGCAAGGTAGTAGTAGCCTCCGCGGATGTGCCAACGGCAGAGCACGCGGTCGCCCTCTCGGCCGCTGAACCATTGGGCGGGCAGGTGCAGGGGCGGACCGATCGTCTGGTTGCCTCCGCCGGCGATGTTCATCACGATCGTCGGCTGCGAAACGCCGGCGCCGAACGGATTGTATCCGGCCGAAAGCGTGTTCAGTTGCGGCCAAACAGCGGCGGTGGTGTCCCAGCGGTGGCAATCTTGGGCCAGCGTGCCGAGGAAGTCGGCCGGCGTTTGCATGGCGACGATCTCCCAGCGGTTCCGATCGGCGGCGAAGACGGCCATGCCCATCGCCCCGGCGGCCTCGGCCGCGGTGGGCGGTTTCGAGAACATCGCTAGCGAATCGTAAACCGTGATCACCTCGCCCGGCGGAGTGCCGCGATGCTCGCCGCCCTGATGATCGAAGACGATCGTTCGCACCTCGGCCGATTGGCCGCAAGTCAGCCCGGCGGTCATCTCGAAGCGCCGCCAGATGGGCGCCGGGGCGATCACCTCCCATCGGCCGCTTTGCCGATTCCATCGGGCGGTGCATCGGGCCGGGGGCGCCAGCGGCGGCGGGCCGACCGGCGCTGACCCGCTTCGCGGACAAACGGGCCAATACAACGTGTGCGGCCGACCCATCAAGCCGCCCACATAGCCGCCCTCGGGCAAACGCCACAGCATTCGCGCGGCCGGGCTGAACGGCGCGTCGCCCTCCTCGGCCGACTGCGGGAAGCGGAACGGCTCGGCCAACTCGAACAACGCCAGTATTTCCGGCTCGATGGGGTAAACACCCCACCCCGACGCGCCGTACCAACCCTCCGTGGACGAACCTTCGCGGGCCGCCCGCGAAAGGGCTTCGCCTGAGAACGCGACCGCCGAGCGATCGGCGCCCTGCCGCGACGCGCCAGCCGCCGCCGGGCCGCGGCCCAAGCCGCTCGATCTGTCGAAGGAATCGCTGCGTCGCCGTGCCGTCATGGTCGTCCCTTGTTCAATGAACCTCGATGCAATCGCCCCTATGCCGCGAGCGGACGCCTTGGCCGCCCGCGGGAGCATCCCCTTTTCGCGGCATTGCGGCCGGCTGCCGCGGATTTCGATGCCGTCATCTCCTCGTTGGTTCGATTCTTAGCGGCCGGCCCGGGCGGTTGGCCGCGCTCATCCCGCCGCGAATAGCCCGGCGAAGTTCGCGGCCGAGTAGAGCGTTCGCCCGTCGAGCGTGGTCAGCCGATCCCAGCCGGGGGCCGAGGCCGGCAACGAGCGGAACGCGTGGTTCCAACCGACGATGCCCCCGGGCGTTTTGATCGCGCGTTCGCGGAAGATATAGGTCAGCCGCCAGCCGAAAGCGGCCGAGCCCTCGAGATCGATGCCGATGAACTGTCGTCGGGCGATTGCTCCGTCGAAGAGGATCGTTTCGGGCGGTGCGCCGAGGAACGGTTGCGCGTTGACGCACCCGGCCGCGTGGCGAATGGCCGACCACGGCGGCAACGGCGCCCGATGCCAGGTGATTTGATGCTCGATGATCGGCACGCGCAGCGCCGGAATCGCCTCGGGCGGCACGGGAATCGCCCCATCGGTTTCCCAACGGAGCGTTTCGCCCGGAATGCGGATCGTTTGCCCGGCCAAGTCCATGCGATAGGTCAAATAGGTGTGAGCGGCCACCGGCGGAAGATCGCCCCGGCCCGGCTCGCGGTCGGGCAAGGCGTAGGCTGCCGTGACCAGTGCCCAGCGGCCCGAGTAGCTGTTCAACTCGGCCGTCGGATCGGTCATCGCCGCGCGCGGCTCGGCCTCGGCCGGCCACGGCTCGACGCGGACCTCGATGACCGATACGCCCGACCGCCCCGGAAGCCCGCCCGGCGGCGGCAACCCCAGCGCGTACTCTTCGCCCAACAAGTGCGCCACCAGCGCATGCCGATCTTCCCATGCAACGACTAACCGGCGCTCAGCAGTCATGCCGTCGGCCGAAAACACCTCGTGCGGCGAGCCGTCGAGCTCTCGAAACGCGATCGTCATCGTTCGCCCCTCGGTTTGGTTCTTCCACAGTTGTTGCCGTGCTTGCCGCTGGCGTTGCCGCCACGGCACGACAAGCCAACCCCGCCGCCTCATCGCCCGGCTTGTGTATCCCTTCGATCTGCCGTCGAAACTTGCACGACCTCGTCAGCGACTCGGCTCCGTCAGGCCCTGATCGCACCGCGATTTGGGTGCCACGGCCGGCTTGCCCGGCAGTGCGGAAAATCGATTCGAAGCAGCCACGGCAAGCGATGGCGGCGGCCCGGGGCCCGAGACTTTGCCGCCTCCGTGCCTACGCGCCCGAGCGATGCACGATCACTTCCAGGACGATGGCGAACACCCAGTGGCCCCAGCGTTCGCATCGCGCGTCTTCCGCGGCAACGCGGCAGGCAAGCGCGCGGTCGCTGCCTTCAAGCGCCAGTGCCGCGCGGTCGAAGCGGCGGCGAGCGGACTGGGCGGTTGCGCAAGCGTGATGGAACTGGGCCGAGTGGATTTCCAACGTCGCCTCGACCCGCTCTACCGACGAACCGTCGTGGAACCGTTCGACCACCTCGCCGCGCCAGCCCGTCAGCGACGCCCACGGCAACTCGGCTGCGGGCGGCGCGCCGGTGAAGAATCGCGCGGCCGGCAGCAACGCCGTCAACTCGGCCGCCCCGGCCCAATGGGCATGGATCGCCTCGGCCAACTTCATGCAATCGCCTCCACTTCGACCACGGCCGGACGGTCGATCCGGGCGCGGTCGCGCACTTCGATCACTTCGAACCAGCGGCCGGCGGCGTCGCGCAGGCGAACGCGGTGGTCCACCGGGCCGAGCCGCTCCAAATCGTCGAACACAGCCGGATCGAACATGACGAGCCATCGCTCGGCCGACGTCGGGGCCGCGGCCCGATCGGCATGCGCCACCGTGCGCTCCAGCGGCTGCATCTGAACGGCCGCGCCCGACCTCCAAAGCGCCCAGGCGACCGTCGCCGTGCCGCTGGCCGCCTTGCCGTACTCCGCGCGGAACAGATCGACCGTTGTTGCCGCGGCCTCGCGCGGGGGCAGCCGGCGGACGATCACCGCCGCGGTCGCCCCGGCCGGCGCGGGCCGAACCGCAATGACGGTCCATCGCTGCTGCTGGTCGTCGAGCAGCAGGTCGCCCGGGGCGATCTGCTCGGGCGCGGCCGCAGCCAGCCGCATCAGGCGGTCGTCGGCCTCGAACCACCCGGGTGAAGACGACTGCTCGCGCCGGCCCAACGCCCGCTGCGACACGATCACCACCGGCGCGCCGGTCGATTCGGGCGGTTCGCCTCGGCCGATCAGCCGCGCGGCCCGTCCGCCGTCGAACACCTCCGGCAGTTCCTCGGCCCAACGGGTGAACATGCTATTGCTCATCGTCGCCCCAATCGTCCTGTGCGGGTGCCACTGCCGGCTTGCCCGGCAGTGCAGCGAATGCACCAAGCCGCGCCATCAACCTAGGTCGTCGCGCGGCTGCGGCGTTCGAAGGGCACGCCGCCGGCCAGCTTCGCATCGCACCAATCGACCGTCTGTTGCAGCCGCCGCAGATACTCGGCCCAATCGACCTGCTGCCCTTCGATCCGGTAGCTGGGCTTCGGACGGGCCGTGATTTCGGCGATCTGCGCCAAGGTTTGCTCGCGAATGCGGCGAAGTTGCTCGAAGTCGTGATCCATCATCGGTGCGCCTGTTTGCATCGTCGGCCGCGGAGCCGGTCGTCGGTTCGTCATCGGGCCGGCACGGCGGCGGCCGTTCGTCTTGTCGCAATAGCAGCGGCGGCGCCGTCCGACCCAAGGGGGCCGACGTGCGCTTCGTCATGGCACGGCCGGGTCCGCGCCCGAGGCGGCCCGACGCCGCCGCTATAGTGTCATCACCCCAACCGTTGTCGATCGGCCGTCAGTTCGTTCCGCGGCTGCGAACGACGAACCGAGGATTGATCACCGCGGCCGCCCCGCGTTCGCTCGCTTTGAAGCGGACGACGATATCTTGATTGAACTCGGCCTCGCTGTTCGGCGGCGCCACGGAAACGGTGATCGGCCAATTCTCCATGTAGGCGAAGGCCTTGCGGAAGTCGCCGATGAACCACATCCGCCGCGCGTCTTGCGGCTGATAGCCGGAGGCCAGAAGCAGCCGATAGGCCAGGCGGCTTTCGTACACGCCGTAACGGCCCAGCGGGTTGGCCGCGGTGGTCTGCGTCGAGCCGCTTTGATAGGCGATTTCGGCCGCGTTGAAGATGCGGTGCGCGGCATGGCGATAGGCCGGCATCACCAGCACGTTGGTGGCGTGGATCAGCACCGGTTCGCCGGTGGTCGGGTCGGTCATGTCGGCAAAGGCCTGCTCGGCCGCATCCACATCGGTCCAATCGACCAGTTCCGCGTCGATGTCATTGATCCACGGGGCGGGCCCGCCGTCGGGCCCCGAATCGCCCGCGGCATAGTAGGTGTTGTACGCCGCGCCGTTGGCCCGATAGTTGTTCTCCAGCCCCAGCAGCAGCGAAAGAAGTCGTTTTTCTTTGTTCAGCCCGAGCACTTCGCCCACCTCGGCCGCGCGTTGCAGCACCAGGTGCGTGCGGTCGAAGAAGATCGCCTCTTTCGTCACCGGCACGATGAACCCGCGTTTGGTCGTCTGCGGGGTGTCGATGTACTCCTCGCCGAAGCCGAGGCTCGGATAGGGCATGCCCGGGGCGACCTCGGCGGCCTCGTCGGGCAGCCGGCCGACGCCCGGAATCCGCTCGCCGTCGAGCCGCGTGGGAACCGACTCGACCAGCCGCGACAACACGAACGCCTCGTTGCGATAGGCCTCGAGCAGCTTCGCCTCGATCACCCGACCGGTGATTCGCGAAAAGGCCGCGGCATCGACCGCCTCGCCCGACTCGAACACGGCCGACGCGCCCGACCGCGGGTCGAGCGCGCCGGTGCGCTCGCGTCCGAAGAACGCCTCGGCCAACTCGCGGAGGCTGAAATCGTCGGGCCGCAGGTGTTTTTGCCCCAGCGCCTCGCCCAACCGCTCGGCCGTGGCCGCCGGCCCGAGCCGCTCGCACATCTGCCGCAGTTCGCGGTAGTTGATCGCTCGCACGGGAATCTCTCCTTTAGTAAGTTCAGTGGTTGCTTTGTGCGCTTCAAACGCTGTCCGTTCCGGTCGCTGTGGGGTTCAGCGGCGGGTGGTTCCCCTCGCTGATCGCTGCTCACCGGTCGCTGCGAACTCCGGATCGCCGCGCCGTTGCAACCGGTGCGATGTTCGTCTCGGGCCGATCAACCGCTACTCGGCCGCGGCCGTGGTGCCGGGCACGCCGCCGGTCATCACCGTCGAGAAGACGCTGACGAGCACCCGCGCGCTGAGGGTCGGTTCGCGTCGGGCCACCCGTCCGATAGCCGCTGCCGGCGCGGCCGCCTTGGCCACCTGCTGGTTGCGCAGCCCGTTGCCGCCTGCGGCCGGGGCCGGGCCGATCAGATCGCCCAACTCGAAGCTCTCCGGCTCGCAATCGAACTCGAACACGCCGGTTGCAGCCACGCGGATCGGGACGTTTTCGCCGGCCGCGCTGCGCTGCATGGCCACGCCCAAGAACCGCCGGGCGAACTCGGCCCGTGTGGCGTCGAGCGTTTCGCCAACGGGCAACGCAGCCGCCGCATGGGCCGCCCCTTGGTCCAAATACACCAAGTCGCCGATCTCGATCGTCTCCTCGGCCGACGTGCCGGCCACCACCGGGTTCGTATCGCCGTAGCGCCACCGCATCCTATCGCCCATCGTTTCGCCCTTTCTGCAAAGAGAGTGTGTTCGCACCAACCGAAGGCGGCGTTGCGCCCGCCGCTGGATTGGCTTGTTCCTATGGGTAAAAGCACGCCCGCACCGGCATGCCGAGCGGTTCTACGGCCGAAGGCGCACGGATGTCCGATTCGCCGTCGGCCGCGGCCGCGATCCGGCGCGCCCGTAGTCCGCCGCGGCGTTCAGGCGGGCCGTGTGATCGCCTCGACAAAGGCGCGACAGTCGATCCCGCCGGCGGAACGGCTCAGCACGATTTGCTCGCGGCAGATGGGGCGCTCGGCCGGAGGCAACGATTCGGCCCGCGCCAGCACGGCCAGCACCAGCGCCGCCCGATCGGCCGCCCAGGCGCGCATCGTGGGCTCGTCGGGCGCGGCCGCCAAGGCTTCGAGGAACTCGCGGCTGACCAACCGCTGCGCCCAGGGCGTGCGGCACTGAGGCTCGGGCAGATGGAACTCGCGAAGCACCTCGGCAATCTGCGCGGCGCGCGACGGCGACGCCTGCCCGGCGGCTTGCCGCGTCGCGGCGGTTTCGCCCGGCGGTTGTTCGCCGCCAGGCGCCGCCGATTCGAACAAACCTTGCGTGGTGGCCGGATCGGCAACCAAGTCCACCGCGTGGACCTTGAGAATCCGCTCGACGATCCACTGTTGGCCGTCGCGGCGGAGTTCGGCCTGAATGTTGTGCGAGAATCCCACGTTTTGCGGGGCGTGCTCGGCGTCCCACAGCAGTTGCTCGGCCAAGGCGTGCTTGGGGTTGAAGCGGAAATCGGCGAACAGCCCCAGCATCGGGCGGCAGCGCACATTTTCCAGCGTGCCGAGCCGATCGCGGTAGTCGCGCGGCGCGGTCGGGTCGCCGGCCGGATGGTTCACATTCACCCGCGCGCCCTCGTACAGCGGCGCAGCCTCGGCGAGCGCCTCGGGTCGATAGCTGCGCCCGTTGCGCGATTGCAGCCCGAGGATCTTCACCTCGCGGATCACGGCTTCGGCCCGATCGATCCGCGCCGGCGCGTCGCATCCGCGGCAATACTCTTGCACGACCTGTTCGAACGATTCTTGCATCGAATTGATCCTCCCAAGAGGTTTTTCCGCTCTCGAACGAAGCGCTGCACGCCGCGAGAGATCTCACGGCCAAACCAGGCCGCGCGTCGCAGGCGCGAGAACCCGATCAACTCCCCGGACCGCCTCGGCAGACGAAACGTCCGATAGTGTTTTCGCACCCGTTCGCCCGGCCGGACCGCAGCGGCCACGCGATAGTGGACAGAAATATAGTTGCCCCGCGGGGCGGCGGCAACGCGATTCTTTGGCCACCCCCAAAAAAAGAGCGAGCCGCAACCAGAGCGACACTGGTGGCGATGGTCGGCGGACCCTGTCTCAACGCGGTTTGCGTCGTCCCTGCGGCTGCCGTCACGCGGCGAACAGGGCAACTGCGGCAGGGAAAGCGGTCGGGCTGTGGGCGACTGCGCGATGCGCCGCGACCGCCCGTGTTCCCCATCCGCCGGGGCATGATCGACCGAAAGCATCGGCCCACGGCCGCGCAACCACGGCCGATCCCCCAAGCCGTGGCATTCCGCAATCGCTAACCGGGTCGGAAAGCGCGATTCGGCGCAAGTATTTCGATAAAAAAGCCGCAGAGACATGTCATTCGCCCGTGTGTTCAATTAGATTAGAGATAGTGGTTGATTTTCCGCAGGGTCGCAGCCTGTTCCTGCCTGGCGATCGCTCCATCGGTCGCAGCAGGCTGAGCCGCGCGGGGAAGCAATCGCGAGGAACCGAAGAAGAGATCACGGCGGGCCGTTGACCGCGCCTTAGTCGCCCCGGGCGAGTCGTTGTCCGACTTGCGGCGGGCGAGTTCTCGGGTGGCGCGCGGCGGCCATGGGGCAAAGGCTGAGTGTGCGCCGATCGCGTCCTGCGCCGCGCCGCCCGCTGTTGCGGGCTCGTTGGCTCGGGTCGCCGGTGGGGCACTCTTGCCGCCATGCAGAGAAGCAGTGCGCGCGACGCCGACCGACGCGCCTTGGATGGGCAACGATGAGCATGTTGATGGACCCGGCTTCGCCGCCTGAAGAGGTGGAGCGGCCTATGGTGTCTTCGCACCCGGCGCACCCTTGGGTGAAGCGCTGGCTAACCGCCCTGACCGTGATGCTCGTGGGCAGTTGGGTGGTGGTGACCATCGTTCTGCTGCGCGACGGCCACACGGCCGCGGTTCAGCCGCCGGCACAAACCGCCGCCGACAACTCCGCGGCGCCGGTGGCGGCCCCGGCGACCGACCCTTGGGGCGAGATTCGCGCCGTGCCGATCGAGCTGACGCCCCCGCTGGAGTTCGTTCCGGAACTCGCCCCGCCCGTCTCCGACGAAGTCGTCTGGTCGTTCAATGGGCTCAGCGTGGCGGCCGCCGCCGAATTGCTCAACTCGATCGGGCTGTCCGACGCGGTGCGCACCCAGTTGATCGAATGGCTCGAAGTCGATCCCGAGGCCGGCGGCACGGTGATTCGCCCTCGGCGCAAGTTCGTTCTCGCGCTTTCGCCCGACGATCGGGCCAAGCTCTACGCCGCACTGACCCCGTTCTCGGCCAACGACGACATCGCCAACGCCTACCGCCACCGCGGCGACGACCTCGACCAATGGCTGGCCCCCGCCGGTTTGTCGAGCGAAGTCCGCGATTTGGTCGCTCCGCTGGTCTATCGCGATGGCGGGTATTTGCTCTTCTGCGATCTGCGGGTGATTCAGCGATCGCTGCCCTCGGGCTTGGAGCGAATCAAGCTGATCAAAGCCCTGTCGCGCGAACAAACCTATCTGCTCAATCTGCGCGTCGGCCCGCAAAGCGATCTCGACGATCTGGTAGCCTATTGGTCGCGCGGCGGGCGCGAGCGCTACGTGCGTCCGCTCGTCGAAGCGGCGATTCGCAGCGGCCAACCGTGCGAGATTCCCGTGGTGCACCTGCTGCCCACCTTCGCCCGAATGCGGCTCTACACCTATCCCCAGCCGCCCGAACGGCTGCCGGCGCTGAACCGCGACTGCCACTGGGCCGCCTTCAACTTTTTCAACGACGAGCCCGACGATCGCTTCACCGACGGCGCGGAGGTCGTCCGCACGCTCAACAACGAGTACTACCGCTTGTTCGGCAACCTGCAACTGGGCGACATCGTGATGACCGTCGTCAATGAACAGTCGATCCACAGTTGCGTCTATATCGCCGACGGCTACGTGTTCACCAAGAACGGCAACACCTCGTCGCGCCCCTACATGTTCATGAAGCTCGACGACATGAAGAGCTACTATCCGACGAGCAAGGCCGCCGAAATCCGGTACTATCGGAAGAAGAACGTCTGATCCCCGCTGGAGCGGCGCGCGATCAGGTTTTGCTGATCTTCGGGAGATCAGTCCCCCTCCGCCACAGCGCCGGCGGTTTGAAGAATCCGGCTGGCGGCCCTTCGGCTGTGTTGCGATTGCGCCCCGCCGGGCTCTCGGCCCCGACAGACAACTGCGCGTCGGCGCGGCGCGTGCGCGGCGAAAATCTCCGCTCGGTACAATGACGAGTCACCCGCCTGCCGCGGGCGGCGGCTCTGCGTCGGGCTTGGCCGGCCCCCAGTCGGCCCGATCGGCGGTGGGCTTCGGCAACGCCTCGGCCGATGGTGGCTCGGTCGCCCCTTGGGCCGCCGGCGCCGGCAAAGCGTTGCCCGCACGCCGCGGGATCAACCGTTCCAGCCATTTCGGCGGCTTCACGTCGCGGACGGTGGCCTCGGCCACGCGATCTTCCAGATTCGGCCGGAGCACCACGGCGATCAACAGCGGCAGATACCACCCCAGGTAGAGCCCGCCGTCGTAGGGATGGACAAACTGCGCCCCGGCCGCCAGCGCCGCAGTGCAACTCAACAACGCCGCCAAGTTCTTTTGAGCGGGCCAAAGCCCCATGCTGACGGCCGCGGCCGCCTGCGCCACCATCACCGGCGAGCGAAACACCAGATCGTGGTGTTCCCAGAAACCGCGGCACTGCTGCGGCGCCAGCACGCCGAAGCCGAACATCTGCCGCCAATGATGCAGCCACTGGGCCGGATGATCGGCGGCAAGCACGAGAATCAGCGCCATCGCCCCCAGCGCGGCCAGCACGCCGGCCAAGAACCGCAATAGTCCGCGCCGCGCGTAGAAGGCGCACCACAGCGGCAGCAGCAGAAGCGGATACCAAATCAATCCCGCGGCCACGGCCAGCAACGCGCCGGCCAGCGCCGGCCGCCGATAGCACACCACCGCCCATAGCAGCAACAGACCGGGCAAAAAGTGGTCGAGGCAGGCCGTGGCTTCGGCCGTGTACGGCATGAGCAGATACCAGGCGGCGGCCGCCACGCCCGTCTGCACGTTGTCGTAGTGCCGCGCCCCCAGCACGATCAAGCCGGCGACAATCAACAACTGAACCGCCACGGCCGCACCGCGGGTCAACGCCGCCCGCCATGCCTGCCGCCGTGCGTCTTCGGGTTGGTCGGCGGGCGGATCACCGAGCCAAGCGGTCAGGGCGGTGCATGCAGACGCCGAAGGGGCCGGCTCGAACCCCGGTCGAACCTTGCCCGTCAGCACATTGGCCGATAGGAACACCAGCAGCGCCGCCAGGGTGAACGTCAGCCCGCCGGTTGAAAGATTCGGCGTCAGCAGCGGCCGGCGGACCATCAACGTGTCGAGCAGCAGCCTAATGCTGAAGAAGCCCGTCATCACGAACAGCCACCAGTAGCCCAACTGCTCGCGTTGGGCCGACGGATCGGGCGGCACCAGCGGAGCCAGCAGCCCTCGCCCGGCCGCCACCAGCAACATGCCCGGGGCAATGGCCAACATGGCCAACAGATCCAAGTTCCGCACGCTCAACACGCGGCTGAACTTGAAGAAGATGCCGACGATCATCAACGACGCGATATAAACCCACGTCGTCGGCTGAAGATCGTAGCCGGCCAGAATTTCACCCATGCGACGCCGTCCCTGTGTCTGCCCATCACCATACACCCGCGCAACGAACGGCCGCAACCCCCGGGCTAGAAGCAATCGGCCCATCGGTTGCCGGCCCGCTCGCGCCGCGCGCGGGCCAACCGCTCGGTCTTGGCCCGTTCATTGCGACAGCCGCTGGAGGGCTTCGTCGGCCCAAGGGCTGTCGGGCGCCAAGTCGAGAAACGCCCGCCAATGCCGCTCGGCCTCTGCCGCCTCGCCCCGTTTGTCGAGCAGCCGGGCGAGAAAGTAATGCCCATCGGCATAGTGCGGATGATAACGCAACGTGCCGCGAAAGGCCGCTTCGGCCAGGTCGAGCTGGTTCAACTCAACGAGCACGCAGCCCAAACTCAACCTCGCTTCGACGAACTCCTCGTCGAGCTCCAACGCCATATAGTAACGCTCCCGCGCCCCGGCCAGGTCTTCCATGCGATAGAGCAATTCGGCTGTCTGGAAACACAGCTCGGCCGTCGGACCGCCGGCGGCCATCGCCGCCCGATACATCTCGGCTGCGGCCGCCCATTGCCCATCGTCTTCCAACTCCGAGGCCAAATGGATCAGATGCCCCGCGTGGGTCGGCAGCGCCACCGTTCGCCCGGAAAGCAGTTCGGCCACCGTGCGGGCCATCTTCCCCGGCGCTGTTTCGTCGTCTCGGTTCTCGCCGGCTTCTTCATCCGCGAGATCCTCTCCGAACGGCCGTCGCCGCCCCGCCGCATGCGATTCGCTCGCCTCGGCATCGGTCGGCCGCTCGGCGGCAGCCGCTGGCGACGAATCGCTTGCCGCCGCGCCGGCCCGCCCCGGAAGATCGCCAACCTCATCCTCGACTTCAACAACAAACAGCCAACGCGTGCGGCCGGCCGATGCGATTGCGCCCGCGGCAGACTCCCCGGCGGCAGCGGCAGTGGTTTCGCCTTCGCGCGCGTCCCTCGCGCCGGAATCGCCGACCGGCCGCTCCGCCCCCAGCGCCGGGCGACCCGCCGGTTCGAGCTGCCCGGTGGAACTTCGCCGGCCCGATCCGCGATTGTCGGGGCGGTGTTCGGGCGAGGCGTCGGTCGTCGGGGCGAAACCGAACAGCCGCTGGCCATCGGCCTGCGCCGGGCCGATCGGTCCCTGATAAACGACCCAACGGCCCTGCACCGACCAATTCGGCCCGTGCAGCGGATCGCCGGCCTCGGGAAATCGCCGACGGAGCAATTCGAGTTGGCGTTTCAGCGCCTGCGGCGAAAGCCCCTCGGCCGACAACGCGGCCAAACGTTGCGCGGCCTGGGCCGCATCGCGATCGAAGTAGTACACATGCCGCACTTGTCGGACCGGCCGAAGCCAGCCGCGACGGGCCCAGCGGCGGATCGTCCACGCCTCTGCGCCGACCATCCGCGCCAGCATCGTCGGCGTGTAAAGCCGCTGCACCTCGGCCGGGTCGCATTGGTCTGCGGCCCGCCGCCGCGCCTCGGCCTCGTCGATCACATCGATGCGTCCGTCGCGCAGAGCGGCTGCCGCCCGCGGCTCCAATTGCTCGGCAACGTGCGCGCGGTCGGTGCCGTGCTGATTGCCCGCCAGCACGATCAATTCGGTCCGGCTGTTGGCCCGCCGCTGCACCACCGCGCCTTGCCCGCGGAGCAATTCCATCAGCGCCTTCCGCGAGCCTTCCGCCGGAGCGCCCAAGACAGCCACGCGCCGGCCGAACCAGTAGCGCCGACCGCTTTCGGGCCGCCCGGCGTCGTTGGTGGTTGCCGTCGAGGTCATCAGCGTTCCGCGCGTCCAAGAAGTCGAGCCGCCCGTTGTGCCCCGCGGGTCTGCGCGCCGGCGCAGCCGCCTGCGCGGCGCACGGCATGGGGAGGGGTTATCCGCAGTATAGGCAGTTGCCGCCGGTTCGCACAGCCCGACCGGCAATCGCCGGATTCGGCCGCGCCGCCGGTCCATTGGCGTTGACGCCCGCAGGCCCATCGCGTTCAATGAACGATCGGCCGCCCGTTTGCGTTCCGCCCAACAACAGCAAAGGCGCAACGCGCACGGCGCGGGGCGCAGTCGCTTTGGGTGTTCCGCAATCTTCCTTTTGGCATTTGATTGAACATGGCTTCCGATTCGCCGCATCCATCGTCCGTCTCCACTCCGCCCATCTTGGCCACTGCGGCGCCGCCCGCCTATCCCCCGCCGGCAAGTCGATCGCCTTGGGCCGGGCTGCTGCTGGTTTTCCTGTTCTTGTTCTTGGGCGGTTCGCTGCTGCTGAATCTTATTCTGCTGGCGGCCATAGGGCTTTCCAGCGCCGGCGGAGAAAGCCGCGTGCAAGAGAAGCACTACTCGCATCAGTCGCGGGCGCGGTCGCAGGTGGCCATCATCGACGTTTCCGGTGTGATTATCGACGCCGAGCCGACCTTCAAGCGGCTGATCGACCACGCCCGAAGACAAGCCCGCGACGGAAACCTCAAGGCGGTGGTGCTGCGCGTGAACTCGCCGGGCGGCAGCGTTTCGGGCAGCGACTACATTTTCCACCAACTGAAAAAGTTCCGCGAAGAAACGGGCGTGCCGCTGGTGGTGAGCATGGGTGCGGTGGCGGCCAGCGGCGGCTACTATGCGGCGATGGCCGTCGGCGACGCCTCCGAAACGATCTACGCCGAGCCTTCGACGTTCACCGGCTCGATCGGGGTGGTGATCCCTCACTACAATATCGCCGGATTGCTCGACAAGTTGGGCGTCGAGGCCGACTCGATCGCCTCGCACCCGTTGAAAACCATGGGCAGCATGTCGCGCCCGATGACCGACGAAGAACGCGCGATCTTCAAAGCGCTGATCGACGAGGGGCTGGCCCAGTTCAAAGAGGTCATCCGCCACGGGCGCCCCCGCTTCCGCGCCGATCCGGCCGCGCTCGACCGCTTGGCCACCGGGCAGGTGTTCAGCGCCAAGCAAGCGTTGGCCGCGGGCTTGATCGACCGCATCGGATTTCTCGACGACGCGGTTTCGCGCGCCATCGAGCTGGCGCGGCTTGACCCCGACGAAGTGAGCGTTGTCCGCTATGCGCCCGAGATGGGGCTATGGGACATCGTCCTCGGCGCCGAATCGCGCCAGGCGAAGGCGGCCGACCCGCGCGCCTGGCTCGACGCCTTTACTCCGCAACCCTATTACCTTTGGACCGCCCTGCCGCTGCTCGACGCTGGGCGCTGACCCGCCCAACGGTTGCGACGAAAGGGCAACCGCGACGAAAAGCGGCTGCGCCGAACGACGATTCCTCGGCCGCTCAATCGCGCCGGGCGTCGATCTGTTCGCTTTTCTTCTGCATGGCGAACCAATTGCGCCATTCGCGCTGGTTGAAGCCGAAGTTCTGGCGGGTCATGGCCACCAAGGCGTCGAGAACCGCCTGGTTGGCCTTGGCCTCGGTCACGATCCGCGTCGAGTTGCCGAAGCCGAAACCGCCCGGCCCGCTGGAGCCGAACCCCACATTGTATTGATTGGGGTTCCCCGTGATCTTGTACTTGTGCGAGGTGACCAGCGCGTCGATCAACGGGGCGATCGACGAAGGATCGCGGAGCTTTCCCAAGGCCACGCCCGCGCGATTGACCATCACGTTGTCTTTGCTTTTCAACTGCGAACAGAAATAGCCCACCGCGTCGGGATGCGGCTTCTTGGCCAGATAGTCGAGGCAGGTCAGCCGCACCTCTTCGTGCGCGTCTTCCAACGCGACGGCCGCAATGGCCTTAACCGCCTCGGGCGTGGCGAACCGCGCGAGAATCTCAGCGTAGAGCATCCGCGCACGCGGATCGCGATCGTTGCGCAACCCCTGCACCAGGGCCTTCGTGGCGGCCGGGTCTTCGATGGTCAAAAGGCTGTTGCGCGCCGCTTCGCCCCGATCGGTGCCCAGCGCCGCCCGCCAACGCGAAACCTTCTGGAACCAATCCTTCTCGGCCAACTCTTGCTCGCGGCGGGCTTCGAGCAGGCGAATCTCTTGCTCCGTGCGATACGAGCCCTTGTAGAGGATCAGCCCGCGGGCGCGCAGCTCGTCTTCGCGGCGGGCCCAACGGCCGTCGATTTGGGTGAAACCCAACGCGCGGCGCGCCGGCGCGTGGTTCGGATCGAGTTCGATCACCCGCTGCAAGTGCCCGTCGCGCTGCTCAATCAGCTTGTTCTGGCGGCACCACTCGGCCAGTTCCCATTGGCCCTCGACCGTGTCGGGATACGACGCGCGAATCCGGCGGTATTCCTCTTCCTCGGCCCGAAGCGGGGTGTGCTGTTCGACCTCGTCGACCGGCAAGACCACCGTGCCGCCGTCGGGCAAACGCACTTCGTACTGCACGCGCGATTTCTCGGTCGGGTTGAGCAACTCGCCTTCCAATCGGCCGCCATTGCGGAGAACGAAAAGGTCGGCCCGCACCGCCTCGCCGCCAAGGGCGCAAAACACTGATGCAACGATCAGCCCGCCCAACAACGGGGCGGCAAGCGGCTGCCGCCGTTCGCAGGCCGCCCTGCCGAGCCATGCCGCGCCGATAATGTTGCCGTTGGTGATCTGCATGAGAGAACCCTTGATGCCGGAGCGACGATGACCGCGTGCCCCGCGAGCCGTTGCCAGGGTTGTGCAACGGCCGCAACACCTATAATATACGAAAGTCGGCAAAGCGTCGGCAACGCAAAACCTTCAGCGGAAAGGTCTTTTCTTTTCTTTCTCTTTCTAGTTATGAGGGCTTTACGATGAGCAACGCACCCGGCGAAGTTTCTTCCCCCCCGAAAAGTGCGGTCAGCGTTCCCTGCGCCGTCATTACGGTCAGCAGCACCCGAACCCTCGAAACCGACGAAGGCGGCAAGACCGCCGTCGAATTGTTGGAGATGAATGGGCATCGGGTGGCGCTGCGGCAGTTGATTGACGAAGATCCGCAAGGCATCCGCGATGTGCTCCGGAGCCTGCGCGAACGGGCCGACATCGATGCGGTGGTGATGGTGGGCAAAACGGGCCTCAGCCCCGACGAACAAACCGTCGAAACCCTGCTGAGCATCTTCGACAAGCGACTGCCCGGCTTCGGCGAAATCTATCGCTGGCTGAGCTATCAAGATATCGGGCCGGCGGCCATGCTCACCCGCGCCACCGCGGGAATGATGGGCCGAACAATTGTCTTCAGCATCCCCGGTTCGCCTTCGTCGGTGCGTCGGGCGATGGAGAAACTGATCTTGCCCGAGTTGGGCCGAATCGTGGCCGAAGTGCGGAAGTAGGCCCGGCCCCGCGCGCCCGGACGGCGCACCGACCGGCAACGCGCAAGTGCGGCGGGGTCGATGGTCGTTGAGAAAGGAAGCCCACGATGGCCAAAACAGCACTGGCGGTGTTGCTGGCGGCCCTGGCAATCGGAGCGGTGTGGTTCGGCTGGAACTGGCGCGTCGAACGCGAGGTTCGCGACGGGCAAACCGTCGCTTGGCACATCGTGCCGCGGACCTCCGAAACTTCTGCCGCACCAGCCGCCGCATGGGCAACCCCGAGCGTGCCCGCCCGATCGCCGACGCCCACCTTCCGCATGGCGGGCTTCTGCGTCGATGGGCTCGACGACGCGAAGCTCAGCCACCCGCGAATGTCCGAGGTGCTGCTGCAAACCGTGCCGCAGTTCGAACTGATCGCCTTGATCGGGTTTCCGGCGCCGATCCGCGGAGAGCCGGCGCGAATCGTCGATGCGGTGAACTCCGCCGCCGGAAAACACTACGCCTGGATCGCCGGCGGCGAGCCGAACCACAGCAATCATCACATCCTGTCGGCCGTGCTTTACGATCAAACGGCGATCGAGGTCGATCCGGCCACGGTCCATTGGGTGAACGACCCGGCCGGGGCGTTCGTTTGCCCGCCGCTGGTGGCGCAGTTTCGTGTCCGCGGACCGCCGCCCGAGCAGGCGTTCACCTTTCGGTTGATTGTCGTTCGCGTCGATCCGCGTCGGGCCGACGAAGAGATGTCGCTGCTGGCCCAGGTGTTTCGCACCGTCCGCGACGAACCGCACGGCGAAGACGACATCATCTTGCTCGGCGCGCTGGAAACCGACGAAACCCGGCTAGGCGAACTGGGACGATTGCCCGACCTGACCGCCGCTTTGTTCGGCGCGCCGAGCACCGTGCGCGGCACCCGCCGGGCCGACAACATTCTATTCCAGCGACGGGTGACCAGTGAGTTCAACCATCGGGCTGAGGTGTTCGACGTGATGCGCCACTGCCGAATCACCGTGGATCAGGCGGCCGAGCTGTTCGAACATCTGCCGTTTTGGGCCGAGTTCAAGTCGTTCGAGGATCGGTCGGCCCGATGAACGAACGCAGCCTTCACCAACGATCAGCAAGCGAACTCGCCCGGCCGCAACCAGCAGAGCGGCCGACGCCCTCGGCATCGGGCGATCAGTCGCCGGATCATTCAGGGGAAGCAAGGCGGGCGTTCGTCAGCCCGCGGTTCTCGGCCGCGCTGGCCTACGCCGTCGAACTCCATGCGGCCCAGCGGCGCAAGGTGTTCGGCGAGCCATATATCGCGCATCTGTTGGCCGTGGCCGGTTTGGTGCTCGAATCGGGCGGCAGTGAAGACCAAGCCATCGCCGCTTTGCTTCACGACGCCTTCGAAGACCAAGGGGGCGAAGCCACCCTGCGGCAAATCGCCGATCGGTTCGGCCCGACGGTGGCCCGATGGGTTCGCGACTGCTCCGATCATCTTACAAAGCCGAAGCCGCCGTGGCCGCAACGCAAGGCGGAACACCGCGCGCGATTGGAACATGCCGACGCCGAGGCCTGCCTGATCGTGGCCGCCGACGTGCTGCACAACGCACGCTGCTTGGCGATGTCGCTGCGCACGTTGGGGCCCGGCATTTGGTCGCGGTTTTCCGGCGGGCGCGACGGCACACTGGCTCACTATCGCGCGCTGGCCGAGCTTTTCGCTCGACGCGGCATCGCCCCGATGCTGGTGCCGGAGCTTCTCGAAACAGTCGCCCGCATCGAAGCCCTCTCGGCCGAGTGAACATCGTCGTTCATGCGTGGGTTCGTCGGCTCGTTTGCGATCAACCCGTGTTTCTTGGATTTCGCAGAGTCTTCTGTTTTGCACGGCTATTGATGAACGGCCGCCCTGGGCCCTTCGATTCCCTTGATGGTTCGCTCTCTGAAAAGTTTAGGAAGATTGCCTTGTCGTGCCGCCAGAAAAAACTGGTTGCGATGGCGACGGGTGTTAGAACCACTGCCTGGGTCTTGTTAGTTGCCACCTGCCGTTGCTTTGTCGGGTACTGCTGCCGGGCTTTGTTGGGTGCCACTGCCGGCTTGTCCGGCAGTGCATCCTGCGGCTATGATTCAGCCCATGGCCGAGCCATCACATCATCGAAAACGCGTTCGTCATTACAACGAACCCGGCCATATTCACGAACTGACGTTCTCTTGTTACCAACGTCGACCGCTGTTGGTTGAGCAGCGTTGGTGTGAATTATTGGCCGAAAGTATCGACCGGGCGATCGAACGGCACCTTTATCGATTGGTCGCTTACGTTTTCATGCCGGAACATGTTCACCTGATGGTTTATCCACTTTCCCAAGCCGACTCGGTGGACGCGCTGCTTTACGCGATCAAGCGACCGTTTTCGTATCGAGTCAAACAAGCACTTGTCGAGACGAACTCGTCGTTGTTGGAACAACTGACAGTCCGTCAACGGCCCGGAGTCAAAAGATTGCGGTTTTGGCAGGAGGGCCCTGGTTACGACCGAAATCTTCTCGGATTTCCGACCGTTTCGCTTGCGATCGATTACTTGCACGAAAACCCCGTCCGACGAGGATTAGTTGCGAACGCTTCGGATTGGAAATGGTCGAGCGCACGGTTCTATTTGCTCGACCCACCGCATCAGGAACGGATGTTGCCAAAGATTCATGGCCTTCCGGCAGAATGGCTATGATGCCATCATCGCGGGCGTCATCGCCGGCACGATATCGTTTTTCGGAATGTTTGGATTTGCACTGCCGGGCAAGCCGGCAGTGGCACCCTTCTTCACCGATGCTGGTGCCGGAGCTTCTCGAGACGGCCACCCGCATCGAAGCCCTCTCGGCCGAGTGAACAAGTTTGGCTTTCGACCCGGCGGCCTAGTCTTCTTTCTCCCCCCTCGGGAAACAGCCCCGAACTAGCACCGACCTTAGGCCGAACTTTCCCGCGGCCCGCAGCGGCCAATCGGTGTCCAACCCGACCGGCCGACTTGGCTGGAACTTCGCACACATCCGCTTTCCCAGCAATTCGTTAGAGCCAATCGACCTCATCGCGATTCGCCTCTTGAAATCGGGCCAGGCTCGGGCGTAGCATGTACGCCTGTTCACTATACGAATTTGCTCGGCGGCGGGCAGCCGCCCGATGGCCTGGAGACCTCGACGATGCTCAACCCGGCGAAAGTTGCAGAGGTGGAACAGCTTTTGGCTGCCGGAAATCTCAGCCGCCGGGCAATCGCCCGACGCACCGGGGTCAGCCGCGGCACGGTGGCGGCCATCGCCTCGGGCACCCGGCGGAAGAAGCCCCCGCGGCCGACGGCACCGCCGCCGTTCGACATCCACATGCCCGCCGTCCGCTGCCCGGGATGCGGCCGACGCGTGCATCCGCCCTGCTGGGCCTGTGCGGTCGAGGCCCTCAAGCAAGCGAAGGGCTATCGTCCGTTCGCCGAGCGACCGACCGCCTCGGGCGCGGCGGCCGCAACCACGTTGGGGCTCGACCTTCGGCCCGAACACCAGCGGCGTTATCGCCAAGCCCGGCGACGAATGCTCCGCCGTTTGCGTCGCTGGGGCGAGTTGGGCCCCGGACCCGACGACGCCCCGTCGGCCGATGCGCCTTCATGCGACTGCTGAGCAGTTGCGGCGCCCTTGGTGAGTTCAGCCGGCCCTTTCGAGAGGATTTGCGATGATTCGCTTCTGCACCGACCCATCGCCCGCCCCGCGGGTGTTTTGCTACTCGGCCGTGCGGCGGAAGATTCGTCACGGCGACCTGTTGCTGTTCCGCCATCGGGGCTTGCCCGGGCGGTTGATCGCTGCCGCAGGGCGATCGCCCTATAGCCATGCGGCCTTGGCCGGATGGTGGCAAGGGCGGCTGATGGTGATCGAAGTGCGGCAGTTTCGCGGGGGGCGGGCCGTGCTGTTTTCCCACCTGCTGCGTCGCGGGCCGATCGACGTGTTCGCCGCCGATGCCGAGGGCTGCGGCTTCGAACGCCGCCGCGCCGTCGGGCACATGCTCGGCTACACCGGGCGGCGCTACGGCTGGAGGGCGCTGCTGCGCTGCGCGCTGGTTCACGCCCCGCTGTTGCGATGGTGTTTACACCCTACGGCCGACGACGATGCAACGCCGGCCGGCGCGCGGGCCGACGATCTTCCGCCGTTCTGCTCGATGGCCGTGGCCGCGGCGATTCGGGCGGGCGGGGTCGATCCGGTGCCGCAGTTGGCCGACCGCTGGACCGAGCCCGGCGACCTGGCCCGAAGCCGATTCTTCCG
>JARKPK010000118.1 GCA_029975295.1 Thermoguttaceae bacterium | reverse complement strand
TTGGGGCAGCCTCAGTTGGGTTTGGAGTTGCTGCTGACTGACAAGCCGGCGCGGGCGGCGGAGTTGGCCGACTATATTCATCGGCTCAACGAATCACGGAAGACCATTCAAGAGAGCATTCGCCGCGCGGCCGTAAAGCAGATCAAGGAGCGGTTCGACGCGGAGAACGACGCTGCGTTCGTGCTGGCCGACTATCAATGGCATCCGGGCGTGATCGGCATCGTGGCCGGGGCCCTGGCCGAGAAGTTTCAGCGGCCCGTCGCGTTGATTTCACTGGATCCGGCGCGGGGGCGCGCCGGCATCGGTTCGGCGCGGCGCGGGGCGGCAGGAGTGTCGTTGAACGAGGCGTTGGCCGAGGCCGGTCCGTTCCTGCTTCGCTTCGGGGGGCATGCCGAGGCGGCTGGTTTTCGGATCGATGAGCAGCACATCGACGCTTTCCGCGCGGCGTTTGTCGACGCAGTATCGGCGCGGACGTTGGGCACGGCGGGCGCGGCCGAACTGCGCATCGACGCCGAAACCCCGTTGGGCGGCGTCACCGCCGAGGTTGTGCAACAGATCGAAATGCTTGCGCCGTTCGGGGCCGGCAACGCGCGGCCCGTGCTCTGCGCCTCGCGGGTGCGGTTGGCCGAGGCCCCGAAAGCCATGGGCAAGAACGGGGATCACCTTCAGGTGCGGGTGGAGCAAGACGGCGTGCGGATGCGCGCCGTGGCGTTTCGCGCGGCTGACTGGCTCGTGGAACTGGCCAAAGTCGAGCAGCCGATCGACGTTGCCTTTGAGCCGCACATCAACACCTTCGGCGGCGGACGGCGCGTGGAGCTTCGGCTGATCGATTGGCGCCGCTGCGTGTGCTGAACTCTTCTGCGCCGTTCCCGATGCGTCGGCGCGGGCAATCGCCGGCTCTTCCCTGTCGCTGCGGCCTTCCCGCAACGGGCCAACAGCAAGCCGGCGGTAGGTCGGCAATAACTTTGCGATAACTCTGCGATGAGTCTGCAACGGGCCGGCGACGGGCGATTCAACGGATCAGTCGCAGTTTGTAGGCGGCGGTAATGCCGCGCTCGACAAACCGTTGGCCGATGCCGGCGGTGCGACGGGCCTGTTCGCGTCGGCGACGGGCTGCGGTGGCCAGCCGCTCGATCATCGCGGCGACGGCAGAGGCGAGTTGGTTCTCGTCACGGTTCTTGACCGCCTCGCTCATCTCCGGTGCAAGCGGCCCGCTGGTTAATGGTGATGCTGCGCCGCATTCGATGGCCGCGTCGAGAACCTGGGCAAAGCGTGCCGCGTGGGCCGCGGCGGTGAAGTGTGTTTCAAAGTGGCGTCGCCCTCGGCGTCCCATTTCTCGTCGTCGCGGCTCGTCGGCCAGCAGTTCCAAGATCGCCTCGGCCAAGGCTGACGGGGCTTGCGGCGGCACGAGCCGCCCGGTTCGGCCGTCGATCACCATGTCGCTGCATCCGCCGCTGCGTGTGGCGACGACCGGAATTGCAAAACTGATCGCTTCGAGAACGGCCACCGGCAGCGGGTCGGCCCAAGAGGGCAGCACCATCAGATCGCATGCGGCCAGAAGCCGAGGAACATCGTCGCGCTGCCCGAGCAGATGCACGTTGGCCGTCAGGCCGGCAGCGGCAATGGCGCGGCGCACTTCACGGCGCACTCCGCCGTCGCGGCCGGCGAGGAAGAACTGCACGTCGGGGCGTTTGGCCACAGCCTGGCGCGCCGCTTCGATCAGATCGAGCACGCCTTTGCGGCGGCTGAGCAATCCCACATAGAGCACGACCGGCGCGCCGTCGCGAACAGGGAAGACGATCGATTTCGCTTCCGGCTCGGGCAGTTGCGGCACGGGCAGCCCGGTGGGAATCACTTCGACCGATGCGTTGGGGGCGAACTGGCGGATTTCATCGGCGACGGCCTGCGAAACGGCCACCACTTGCGACGACCACCCGGCGAGGAATCCGTAGAATTGATCAAGCGGCAGAAAGGGATTGAGTCCCGGATCTTGGCTGAGCATTTCCAAAACGTGCCACACGTGCGGCACGCCGCATTGCGCGGCGGCCAATGCGCCTTCGACAACCGCCGACGTATTAGTCACAACCACTGCGGGGCCAACACGGTGAATAATCTCGCTAAGCTGTCGCACGCGCTGCGCCAGTCGGCTGGCGAACGCCGCGTCGTGATGCCAAGGGCGGACCCACCAGACCAGATCGGTGCGATTGAACGGGATGCTGGCGCGGCGGCAGAAGTGCTCGAATTTGCCGGGGCGGCGCCAACAATACGGTTGAGGTCGCGCGGCAACCGCGGGCGAGAATCGCTCGCGGGGCAGCGATTCAAGCAGCAGGGCGAGGCACTTCTCCGCCCCGCCCCAAGTCGATGAATGTGCAACGAACAAGACGGGCCGCATGATCGCCCCTTCGACGAGTTATTCCGCGAGGCCGACCAGCGGCAATTCGATATCGTGTGAACCTGAACTCACTTTTGTCTTCATTCTTCAGGATATTCCGTGCTGAATCGGAGAAAGATGTTGCGTGATCTACTTCCGGTCGCTTGCTCCGCGGCTGCCCGTCGCGCGCCGGCATTTCAGGCGAGCTTCGACGGCCGGCGATTCACCCGTTGGCTTGACGCGACCCGGCGCGGCGAACGTGGTCTTTGGCCGCAGCGGCTCGGCGTCGCAGCCAGGCCGCGGCACGGGCCGATGCCTCGCGGATGTTGTGCCCAAGAATGTTCAACGCCCCGCCGCCGTGACGCAGCCATGCGGCGCGATCGGCCGATCGGCCGGCGGCTATGCGAACGGTGGCGAAAAGGCCGGAAACGGCCGCCAGTTCCCCGTCGGTTGCCGCCCGATCGGTTGTCCGAATACCGGTTTGCCGCGGGCGGTGTGAACTGAGTTCAGCCGACGTTGCCGCGCCGAAACATTCTTCGCACTGATTGCAGAGCCATTGGATCTCCATTTCCGCATCGAATCGCGCGTCCGAGGGCAGCCCCTGCGCGCGTGTCGCGCTGCATCGAGCGAGCGCCTCTTCCAACTGATCGAGCATCTGCCGGCAGAAGGCGCGTTGCTCGCCGGCCATTGTGTTGTCCGTCATGCCCCGGCGAAGCAGGGCCGAATAGCGCCGCGCCAGCATCGCGTAGTC
The DNA here is from genome assembly GCA_029975295.1 of Thermoguttaceae bacterium. Lineage (GTDB taxonomy): Bacteria > Planctomycetota > Planctomycetia > Pirellulales > Thermoguttaceae > JARKPK01. The sequence continues at coordinate 52,777 of JARKPK010000118.1, read as the reverse complement.
GGCTTGATCGAAACGGTAGATCGCTCCCGGTTCTCCCGGCAAGGCGGACGCCGGCTCACCGCATGTTTTGGGCGGGCAACCCGCAGAAGCCGCGAAACGGGGCTCGGCCGTGCAGGCGGGGGTCGTCTTTTCAGCATCCTCGATGCCCGCGTTTTCGGCCGCGTGCCGGAGCACTGGTCGCCGATCAGACCGGGGGCGAGGCTCGGTGGCCGGTCGGACGACTAGGCACGGCAACGGCACGGAGTCGTTCGATTCGTGGATGAAGATTGGCACGTTCATCGTTGCACCGTTCGCGGGAGGTTCAATGCCGAAAAGAGCCAAGCAGCGCCGGCGTGGAGCTGCGTGAGCATCGCCTGACGCCAGCGTGGGGCGCCGGTGTGAAAGAAGTTGCGCCAACTGTCGCGTCGCCAGAAGCGGAATCGGGGATCGCCCAACGGTCCGTCGTCACGGTCACCCGAGGCGTGATGCAACGTTTCAAGCAATGATCGGGCTTCTTTACGGCGCGGCAGGCAAGCCGCCCGGCAAACGACGGCTTGGGCGAAGGGGAGCATATCGGCCGACGAGTAGCCCATCCATGCGATCGCCTCGGCGTAGGCGGCCGCGAAGTCGAGAATGCCTCGTTGCATCGCCGCGACCGCGGGCTGCGACTGAATTTCGGCGGCACGGCCGGGATAGCGGCTATCGGCGAAAACCGGAACAACTTCCCTTTCGATGCGGACATAGCCCACCGTAGCGCCGTGAGGGGCTTTGGCGGCCTCTTCCCAAAGCGGCAAACACTGCGCGGCAGCGGCCGAAACCGTCGGGTCGCGTCGCACATCGAAGATCAGACCCTCGTCCCAAGGAGCGAGCGGCTGTTCGCTCTCGCCCCGCCCGCGGAAGCCGAAATACCAAGCGCGAAGTTCGGGAAAGTCGCTTCGATCGCGGAACATTCGCCGCAAGTTGCCGGCGATGGCGCCGCGCCAGCCGATATCGACCAGCACGACGCGGCGGCCCGCCCCCCAGAATCCGCGTTCGCACAGATACTCGCTCAGCAGTTGGCGACGAGCGGCATCGTCGTCGGCGGTGGACCGGCGCGAAAGGGCGGCGTAGCCGATCGGCGGACCGTCGCCGGCGACCAACCGATCGGCAAGGCATTGGTAGAGTTTTCGCAGGAGAAACCCGTCGCGGGCGACGAAGAGGAGTTGGTCGGCCTCGGCGCGGTGCACGTGTTCGATCAGTCGATGAGCGAACACGGCGAACGGGAATCCCAAGCAAGTGCGGCCGAATTCGTAGAAGAACGAATCACTCGGTTGCGGCGGTGGGAAGGAAGCGGCTGCCGCGGCGACAAACGCGCCGCGCCACAGCGTTTCGCGCGAGCGGTTGTAGTAGGTTGCGATGGTGCTGCGACGGATTCGTTCGGACTTCAGCCGAAGTTCGATGGCCGAAACGCCCAGGGCCCGGGTGGGGCGGATGTCGGCTGCCGCATCGTCGCCGATGTGGAGCCAGCGGCAAGCGGGCACGGCCTGCTGGTCGATCATCTGCCGAAAGAGCCGGCCGGATCGTTTGTTGACCTTCTCTTGGGACGAAACATAAATCGGCACGTGGTCCACGTCGTAGCCGTGGTGCGCTAGCAGCGAGGCGATTTGCTCGGCCGAGAGATACATATCCGAGCAAACGGCAATGCGCCGGCCCGAGGCGCGCAAACGGGCGAACAACTCGGGCATGTGCGGCACCGGGGCTGTGGCTTGTCGCTCGATGTGCCATTCGTGGTCGATCGCCTCTTGGGCCAGTGCGGCGGCGCGGCTGACAAGGGCGGCGTGCGCAGCCGGATCCGAGGGCTGCGGCGAGTCGCCGGGCAAGAGCCCCAAGACGAGATCGAAAACCAGGTCGCTCAACAGAAACTCCCCGTCGAACCCCTCGGCCTCGGCCGCCTGACGCAACAGCCGCTCGCAACTCAGGCGACGAGTCCAGAGCTCGTGCGGCGAATGGCGGAGGCCCAATTCGTTCAGGCGCCGCGCCAACCAAGCGGTGGCGGCGTGCGGGACTACCGCCGGCGGATCGACGTTGCGCCGCAGCAGAGTGTCGAACACGTCGAAGGAGATGCCATCGTATTGATCGAGCAGCGAAAAAATCTGGTCTTGAAGCTCCGCAATGGACTTGGCCGTTCGTTCCCGTCGGCCGATGGTTTGCGGCGCGGGGCCGATGAAGCGAGTTGCTCGATGGAGCACGCTTGAAAGCAGAGTCGTCATGAGCCGTCCTTGCTCGGATCGTGTCGTTTTGCGGGCCTCATGCCGCGCGTCGGCGCGACGCCCGACCGGGGTCGGACAAGTCGCGGAAATAGCGGAGATTCAACAGCCGGCACACCCATCGCAGACGCCGTGCCACCAAGTAGCCGTGCGGCCAAGGCACTGTGGTCAGTTGTTGCCAAAGCCTGCGTCGCGCAGAAGCGGAGAAAATGGCTTCCCAGTACAAGCGGGCGGGAATCCATTGGCGCATCGCCACGTGGCGGCCGAGCCCGAACGATTCGTCGTGCAGCAGGCGATCGTGGGCAACAGCGATCAACCGCGGCGGATCGATCATCAATTCGCGCAGGAGACGCCAGCAGAGGGCGCGCCGGCAACGCGGGTCGCTTGCGGCGGAACAGGGCGATTTTTCGGGGGCCAACGCTTGCAGCACGCCCGCCTGGAAATGGCAAGTGCATTGTTCAAAGATTTGTTCTTCGCCATCCGACACCTTTCGCAGCGCCTTTGCGCTTCCGTCGCCGTACGTGTAGCCCACAACAGACCCGCCCGGGGCATTGCAGAGCATTTCCATCGGCCCGACGAACTTGAGGAACTGCCCGGCCAGATGTTGGTCGCCTTCAGCAAGGAACTCTGCAACGAAACTGCGCCGGGAAGACGCCGCCGAGAGAGACGGATCGACGCTGCGCGGTTCGCGGCGCCCGTTGGCGGGCGTCCGAGCCGGCATCAAACCGAAGTAGAGGCCGCGGAGTTCGCATGCGCTGCGCACGCGGGCCAGGTGGTCTTGGATCGTGCCGTGCCAGCCGATATCGACGACGGCCGCTCGGGCGGCGGCAGCGGTCCAACCTTGAGAAGCAAGATAAGCGTCCAACGCGGCCTTTTGCGAGCGCCGATGCCGTTCGAGCCAATCGGCATTGCGGTCGTCGCCGAGCAGGGCCAGAAAACGCGGGTCGGCCTGATCAAGCGGCTCGTCTTCGGAGAGGCTCCAGCAGTCGCTCCGATTCGGCAGATTTTCGGCACGCAGGCCGAGGCTTGCGAAGACCGATCGCAGCGTTTGTTGCGGGTAGCGATCCCAAAGGCATGCGAGTTCTTTGGGCCCGAGGGCGGGCAACGATGCGGCGAAGGTGGCCAGCCGACTGACTTCCAGCACAACCGGCTTTGGAGCGGCCGGCGGCGGGAAGATCGCGCGGTGGATTGCCGCGAAGAACTCGCCTTCGCGAGTGAAGTAGTAGACGCGATCGAGGCCGGAGTGTCGCACCTGCTCGACCACCCAACGGACAAAGGCTTCGAACAACGGCGCGAAACGGCGGCCCAGAGCGACCCAGGCACGCACGGCTGCGCGGCCGGCCTGGCGGGAGTTCGTGGCGTCGGTTAGTGGCTGTTGTTCAGACATGACGCTGTGAAAGGGGGCGATCGATTTCAGAAATGCGCTGTTGTGTTGTTCATCGTGATCCGGCAGCGGTTGGACCTGTGGACTCAGAAGGATGTTCCAAACTCTTCTCCATCGGCGAAACAAATTGCATCGGCGGTTTCAAGTGCTCCGAGCCCGTCGTGTTTCCTGGCCGTCGGCCGCGCTGCAACGCCCGCCGTGTGAGCGACAAAAAGCCGCCGAGGGCCCGGGTGCGTTGGTGTGAGCGATTTCGCCACTGAATGCTGCGGGCGAAAGTTCACGGTAGACCGCCAGATGATTGCTCAGGAAGCGTTCCTCGCTGAACTCCGACTCTGCCCGGCGGCGCGCCGCTTCGCCCCAGCGGCGAAGCGATTCGGGATGGTCGATTGCCTCGGCCAAGGCTGTTGCCAACGCAGCGGTGTCGCGGCAGGGCACCAGCCGCCCATGCCGCTCCGTTTCGATCAAGTCGGGCACGCCTCCTACGGCGTATCCGATGGTGGGTGTTCCGCAGGCCATGGCTTCGAGAATGGTGCAGGGCAAGTTGTCGGCCCGGGAAGGGAAAAGCAAACAATCGGCCGCGGCGTACCATTGGGCCAACTCGTCGGCCGAGGCGACGAACCCGGTAATGCGCGTTTCGATTCCCGCCGCCAAGCTCGCCGTCTGCGGATCGGGGCGGCCGACCAAGATGATGCCCGGGGGGCGACCGCAGCGGGCAACCGCGCTGATCGCGTCGGCAACGCCCTTGCGCGGATCGGCCAACGAACCGGCCGTCACAAGCACCCAGGGGCGATCGGACGCCAACCCCAACTCGGCCCGCAACTTCGCTCGATCGCGGGGACGGAATCGCCGGACATCGACAAAATTGGGCACAACGCGGGGTGGCGCGGCAAACATGCCCGAAAGAACGGCCTGTTCGGCCATCCAATGCGAGGGGGCCAGAGCGACGAACCGCCCTTCGGCCGCCGTGCGCCGCTTCACGGCTTGCAGCCCGCCGGTGAAGTCGAATCGCAATCGCCCGCCCAGCGGCCAGCGATCGAGCTGTGGACAGCGGCCGCAACGTCGTTGGAAGGCGCGGCAGTCCATCGGATAGAGGCACCCGGCCGTAAAGGGCGAGCAGTCGTGAAACGTCCAAGCGGTCGGGCGGCGGCGGGCTGTCCAACGAACGGTGTGATTGGCGATGGCGCTGGAACAATCGTGAAAATGAACAACTGCGAAACGATGCAGATGTTTTCGGAGAAAGAGGAACTCCACAGGCGCGACGTCGGGCAGGCCGAACTGCCGGGTGAACCAATGAAAGCGGCGTATGATTCGGCTGCCGAGCCGACCGCCGATGATGCGCTGGAAGTCGCGCGGCGCGGTTGCGGAGTTCAGCAGCCAGTGTTCCGCCCGATGACCATGCCGATTGAGCAGATCCGCCAAGTCTTCGGCCACGAGGCTCGCGCCGCCGCCGTGACGATCGGCCTTGCTGACGATGGCCACCAGCGGCGGCTCGTCGGGCCGATGGGCGCGACGGGTGGCCGAGGAGCGGCAATCGGCAGCGAATGATCTTGCGTTAGCGTCGCTCATCGGGTAAGTAACCGCTTGGCCGGTCGAACGTGGTTTTGCGCGGGCACCAGGATTCACCCGGTTGGCAGTCGCGGCCGCCAAAAGGCGCCTCGCTGCGAACGACACTTATAACCTATTCGTGCCTTTCGAGTTAAGATCAGTTCTCGGCGCGGATGTTTCATGCACCGGGCTGAACGAGGTTCCAAGGCCGACCAGACAAGTTTTTCACGTTCGAACTGATTGATGCCAAAGCGGTTGCGTTTTCTGTCTTTTGCGGTGTGTTGGCCGTGGTGTCGCTTGATGCGGACGTGCCGCCGCCAAGTGCCGGCTCGTGAGGAAACAACCGCGCACGCTTGGCAGCGACCATCCGCCGAACGAGGTGGCGGGAACGCTCCGAGCCAAAGGGCGGAGAACGGAAGAGCCGAACGCCGGTTGATCTGGCGATGTTTCGAGGGTTGACCTGCGCCCGCAGGGCGCCGGCCGTCGGCCGCATGGAAGCAGTGATCCAGGATCGGATCGCCGAAATGAACCAACTCCCGCAATGGACGGCGGAATGAACTGGTTGGTCGCTATCTTCGCCATGACCTTCGCGGCAGCCGCCGGATTGACGTTCGTCGTGCGCCGAGCCGCCTTGCGCTTTGGGGCGGTCGATCGGCCCGACGGCCGCCGCAAGCGGCATGCCGCACCAACGCCGCGGTGGGGCGGCGTAGCCGTCTATCTGGCCTTGGTGTTGGGAATCGGGGCGGCGGGGCTCGACCGCTTCGGCGTTGATGAGCATTACACGGAACTGGCTTTGCTGTTGACCGTTGCCGCGGGCATTGTTTGCTTCTGCGGCGCGATTGACGACTTCCGGCCGCTAAGCTCGCGCGCGAAGCTGGTGCTGCAAATCGCCGCGGTCATGCCGCTGATCGTGTTCGGCTATTGGATCGAGAAGGTCACCATCGTCGGGGTGCCCGTCTATCTGGGCTGGATGGGGGTTCCGCTAACGATTTTCTGGTTGCTCGGATGCATCAACTCGTTGAACTTGCTTGATGGGATGGACGGCCTGGCGTCGCTGGTCGGTGCATTGACGGCGGCCATGATTGCGATTGTCGCACATAGTCTGGGCCACGATCATGTCTCTGTCATGGGCTTGGTTTTGGCGGCAGCCTTGGGCGGATTCTTGTTGCACAACATGCCGCCGGCGAGGATCTTTTTGGGCGATTCGGGCAGCATGGTCATCGGGCTCGCTCTTGGCGTTCTCGGATTGCAAGGCGCGCTGAAAACCTCGACCACGCTGGCGATCACCATTCCGGCGGTGATCATGTCGTTGCCGTTTCTCGACACGCTGCTGGCCGTTGTCCGTCGGAAGCTGAGCGGGCGAAGCTTTGCCGCCGCCGACCGCGAACACATCCACCACCGATTGCTCGACCGCGGAATGACCCCCTGGCAAGTGCTCTGCCTGCTCGGGTCGCTTTGCCTGCTGACCGGCGGCGCCGCCACGGCAGCGACGATCTTCCGCAACGAATCCGTGGCTTGGATCACCGCCCTGACCCTGCTGGTGTTGGTGGTTCGTTTGCGTTTGTTCGGCCACCACGAACTGACGCTCGTGCTGGGCTGGGTCAGCCGACGATTCGGCTCGATGCCCCGGGCGGCGTCGCTGATGGCCGCAGGCCGCGGCAGTGCGACGCCGGCGATCGACCGAGTTTCAGTTGCCGCGCACGAAGCGCATTTGTCGATGGCCGCCGCGGGGGCGGCTGAAGTCGATGTCCGTTTTACGCAGGCGGCCGCGCTGGCCTCGCGTTGGCAGGCAACGGGCGAGGGAGAATCGTCGCGGACGGCTTCCCCCGAGACGATGGCCGCCGCGGGCGAATCGGCCTTGCGCGCGGAGCCGACCGCCGACCGCTGGCAAGAGGGCTTCGCGCGGCTCCTCGACCGATTGATCGCACAAGGGGTCTTCCGGGTCGAATGCAACATCCGCAGGACGAACGGCTGGACGCACTTGAGTTGGTCGTCGCCGGACGGTCGCCGGGCTTCGCCGGCTTGGAGTGGGGAGTTCTGCATCGACGGCCGCACGGAGGGCCGTTGCGAAATAACATTGGAAGGCTCGCCGGCGGAGATGCCCGCGCGCGAATTCGGACAGCTCATCGGCGCGGCGTTGGGCGCTTTCGCCTGGGACGCCTTGGGGCCATTCGCGGCCGAGACGGTTCTTCCGCTGCCGGCGGCTACGAGCGAAGTTCATGCACAAAAAGCCGCCTGAGCGCCGCGGCGGGCAAGCGGTTGCGGCGCGGCGATTGACTTCTGCCGCCCGCATCGCAAAGCAGGTGAGAAACAGATTCGAGGATCGATCGACGCCATGGCAGAGCCGCGACTGGAAATCGGCGTGATCTACACGCACGAACGGCATTTCATGCCGCCGTTGCTGACGAGCATGGCTGCTTCCTGCGAGGGCCATCGGGCAAGGCTGTTGCTCGTCGACAACGCTTCGGCCGACGGCGCGGAGCAGTGGTTGCCGCTGTTTCCCGACGCGCGCGTCGTTCGCAATCGCCGCCGGCTGCACTACTCGGCCAACCTCAATCGCGTGATCGAGCACTCGCGCAGCGACTACCTGTTGCTGTTGAACACCGACATGTATTTCGATCCGCCGGCGCAATGCCTGTCGCGGATGGTTGATTTTATGGATGCGCACCCCGGCTGCGGTTTGGCGGGCTGCCGGCTGCTGCACGCGGACGGTTCGCATGCCCCGTCGGCGCGGCGGCACCAAACCCTGTCGATCATCGCGGCGCGCCGCTTGGGCTTGGCCCCCTTGATGCGGCGGACAATTTCCGACTACCTCTATGCCGACCGCGCGCCTACCGACACCTTCGCATGCGATTGGCTTTCGGGTTGCTTCTTGATGTTCCGCCGAGAGACGTTGGAGCAGGTGGGACCGTTCGATGAGGGGTTCGTCAAATACTTCGAAGATGTGGACATCTGCCACCGAACCGCCTTGGCCGGATGGTCGGTGATGTATCACGGCGCGACCTATTGCTATCATTTGGAGCAACGGGCGAGTCGCAAGCTGTTCTCCCACGATGCCCGCCTGCATCTCAAGTCGTACCTGCGCTGGCTGTGGAAATGGGGCGGAACGCCGCGCCGCCGCGCCGCTTGAGCAGGCGATGTTTCGTCGCCGCACGGAATTACGCCGCTATTCCGACCAGAGCGTCACTTCTCCGCGGCAGCCTCTCGGCGGGCGTTCGCCGCCGGCTGTTGGGCGCCCTGCGGCTTGATGCTGCCATCATTGAGAATCAGAAAGGTTGCGCCGAGCACGGCGAACCCGTCACTTGTTCTTTCGATCACGCCCAATTCCACGGTTTCGTCGGGCACTTCTTCCGGGCGACCGAGGGCGGGCACGATCTCAATCTCGAACTGCTTCTTCCCCGATTCCTTTTCAAATACGGCGAGACGGTAGCTTCCGATCTCCGGGGGCGGAACTCTCGGCGGTTGATCGAAAACCCTGCCGGCCGAGTAGGTCGCCACAGCGATGTGCGAATCGGTTTGAAGCAGCCCCAGCAAGCGAGAGACGGAATACGAAATCCTTCTCGTGGGAATTTCGTATGTTCCCGTGCGCACCATCCAGGTGGATTGTCCGGTTCGCGTGTTTGTGTGAAAGACGACGATTCCCGGCCGGACAACGCGCGAGCGCCAAGAGTCCTCCTGGACAGCGCCGTTGAACGCGTGGATGGAGTACGCCTTGCCGACGGCGAGGAGAGACGGGCCGTCGTTGCCGGCCTCCCGATCAGCCCCAAAGCATAGTGCGGCCGCGAAAGCCAACAGCGCGAAGGCGAAGCGTCTCATGTTTTGTGTTCCCAACGGCTCGTTGACGGCTCGGCCGCGTTGCCCGTTGGTCGTCCGCCGAGGGCCGTTCGTCGGACGCCGCGGTCGGCTTGCGCAATCGCCGTTTCGAAGCAGCCGGGCGCGGCGTACGCAGGGCCCCTCCAGCCGGCGGTCACACGCTGAAACGAATCAGCAGGATATCGTCGTCGCGGACGACGTAGTCTTTCGGCTCTTGGCGGACCAGATGGTGCGCCTTCACCTCGCGCTCGCTGCCCAGCCGAATCAGATCGGCAGCGCAGATCACTTCGGCGCGGATGAAGCCGCGGGCCAAATCGCTGTGGATGCCGTCGGCCGCTTCCAGGGCCGTCCCGCCGCGGCGGAGCAGCCAGGTGCGGACTTCCTTCTCGCCCGCGGTGAAGAACGTGATCTGGTTCGACGCATCGAGCAGGGTGCGGATCAACTGGTCGCGGTCGGCCCCTCCGACGCCCATCTCACGCTGGAACTCGGCCCGCTCTTCAGGCGAAAGCTTGGACAACTCCAATTCCAACCCGACGGGCACCGCCAGCACGGGCTGCTCGGGGGTCGATGCGGCCGTGAACCGCTCGGGTTGTTGTTCGTCGTCGGCCGTGTTGACGATCACCAGCCGAGGCTTTTCGGAGAAGAGGCGAAAGGCTCGCGTCGCTTTTCGCTGCTCGTCGGTCATCTCCGCTTCACGGAGCGGCTTGCCCGACTCCATTGCCGCAAGCACCAATCGAAGCGTTTTCAGTTCGTGCTCGAGAGGTTCGCGTTCGGCGCGGGCGATGGGCTTTTTGAGCGACTCCTCGATCCGCGCGATTCGGCCGGAAACGATCTCCATGTCGGCCAGAATCAGGTCTTCGTCGAATCCGCGCATGTCGGCCAGGGGATCATCGCGGTCGAACCCGGGGACGACGAACACCAAACAGCCGGCCTCGCGAATCAGTGCCAGCCGTTGCGCGTTGCCTTCGTGCGTGCGGCTGAGGCCCGGCGTGTCGACGATCTCCAACGCCGCCTGCGTGACCTTCTTGGGATGATAGATCTCGCAGAGCTTGGCGATGCGGTCGTCGGGAATCGGCGCCATGGCCGATTGGCCCGAATGGGCGGAGGCCGGGTCGGGCGCGACGCCGGTCAGCCAGTGAAAAAGCGTGCTCTTGCCCGAGCCCTGATAGCCGACCAAACCGATTTTCATCGTCCGTGTTCTCGCTCAGTATTCTGATGGTGTGTGAGACGCTTCCGCCCGCCGACGCCGCAACCTCGGCAACGGACGCCGCCGGCCGATCCGTTCCGGCGGACGACCTCGCCTGCCGCCGGCTGGGAGCGGCAACGACCTCGAAGAACATCGCCGCGGCTGCGAAAGCCAAGGGCCGAGGCGTCAGGCCGAAACGGCCGGAGGCGAGCCTCGGCGGGCTCGTTTTACGGCATGCACCTCGGCTTCGACTGCCTCAAGGGCTAGTTCTACCGCGTGAAGCTCGGCAGCGTCTAGGGGGCGTCGACCGAATCTGACGCGGTAGAACGCCTCGGCGATGAGGGAAAGCTGGGGACGAACCTCGGCGGCCGCGCCGCGGCGGATCAGTTCCTCGGCGGCGTCGGCGGCGAACTCGCGCTGCGTTTGCGCCGAACTGCGCAGGCAACGGGCCTTGCGAAGCGTTCGTTCGCAGCGGGCGAAGAAGGCGACGGCCGAGGTCCGGACCGCTCCGGCCGATCCGTGGGGCTGGAAACGACGCCGGCCGATCCATCGTTTCCAAAGCCCGGCAACCAGCCAGATCGATCCGACGGTGATCAGCACGAAAACCGTTGCCGAGGCGATGCGGGCGGGCCAGGTTGCCGCTCGAAAGGCCTCGATGGCTCGCAGCACGCGCGCCTTCCACTGGTCGAGATCGGTCAGAGCCGACCACCAACGCTCCAAGGCGGTGCGGACCGGTTCGTAAATCGATTCGTACTGCTGCCGTCGGTCCATGTCGAGAACGTAGCTCGACCACCAGTCTTGCCAGCGGTTCCAACGGGCCCAGAACCCGTCGGCCGAGCTTCCCGTTTCGCCGGCGGCCGGCGTGGGATCGAGCCGCAGCCAAGCGCCGTTGGCCCATTGCCAGTGGTCGGGCCCGCGGATCAGCTCGGGCGGAAGCTGTTCGGGCGGAATGCGAGCTTCGACCCAAGAGTGCGCGTGCAATTGCCGCACCACGAACCGTTTGCCGAACTCGTTCCATTCGTCGGAACAGTAGCCGACAACCACACGACAGGGTATCCCCTGGCTGCGCAACATCAGCGCCAGCGCCGTGGCGAAATACTCGCAGTGGCCGACCCGGTGTTCGCTGACGAAATCCTCGATCGGATCGAGCTGCGGGTTCCGCTGCTGCCCCTGAAGGCTGTAGCTGAACAGCCCCGAGTCGCGCAGCCGCGATTCGAGCAGGCGGGCCCGGCCGGCCCGGTCGTCGTCGCGCAGGTCGGCTTCGGCAATCCATTGCTCGGCCAACGCCTTCAGGCGGGGCAGGGGAGGGTGATGCAGCAACCGACGCTCGGCCCGCCCATCGGGCGAAAGATCGTTGCACGGCGCCCATACCGATTGCCGCCCCTGGTCGAAGGCGGAGGTGCCCAGTTCGTACTCGAAGCGGTAGCCGCGCGCCTCTTCATTCCGCAGCAACCGCTGGGTCCGAGGGTCGAAGGTGATGTCGCTGGTTTCCTCCAGCAGAGAGAACGGCCAAACGCAGAAAAGCTCGCTTCGATCGAGCGGCTCGATCACGATCCGCTGGATCACTTTCGGCTCGAATAGGAAACTGGACGGAAGCGGCGGCGCCGGATTCATATCGCCCCAGCCGCTCGTCCATGCCCACCAGCGGCCCCGATCGTAGCGGCTGAGCACGGCGCCGCGCAGGTACACTTGCGGTTCAACGCGGCGGGTTTCTCGGGTCGCGGCGTCGAGCAACGCCAGTTGCAGCACAACTTCGGAATTCTCCAGCATGTCGCCCATTTCGCCCAATATCACCGTGTCGCTAAAGCCGACCAGCGATCGCATCTTCCCGCCCGCCCCGCGCCAAGCCCCGTAGCCGATCCGCGGAGTGGCGGAGAACACCAACGCGCTGAAGAACAGCGTGAACACCGCCATCGAGCACAAACAGCGGATCAGATCGAATTGAATGGCCGAACGGGGCGAACCGGCCAGCGACGGACGAAAACGCGCCGCGGCGAACGGGGAGGACGCGCCGCGGCCGTCTGCCTCGGAATCAGTCGGAAGGAACTCGCGGTGCTGCTTGACTAAGAACAGCAAAACCATCGACGAAAGCCCCGCCAGCGCATAAATCACCAGCAGAGCGCCGAACACCATGCTTTGGTTGAAAAGCGTGGCCACCATCGCCAGCAGCAAGCTGAGCATGGCCAATTGTCCGTAGGTGCGGTCGTCCTTCTTTTGGAAGAACATGATGATCTGCAACACGACCAGAAGATGCGCGATGTTCCAAAGAAGCATCTCGCCCGACAGTCCCCGCGTTCGCCAAAACGCCAAAACCAATGCGACCAGTGCGCCGAGACCGGCCAGCGAACGGTTCAGGCGGAACACGCCCTTGATGTCGGTCAACCACACCGAGAGCGTCGTGGCCGCGCCCAGCATCAACGGCGCAGCGAGGCTCCGCTCGCCCATGCCGAATAGCAGCGAGCTGAGCACCGCAGTGGTCGCCAAATTGATCTGAAGCAGCCGCTCGAGATGCACGGGGTTCACCCCAACTTCGTTCGGTGATCGTCGGAATGTCGCTGCGGACTTGTAGCGTGCCGCGGCCTTGCCCAACGGGAATGCCGGCTTCGCGTTATCGCGTCGTCGATGGTGGATCGGCTCATGTCGGATCGTCCTCGTAGCTGAAGTATTGCGATAATTCCTCGCTCGATACATCGATGGCCAGAAGCCGTTTCGTCAGCCCTGCCCGCGCAGCCGACACGGAGGCCGCTGTTTCGGGCGTCCAAGTTCGCGTGGTGATGAGAATGAGTTCGCAATCGGCGCCGACGGAGGCGGCAGCCTGTTCGATCATCGCCGCAGAGCGATCGCCAGGGGAGGGCTCGACCAGGGCCAGTCGTTCCATCGCGTCTTTGAGCAAGATGCCCGAGGTGGCGCCGGCCAACGGTGGAAAGCGTGCGTCGGTCGTCAGCAGCCATAGGGTTCCGCCGCCGCGACGGCAGAGGTCGGCCGCCACGGTTGCGGCGAAACTGACCGCTCGCTCGACCAACGCGGCAGCCTCGGGGCGGGGGCCGCCCGGCTGTGAGAGATCGAGAAGCAAAGCGGCGTCGCGGCTGTGCGATTGTTCGAGGTCGCGGACGACGGGGCTCCCGCGCTTGGCGGCGGCCCGCCACGCCACACGTCGCAAGCCGTCGCCGCGGTTCCATTCGCGCAGGCCGAAAAAATCGCCGTCGCTGCCACGGCGCACCGCCCGTTGGTGCGAACCGGCCAGGGCCGTGCGGCGCCTCGCGGTCCACGCCGGGTTCAGCCGACCCAGCCGCGGCAGCACGAGAATCGATTGCGGCTCCGGGAACACCCGTTGCGCCGCGAAAAGGCCGAAGGGAAACTTGGTGGTGATTTGCAGCGGGCCGAATCGATAGAGCCCCCGCCGCGCCAGAGCCCCGCGAACCACGCCTTTGCGCTGCCCTCCGGCGCCCACGTGCGGAAAAAGCACGCGGAGCGGCTCGGCGGCGCTCGGCTCAGATTCGCGGACGGCCGAGTCTTCGCACACCAGCGCCCATGCCCCCAAACGCTTTCGCGGATTGGAAACGACGTACGCGACCGTCAGTGTTTCGCCGGCCGTCGCTTGGCCGGGCAGCAGTCGCCGAACTCCGAGTCGGGCGATGGTCCGCCAGGCCAACAGCCAGCCCAGCACCAGCGGCGACATGATGATTCCCGAAAGAATCAACAGCAGATTGACTTGCCGAAAAACCGCCCCGGCGAAGATCAACAACACGACCGCCAAATAGTACCAACCTTGCCGGCAGATGCGGATGCGGGCGGCCATGGTTCGGTGTTGTTCCAACGGGTCCGTCAAGCTGCGCGATCGGCCTTGGCCGCCGAGCCTGACAGGCGATGGGCGGCCGTCGCGGCCGTTAATGGAACCGAAAAAGGCGGCAGGCGGCCCAGTCGTCGATATTCTCGGGCCGGCCGAATCGTTGCGCTCACGGCCCCGGCGCCGATGGAATAGTCTCTCTCAATCAGACCGCCCGAAACGAAACTCGCTTCCAGCAGCCGAAAGCACGCAATCAGCCGGGTGGCCGCGGCAGCGGTCTCTTCTCGATTGCGCGGGCCTTAGTCGAGCCAATCCCCTTCGCGCAGTCGCTGCGGGGTGTATTCTTCCGTCACGTAGCTGATGTCTTTGCTGATCAAGGCTTCCACTTCCAGTTTGAAACCGTTGTCGAGAAGTTGTTTGATCTCTTTCTGCCACGGTTTCTTATGGGCGAACCACGGATACTCCATGATTTGCCGCGCCCGCTTCCGATCGGTGTCGTTCAGAGAGATTTTGACGCTGTCGGAAAGCTCGCACTCGACGAAATCCTTCGACCGCAAACCCAAGTACCGGGCGTCCGGAATCGCCATGCGCTTCGACTCGTACGCCAGGTTGATCGAGCCTTGCTTGATGACGCTGTAGATGTAATACCCCCACGGATCATTGTCGAGCAGGCAATACACAGGCAATTTCAACTCGTTGTGCAGCCGGTAGAGCAATCGCCGTACTCCCCGAGGCGGCTGACCGCCGCCATGGGTCAGAATGCAGTTGTGCTTTCGCCAGAACTTGTCCTCGTTGAATCGCCGCCATACGGTGTCTTTTTCGACATGCAGGACGAACTCGGCGTCGCACTTCTTAAATTGCACGACCTCGGGTTCGACGATCGAAGGAATGCTGTAGCCGCCCGACCCCATCCGCGTGCAGTCGATCGTGTCTCCGCTGTCGATCAAGGTGATTTGGCCCACCATCGCCCCGGCGTTCTTGGCATAAAGGTGCAGCTCTTCGCGGAGCACCTCAATGGCCACTTCCAGGTCCTCGATCACCGAGTCCGACTCCTCCTGGTCGCTGAATGTCTCTTCGCGGGCGCCCTCAATCGTGTGCTTCAGCAGATAGTACATTCCCCGCAGGCTCGTCGTTTTTCCCTGCGAGATCAGCTTCTCGGCGCCGCTGGCGACGAGGATGGTTTGCATGTAGCTCTTGGCTTGGTTGAGATTGAACAACTGGCGGCGGTTCTTCGCGGCGCCCATTTCGATGAACCGCTTCGACTTGTTGTAGCGCACGTTCGAAAGCGTCCGCGAAGGGATGTCGATGGCCGGGTCGCGGCCCGTCTCGGCGGCTTTGACCACGTCGTCGGCCAGGGCCAACAAATGCCGCAACGTGCGGCGGTCGCGGTCGTTCAGCTCGTCTCGCGAGAGCCTTTTGGAGGTCTCTGTTTTCTTGGCCATGAAAATCTTCCGTTGCGGCACGGGCTCCGTTGGGCTGCTGCGTTGTTCGCTCTCTTTTCTTGTCCGAACGAGCAAGGCGGCAAAGCCTTTGCTCGGCCGTTGGGTCTCTCGGCTCGAACGGCGACCCAACGCGCCGCGGCTTGGCCTTGGGGCGCTGTTGGCTCGCTGTTCGGCCGGCGTTGTCGCCAAGCGCAGGATGTCATGGCGTCTTGGCCGTCGGCGCTGCGGCGGTTCGACCGTCGCCATTGGCCGTCGGCACAATCAAAACATGTTCGCCGAAATCCTCGTCGTCCTCGTCGGGCCGCAGCGTTCGACCGCGATCGTCGAGTTTCACGTCGGCTTCGGCCGTCTTGCGTTTGGCCACGCGGAGAAGCCGCTCGTACAGCTCGTCGCGCGGAGCCTGATTCATTTGACTGACGGCAGTGGCCACTTCGCCCAAGTAGCGGAGGAAGAGGTTGCGGCGCTCGCCCTCGTGACGGGCGCGGACGCGCCGCCGCAAATACATTCCCAGTTTTCGCCCCACGGCCTGCAGGGCGAGACGAAGCTCCTTGGCGATTTCGGGATAGGCGGCCACGGCTTCCTTCGATTCGCTGGTGAACGGCACCCAGACGCTGGCGATATGCACCATCACCGTGGCCGGCCCCGAGGGCAGCGAGCCCCGCGACTGCGACAATCCGTACGACCGCCAGTTGGTCTGCATCACCGACTGCGTGATTGCGCACGCGCCGGCCTGAAATTGGAGGGGGACGCGATTCGCGTAGCGAAGCACGTTCATCGACTGCCCGTCGTCGAGATTGATCCGTTGCAGCGCCTCATGGAACCGGGTGGTTTCCTCGCGGTCGAGATTTTTCGGCGAGGTCCGCGGCTTCAGTTGCGCCGCTTCGATGATCTTGTCGGCCGATTCGGAGCTCATCCCCTGGAAAGTCGTCAGGATGAATTGGCGCAACGTGCGCACGTCGGTTTGGTCGAGAAGCTCGTCGAGCGCATCGCGCGAAACCTTGTGGTTCGACGGACCGCCCCCGTAGGCCAGCCCGACTTCAATCACAAACGGGTTTCCGCGATAGACGGCCGGCGGACGCGTCGCCGCCGCGAAGAACTCGCCGGGCACCATCTGGTGCAGCCCCTTGAGAATCAGCTCCTCGCCGATCGGAACGACACAGTCGGTGGCCGGGGCGGGGATTTTCGTCTCTTGGATGGCGCGAAACAGCCCGTCCGCCTCATGGCGTCCGATTCGCGAGGGCCGCGATCGCACGCTCAGCTTGGCGGCGTCGCACACGCGCCGCGCCACCTTCGAGCTGACCCGCGAAAACGAATGCGTGAGAAACTGGGCCAGCGTCGGGGCCTTGGTCTCTTTGAGCATCGTGACCAGCCGGCCCAACTCCACGCCGTACGGATGAGGCCGAATCTCTTTCGGTTCGGGCGGAAGTTGTTCGGCCACCCGGACAAAATCGCGGTCGTTGTTGTCCGGGTCGCGGTAGTGAACCGTTACGTGCGGATTGGCGATTACCGTTTGTTCCAAATACTCGTCGACGCTGCCTCGGCCGCGCTGATACTTCGCCTCCAGTTCGATCGTCACGCGCGTGCCGTGATCGACATCGTGCCACTCGATGCCGTGCTTGGCAATGGCCTCTTGCCCGCGCGCGCCGGGCGGGATTTCCACTCCTTCACCTTTGCCGTTGAGGATTTCGGGTTGGTTGCGCTTCGTGTCGATTTGAATCTCGTAGTAATGGGCTTCTTTGTTGCGGCCCGTCTTCGACATGATCTTCACCGGCTTGCCGGTGGTCAGCAATCCGTACATCCCGGCGGCGCTGATGCCGATCCCTTGCTGGCCGCGGCTCATTCGCAGCCGATGGAACTTCGACCCGTAGAGCAGCTTGCCGAAGATCAAGGGGATCGTTTTCTTGAGGATGCCCGGTCCGTTGTCTTGCACGCCGACTTTAAATCGCTCCGGAGCAAGCCGTTCGATGTGAATCCACAGCTCGGGCAGAATGCCGGCCTCTTCGCAGGCGTCGAGCGCGTTGTCAACGGCCTCTTTCACCGTGGTGAGAAGGGCCTTGCGCGGATTGTCGAAGCCCAGCAGATGGCGGTTCTTGGCGAAGAACTCGCTGACCGAAATGTCGCGTTGTTTGGCGGCCATGCTTTGGGCCGTGGCCCGCTGCCGCGGCCGCCCGAGGGCTTCGCCGTTGCCCGATCCATCCGTGAGTTCCGTCTGGTGATTGCCAGTCGGTTCGGGAGAAGTCGTCTTGCTCATGGCTGCTTGAGAAGATATGCGGAAAACAGCAATTATAACGCCTCGCGGGCCAGCGTCGAACGGGGGTTTTTCCGTCTTTTTCGGTAATTTGGGAACCTTTCTCCTAGGCGGCAGATTAACTTTATACCCTTCTACCGGCACTTGCCGAAACTGCTATTGGAACGGGCAGGCTCGACGCCATCGCGAGGGATCGCCTACGCTTCCTTTTGGCGTCTGGGCGCCCGTGTCCGGCCCACTGCATCCCACCGAAACGCATCGGCCGACGGCGAGGGCGTTGTCCGGCGAAAGACTGCCGGCCCGCACGTCGTGTCGGCTTGTCCGCACTCTCGGGCGTGAAACGCGACCGAGAAAGATAGGTTTGACGCTTGCGTCGCTTTCGGTTTTCCGCGGTTCTGACGAGGAGCTTCGCGATGATTCATCGCATCTGCTTGGTTGCGTCTGTTGTGGTCCTCGCGTTCATCGTTGGCGGGCTCAGTGCCGCCCATGGCCAGGTTCAATCGGGCATGTACCCCAACTACTATTCCGCCCCCGGCTACGGCGGCATTGCGGCAGAACTGTATCCTTGCCCGCGTCCCACGCCGCCGCTGGTGGGCCACACGCAAATCACCTATCCCCCGCTAGCGCCTCACGAATTTCTCTACCAGCACAAACGCTCGTATTATGCCACGAACGCCAACGGTGGTCGGTCGGTAACCCATGCCCGTTGGGGATGGAACCCGCTGCTCTCGCCGTCGAGGCTGCGCGATTGGCCGCGCGAGTCCAAGTCGACCCCGCATCTCCAGCACTTCTAGACCATCCGACGACAAGGAGCAAGCGGCCGCGGGTGATTGCGGCGCTGCAAACAGGCAGAAGACAAGATCGATTGTCGCGATCATCGAAGGTTGCTTACGGAACCAACATTCAGATAAGGAATGACACGGCTATGACCCGGCGAATAACCGCAATCGGACTGTTCCTTCTTCTCTCGGTGCTCGGCGCGGCACTGGCGCAGCAGGCGTCGGCGATCGAGTTTGCGCGGCGTTCGGCGGCGCGCAACGCGACCGAAAGCTGGAACGGCATGTACTACAAGGCCGAATGGGGAATGCCTCTGGCCGTGGTGGTGCCGCCGACGGCCAAGAGCCAATCGGACTACAGTTGGGGCGTTCCGAGCTACCGAACCGCGCCCGTCGCTCCGCAGTACGCCCCGGGGCATCCGGAGGCGGGCGTGTATCAGCGGCGATTGTTCCGGCCGACGCCCAGCCAGCCCAGCGACACCACTCAATTGGGCGTGTACTCGGTGCGCGGGCCGTGGTAGGAGGAGAATGATATCCATCGCGACGGCCTAACGGCCGGAGCCGATTTCCGTTTGCCGGCGATTCTTCCGCGACGTATTCCGATGGATGCGTCGCGGGCCGACGGCGGCGGACCGCCAATCGTATCCCTTCTTGAGCAGGGCAAGCCGCTGCGGCGGTTTGCCCTGTTTTTCGTGAAGTCAAGCTCGCCCATCGCCGGATCGTCCGACCGGTCGGTGGGTTCGGCTCGCTGCTTTCGCCGGCGCGGCGTCGCTTCGATCTTTTGGACGCCGCGCCCATTGGCCCTTGGCAACGGTCGCGATTCGCGTACACTCTAAACAGGTTTGCTTTTCGGCGGAATCGGCTGCCGCTCGCCGAGGGCGCGATCGCGAGTGTTCGGACAGGGACGCCCGGCGATCGTGTTCTCACGGCAGAATGGACGACGGTGGCTCAAGAGCGTTGCGAGCGAAGGATGGCGTTCGATGAAATGTCCACGGTGCCAGATTGACAACGACCGCGTGATCGACACCCGATCAAGCGAGGACGGCTCTGCGGTGCGCCGTCGCCGGGAGTGCTTGGGATGCAAGCATCGATTCACGACATTCGAGCGGATCGAACGATTGACCATTCGCGTGATCAAGAAGGATCAAACCCGCGAGCCCTTCGACCACGACAAACTGAAACGCGGCCTCGAGAAGGCGTGCTGGAAACGGCCGATCAGCGATGCGGAAATCGAGCGAGTCGTGGCAGCCGTGGAAAGCGAGCTGGAAAGCAATTTCCAAACCGAGGTCGAGAGCCGTCATATCGGCGAGTTGCTGATGCAGCAATTGCGCGACCTCGACGAAGTGGCCTACGTGCGTTTCGCCAGCGTGTACCGGCAATTCAAAGACGCGCGCGATTTCGTCAGCGAGTTGCGCCCGATCCTCAAAGACCGTCGCGAACTGTGACGGAAACGGCGGAAAATCGGAACGAGGCCCAAGGAGGCGACGCACGCGATCGGGCGATTGGCTGTAGCAGCGGCCGATCTTCTCGTGGTGCGGTGTGGACCGATTCGGCTTGTAGGCCGGTGGAAGCCGCGACCGGCCGCCGAAAGGCCGCCGCCGCAACGATGATCACGTCCTTCGCCACAGAGCGAATTCGGCCAAGCCTTGCAGCGAGCGGCGCGCGGGGCTCGGCGGGAGTTGTTCGAGCAGGCTGATCGCCCGGCGGACGTGCGCTTCGGCCCGTTGCTGGGCGTAGGCGACGGCGTCGGACCGGTCGAGCCAAGAGCGAAGGGCCTCGCGGCGATTGCCGCCGTTGCCCAGAATAGCGTCGACCACTGCGCGGCGATCAGAGTCGGCCGCTGTGGCCAGCAAGCGGATTAGCGGCAAGGTGAGCTTCTGCTTAACCAGGTCGGTGCCGAGCGATTTGCCGGCCGTACCTTCATCGCCGAGCAAATCCAGAAGATCGTCGGCCACCTGGAACGCCACGCCCAATTCGCGACCGAAGCCTTCCAATGCGGCGCATTGTCCCTCGTCGGCGCCGGCGTAGAGACCACCCAGTTGGGCGCAAACCGCGGTGAGCGCGGCCGTCTTGGCCGCGATGATGCCGAAGTAATCGTCTTCATTCAGATCGAAGTTGCCGCGGCTGGCGATTTGCCGCAACTCGCCCTCGCACATTTGCCTCGCGGCGCGGCCCAGCGCTCTGGTCGCCCGATTGTCGTCCAACTCCCCCATCAGGCAAAGCGATTGCGCAAAGAGCAGGTCGCCCAGCAGCACGCTTGTTTCGTTGTCGTGGGCCGAGTTGACCGTCGCCACATGCCGCCGCAGCTTGGCTTCATCGAGGACATCATCGTGAACGAGCGTGGCGGTGTGGATCAGCTCGACCGTGGCGGCGATGGTGTAGTGGGCTTCGACCAGCGTTCCGGAAGCTCGGGCGGCGAGCAGCACCAAGGCCGGCCGCATCCGCTTGCCGCCCAAACGAAAACTGTGCTTTGCCAACTCGTCGACAAAGGGATAACTGCTGCTCAGTTGCGAGCGCAACAGGGCATCGACACGAGACAATTCGTCTCGGACCGGGGCGTACAATTCGGTGAGGTTGTCGGCCGTGCCGCCGCGGAGTGTTGGACCCATCAATGATTGTCTCAGGAGAATTCGCTGCGAGCCCGATCACCCTTCGGTCTCGCTCGGTCGTACGATCGCCGCAATTCGCAGCGGCCCGCGCCGCTCCCCGGCGCCGGCAGCATGCGCCCGGGCGCGAACAGGCGGAGAAACGGCCGCGGCGCATACTCCCGAAACGCACCAGCAGGGCAGGGCCGGCATTATACATCGCCGCGGCAGCCTGTTGTTGTTACGTCCGTTGCGCTTTTGTTTCAACCCCTCATCGCGTGCAGCGCGTGCTTGCCATGCACAAGTCGGCAAACGGCCGACTTGCTGCATTTTAATCGTTCGTCGCGATTCGTCGAGGGGGCGCACAGACACCCCTAACGGGTGTGGCTCTCCTCTTGCCGAGTAGGTATCGCCGGGCCGCAGCTAGGCGACACCCGCAGTTCTGCACGTGTGCGGTCGCAAGGGCACGCTGCGGCGAGCGACTGCGGATTGCCCATCGGGGGCGGGCGGCATGGGACGCGTGCCGCGAAACCGGCGGAGTACGTCGCCGCCTTTGCCGTTGTCGGCTGTTTGGTTCAACGATGCAATGCGACACTTCGCCAGGCAAAGGCGACTTAGGGCCGGGCCCACGAGACTGCTACCTTGACTCCTTCATTTTTGCGACAAAATTGATGACGCCATTGTCAATGGCGCTCAACGCGCGAGTGAAGACCTTCTTGAAGTCGCCCGGCTCGCCGACGAACAGCTCGATGCTCACCCAAACGTTGTCGCCCATGGTGCAGACTTTCGAGACTTTCGATTTGGCGTTCGAGGCGTCCGCGGCAATGAGGACTTGCTTGCGTTCCGCTTCGCTCTCGATCTCCCAGATGTTCGGCAGCACCAAACGGAAAAACACGGGATCTTTCTCGTCAATGATGATGCAGTAGGTTCGGCCTTCGCGCTTGAATCGCACATCGCCATCGGCGTCCACGTCGGGCTTGTAGCCTTCTTCCGCGAGAAAATCGCGGTAGAGCCGTTGCAGTTCGGCCTTCGAGACCGTTTGCTCAGCGGGATCTTTTCCGAAGGCCGAAGCTCCGTGCCAAGCCACTGTCAAAGCCGCGATGATAAGGCACGCAGAAAGACATCTCATAGTTGTTCTCCCTAGTCTGAACAGATTTGCCTAGAATCGAAACGCGAACTTAGGACCGATACAGCGCGACGACAGCGTCCGCCGGTCGCCGTACCCGCAATCTTGCTTGTTTCTCGTGTTGTCTGGCGCTATCGCAAGTGGTTCTCTTGCTGCCATGGGAGGGACCGCCCGGCGATCGGCCGATTGGAAGACGAAACTTGGGACGAATCAGACCACCGGGACCGCCGCCGAAGACAACGATCCGCCTATAGGTTTCTGCGGGAAGAAAGCTGGGCGGCCCGCGGCCGCGCATGCGCCTTAATCGGGCCAAGGTGACGCTGCGCTGAACGCGGACGGCCGAAGAGCCACCGCGGTTAGCCACGGCGGCGGGCTTTGCAATGTGTTTGGCTGCCGCGCGGCAGGTCGAGCGGCGCAGGCCGATCGGCAGACAGGAGCGCAATGATCGAACTCCGGCGAGGCCTTGACGAGCGATCGCGGAAGGGAAGGTGCAGCATCTGCGGCACGGCGAAGCCCAAAGCCGGGCTTGAGCCATCATCGGTAGCGCCTGAAGGAGAGCAAAGTCTCGCACCTACGGCACGCGAGTTTGAGTGTGAGCCTCGCCGGGCGTTTTGTCAAGCGCGATGATCGCGGGCAATCGGTCCGGTTGCCGCTTGGCACCGAAGCCTGGTCCGGTTTCGCGTTGTCCTTCAGAGTGTCAACGAACAGGCGGAGGCTACTCGAACGCTTTCGGCGCCGGCGGCAGGTCGGCCGTCAGAACCGGCTTGGTCGTCCGTCCCGCCTTCGAATAATCGAACGGCACGAAACCGAGTTTCAATGCGGGCGAATCGGGCTTGAGACGGAAATCGCCTCGGGCGGGATCAACGAAGCCCGGGTCGGCCACGATCGAATGGAGGTCTTGTTTGCGTTTTTCGCGCCATTGGTCGAGTGTCAGGCCGCCGGGAAACACCACGGGCTTTCCGGCGGCGTTCCAGTACACGTTGTAATCGCAAAGGAAGTTGTCGTCGCGCCAGTTGCTGCCCAGCAGCGGGCTTTCGTTGTCCCAATAGACGATGTTGCGCTCGAAGACGAACGAGCGGTGCTGTTCGGTTCGCGTTCGTTGGATCTGGTGTTCCTTCGAGAAAGCGAAGATGTTGTTCCGGATGATGTTCTCTTTGCCGTAGTGTTGGTGAAAGCCGCCGGTTTTGGTTCGATAGACAAGGTTGTTTTCCATGACGATGTCGGTCGATCCCTCGTCGGTGTACAAGCCCCAGCCGCCGTAGCTGAAGGCGTGGATGTCGTGGAAGACGTTGTTCTTTACCACGGTGCCCGGCTGAACGCCCAAGGTGTAGATGCCGCCCATGTCGGAGAGCACTCCTTGGCCGATGTTGAAAACACGGTTGAAGGCGATGGTGTTGTGATGGGCTTGGCTTGGCCCATATCCCCACGTCCAGCCGACGGAGATCCCGGTGTAATAGAAATCGTGGATGTCGTTGTGCTCGATCACGTTATGCGGCGATTGCCCGATCCACACGCCGACGGCTGCATTGTGCAGGCGTCCGCCGTGGGCGATCGTGCAATTGCGCACCGTATGATGCGAGGTGAGGCCCTCGCCGTCGTTGGGCACGCGCAGGGTGTGCCCCCAAGGTCCGCCGCCGACGTTGCCGATTTTGATTCCGCCTCCGCCCAGGTCGAACAGATCGCAATTCTCGATGCGATTGTGGCGGCTGCCGTTGCCGAAGGCCATTGCGTAGGCCCCGGTGTGGCGCACGGCGCAGGTGTCGAAAACGATGTGCCGCGCGGCCAGCCCGCAGATGGCCGAGTCGAGGTTGATCTCGGCCTGTGGGCAGCTTTGACCGTTGGGCGGCGTCGTCCACTGCGAATGGGCGAACGTGAGTCCGCGGAACTCGATATGCTGCACGTAGCGCTGAGCGGCGGCATCGCCGG
The DNA here is from genome assembly GCA_029975295.1 of Thermoguttaceae bacterium. Classification (GTDB taxonomy): domain Bacteria; phylum Planctomycetota; class Planctomycetia; order Pirellulales; family Thermoguttaceae; genus JARKPK01. The sequence goes on along the minus strand of JARKPK010000118.1, from coordinate 28,734 downwards.
CCAGCACCAGCAGTTGTTCCAGCCGGGGCGCGACGACAAGCGTTTTGTCGGGCGTTTCGCCGGGCCGAGGAAGGTACGTCAACTTGCCGGTGGGCCGGTCGAAATAGAACTCGCCCGGCTCGGTCAGAGCCTCTTTCACGTTGATGACCAAGTAGCGATGCCCTTGGCGGAACTTGGTCCAATCGGCCGTACCTGTCGTATGGCCGGCAAGCTGCACGCGTTTTTCGTCGGCGGCGACCTTTGCAATCGGTAGTCGCGAGGCCGACCATTGATGAAAGATCAACAGCTCGACGTCAGTCAGGTTCGCCCAGTCGGCCCGAATGTCGTCGCCCGAGTAGCCGAATTGATCGAACCCTTTGTTGGTTCGCTCGGGCGTGGGCGGAAGCTCCTTGGCCACTTTGTAATATCCGTGTTTCGGCAGTTGCGGGCGAAAACGCCGCTGATCGTTGACAAACAACTGCGCAATCGGCCACGAACCGTGCTGCGGGTCCATCCGATCGGTTTCCCATCGGCCCTCGACGACTTGCCAACCGCTCACCGGCCGCCCGCCGCTGAGCACCGGGCGTTCGTCGCCGTAGGCGCGGATTACCAGCGGGGCCTCGGGCGTGCCCGAATGCTCGGGCAGAATGACAATCGGCCGATCGAGCCAATACGTGCCGCCGCGGACGGCAATGATCCACGGCGTTTTGCGATCGGACTTGGCCGCCCGAAGCTCGGCAATCCGCTCGATGGCCCGCTGCACGGTGGCCAACGGGCCGTCGCTGTTGTCGGCCTTTGGCGCGTCAAGCGCGCCCGACCAGCCGTCGTTGCCGCTGGGGGCGACGATCACGTCGGCCTTTTCTTCTGCCGCGGCCGGAACGGAACCCGGGGCGGCAAAGAGCAGTGCGGAAAAGATTGCCGCAGCGGCACACGCGGAGGCAGGCGACATGCGCCGACCGGTTGGCGCAGTTGCTCGGCCGGGGCGTTCTCGGCCTGTACGGGGTTTGAAATCGGGGTGGCCCGACGGTTTGATCGAAGAATTGCTCAGCGTGGTCTTCATCGCATTCTCTCCAAGGAAAGGCATCGGTTCGCGTCCGTCGGGCCGAGACAAACACACGTGCCGCGCAACGGCTGTTTCGAGAGGCGGGCCGTGGTCGGCAGCATGGCGGTCGCCCACGTTGCTTATCGCACGGAAGATCATCAGTAGGCAAACAGGTGTGTCGAGCGGGTGGGGCGATCGGAACGGGCCGACCGCCTTGCGACTTGTTCCGTTCGAACGGCATAACGACATTTGCCCGAGCGCCGGCAACGCTCGTGGGCGGCAAACATTGCAGGGGCGTTTCTCAACGACGGCTGGTTGTTCGCGAGTTGTTGTGGGCCGGGAGTGCCGGGCTCAACGGGTTGTTCGGGAGGGAACCTCGGCGGCAAGTGGCAACATTCTACGCGAAACCGGAGGCAGGCCGCAATCGTAGGACGACAATCGCTTGCCCGTGGCGATGCGCCGCCCGAGCTGCGCCTTGCGGCCGTTAGGCCGCCGGACGTTGAATCGGCCGCGGATCATCGCCGCTTGCGCTTCTTCGATCGCTTGGACGACTGCTTCTTATTCGACGGTCCATCGCCGCTGTCTTGTGCGCCGCCTTTCCGTTTCGGCTTGAGGTGAATATGCGCTTTGCGCACCAATCCCTGAAACGCGGATGCCAGTTGGTTTAGCGGGGGCGGCGCGGCCATGCCTTGGGGAATGGCGATGATGTCGATGCCTGCGGGCAGCTTCGACTGCATTAAGCGAAACGATTCTCGCAGCAGGCGCTTCCAGCGGTTGCGTCGCACGGCGTTGCCGACGTATCGCGAGACCGACAGCCCGAGGCGCGAGTAGCCTCGATCATTCGTCGCCACGAGAACATTGAACAGAGGGCCTCGCGCATAGGCGTGGTCTTGGTAAACGCGGTCGAAGTCGCTTTTGGTGCGGAGCCGGACCTGTTTGGGAAACCGGAAGCGTCCGCCCGTCGGCGGCTCGGGCTGCCGAGCTTGAGGGTCGATCGGACGGACTTTTTCAGGAGTGTTCATCGACGCTTGATGGAGGCGCGCACGATCGCAACGACAGTCACCATCGCAAATTGGCCCGAGGATGGGGCGAGTATTTCGCATCGAACTGGGCAAGCAATTCCCGGTCGGCCTCGGCCAGATCTCGCGGCAGGGCAACAAGCACCTCGACGAGCAGGTCGCCGGGCGGCTTGTTGCGCGGGGCAATGCCCATGCCTTTCACCCGGAGCTTCGTGCCGCTCGATGTGCTTGGCGGCACGGTAACGGCAACGGTTCCGTGCGGGGTGGGCAGATCAATCTTGGCGCCGCGAGCGGCTTCGCCCAAGGTGATCGGCACGCGGGCCAAAAGATTGCTCCCCTGCCGCGAAAAGACCGGATGGCTTCCGACGCGCGCGGTGAGAATCAAATCGCCCGGCGGGCCGCCTCGTCCGCCGGGTTCGCCCTGGCCGCGGAGGCGGATCTTCTGCCCGTCGTCGATTCCCGGAGGGATTTTCACCGTGAGGGTTTCGTCGCTTCCACCCGAGCGGGCAATGCGCACTTGAACCTCGCCGCCGAGAACGGCGGTTTGAAACGGCACGTGAATCTCCGCGGCAACGTCTGCGCCGCGTCTGCCTCTGCCGGCCGACTTGCCCGTCCGCGCGCCGGCCGATCGAAACAGTTGCTCGAACAACCCGCCCGGGTCGCCGCCGTCGCCGAATCTTTCGCCGAAGAACTGACTGAAATCGAAGTCTGCAGACCCGCCACCCGCGCCCGGCTGATAGGTCCACGATTGCCCCGGCCGCGGTCCGCTGCCGGTGGTCTCGAAGGAACTGCCGTACCGATCGTAAAGCTCTCGCTTCTCCGGATTGCCTAGCACGTCGAAGGCCGCCTGAACTTGCTGGAACTTCTTGGTGGCGTTCTTGTCGTCGGGGTTCAAATCGGGGTGATACTTCCGCGCCAGCTCGCGATAGGCTTTTTGAATCTCCGCTTGCGAGGCGTCGCGACTCACTCCCAGGACGCGATAGAAGTCTTCCGCCATCGTTTGCTGCAACGAACTATACGGTTTGCACTCGACGAACAGAGCGTTCGCTTGAAACGACCTGCGCGGTTTTCCCAAGGGGCAACGCGCGGCGAAACGCTATTCGTGCCTGAACATCTCCAATTCCTTTCGCCCCGCTGCAAAACGATTGCAAAGGCCGACCCACGGTGCCGCAGAAAGCAGCCGCAGAGTCGCCCGAAATAGCGGGCGCTGCCCGATCCGCAAACGCTTCGGGCCATTGGGGTCATTCTAATGCCGCCATCGGCGGACCGACAAGGCCCGCGATGTCCATTCGCAAGCCTTTGTCGCACTGTGGGTTGCATTCAACCGCTTTCGCCTAAGCCCCTGCCACGCGACGGGCGGCGCCACCCAGGGGCGTGCTAGAGTTGTGGCAGTGGGCCGGCCGACGTCTTAAACGCCGTAAACCGTGAAAGTGCAAAGAAGCGAACGATCGGGCTCGGTTGGTTTGAGCTGAGCGGCCGGGCTTCGCAGACCGGCGGAACAGGAGATTCGGATGAGCGACACCTTACGGGAGCCGAAACGAAGGGCCAAAGAACGCGGCCGGCGCACGACCGATCGGTCGGCTGTGGCCGAACCATCAGCCGCGCGACGCCGTGACGCAATGGACCGCGGCCGGGCGGGCTTGCGCTGCCTGTGCCCAGGGCGCCGTCGGCGACTGGCGCTTGTGTGGTGTCTGTTCGGCTGTCTCGTGTGGGGTGGCTCGAACTCGTCGCTGGGCGGTCAGTTGGTGGTCAAGGTCGTCGATCGCGACTCGGGAGAACCGCTGACTTGTCGGATGCATCTGTATCAGGTCAACGGGAAACCGAGGCGGGTGGAAAAGACACCTTATTGGCACGATCATTTCGTTGTGCCCGGACAGATTGTCCTTAACTTGCCCAATGGGCAGTACACGTTCGAGCTCGATCGGGGCCCCGAGTATGCAACGCGCACGGGCCATTTTACGATCGAGAACTTTGCCGACGACGTGAAGGTCGTCGATATGAAGCGCCATGTGGACATGGCCGCCGCCGGTTGGTTCTCGGGCGATCTGCTTGTGCGTCGTCCGCCTGCCGAAATGAAGCTGCTGATGAGCGCCGAAGACCTGCGATTGGCCGAAGTCGTCGGCGCAATCAACGGAAAAACCGAGGGCGCGGGAACGCCCGCCCCCGCGCGACGATCCGGCCCTGCCGATCAGAAGGCTTCAATGGGACCAGACGCCGCCGATGGACAATTGCTGCGCTGGTTGGGCGACGAGCAAGGTTACTACCGGTTCACTGCCGCGGCCTTCGGCAAAGGTTCGCCCGCGCTGAGCCTGTTGGGCGCGCCGCGACCTTATCCATTGCCGTGGGAGGGTGGGCCGTTGGATGTGGCCGCGGTTGTCGCGGCGCGCGACCAGGGCGTGGCTTGGATCGATGCCGTGGCCGGGTTTTCCTGGGATTTGCCGGTGCTGGCGGCCCATCGCCAAATCGACTCGTTCGCACTGGCTCCGCCGACGATCACCCGACTCGGCGGCGACGAGGGTGAACCCGATGGATTGGCTCGAGATCGCAAGCAGTTTCCGGCCCCGTGGGGGCATGCGCAATGGATTCAGCACATCTACAACCAATTGCTCGAATGCGGACTGCGGATCCCTCCCTCGGCCGCCAGCGGCTCGGGAATATCGCCGAATCCGGTCGGATACAATCGAATGTACGTTCACATCGATGGGCCGTTCGAGCCGGCTCGCTGGTTCGAGTCGTTCAAGGCCGGACGTGTGTGCGTTACCAACGGCCCGTTGTTGCAGCCGAGGGTGTCGGGGCAGTTGCCCGGCCATGTGTTCTCGGCTCCCGAGGGCCAGACGATCGAACTGGAGATCGGGCTGACGCTCTCCACGCGCGAGCCGATTAGCTATCTGGAGATCGTCAAAGACGGCAGAGTGGACAAGTCGATTCGATTTCAGGACTATGCCGCCAGCGGCCGACTGCCGCCGGTGGTGTTCGATAAGAGCGGATGGTTTCGCATTCGAGCAGTCACCGATTTGCCGAAGGTCTATCGTTTCGCTTCGACCGGACCGTACTACGTCGAGATCGGCTATCAGCGACGGATCAGCCGCCAAGCGGTTCAGTTCTTTATCGGTTGGCTCGATCAGAGCGAGCTGCGACTGGAGAGACTGCCCGCCGCGCAGCGCAACAGACTGGCGCCCGCTTATGCCGAAGCCCGACAGTTCTGGCGGCAGTTGCTCGATCAAGCCAACGCGCCGTGAGCGGAATGCGACTGCGTCTTCGTAAAGCAGTGAGAGCAGAATGGGAATCTGTCTAAGCAATGAGGGCGGCGCGTGATTGGGTCTTCGAAATGCCGCAGTCAGAGGCCGACCAACGGAATTCCGGATTTTGCCGGCAGAACGCGAGCCGCATTCAACGCAGGCGATGGTGAGGACGGATAGAATTCGGGCCGCCGGCGCACGGCAGAACGCGCACTGCCATGGCACCTTGCGATTGCCGCCGCCCGTGCTTCTTTTCGTCACTTCTTATCGCTTGCGCGATCGCGTCGCATCGTCCTTGCGGCGAAGAAGACATAGGCGATCAACAGGCCGCACAACCAGCGAGCAGAGAGAGGATCGCTCAACGCGAACCAGAAGACTTCGATCGCCAAGAGCACGCCGGCGGCCAGAACGGCGCCGTTGAACACGCTTTGCCAGTCGATCGGGGTGAGTCGGGCTTTGCGCGCGAGAACCCAAGGCCCGTTGTCGGAGCGAATCAGCGCGTCGGGCGGGATCTTTCCTTCGGCGAACCAGTTCTTTAGCGTGGCCGTGGAGAACGGGCCGCGCTGCTCACCGTTGACGCTGATCCACCAAATCACGTCGGGCATCGTGGGCACGATTTCCGTAGAGGCCGACTCATTCTTCGGGTTCGCAATGCCAGGGGCTCGGCGGTTCCCTTGTCGGAACACTTCTTCGCCTGCGACGTTCGCCGCATGCCTGCGCGCGGCAGCCGCGCCGCCGAGGCCTGTGCGGCGGTTGCGCCATCATCCATTTGAACTCTGCACGCTGAACCAGGCGCGGTCAACATCAAGATTTCGATGAATACGGCGAAATGAGCCTGCTGCGGGTGCGCCTCTGCCGACTCGTGAAGCAATGCCGACGGCAGAAATCTTGTCGCCTAGGAAAAAGGGGAGAGAAGGGGACTTCTTGCCGCCAACGAACTCCGGGCGCGCGATTCAAAACGGTTGCCGCCCCCCTGCCGCCCTTGGAATGAAAACGCCAGAGGACGGAAAATGATCCAAGCGGACGAAAGACGCGCTCGGCCGCGCCGAATCGCATGAGGTCGCTTTCCCTTTCATGGGACGATGGTTCGCAGAGCGTCCGGCAGGCGATTCACCGGCAAGGCAGAAGCCATTCCGTCGAAACCGGATTCGCGCCGATCATCCGTGTTGATGGGCCGTTCCGAGGCTCAACAGATCGGCCCCGCAATCCAGCTCCCGCGACTCTGTGCGGCCCCGGCCGGAAGAACGTAAACCCGGCGTTGCGTTCCTCTTCTGGCGAGGGATCAACTCGGCAAGCGGCTCGGACTGCGAAGCCGGGGCGTTGGCATCTTCCTGCGCACCGCAGCCGGTTCTGATTCCGCTGAAGGTTTGCCCCGCCGGCGAGTTCAGCTTGGCGTTTCTCGGTTTTTTCGGAACTGGCCTTGACGCTATTTTCGCGTCTGGGTACATATCCGGCCCCTTCCGAGAGATTCTTCAAAAACCTTGTCCAGAAAACTCGTAATCCGACAGACCTGACGCGGACGCACCCCGGCGATTCCGGAAGGAACGCCGTGGCGGCGAACGCACGCCCGGAACATTTCACCATCGTTCAAGAAACCCCGCACGGGTGTCGCGGTGACAGCGGCGCCAGTGCATGACTATGTTGATCGCCATACGTCCTGCTGCGAGTCTCGAAAGGAGAATCGTGTGTTGAGAGCAACCCAACAACTGCTGAACGGGTGGACCGGTTTCGCCCTAGGCTGGCTGGCCTTGTTGGCCGCACTTGGCAACGCCGGTGTTGCGGCGGCCGAGCCGTCGGTCGCCGAGCGAACCGAGCAAGCGAGGCAACAGGCCGACGATCTCTTGCGGCGAGCCCGCCAGGCGCTGGTTGCCAACGATTTGCCCGCGGCCGAGAAGCTGCTGGTGCAAGCGGAATCGCTGGGCGTCAGCTACTCGGCGGTGTCGCGCGGCGAGACGCCGCAGGCGTTGCGGCGCGATTTGGAGTTGAAGAAGAAAACGGCCGGCATCGCTCGCCCGAGCCAGTCGGCGGTTCCCGGCGGCGCTCGTCCCGGAGCGCCGACGAATGACCCGTTCATGGGCCGAGTAACCGGCACGATTGTGCCTTCGCCGGAGGCCGGCAAACCGATGCCGACGGCCGATCGCAATCCGGTGCGCGGCTTGCCCGGCGAAGACCCTCGCGGCAACACGCTTCCGTTCGGCCGATTGCCGGAGGCCACCCCCGGGACCAATGAACTGGCCCGTCCCGCCGGGTTGTCGGCCATGGGGCCGTATCCGCAAGCCGGCGCTGCTCCCGCAGGGGCGGCCGCAACGCGAACGGCTGACGGCGATGCGCTGGGGCTTTTGCGGGCTTCGCGGAAGGCGCTGGCCGTCGGAGATGTGAATCGGGCGAAGAGCTTGGTGCAGCAGGCCAAAACGCTCAATGCCCAATACGATCCTCTGGGCGATTCTCCTGAAAAGGTAGAGGCCGCCATCGGCAAGTTTGAAGATGTCAAGTCGCAGCAGAACAACACCGAGGGGTGGCGGCGGATGTACGCCCGCATGTTGCTCGAACAGTCCGATGCCCTGATTCGTTTGGGCGAACTCGACGACGCCGAGCGCTTGGCCCTACAGGCGGAAAGACAGCAGCTCACCTACACCCCGCTGGAATCGAAGCCGCAAGACCTACTCACGCGGATCAGCGCGGCGCGGCGATCGGCCCCGCGAGGCGGCGATCCGGCTCCGGCCGGCATGGCAATGGCCGCGGCCGGCACGGCGATTGCCTCTGCCCACGGCGACACGTCGGCAGCGGGCGTCGATCCGGCGCGCCAGCAGGCCGACGCGCAGCGCCGGGCGCAGGATTTGGCCCGTCAGGCGCGCGAGGCCTTGCAGGCGGGACAGTTCGCGCGGGCCGAAACGCTGGCCAAACAGGCCGAGTTGCTCGGACTGCCCGACGCGATCTATCCGGCCAACGAGCGTCCCGGCTTGATCTTGCTTGAAGTCCGGCACGCGAAGTTGCGCGAAGCCGGCGGCGTGATGGCGGCGGCGCATCAGGGAAGTGCGGCGGGCGATCGGGCCGCTTCGCATGCATTGTACGATCCCGCCACCGATACGACCCGGAACGTCCAGGCCGGCAGCCAGCAGACGTACAGCCCGCCGAGCTATCCGCGGGCCAACCAACTGGCGCAAGGGCCGAACGTTCCTTCGCCCCCGGCGGCCGAAGCGCCGCGGGAAGGCCGAGCGATGGAATTGGTCCGTGCCGGCGAGGCCGCGCAGAAGGCCGGCCAAGTGGATCGCGCGTTCGACTACTACCGCCAAGCGGCGGCCTTCATGAATGAGCTCGATCCGATCACCGCACAACAGCTTCAAGACAAGCTGCAACTGCTTTCGCCCAAGCCGCAGGCCGCGGCGGGCGGCCCGCATTCGCTGGCCGATGAAGCCGCTGCGAAACAGGCGATTCTCTTCCGGCAGGTGGCGGCGGAAATCGGCGCCGCGGAGATCAAGGCCCGCCGGCTCTTCGAAACCGATCCGAAGGCCGCCATCGCGGCCATCGAGGAGTTGAAGACGAAAGTGGCCGAAACGCAGCTCGATTCGGCGTCGCGCGAGCAGCTCTCGCGGCGGGTGGAGCGAGCGTTGACGGAGATGAAAGAGGCCTTCGCCCAGAACCGCCCGCGCATCGAACTGGACGAGCGCAACCGCGCGGTCCGTGAAGACGTGCAGCGCGAGCAGACGGTGCGCGTCGAAAAGCAGCGGAAGCTGGCCGAGATGATCGACGAGTTCAATCGCCTGATCGACGAGCAGCGGTTCGCCGAGGCGGAAGTGATGGCCAACAAATGCTATGAACTGGCCCCCGACGAGCCGGTGGCTCAACAGGTCCAAGTGCAAGCGAAGATGGTTCGCCGCTTCATGAACAATCGGGCGATTGCCGCCGACAAGGAGAACGGCTTCATCAACGCGCTGAGCCGCGTGGACGAGGCGTCGATCCCCTTCGACGACAAGAACCCGTTCAGCTTCGGCGATGTGAAGCAATGGCGCGAGCTGACCAAAAGCCGGGCGAAGCTCATGGCCGAGCACCGTCGGCATCGCACCGAACGCGAGCTGGAGATTGAGAAGAAGCTGCGCAACCCGGTTTCGGTCCAGTTCACCAACGCCCCGTTAGCCAAAGTGATCGAACACCTCGGCAAACTGGCCGATGTGAACATTCATTTGGATCCGCGGGCGCTGGCCGAGCAGGGCGTAACCACCGACATGCCGATCTCGATCGACGTGCGGCAGGACATCATGCTCAAGAGCGTGCTGAACCTGATCCTGGAGCCGATCAGCCTGACCTACGTGGTGAAAGACGAAGTGCTGATGATCACCAGCCAGCAGGCGCGCGACGGGCAGGTGTACACGGTCAGTTACAACGTGGCCGACCTGGTGACGCCGATTCCGAACTTCATTCCGAACCCCGACATGGGCCTGGGCGGCGCCTACAAGCAGGCGATGGCCAATGCCACGATGGGCAACGGCATCGCCCCCTGGGGCGCGAACAACGCGCCGATCGCAGTGGTGGCCAGCCGCGACGGCCGACCGGCCAGCGGCATGGTCAATCCGGCCGTGCTGGCCCAGATGAGCAATCCGGCCATGGCTGCGGCTGCCGGCAACGGCGGAATGCCGCAGGCGGGCCCGGGCGGCATGGGCGGCGGACCGCAGGCCGACTTCGACAGCCTGATCAATCTGATCACTTCGACCGTCGCCCCGCAAAGCTGGGACACGGTGGGCGGCCCGGGTTCGATCGCCCCCTTCGAAACAAACCTGAGCATCGTCGTCAGCCAAACGCAGGCCGTGCATGAGCAGATCGTCGATTTGCTCGAACAGTTGCGGCGGTTGCAAGACTTGCAGGTGACGATCGAAGTCCGCTTCCTCACGCTGAACGACAACTTCTTCGAGCGAATCGGCGTCGATTTCGACTTCAACATCGACGACAACTCGAACCCGGCCAAGGGTTGGGTGCAGCAGTTCAACGCCGTGCAATCGTCAGGCTCGCTTCCCACGGTCGACAACGTGAACGTCGATGCCGACTCGGGCAAGAACCTGACGGTGGGCATGTCGAACCCGGGCGTTTTCGCCGCCGATCTCGACATTCCCTTCCGGCAGAACAGCTTCTCGCTGGCGGCGCCGCAGTTCGGCGGTTTCGACCCGACGGCCGGCGCGCAGATCGGTTTCGCCATCCTCAGCGACATTGAAGCCTACTTCTTCATCAATGCCGCCCAAGGCGATCGCCGCACCAACATCTTGCAGGCCCCGAAAGTGACGCTCTTCAACGGCCAGCAGGCGTTCATCAGCGACAGTTCGACTACGCCGTTCGTGATCAGCGTGATTCCGGTGGTGGGCGATTTCGCCGCCGCTCAGCAGCCGGTCATCGTCGTCCTTTCCGAGGGAACGCACATGACGGTGCAGGCGGTCGTCTCTAACGATCGCCGCTTCGTGCGGCTTACCGTGGTGCCCTTCTTCAGCAAGATCGGCGAGGTGAACACGTTCCAGTTCACCGGTTCGGAAACGACCACCACCGACAGCTCGGCTGAAGGTTGGGTCAACGCGGGCAACCCGAACGACAACCGGCGGAACAACAACGCCAATTCGACCACCCGCACCAAAAGCGGCACGGCCGTGCAGTTGCCCACCTTCTCGTACGTCACGGTGACCACCACGGTCAGCGTGCCCGACGGCGGCACAGTTCTCTTGGGCGGTATCAAGCGGCTCCGAGAAGGGCGCAACGAGTTCGGCGTGCCGATCCTCAACAAGGTGCCGTTCGTCAACCGACTGTTCAAAAACGTCGGCATCGGCCGCGAAACGCAAAGCCTGATGATGATGGTCACTCCGCGAATCATCATCCAAGAAGAGGAAGAACAAAAGCTAGGCATCGACACGGGCACCTAAACAGAACCGCGCCGCGGCGGCCGTCGCCGCCCAAGACGCGGAGCTGTTCAGCGCTCCGTTGATTGCGAGTGTGCTCCTCCCGAGACTGTCGCCGGCTTGATCCCCCCTCGGCCGGCGATGGTCGTTTCTTGAGCGTGCCGCTCGCGGCGCGATCATGCGTCGAGCGGCGAACCGTGGCGTGTTCGGTCGGTGTGTCGTGCCCAACTACGGCAATGGCAAGCAGACGAACCGCCTGCCCTCATCCGTGAGAACCAGCAGCAGCAACCCTTCGTCGGACCGCCCGATGCGTTCGACCGCCGAGCGAAACTCTGAGCGGAATTGATCGATCGCGTTCACCGAAACTGACCCGATTCGAAGAACGCGCATGCCCGGTTGCAGCCCGACCGAGGCCGCCGGACCATCGGCCGCCACGCGCGTGATCTCCAAACCGCCGACGTCATCGAAGCCGTCGGCCGACGGCTCGGCCAATTCGATTCCCAACGATTCGCACCACCAATTCGGCGATTGTTCCCGCAAAGGCGCTGTTGGGCCGCGGCGCCTTGGCGGTCGAACCCGTCAGGCAAGGCCTCGACGGTGATCGACAGTTCGCGGGCGCGGCCGTCGCGCACAATCCGGATGCTTTGGGTGGAATCGATGGCCGCCCGCTCGACCAACTCCTGCAATTCTCGCGGTTGCGCCACGGTGCGGCCGGCGAACGCCGTGATCACGTCGCCCGCCCGAAGCTCGGCCTTGGCAGCCGGCGAGTTGGGGAAGATCTCTGAAACGAGCACGCCTTGACGAACGGCCACGCCCAACTCGCGAGCCGCCCGAGGGTCCACCTCGGCAATGGCGACCCCAAGATAGGCGCGGCGGACCCGGCCGTGGGCAATCAGTTGATCGGCCACCCAGCGAGCAAGATTCGAGGGAATGGCGAAACCGACGCCTTCGTACACGCCGCTGGCCGAGGCGATTGCCGTGTTGATTCCCACGACTTCGCCGTCGAGATTGACAAGCGGTCCGCCCGAATTGCCCGGATTGATGGCCGCGTCGGTTTGCAGAAAATGCGCGCGCCGGCTCGAAGGGAGCACGCGGCCCTTGCTGCTGATAATGCCGGCGCTGACGGTCAAGTCGAGGTCGAAGGGATTGCCGATCGCCAGCACCCAATCGCCGATGTCCAACGCGTCCGAGTCGCCGAGCTTCGCCGCCGGCAGGGGCCCGTCGGCCTTGATGCGGACAATCGCCAGGTCGCTTTGCGGGTCGATCTTCACATCGGCGGCCTTGAACTGGCGGCCGTCGGCCAACTCCACCCGAACTTCAGCGGCGCCGTTGACGACGTGTTCGTTGGTCAAGATGATGCCGCCGGCGTCGATGATCACGCCGGAACCAAGGCCGGGAAGCTGCGGGTCATCTTCGGGCTCTTCGGCCGGGTCGCCGGGAACTTCGCCGAAGCGATCTGGGCCGAAGGGATTGGGCAGATTCAGGCCGCGACCGATCTGCGGCGACGACGAGGTGGTGATCTTCACGACCGTCGGGATGACCGTTTTGGCCGACTTGCGGAACGCCTTCGACAGTTCGCGGGCGCTGACCAACGCAGCATCGTCTTCCGAGCCGCGGCAGAGCCGCGGGCCGCCATGGTCGCCGAGAAGCATCGCCGCGAAGAACGCCGCGACGAGCGTAAGAAGCCGAGTGAGTTGGCGACTTGCGCCGACCGGGCTTGCCGGCCGGGCCAATGCGAAGAAGTTTCGGCCGCTCGGCCGCGAGAGCCGTGAGGAGGGCGGAAGTCGAGTCGATAGACAAACGAGGACCGACATAGTTCTCAATCTAGTGTCGTTCAGTCCGAATGGGCTCATGCTGTGGCTGACGCTCGCCCGCACCAACCAAAGGCGCGATGCTTGCGGCGTATCCAAAGGCGAGGACCGGCGAGGCGAACACCAATGCCCGCCCGCGATCACGCGCGCCAACCGCCGGGCCGAGATCGACGGGTTCTGAAACCTGAAGGCAATCTATTGGCGCAGCCCGCGCTGAATTTCGTGCATCAACCTGTTCGCGTCGGACCAGTCGGGTTGCCGCCGGAGTAATTGTTCGGCGTAGGGCAAGGCATCGCGCCATCGCCGGTGTTTGGCATAGAAGCTCGCCAGCGCATAGAGGAAGTCGGGGTCGTCGGGCATCATCGCCAGGGCTTGCTTAAGTTGTTCCTCAGCCTCGGGAATGCGGCCGAGCTCACTCAGGGCCAGTCCCCAGTTGTAGCGAATCCGCGGGCGCAACGGGCGCAACGACACAGCGGCGGCCAGCTCTTTTTCCGCTTCGGCCAGCCGCTTTGGGTTCTCGGCCAGCAGCATTCCCAGGGAAAAGTGCATCTCGCCGATCGTGTGGTCGAGTTCGCGCATTTCGCGGGTTCGCATTTCCAGGGCGGCGATGCGTACGTCCAGTTCGCCGGCGCGAGACGCGTCGGTCGTGTCGGATCGTTCGTGTTTAACGGCGGGCAGCGCTGCGGCCGCCTCGGCCGCAAGAGCGCGCCGGCGGCGGGCCAACTCCATCGTTTCCCGCAGCAGTTCTTCCGCTTCGGAGTTGCGCCCGGTGGCGCTAAGCAACACGGCAAGGTTGTTTCGGGCCGGAATGAAATCGGGGTCGAGACGCAAGGCGGTGCGATAGGCAGCCTCGGCTTCGGCGGGCTTTCCTTGCCGCTCGTAGAGCAGCGCCAGGGCCAAGTGCGCCCCCGGCTGTTCGGCCGTGGCGTTCTGCGAGGCTGCGTACTCGGCCAGGGCGCGGGCAAGGGCCTTGTAATCCGCGTCGCGCATCACATCCGGGCCGGCGCCGGCCAACACCCGCGCGGCCTCGATCCGCACGGCGCGAATCGGATCGCGGACCAGAGGGGTGAGCCGACGGAGGGCCTCGGCCGGATCGGCCGATTCCATCATTCGGGCGGAAACCGCGCGGACTAGCGGCTCGGCGTCTTCCAGCCCGCGAACCGCCGCCGCCCATCCCTGCGGATACTGCCCCAGCAAGGCGACCGCCGAAGCACGAACCATCGCGCTAAGATCGCTGCGACGGGTCACGGCGTCGAGCAGCCGCTCTGCGCGGGGATCGCCGCGGCGTCCGAGTTCGATGGCGTAAGCGAAGTGCATGGGCCGCTTCGGACTGCCGTACCATTGGGCGAGCAGATCGCGGGCCCACGTCGGCGTTTCGCCTTTGGCCGGATCGTGATGGCAGCGATTGCAGGCGTTGGGGATTCCCAAGTCGAGCGTCAGTTGCGGATCGGGCACGCGGAGGCTGTGGTCGCGCCGCGGATCGACCACCATGTAATGCGTCACCGGCATATGACAATCGACGCACAGCGCCCCCGGCTGATCACGGCGCGGATGATGATCGTGGGCCGGAGTGTCGTATTTGGAAGGCAGGTGGCATTGCCCGCACACGCGGTTGTCGGCGATCTTCGGCCGACCGGTTTGCGAATCGGCGACGGTGAATTTGACGTGCAGCGAGTGCGGATCGTGGCAATCTGAGCAGCGCACCTGGTTGTGGTACATCTTGCTCTGCGTAAACGACCCGTACTCGTACACCTCGTCGAGGATTTGGCCGTCGGCATAGTAAACGCTGCCGTCGAGCAATTCCGGTGCGTAGAAATCGAGGAATTTGTCGCCGGGCCGGAAGCCATCGGCCAAGACGCGGCGCCGCGCGTGGCAGGGGGCGCACGTCTCGATCTCCACGCGGTGGTCGGCCGACTTCAGATTGGGCAGCGCCATGCCCCGGCGCCGATCCCAGAAGAACCATTTCTGCTCGGCCAGTTGCGAATGGAGGCTGCCGGGCCCGTGGCATGCCTCGCAACTGACGTTGATTTCCGAATAGGTCGTATGATAGCTGTTCGTTTCGAGATCGAATCCGCGTTTCAGATTGGTCGAGTGGCAGTCGGCGCACATGTAGTTCCAGTTCTGAGCCGGTTTGGTCCAGTGCAGAGGATCTTCGTGGCGGATCGGCTCGCCGGGATAGAGATGGAACCACCGCTTCCGCGGCACATCCCAGGCCCACGGCAAGCACTGCATGCGTCCGCCGGGGAACTCGACCAAGTACTGCTGCAACGGATACCAGCCGAAGACGAACGCCACGGGGAAGTCGGCGGGCTGTCCGTCCGGCCCGTCGGTGCGGACGAAATACCGCCCGTCGCGGCGAAAGAAACGCGCTTCCAAGTCGAAGTGCTTCACGGCCGCGTCGGCGAAATCGCCGAGCACGGTGTCGTCGCGGGCGTGATCCATGGCCCGCTGGTGGTCGGAACCGTGCCAGGCGTGCATTTCTTTCTCGTGGCACGCGCGGCATCGCTCGGCCCCGACGTATTCGGCTTGGGCGTCGGCGGGAAGACAAAACCACCAATCGGCGCCCACCCATCCGGCGGCGAGAACGACAACCGCGGCAATCGCAGCCGCCAAAGCGAAGCGATGTCGCCCGGGGCGGCGATCGACAGACGAAGGAGCCGTGGCCGTCATTATGCAGTGCGCCTACCCAATTGCCATTGCGCCGGCAAGGCGGCCGCTTTTCTCATTGTGCGGGCCGATTCAGCGGCCGTTCTGCTCGCTCAGGGCGAACGTGCAGCACGGATCTCCGTCGTGGCGGCAGGCGACGCGATGCACCGGCCAGCCGACGACACGAGACATCAGCCCCATGTCCACGCCGCACACGGCAAGGTGTTCGTCGGAAATGTTGTAGAAGGGGCAACTGCGGCGATGAATCAGCAATTCGCCGTCGTGCTCGACCACATCGATCAACGCCCCCTCCTGATTCAAGATATCGACAAGCTGCCGAAGTCTCTCCGCCGGATCGTTGGCGCGGACCTGCCGGGAGTAGTGCTCGACCAGGTTTTCGGTGACGCGGTCGAGCACTCGGCGAACCAGCGAATCGCCGCCCGCCTCGCGAACCGCCGACCAAATCGCCGGGATGATGATGCGTTGGTTGGCCGCGAACAGCAAGACCATCGCCGCTTCGGTGGCGGCAAAGAGGTGCCGTGGTCGGCCGCGGCCGGGCAACCGCTCGATTGTCCGCTCGACGAACCCGGCGGCCACCAACTCGTTGAGCTGTTCCGTCACGGCCGTGCGGGTAACGCCGGTGGCCTGCATCAGCTCGGCAACGGTTTGCGGCCGATTGCCGACCAACAACTTAATCACCCGCAACGCGGCTGCTGTGAGAGTTCCGCTTGGCATATCGATTCCGGTTCGTTCAACAATGGATTCGCGACTGCCCCAATAACCGCAGCCTCCGGCGCGACGGCTTGTTGTTTCGAAGCGGCCGCAACGCTACGAAACCGGCCGCCGCGCGTCCCTTGCGGAAACTATTATCCTAAGCCTCGGCCCGGCGTTTTTCAAACCCCCGGCGACGGATTCTTCCCCGCTTGGGTGACCCGCGGGGGTGGGCCGCCCCGATCCGGTTGAGCCCGACGCGGCCCCACCGGCTATCGCAGCCGTCTGGAGCGTCAATCGCCCAAGGCGCTGCGGCGGCGCAGGATATGATGATAATGTTGAGCGAAACGGTGCGCTTCGTCGCGCACGTATTGCAACAAACGCAGGGCGAAGTGCCGCCGGCTCAATCGCAGCGGTTCGTCGCGATCGGGCAACACAATCAATTCCTCGCGCTTGGCTAACGCAATCACTACCGCCGGCCGATGCGGAACACGCGCCAACGCCCCCAAGGCGGCCCCGAGCTGTCCGCGTCCGCCGTCGATCAGCAGCACGTCGGGGAGCGGCGCGTCGTTGTCTGACGCAGATCCAAAGCGGCGCGCGACCACCTCGCCGATGGCGGCATAGTCGTCGCCGCCGGTCGCGGTGCGAAGGCGGAACCGGCGATATCCGGGTTTGAACGGCAGCCCGTCGATGAACTGCACCACCGCGCCGACCGCTTCGGTCCCGGCTGTGTGCGCAATATCAACGCCCTCGATGACTCGCGGCGCGTCGGGCAGCGCCATCGCCTTTTGCAACGCGACGAGGCCCTTTTTCGGTTCGATGGGAAAGACCTCGGGTTGGACGTGTTTCGTGAGGCGGCCGCGCTGGTCGAGCGTTTCCAACAATGCCAGTTCATCGCGGAGCCTCGCCGCCTCCTCGAATCGCAACGATCGAGAGGCTTCGGCCATCTGTGATCGCATTTCGCCCAGCAGTTGGCTTTTGCGGCCTTCCAGTACGGCGATCAAGCGTTGGATGCTCGCTCGGTATTCCTCTTTGCTGATCCGCAGGTTGCACGGGGCCGCACATTGTTCAATGGCGTGGAGCAAGCAGGGCCGAAACCACCGCCAGCGGGCGTTCTCTGCGTCGATCTCCAATTCGCACGTGCGAAAACGGAAAATCTTCTGCAACACCTGAATCGCGCCGCGCAATTGCCGCGGATTGGTGAACGGCCCGAACAGCCGCGTGCCGCTCGGCTGTGGAGTGCGTGTGAACCGTACGCGAGGGTAGTCTTCGCGCGTCCAGACCTCCAAGTACGGGAAGGTCTTGTCGTCGCGGAGATCGCGGTTGTACTTGGGCAGAATGTCCTTGATCAAACGCGCTTCCATCAACAGGGCGTCGATCTCGCTTTCCGCCGGCAGATAGTCGATGTCGCGGATTTCGCGCACCCAGCCGGCCGTGCGCGGATCGACCAACGCCGCTTTGAGGAAATAGCTGCCCGCCCGAGCCCTCAGATCCTTCGCCTTGCCGACGTAGATGACGCGGCCTTGCCCGTCTTTCATCAGATAGACGCCGGGCGCATGGGGAAAGCCGCGAACCTTTTCCGCGGCTTCGCGGTGATCGCTCGGCAGAGCGGCCAGATCCGCCGACTCGGCTGATTCATCCGAGTCGGCCGGCTTGGTCGAATCAGCCGGCTCAGTCGAGTGGGCCGAATCGGTCGCATCGGCCGAATCCGCCGGCGCGGTCGGCTCGGGTTGCGCGGCGGCCGGCGCCGGGGCAAATGGCTGAGCGGCCGATGCCGTCGCGGCCTGGGAATCGTCGTTCGCCGAAAGACGGGCAGCAGGCGGGCCGATCGGCCTCGGCCGACGAACGTTGCGATCGGGCTTTTTTCGCTGGGCCATAACGCGGCGCTTCCGTTGCATGCGGGCTACCGCATTATACCGGAAGGGAGCAACGTCGGCGCTGAGGCGAGCGCCGATTGTTGCATTCAGACGCCGACCGATTCGCGGCAAAACGCAGTTGACGCGACGGCAAGGACGGCGACGCGAGTCGCACGGAACGACTGCCGGAGTATCAACGCCACCGAGGCGAAACGAAGCTCGAGCGGAGTGGCGGCGGCGCGAACCGGGCGCCACTCCGCTTGCAGCGTTCACGGCGATTAGATCGGTTTGCTGGTGTAGCTGACCAACGCCTTCATGTAATTGCCGCGGGCGAAGGCCTCGGGGTCCGGGCAATTCTCTTGGTCCATGCTTCCCTTGAGCTGCTCGACCGACTCGTACTCGCGCTGAGTCAACCAGTCGCGCAGGCCATCGATCATTTTGGTGACGAAGTCGAACCCTTCATTGTAGATCACCGAAGCGATCATGCCGACATCGGCGCCGACGAGCAGGGCTTTGATCAATCCTTCCACGTCGTGGATGCCGCTAGTGATGGCCAACGACAGGTTCACTCGGCCGTGCAAGATGGCGGTCCAGCGGAGCGGCAGGAGCAATTCGAACGGATCGCTGAGGATCAATCGCGAGTCGGTCTCCAGGGTTTCCAGATCGATGTCGGGCTGGAGGAAGCGGTTGAACAGGACCAGGCCGTCCGCGCCTGCGCCGGCCAATTGCCGGCAGAAGTGGCCGACCGACGAGAAATACGGCCCAATCTTCACCGCCAGCGGGATCGAAACGGACTTCCGCACTTCGGAGACCAGTTCGAGGTACTGCTTTTCGACGTCGGCCCCGCTCATGCTGATGTCGGCGGCCACGTAGTACACGTTCAGTTCCAGGGCGTCGGCCCCGGCGTCCTGCATCATCTTCGCATAGCGAACCCAGCCGCCTTTTTCGGTGCCGTTGAGGCTGGCGATGACGGGAATCTTGACCGCCTTCTTCGCCGATTCGAGCAGCTCGATGTAGGTGTCGGGCCCGGTGCGATAGTCTTGCGGTTCGGGGAAGTAGGTCAGCGCTTCGGCAAAGCTGTCGGCGCCCGTTTCATGGACGCGCGTCAGTTGCTCGGTGTCGTGCTCGATCTGCTCTTGGAACAGCGAAGGAAGCACGACGGCGGCCGCGCCGACCGACTCGAGGCGTTGCAGCCATTCGATCTTCGCGGTCAGCGGAGACGCGGCGATGACGACCGGGTTCTTCAGCGGAAGCCCGAGGTACTTGGACGAAAGATTCACGCTCATCAGTTTGCCTCCTTAGCGGCCTGCGCCGTTGCACCTTGCCCGTTGCCGCCTTCCGCGAAGGTGATTCCTGCCAGTTGTTCATAGTATTGCCAGCGCTGATCGATATCTTGCTGGCCGAGTTCGAAGAGGTGCGCGGCCCGTTCCGGTTTGCTGCGGGCGAGCATGGCGAAGCGGGCGTTCTTCATGGCGAAATCCTTGAAGCTGCCCACCGGCTTCTTGCTGGCCAACTGGAACGGCCGCTCCTTATTCTGCGGATCGTAGGAATAGAGCGGCCAGTAGCCGCACGCCACGGCTTCCTTCTGCAACTGCATCGAGGTCGCCATGTCGATGCCCCAACCGATGCAGGTGGACAGGGCGATGATGATCGACGGGCCGCGGTACGCCTCGGCGGCGCGGATCGTCTTGATTGCGTGTTGCGGATTGGCGCCCAACGAAATCGAGCCGACGAACACGTTGCCGTAGGAGGCGGCGATCATGCCCAGGTCTTTCTTTCGGCCCGGTTTGCCGGCGGCGGCGAACTTGGCCACCGCTCCGCGGAAGGTCGCCTTCGAGGCCTGGCCGCCGGTGTTCGAATAGACCTCGGTGTCCAGCACCAGCAGGTTGACGTCGCGGCCCGAGGCAAGCACGTGGTCGAGCCCGCCGAAGCCGATGTCGTAGGCCCAGCCGTCGCCGCCGAAGCTCCACACGCTCTTGCGGATCAAGTAGTCGGACGACGCGAGCAGGGCCTTGGCGTCCGCGTCGTCGATCTTCGCCAGCTTTTCGCGCAATTGCGCCACCAGGCGGCGCTGCTTGGCGATGTCGGCGTCGGTTTCCTGCTTGTTGTTCAGCAGTTCCGCGACCAGTTCGTCGCCCAACCGTCCCGAAAGACGCCGGAGCAATTCGCCGGCGTACTCCACTTGCTGGTCGATCGCCAGGCGGAAGCCGAAGCCGAATTCGGCGCAGTCTTCGAACAGCGAGTTCGACCAAGTCGGGCCGCGCCCTTCGTGATTGACCGTATAGGGCGTGCAGGGCAGATTGCCGCCGTAGATCGACGAGCAGCCCGTCGCATTGGCGATCAGCATCCGATCGCCGAAGAACTGCGTGATCAGTTTCACATAGGGCGTTTCGCCGCAGCCGGCGCAAGCTCCGGAGAACTCGAACAGCGGCAGAAGCAACTGCGAGCCCTTGATGGTGTCGGCCTTGACCTTGGTGCGATCGACATCGGGAATCTTATCGAGGAAGAACGCGAAGTTCTCTCGCTCGCGATCGAGATGGGGCATCTTCGGCTCCATGTCAATCGCTTTGTGCTTCGCCCGTTCCTTGTCTTTGGCCGGGCAAACTTCGACGCACACGCCGCAGCCGGTGCAGTCGTCGGGGGCCACTTGGATGGCGTACTTCCAGCCCTCGAACTCCTTGCCCTTGTAGTCGGTGCTGCGGAAGCCGGCCGGCGCCCCGCTGAGCAGCGCCGGGTCGAACACCTTCATGCGGATCGAGGCGTGCGGGCAAACCAGCGAGCAAAGCCCGCACTGGATGCAGATCTTCGGATCCCAGATAGGAATGTCTTGCGCGATGCTGCGTTTCTCGAACTTGGTGGTGCCGGTGGGGAAAGTGCCGTCGGGCGGCAGGGCGCTGACGGGCAGGTCGTCGCCCCGGTTGGCGATCATCACCCCGAGCACGTCTTTGACGAACGCCGGCGCGTTGGCGGGCACGGCCGGAACCATGTGCAGCTTCGAGGTGACCTGGGCGGGGTATTTCACCTCGGCCAGGCCGGCCAGCGCGCCGTCCACGGCCGCGTAGTTCTGCGCGACGATCTTCTCGCCGCCCTTTTTGCCGTAGGTCTGTTTGATCGAGTTCTTGATCTCGGCAATCGCCTGGTCGGCCGGAATGATGTTGGCCAACTTGAAGAAGCACGTCTGCATGATCGTGTTGATGCGGACGCCCATATGGGTTTCGCGGGCCACCTTGTAGGCATCGACCACGAAGAACTTCAGCTTCTTATCGACGATCTGCTTCTGCACTTCCTGAGGCAGATGGTTCCACACCTCATCCGGCCCGAAGGGGCTATTCAGCAAGAACGTGGCGCCCGGCTCGGCCAGCGAAAGCATGTCGATCCGTTCCAGGAAGTGAAACTGATGGCAGGCCACAAAGTTGGCCTTATGCACCAAGTACGAGCCCTTGATCGGCCGCGGGCTGAATCGGACGTGGCTGGTGGTCACCGAGCCCGCCTTCCGCGAGTCGTACACGAAATAGGCTTGGGCGTACATCGGGGTGCTCTCACCGATGATCTTTGCCGAGGCTCGATTGGCGCTGACGGTGCCGTCGCTGCCCAGCCCGAAGAACACCGCGCGCGTCACGTCGGAGCCTTCGGTGGAATAGTCGGGGTCGTAGTCGAGGCTGAAGCGGGTGACATCGTCGTTGATGCCCACGGTGAAGTGATTCCGCGGCTCGCTCTTGCTCAACTCGGCGAAAATCGCCGCCGCCATCGCCGGGGTGAACTCCTTCGACGACAGTCCATATCGGCCTCCGACCACCCGCGGCATCGGGGCCGAGCCGGCGTGCGCCGCCCAGCGCTCGGCCAGCGCGGTGATTACGTCTTGATACAACGGTTCGCCGGCGGCGCCGGGCTCCTTGGTGCGGTCGAGCACGGCGATCTTGCGGACCGACTTCGGCAACGCGGCCACGAGGGCCGACGTGTCGAACGGGCGGAACAGGCGGACAATCACCAAGCCGACCTTCTGGCCCTCGCCGACCATTCGGTCGACGGCTTCTTCGATCACGCCGCAGCCGGAGCCCATGGCGATGATCACGCGGTCGGCGTCGGGCGCACCGACATAATCGAACAAGTGATACGTCCGGCCGAAGAGCCGCGCAAACTTGTCCATGTGCTTCTGGATGATTCCGGCGCAACGCTCGTAATACGGGTTGCAGGCCTCGCGGGCTTGGAAGAACACGTCGGGGTTCTGGGCCGTGCCGCGGAGCAAAGGCCGTTCCGGCGTCAACGCCCGTTGACGGTGCGCCGCGACAAGTTCCATGTCGATCATCGAGCGGACTTCATCGTCGGAAAGTTGCTCGATCTTGTTCACTTCGTGCGAAATGCGGAAGCCGTCATAGAAATGCAAAATCGGCACGCGGGCTTCGAGGGTGGCCGAGTGGGCGATCAGGGCCAAGTCTTGCGCCTCTTGCACCGACGCCGAGGAAAGCAGCGCCCAGCCGGTCGACCGGCAGGCCATCACGTCGCTATGGTCGCCGAAAATCGACAGGGCGTGCGTCGCCACGGTCCGGGCGGTCACGTGAAACACCGTCGAAGTCAGTTCGCCGGCGATCTTGAACATGTTGGGGATCATCAGCAACAGGCCCTGCGAGGCCGTGAAGGTCGTCGTCAGGGCGCCGGCTTGCAGGGCGCCGTGCACGGCCCCGGCGGCCCCGGCCTCGCTTTGCAACTCGACCACGTGGGGCACGGTGCCGAAAATGTTCTTGCGGCCGGCGGCGGCCCAGGCGTCGGGCATTTCGCCCAAGCCCGATGACGGCGTGATCGGATAAATCGCCATCACCTCGTTGCACAGGTGGGCGATGTTCGCCGTCGCTTCATTGCCATCGACGGTGACAAAGCGCTTGCTTTCCACGAGCTTTCTCCTCAACTCATTAGACTCGGACCATCAGTCGCGACCGCATCGCAGCGGAGTCTTCCCGCCGATCGCTGACACTCAGAAAAACAACGCATTCTCGACATCGACTGCGGTTGAGTGTGAGCCGGTCTCCGCCTTATCGGCCCTAGGGCGTTGTTCTCTGAAGTCTCAACAAACACTGGGCCGCGCCAAAGCGTCGCACGCGGGCGCTGCTGGGAATGATAGAGACTTTGTTGGACTCGGATCGGCGCCGGCCCGCCTCCCGACCCGCAAAGAAAAGAACAATGTATCGCACCAACGGCCGTTCCACAAGTTGCCGCTGCTGTTTTGCCGATGATCCGGCAGATGAGGACCCCATGAGGCCGGGGGGCAAAATGGCGGCTCGGGTTCGCCGGGCCGACGTCGCCGGGGCCGCAGACCGACGCCGCCCAATTGCGGCTTCTCGCCGATCGTGGTCTCCGATTTCTCGCATGAAATTGCGTGTTGTCTGCCGAGAACCATCGCATTCTCAAAACCATGAATGCCAAGCCGCTCGCCATGTTCAACGCGAAACCGTCATCAGCAGCGTTGCCGCTGAAGTTCGGCGAGATGGACAGTGGAATGCTCCCACGTTCGAAGGCTCCGCGGCTGCGGCCCAACGCACGACGAATCCTTCGAAACGCCTTACTTCTTGAGTTTTGACAGCTTGATCTGATTCAATTCTCCGCCAACCGATGCGGCAGCGCTCGATTGTGATCAGGCCATCGGCCAACAGATTGGCTCGGGGCAGCGGTCTGCCACGGCACTGGGAAGAATCGCGGAGCCGACAGCTTCTCCTGCGTTACGGGGCGGGCGGCTGCCTGCACATCAACAAAGAGAGGGTTTGCTCGGCCAGTCATTCGGCTGTGATGCTTGTGAAGGGCGGCGGCACGCTATCGCAATCAAGTTGCGGCCTTGGCAAAACGAAGATGCAGAGGCGGCCGTTTGACGCTGACGTTGCAGAGGCGTCGCTGTGCCGGCGATTTTGCCAAGGCGGTTTTCGGTGAAGACGACTTGCATAAGGGAGAATTGGCTGGTTGCTGCGCGACTTGTAGTCTGGCAACCAACGCAGCAGAACGGGCTGTTGCTTCTAACGGGGGGTTGACCCTGGCCGGCACAGGCTTGACAATCTTATGTTTGGAGATGCCGCATCGTTCTCAGGCAACCGGCGTGGTTTTCCGTAATGCGGGATAGGGTCTGCGGACTTTCTTACGGTGCGGTTGGCCGAACGGGCCGACGACTGGTCGCAGATTCAATGCTCTTCTGCGCGACGAAATTGAGCGAGCGCATGGGATTCGGCAGGTTCTTTCGGCGACTGCGCTGCACGGTAGGACCGTTTTTTTTGCTGGGAGCAAAGCCATGGTCGGCAGACGCTGCTCGTCGGGTGCGCCGTGGCTGCGAAACGTCAGTTGGGCGGCTGCGGTAGCGATTTGGTTGGGGCTGGTGCTTTTGGCAGCGCTTCTGTGGCCCACCGACCGCCAGAGGGCGGACGAATCGGCCAGTTCGAACGGTGATTCCGGTCAGTCGTACGTTGGCGCTGCAGGTGGCGATGCGCAACAGGCGGCGGAAAACCAGCGGCGCGGCCGGGCCGAATCTGGCAAGCGCGCCAATTCCGCTTGGCAGCCTGCTCAGGCCGGCGGCAAGATCGCTCGCAATGCGGCAGATGCCCTCGGAACTCAGCCGGAGAACCCCAAAGTGCCGCAGATTGATCGATTTGCCCACGTTCGCCGCGCGATGGTCGAGCAACAGCTTCGCCGTCGCGACATTGCCGACGCCCGGGTGTTGGCGGCCATGGAGAAGGTGCCGCGGCATTTGTTCGTGCCCAACGACGTGCAATCGCTGGCCTACGCCGATCGCGCGTTGCCGATCGAGCACGGTCAAACGATTTCGCAGCCGTACATCGTGGCCCTGATGACGCAGTGGGCCAATCTTGGGCCCGAGAGCAAGGTGTTGGAAATCGGCACCGGATCGGGCTATCAGGCGGCCGTGCTGGCCGAGGTGTGCGGTTCCGTTTTCAGTATCGAGATCATCGAGCCGCTTGCTCTGACCGCCCAAAGGCGTTTGAACGAGTTGGGCTATTCTCATGTTGCGGTTCGGTGCGGCGACGGCTACCAGGGGTGGCCCGAGCAAGCGCCCTTCGACGCGATTCTGGTGACGGCGGCCCCCGATCACGTGCCGCAACCGTTGATCGAACAACTGGCGGTCGGCGGGCGATTGATCATTCCGGTGGGGCGGAACGTGCAGCAACTGACCGTGTTTGAAAAGGCGGCCGACGGAACGGTGCAGCGGTTCGAGGTTGCCTCCGTTCTCTTTGTTCCGATGACGGGCAGGGCGGAGGAAGGGCCGTCGCCCGACGATGGGCCCTAGCGCGTCGGTCGAAGGCTCAATGGCCGGTGAGAATCGATCGGAGGAGGGGTGAGGCGGGCCGCTCAGGCGGCACGGACAGCGGGCGGCCGAACCGAGGCCGCCGCTGTTGTCGGGCTTTGAAGCGGGAAGAACCGGCGCCGGCGGCGCCGTTGGTCGAAAGGGCGCTTTGCCGCGTGGTTTGCGCCCGCGTCTGATTCTTCTTGGGCAGAAAGGAGCCGCGACCATGCCTGCCAAACGTTTGAAGAAGTTTTTGGATGAGAATTTGGTGGCCTACACGGTCCTCGAGCATCCGGCGGCCTTCACCTCGCAAGAGACGGCTGCTGCCGCCCATGTGCGCGGCCGCAACTTTGCGAAAACCGTAATGGCCACCGTGGGCGGCGAGTTGGCGATGGTGGTGCTTCCGGCGCATCGCAAGCTCTATCTCGAGCGGCTTCGGAAGGTGACGGGCCGCTGGGACGTGGAACTGGCCACGGAGCGGCAGTTCAAAGACGCCTTCCCCGACTGCGAGGTTGGTGCGATGCCGCCGTTTGGCCAGTTGTATGGCATGAAGGTCTATGCCGACTCGGAACTGGCTGCGGCCGACAGCATAACCTTCAATGCCGGCACGCACGACGAGGCCATACAGATGGCCTATCTCGATTTCCGAAGGCTGGTCGGTCCGATCGAAGCCGACTTGAGCTATCATCTGCCCGCCCACGCCTGATAATCCGGTTGGCGCCGCAGTTGCGGCGCGGCATCGGATGAAGCCGAGGTGGGGCCGTGCAACCGGGATGGCCGCTGTGAGCGGAGCGCACGAGCCGCTCGCGCACCGTGGCCGCCCAGCCGAATTCGGCTGGGCATGGGCTTGTTTCTTGCCCGGATGATCGGAATAGCCACGCGGCAAGACCAGCCGTCCGCCAAGGCGGCAGCGGACAGAATGGGATTCGGCGATTGCGGTGCTTTGCCGGCGATCGAACGGCGCGGCGATTCGGCCGATTCGGCTGTCGCCTGCAAGCGGCTCGATGGGCACCCGGCGGCGAAGCGAAAACGGCGAGAGATCGCCGGGCGAGGCTGAATTGCTCGCTCCTTGGCGATCTCCGCCGTTGGCAAACCGTCATGAGAGTCGGCCTTGTTGCCGTGTTGACCGACGAAGCGACGCCGATTCGGCTAGCTCACATGGAAGCGGCTGACCAGCTCCCGCAACGCGAGTGCCTGCGCGCCGAGTTGTTCGCTCGACGACGCCATCTCCTCGCTGCCGGCGGCATTGCGTTCGGTGACCTCGGCGACGCGGCTGATCGCTTCGGCGCACTCGCGGGCGCTGACGGCCTGTTCGGCGGTGGCCGAGGCGATTTCACTGATCTTCGCGGCGGTTCCCTCGACGCCCGTGATGATCTTGCGGAGCGCATCACCGGTGACGGAACTCAATTCGGCCCCTTCCTGCACGCGTTGCGTCGATTCGCGAATGAGCTTCGTGATCTCCGCGGCGGCTCGGTTCGATCGTTCGGCGAGTTTGCGCACTTCGTCCGCCACGACGGCGAACCCCATGCCGTGTTCGCCCGCGCGGGCGGCTTCAATGGCGGCGTTTAGGGCCAAAAGGTTGGTTTGTCCGGCGATTTGCGAGATCACCTGAATGATCTCGGCGATTTGCGTGCTCGACTGGCGGATCAGTTCCATCGACTCGATCGAGCGGCGGACGGCGGCCCCGCCGTCTTCGGCCAGCCGACTGGTTTCCTTGGCCATGCGATCGGCTTCCTGCGCGTTGAGCTTCACTGTGTCGATCGATCGGCTCAACTGCTCGATGGCGGCGCTCATTTCCTCCACGCTCGACGATTGAGACTGCGCCCCGGCGGCCAGCGCCTGCGAGTTCTCGGCGATGACGCGCGAACCTTCGGTAAACTGAGCGGCGCTTTCGGCCACTTGGCCGATCACCGTCGCCAGGTCTTGCAGCATCGACGAGATGCCGCCGGCAAGCTCGTCCACCGGTTCGTCGCCTTCTCGGCTGACGGTGTGCGTCAAATCACCGCGCGCCGCGGCTCCAACCACATTCAACAGAGCATCGACTTTGCGGCGGACTTCCAGGGCGGCTTTCCTCTCGGCCTCGGCTCGCTGCCGCTCTTCCTCGGCTCGGGCCTGTTCCGCGCGGCGCTGTTCCTCGATGATCGCCCGCTCTTTTTCGGCCGCTTCGGTTTGCCGGGCGCGCTCCAACTCGGCTACGCGGCGGTGCTCGGCCTCGCGCTCGGCTTGAAGCAGACGTTCGCGCTGGGCGGCTTCTTCAATCTCTTCGAAGGCCCGCTGCGTGGCGTCGATCGAGCGGTTGATCGCTTCAGCCATTTGGCCGATTTCATCGCGGTTGCGAACAGAGCACCTTTTGCTGAAGTCGCGGTCGGCCAGCGCACGGGCGCTGTCGACGCAGTGCAGCACGGGCTGGATCACCGTTCGGCGGACGAAGAAGAAAATGGCGGTCATCAACGCCACGATCACCGCCCCGATCCCCAGCGTGCTGATCAACACGCCCTGCCGTGCGGCGGCCATTTCGTCGTGCATGGGAATGTAGGCGTTGAGCGTTCCCAAAACCATCGGGCGGCTCATGTCGGCGGTCAGGCCCTCGACCGTTGCATAGTGGCATTCCGCGCAGCCGGGATGCGCCTGGGCAGGCAACGGGACGGCCAATCGCAGGTAGTCGTCTTCGACGACCTCAACAGCAGATTGGCCCGCCGCCAAGCGCCGGGCGGCGTCGCGCTCGAAGTCGCTCTCAATCCGCGTATTCGATCCGCCCAGCGGCTGATAGCCGAATATCTCTTTGTCGCCAATCAACCGAACGCGCGGCTTGCCTGTGCCGAAATCGGCGATCACTGCCTGATCAACGGCGAATATCGTTCGGTTCCAGTCGGCCAATACCGTCTTGCAGGCGTCTTCATCTTGACGAGTCCGCTGAAAATCGTCGTGAAATCGCTTCGTCGACACCAAGAACATCTCGGTCGATCGTTGTAATAGCTGGCCGGCGTCTTCGCGGGCCCGTTGCAGCACTTGCCGTTCAGCTCGCTGGTAGGCGAACAAGGCATAACCGGCCGAGCCGACTAGCCCCAAGATGAAGAGAACAGAGAGAATCTTCGTGTTGATGCTCATGCGGTTCATCATTCCCATTCCTCGCTTGTGGTGAACGAACGGCCTCGGGAACCCCGAGGGGCAGGGGGGGCGAACCGACCGTTGAAAGATCGGTTCGGCGTGTCGTCGCTCCGCGGCTCTGATGCAGTGTTTGTCCAAGCGGCGGCGAACGACCGGCACGCCTCTGTTTGCGCAACG
>JARKPK010000108.1 GCA_029975295.1 Thermoguttaceae bacterium | reverse complement strand
TGGCGGTAATCGCCCCGGAGAAGGTATTGGTTGCGCCAAGGGTGACGGTGCCGAAGCCGGTCTTGGTGAAGCCGCCGCTGCCGCCGACGGCCCCGTTGAGCTGCAAGTCGCCGCTCATCACGTCGATCGCGTTCGAGCCGGCCCCCAGCGTGATTGCGCGGTTGGTGGTGAAACCCATCCACGCTTGCAACGTGCCGCCGTCGATCGTCACGCCGTTGGCGGTGTTTCCCAGCGCCCCGTCTGACGAAACGCGAAGCGTGCCGGCATTGATGGCCACGGCGCCGGTGAAACTGTTGCTCGAGTTTTCGAGGACCAGCGTGCCTGCGCCGGTTTTTGCGAAGCCCTGCGTGCCGCCCACGGTGGCATAGATGGTGCCGGTGACGGCCGCGTCGGCCACATTGATCGTGGGCGTGCCGCTGCTTACCGAGAGCGTGAGCACGTTGCTCGACATGAAGTTGTCGAGGAACCACTGATTGCCGCTCGACGCGTTCAGCCCGAAGACAACCGTGCCGACGGTGAACCCACCGGTCAGATCGACTGAGTTGTTCGTTGTGTTAGCGGTGAAGTCCGCCACGGCATCAACGGCGTTGGGAACCCCGCCGCTCCAATTGGCCGCATTGGACCAAAGGTTGTCTAACCCGGCCCCGGTCCAGACGGCCGCCGGCGTGGAACCGGCACTCAACAATCCGAACCCGATCAACACGGCGGCAGCAACTAAACGACGCATGGCACTTCCCCTCGAAACTGGATCGATCATCCTTCCGCCCGCCCAGAGTTCTCTCGAACGCTTAATCACACATCGAAGCGCTCGGTTGCGGCGGACCGCAGCCAGTCGCGCGATGAGCAACAATCAATGTTCCGTCAACGAACTCGCAGCGTGCCACGACTGAAGGCGCGCCGAGCACGACGAGGTTTAACAGAAAAGTTGCAGAAACCTAGTCTCTTCCAATGGTTTAGTGTAATTGGGTCATCCGTGCTGTCAACGGAATTGCGCAGCCGATTATTAAAATTGCGAGGATTATGCGGATTGGGCGAATGAAGTGAGGGACAGCGGCAGATCACCACCTTTGGGTGGATTGCGGTGCTTTCCACAGCCGATGGCGGCTCGCGTGGAAAAGCCTTCAGCGACCAATTCACTCTTTGGCTGCGTTCTTCTAAGTCATGCCGCGTCGTGGACTGATCTGCGCAAAGTGTTTTCTCGCATATATTTAATGCGATTGTTCGTCGTGGAGGAAACGGCCCAATTTTGGCGACGGCCAGATAAAATGTTTATCTTTCGGGTGATATATCGTTTGCCAACTGGGTAGCGCGCTGCTTTGACCTTTCTGCCAATCGAACCGGGCGAATGTTGGCGCTTCGGGCGAATCGACTGGACGAGCCGAGGCCGAACGGCTTTGGCAGGACCGCGTGCCTACCCCTCTTTAGTACCAGCCTTGGGCATTGACCTTCGTGGTGCCGCCTGAACAGCACCAGTCGCGGAATCCGATTTGCGAAGGCAGGCCCGCCGAGTCAATTCACCGCCCCAAGGGCAGCAGACGGCGACCGAGCAGTAGTTTCCGCCGACAACGCGTTTGGTCGCCCGCCTGCAATCGCGATCTACTTTTCCGGGGGTTAGTCGTTCGGTCGCGTGCCAAACCGATTTGCGTTCTGCGTCCGGTCGAATTGGGCGGCAGGGGCGTGCAATCTCGCTGAAACCGTTGTTGAACTGCGTTTCCGTGCGCGCCCTTCGGTTCGTTCCACTTTGGGCGACGGAGCCTCGCTGCTCCGTGGATTTGGTCGGACAACCGTTCTGCCGCTGCTGCGGGGACGGCGGCTGTCGCGGGAACGATCGGCCAAGGTCGAGCGGCTTGGCCCTGGGGCTGCTGTCTGTGGCTTTACACTTCGGGGGCGTGCGATTCTAATAACGC
>JARKPK010000083.1 GCA_029975295.1 Thermoguttaceae bacterium | reverse complement strand
CCCTGAAGCGCCAAGACGGGCTTGTCGGCGGCCCGCGATTCGTAAAGCTGTTTGAATTTGTCGAAGTCCGGCACGAACGTCGGATTCTCCAGCGTGAGCACCCGCTCGAAGACGAACTTCTTGGCCTGCCGCGGCTCGTAGAAAACCATGGTGATTTCCGGCGTTGCGTCGAGCGCGTCGGCCGTCGCCTGATTCGTGCCGCTCCAGTGCGCGCCGAACACCTTCAGTTCGATTCCCAACTTCTCTTTGGCCAGCCGTTGGGTTCGTTCAATCGCGGCCTTTTGTTCGTCGAACGCGCCTTCGAACTCGCCGGTTTTGTCTTCCGCTCGGCGGTTGCGGTAGCCGTGATTCCAGAACTCGATGCGCCCTTTGCGATGCCATTGCTTGATCCAGTCGAAGAAGGCCGCATTGTCGTCTTCCAAGGCGAAGCCGATAATCCCCAGCGACGCCTTGATCTCTTGCTCTTCGATGAAATCGACCAGGCGCTGCCAGCGCGGCGAGACGGGCGAACCGTCTCGGGCGCCCTGCGGCGTCACGTCATCGAGCTTGAGAATGATTGCTTGAGGCGGGCGCGCCGAGGGCTCAGCGCCAGCCGTCGGGGCGGCGCCCAGAGCGGCGCATGCCAACTGCGAGAAAATCAACGGCAGCACAAGCGAACATGCGCGGCAATTCATGGAAGAAGAAACTCCGCCGGGGTGCTAAACGATCAGCGGCGACGCGCCGGCGGGCGATTCAGACCGCCTTAGGTCGCGCCACAAAGTGGGAATCGTGCGGCGGTGGTCGCCGCGGAAGAAATAGCTGACGCCGCCATCGGCCACGGTGCGTTCGAGTATCGTCTTCCAGGGCCGATAGTAATACTGCGGGTGATCCTTGCTCGGGGTGCCGCGCCGCCAGTCGGACGGCAAATCGGCCAAGTCGAAAACGGCCGTGGTGAACCGGCGAATCTCGCCGCCGCGCTGATGGGCGACGTTGCGCGACATGGCCAACGCCTTCAGATAGACTTCGGGCCCCATCACGGCCGTGCCGACGTTGAGGAACACGCCGCCTTCGATCTGTTCGATGGTTGCGGCAAAGATCAAAAAGTCGGTGTAACTGGCGGCTCCCCAAGCGCCGCCGTCGCAGTTGGGGTGTTCGTGCACAATATCGTTGCCGATGCCCACGTGGCATGTCAGCGGGATGCCGGCGCGATAGGCGGCGGCAGCCACCGACAGCGCGCCCCCCGGCGGCGATTCGTCGAGGATCGTTCGCCCGACGGTTTCGCCCAGCCCGTCGCCCGCCGCGGCGGCCGAGCAAGCCAGCTCGTTCAGCCGAGAAGTCTCTTGCCAAAGACCGAACTGGCCGGCGCGGATGTAGCGGGCGACGCTTTCAGTCGAGCCGCTGAAATAGGCCAGCTCGAAGTCGTGAATGACTCCGGCTCCGTTGGTCGCCACGTGGCTGATCCAGCCGCGCGCAATCAAGTCGTTGATATAGCGCGACAATCCTAGCTTAATTGGATGCGCCCCGGTCATCAGCACGATCGGCCGGCCCGCTCGCCGCGCGGCGACCAGCCGATCGATCAACTCGTTCCAATCGGGATGCTCGAACGGCTCGGCCGGAGCGGCCAGCGGCAGGCAGTCGTCGGCCGCCATGTCGTGCTGCCGTTCGGCCAGCGGCAACAGACGCAACCTGCTGCGATCAAAGGTGCGGTAACGAGTCATACGTGGGGAACCTGCCGGAAATCGATGCGGCCCCAACGGTCGGCCGGCTGCCCCGGCTGTGGGCCGTCGCGCCTCGGTTGCCGGCCGGGCTGACGCGGCGAATCGCGATTGCGCCGGTCGCCGGCATCCGTCGCGGCACGATCAATCGCGGCGAAACAAACGGTCGATCCGGTCCGCTCGCCGCAGCGCGGCCGTCGGGCGACGGCTATTGTTCCATCTTCGGGCGGTCGCGTCGTCCGCTGGGGCGCAGCAGGAACATCAACCCCAAGACGACAAACAGGAAGACCAAGGCGTAGCAAATCACCCAAACGCCGGCGCCGTCTTTGCCTCCCTTCGGGCTTTCGGCGGCCGCGGCCGCGGCGGGCCAAAACACGCAAGGGCCGACCACAGCGGCCATGGCCCACAAGCGAGCGACAAATTTCGAAAGATTCATGGCAATCGTCACGGTGAATCGCTGAAAAAGGCCCCGGTTGGAACCGCCGCAAAACGAAATGCGGCCCAATAGGGCGAAGCACTTCATCAGCCGCTTTGCTGCGACGGCGGCCGCGTTTTGCACCAGTGCACAGTGCAAAACGAGTTCGAGCGTTGATCGATCCTCGGGCAACGCACGCCAACCCGCGGCGGCGTTCGCCCCGCACGAACCGGCCTGTCGTTGGTCGGCACTATTGCGTGGGTTCTTCCAAGGCGCAATCTTGACCCTACTATAGCCTATTGAGCGGTCGGATGGCAAACCGGGGCGATTGGCAGCGTTCGTCCAGGTTCGCCGGACGTTGGCCGTTGGCCCGAATGTGCGCGTCGGGCCGGCTGGTCCGCAGTTTCCGGCAGCGGCAGTTAAGCGGCCGCAAGGAATGGCTCAACAGTGCGACAAAACAAGCCCCGCCCTACCCGGGTGCTTCGGCGCGCGAGCATTGGCGCCGTGGTTCGGGTGGCCGTTTTTTCGGAGGTTCCGCGGCTGCGCTGTGTTCCCGTTTCGTCGCGTTCATCTACAATTACGGCATGAAGACAAAAGAACTGGTGAAATCGTTGCTTGTTCCGCCGGGCCGCAAGATTGTTTTGTCGCGGGACTACGATCCCTCGCACACCGGCGGCATATCCGATCGGGAAACCGCGCGGGCGATGTTGGCGAAGAACGTGGAGAAGCTTGCGCGGCTTCAAGAGATGCTTTATGCGCAAGACACCTATGCCGTGCTCGTCGTGCTACAGGCGATGGACGCGGCAGGCAAAGACAGCGCCGTGAAGCACGTGATGAGCGGGGTCAATCCGCAAGGCTGCGAGGTGCATAGCTTCAAGGCCCCGTCGGCATTGGAACTCGATCACGACTTTCTTTGGCGTTGTTGGCTGCGCTTGCCGCAGCGGGGGCGCATCGGCATCTTCAATCGGTCGTATTACGAAGAAGTGTTGGTGGTTCGCGTTCACCCCGAACTCTTGGAAAAACAGCGGTTGCCGCCGCGGGCCCGGCACGGCGACATTTGGCGGCGCCGGTTCCGCGACATCAATCGGATGGAACGCTACTTGGTGGAAAATGGAACGGTGATCCTCAAGTTCTTCTTGTATCTCTCGAAAGACGAGCAAAAGAAGCGTTTTCTCGAACGAATTGACAAGCCCGAGAAGAATTGGAAATTTTCCGCGGCCGATGTGGACGAGCGCCAACGCTGGGATCAATACATGGTCGCCTACGAAGAGATGCTCAACCACACAAGCACGCCTTGGGCGCCGTGGCACGTCGTGCCGGCCGATCGCAAGTGGTTTTCGCATCTGGCCATCGGGGCGGCGATCGTCTCGAAGCTCAAAAGCCTGAAGCTGGCCTTTCCCGCGATTAGCGACTCGCAACGTGCTGAGTTGGCCTCGGCAAAAGAGCGTTTGCTGAACGAATCATAAATCGGTCCGCGCCCGCTTCGTGGGCCGCGGCCATGCGGCAACTTCGCCGCGGGGCAGAACCGATCGCCACGGCGCAGGCGCCGTGTTCGATCGATAGAAAGGTGAACGATGCAGAAGGTCGCCTTGTTTTCCGTCTTGTTGATCGCGGGCATCGCTCTCTCGCAATGGCTGCCCGGGGTTGTGGGCGAGAACTACGGCATTGCGGCCGAAGCCGTGCAGATTCTGACGATGATCGCGCTGTCGTTCATCATGATTCACGTGGGGTACGAGTTCGAAATCGACAAGGGGAACTTGGGCCAGTACGGCTGGGATTATGTGGTGGCCATGACGGCGGCGGCCTTCCCGTGGCTGTTCTGCTGCGGCTACTTCGTTTACGTGATGATGCCCTCCGAAGCGTGGACCTATTGGCCCGCCTGGAAGGAGTCGCTCTTGGCGTCGCGGTTTGCCGCGCCCACCTCGGCCGGCGTGCTGTTCTCGATGCTTGCCGCCGCGGGGCTGAGCGCCACTTGGCTGTTCCGCAAAGCGCGCGTTCTGGCCATTTTCGACGATCTCGACACCGTGCTATTGATGATTCCGCTGAAGATGCTGATGGTGGGATTAGCCTGGCAGCTCGGCGCGGTGGTGTTTGTGATGCTCGGGTTGCTTTACCTGGCGTGGCGCTACTTGCACCAATGGCGCATCCCGCACTCGTGGCCGTGGGTGCTCTTCTACGGAACGGTCATCACGGCCGTCAGCGAGGCGATTTACTTGGCAAGCCGGTATATCGACTACCACGTGCCGGTTCATCTCGAGGTGTTGCTGCCGGCCTTCGTGCTGGGGTGCGTGATGGCGCGGCCCGACGGGACCGATCCCCATGTGGACGACACGCGCCCCGGCCACCAGGAAGGGCCGGAATCGCCCGAAGAACAGCGGGTGGCCACCATCATTTCGGCCGTGTTCATGGTGCTGGTCGGGTTGAGCATGCCGCCGGTGTTGGGCAACGTCCGCGAGGCGCTGCCGGTTTCGGCCCCGCCGAAAGAAGTGGAGTTGTTCGAACATGGGCCGATCGAGTACCCCGGGCCGACCATTCAAGCGGCGCCCGCCCCCTCGGCCGCCGAGGGCGGCACAACGGCCGATTCCGCGGGCCGATCCGATCGCCCCGCCGGCTCATCCCCGAAGGCGTCGCCGCCGGCGAGCTACACCGCGCAGATGCCGATGCCCACTTGGTCGGTCATCGTCGTCCACGTCATTGTGCTCTCGGTGCTGGCCAATCTGGGAAAAATGTTTCCGGCGTTGTGCTACCGCCGCGAGGCCTCATGGCAGGAACGCCTGGCGGTGGCCATCGGGCTGTGGCCCCGAGGCGAGGTGGGCGCCGGCGTGTTGATTCTGAGCCTCAGCTACGGGATCGGCGGGCCCATCGTCACCGTGGCGATGATGTGCCTGGCGTTGAACCTGTGCCTGACCGGCGTTTTCATTATGGTGATCAAGCGTTTGATCGGCGCGGCCGAAGTCGGCAAGCATTGATCGGTGCAGCCAATTTCGGCGACAACGATGAGCAAAAGACGCCTCGATGACACAGTAGTGCCGCCGGGCGGCCGTGCAGCCAATTTCGGCGACAACGTGAGAAAAAGACCCCTAGCGACCGCTGCGAGGAGCCTCTGAACAATGAAAACGACTAGCCGTCGAACTTTCCTGAAGTTGGCGGGCGCTGCCGCGACTGTTGCGGCAACCACTGCGGCTTCGCGCGCTTCGGCCGCGGCCGAACCTTCTCGGCGCAAGTTCACTATCGACTTGAATTGCGGAATGATCGGGGTGAAAGCGTCACTCGCCGAGGCGATTCGTTGGGCGAAGCAATACGGCTTCGAGTCGGTTGCCCCGGCGGTGGACGGCTTGGCCAAGCTCTCCGACTCGGCGCTCGATGAGCTGCTCGGCCAGTTGAAATCGCTGGGGCTTGTTTGGGGAGCGGCCGGCCGCGGTTTCGCCATCCGTGACGACGACGCGCAATTCGCCGAGTTGCTGCGCGACACGGCCGGATGGGCTAAAGCGGCCCAACGCGCGGGCGTAACGCGGGCGGCCACCTGGATCTCGTCGCGCCACGATTCGTTGACCTACTTGGCCAATTTCCGCCTTCACGTGCGCCGGCTGCGGGCAATCGCCAAGGTGCTGGGCGATCATGGGCTGCGTTTCGGTCTGGAATACATCGGGCCAAAAACGTCGTGGACCGCCGGCCGCCACCCATTCATCCACTCGATGGCGGAAATGAAGGAACTAATCGCCGAGATCAACCAGTCCAATGTGGGTTTTCTGCTGGATAGTTGGCACTGGTACACCGCCGGCGAAACGGCCGACGACCTGCTTACGCTCCGCAACGAAGACGTGGTGGCCTGCCACCTGAACGATGCCCCGGCCGGCGTGGCCCGCGACGCCCAAATCGACAACCGCCGCGAACTGCCGTGCACCACCGGCGTGATCGACGCTAAAGCCTTCCTCCTCGCGCTGGTGAGGATCGGTTACGATGGACCGATCTGCGCCGAGCCGTTCTACCAGCCGTTGCGCGAAATGCCGGCGGAGAAGGCTCTGGAAACGGTGGCCGCAGCCATGCGGAGGGCCGTGGCCCTGCTCGACTGATCGCGCCGCGGGCTTGCGAAGACCGAATGCGGAGCGAGAAACGAGAACTGCCGATCGCGAGGCGGAAAACGCGGCCCTCGCTTGGTCGATCGGGGTGAGCGAGGCGCTCAAGAAAACGCGCGGCGGTCCGCCGCAAGCATCGTGCGACGGACCGCCGGGAAATCGCTAGGGATCGGCTGTGCCGATCGATTCGCTCGGAGCGGTTTACCGCAACAGCGCCAGAACGTTTTGCGGGCTCTGGTTGGCGATGGCCAACACCGACGTGCCCGATTGCACGAGGATTTGGGCCCGAGTCAACGCCGCGCTCTCGGCGGCGAAGTCGGCGTCGCGGATCGAGCTTTCGGCGCCGGTCAGGTTCTCCAACGTGTCGGCCAACGTCTTCATGTTGGTCTCGATCGTGGTTCGCTGCAACGCGCCCAACCGGCCGCGGAGACCGGTCACCTTGTTCATCACTTCATCGACGATGCGGCCGGCGCGGCCCACGTCGTTCTTGAGCGAGGCGGCTTCGCCGGAACCGAGCAGGTAGAGACGGCCGTTCGAGCCGCCCAGCTTGCTGGTGTTCACGCTGCCGATGCCCACGCGGGCCTGCTGCGTGCTGACCACGTCGGGGCCGAGTTGGAACAGCGCGCCGCCGCCAGTGATGGTGAACGAGAAGTCGGAGTTCGAACCATCGGCCACCGTGGCCTTCAGGCTCAACGCCGGCGAATTGATCGAGAGCGTGTTGCCTTTGCCTGTGGCGGTGAAGCCGTTGATCGTCGCGGCGATGTCGGTGCCGACGCCACGGGTGCCGCTGAGGTTCACCTTGAAGGTGCCGGCCGCGGCCTCGCTGATCACGTCGGCGGCGATGTAGGCGTCGGAGCCGTACGAAGTCGATTGCAGGTTCAGCGTTGCCGCCCCGCTGGCCACCGAGTAGGAGGCCACGGCGCCCGAGGCGTCGCTTTGCAGGTTGATGGCGCCGACGATCTGATCGACCGTGGTGCCCGCCTGGAACCGGAACACCTGGCTGCCGCGGTCGCTGCTGAGCTGGAACACCAAGTCGCCGTTCAGGGCGTTGCCGCCGCTGGCGCCGGTGTTGCCGCTGGCCGAGCGATCCGCGCCGCCGGTGGTGTACACGCGGCCGCGGGCTGCGCCGCCGCCACCCACCTCGGTGGCGTCGAACAATTGGACGCCGGCCACCTTGTAAGCGTCAATCGCCGAGGCGATGGCCGCCAGGGTCGTGGTGGTGTCGTCGTCGATGGTGACCACCAGTTGCCGCGTGCTCGAGTCGTAGCTGACTTGCGGCGCCGAAACATTGGCCACCTTGAAGGAGACGGCCACGTTGTTGTAATCGGCGCCGGCGGCAATCGCTTCGACCTTGAGGCTATCGGCCACGGTGGTGACGGCAGCCTCGGTGCCGACGAATTTGCCCGCCGTGCCGGTGCCCACCGCAAAGAACGCGTTCTTCAAGTCGGGGTCGCTCGAGGTGTTGACCAGGTTGGCCAAGTAGCCGGCCGTGACACCCGGCGAACCACCCTGATCGCTGATGGTGAAGGTGATTTCGTTGGCGGCAGTGTATGCAACCGTCGCTGTGTTCGCGGCCAAACTGGCGCTTTGAGCGAACTTGATTTGCACGCCGGCGCCGGAGGTGAGCGAGTTGGAGATCAGTTCGATCGTGTCGCCGGAGCCGTTGGCCTGCTTGGCGCCTGCGGCAAAGCTGAAGGTGGTCACGGCCTGGGCGCCGGCGGTGAAGCCGGTGTTGGTGATCTTCGCCTGCGTGGCGGCCGAAGTGACATCGACATTGACGGTCAGCGAGCCCGAGGCGGGCAGCATGGCCGAGTCGATCTGGAGGTCGGAAACCGCCGACATCCCCGCGCCCGGATTAACGACGAAATCCAAGCTGCCGTCGAGCAAGCGTCGGCCTTGGAAGTTGGTCGATTGCGAGATTCGGTTGAGGGCTTCCAGCGAGGCGTCGATCTGCAACTGGTTGGCGGCGATCTGCTCGTCGCTCATGGCGCCCTTGTTGGCGGCTTCGGTCACGAGGCTGCGGATGTCGGTCAACAGCGAGGTCACCTGACCGAGGGCGCTGTCGGCCGTGCCGATGATCTGGTTGGCCCGTTCACTATTGGAAATGGCCTTCTGCGTAGATGCGATGTTGCTTCGCAGCACTTCGCTGGCGATCAAACCGGCCGGGTCGTCCTTGCCGGAGTTGATCCGCAAACCGGTGCTCAACCGAGTCAACGCGGTCTGCAACTGTGAGTTAGACCGAGCCAGAGTCTTCTGCGCGGTCAACGAACTGACGTTGGTGTTAATACGGGTCATGCCAGACACCCTCAAGTGGAAGGAAAATGTGGGAAACGTCTCGCTGGAGGGCGGGAACCGCTACTTCGGTCCAGCCTCACAGCACCAGCAGCGGCCGGCCACTCCAGCGCCCTCCGCTCCGGCGAAACAGGTGGGTACAAACAACCGGAAGGAACACGATCGCACCGATCGCGACACGCGCGCAATCGATTGCCGTTGCCGCAGAACCTACACCCTGCGCAGCAACGAGCCATCATGGCTTCTACACAGTCTATCGCCTTGGGGTAAATGAGTCCTTTAGGCAATTTGAGAGGTTTGGGAAGATTTCTTGCCCGCCCTGCTCATAATTGCTTTTCGGAAAATCGGTTGAGAGTTCCAAAACAAACTGACCCTTCCGATCCTACTTGTCCATTACCGGGGCCATACGGTCGATACAGCCCGAACACTCGCTAACTCCGGCTGGTGGTGAGGGGTCGTTCTTCCTGCCGCTTTCGGGGCTTCCAGCTCCGGCGAGCCTCTGAAGGAATCGATCCGAAGGCATCCCGTCGGCGGGCCGAAATCTTCATCCCCGACAAGCAACCGCGCCATTGAACTGCCGTTTCGGGTTGCAGGGGGTAGAAGGGCAGCGGCAGAAATGCGGCTCGATGATCGGCCGAGGGGCCACGGGCCCAGGGAAAATCGGGCCCGAGACCAAAGGCAAACACACCGTGACGAAGTTGCTTCCCCGGGGGCGAACGGGCTCAGGCAGCTTCGTGCGGTCAGCCGGGCCGGCGGCGACCGAGGGGAGCGACCGAACGACCCAGCGGCTCGAGGTCGGCCGGGTCGGTGTCGGCCGCTTGCCGGTTCTCCCGCTTGATCGCTTCGTACACCTCACGGCGGTGGACCGGGATTTCGTTGGGGGCTTGAATGCCGAGGCGGACCTTGTCGCCTCGGATGTCAACCACGGTGACGACCACGTTGTCGCCGATCATGATGCTTTCGTCGCGCTGGCGTGACAAGACAAGCATGGTGAAACGCTCCGTTGTTTCCCGATCTTCGATTGGTGTCGTTCTTGCCGAATACGAACAGGGCCAACGCGGCCTTACGCCGACTGCCGCACTGGGGGCCGTGCAATGTCGAGCGGCATTCGCAGCGGTTCCTCGCCGTTGCAAATCACTTGGCATCCGAGCCGATTCCGCAGATCGAACACCAACGGGGCCTTTAGGTTGGCCGTCAAGCCTCGTTCGTGACGGGTGACAATGGCCAAGACCTCGATCTGCCTGAGATCATTTAGTCCAAGCACGGCCAACTCTTGCCGCGCGACGCGCAGGCGGCACTGCGGCCAGTAGAGCTGCGGATTGATTACCGCCAAGGCGACATGCGGGTGGTCAATGCTCTGCATCCAGGCGGCCGAAGCGATCCGCGATTCGCTAAGCAAGGCCCAGCGTTTGAGCCCTTCCAGGCCGATCAATCCCGCCGGAAAGACGAACAAGTCGGCCCCATCAACCTCGATGCGGCCGAAGTGGTGCGTGGCGATCTCCATCTCGAATCCTCGTCGCAATCCGTTGGCGAGTTGTCAGCAGACAACCAATCTATCGGAGTGGGCAAACTGGGAAGAAAAGAAAAACGAGAGCGTTCGTCAATCGAAAGACCAACAACTTTTTGCTGACCGGCAGAGATTGCCGTTCGATCGGTAGAATCCGCACATCGACGCAGTCCGGCATGGCTACGCGTGCATGCGCCGACCGTGGCGATCGGACGTTCTCTTGGTTTCGCTACAGACGATGCGACACCAACTTGCGTCTTGTTTCGGCAACGGGCATTAGCAGCGACTCTTGCTTTGGCACAGCGATTGCTCACCAAGGCGAACGCCCAAGGCGCTGCGCCGAGCGGCCGATGCCAGTTGCGTCGCCGCTGGGAACGGGCTAATGCCGGACGGTGACGCCGGGCAGAGAGGCAAAGAACGACGATCGACGCGAGCGAGGTTTGACATGCCATACGGGTTATACCTCTCGGCCGAGGGCGCCCATGCGCAAGACCTGCGGATGCGGGTGATTGCCAACAACATGGCCAATGTCGATACGGTGGGATTCAAGCGCGAACTGGCCACGATGCAGGCGCGCTATGCCCAGGCGATCGAAGACGGCATGGTTTCGCCGGGATTAGGCAAGCCCGAAGACATCGGCGGCGGAGTGCTGGTGCGGCAGACGAAGACGGACTTTTCGCCCGGCCCATTGAAAAAGACCGACATTCCGACCGACTTCGCCATCGAGGGTGATGGGTTCTTTGTTGTGCGCAAGGGCGATCAGACCTATCTGACTCGGGCGGGCGACTTCCGTTTGACGGCCGCGGGCCAATTGCAAACGCAGCAAGGTTACGACGTGCTCGATGAAACCGGCGCACCGATGATCATCAGTCCTGAGGGCGGCCCTTGGCGCGTTTCGCCTGATGGGACAATCACCATGGCCGGCGGCGACGTGCGCACCTTGGCCATGGTAATGCCTGCCTCGATGAATGAGTTGACCAAGGTGGGCGAGAACTTGTTTCAGGCGTCGGGCGGCACTCAGCCGGTGCCGGCGGACCAGCGCCGCGTGGCCGGCGGGTTCTTGGAGATGTCGGGCGTGCGGCCCGCACAAGAGATGATCGCCTTGATCGAGACGTCGCGGATGATGGAGGCGAACATCAACATGATGAAAACGCAAGACCAGATGCTCAGCGGTTTGGTCAACCGGGTGTTGAAGGTGTGATGCCGATTTTGCGTTGAATGGGTGATCTTCCGCCTGTTCGCCTTGCGAGGCGGAGTTGCTTGTCGGAAAGCAAGAACCTTCAAGAGAACGAAGAGCCATGAGTGTACAGACGCTTTACACGGCCGCGACGGGCATGAGCTCGATGGAGACCAAGCTCAATGTGATCGCCAACAACCTGGCGAACATCGAAACCACGGGTTTCAAGCGAGACCGCGTCAACTTTGAAGACCTGTTCTACGACAACCAGCACATGCCGGGCACCGAAGACCGATCGGGCCAGCGGGCGCCGGTGGGCATTCAGATCGGGTTGGGCACGAACATCGTCGCCACGCAAAGCGACTTCAGCCAGGGCGGTTTCAAGCAAACGGGCAATCAGCTCGATATTGTGATCGAAGGCCGCGGCTTCTTTCAGGTGATGGACCCCTCGGGCGACATTTATTACACGCGGGCGGGCAACTTCATCCGCAACCGCGATGGGAACCTGGCGTTGGCCTCGTCGAACATCGGCCGCTTGATCGAGCCGCCGATCACCATCCCGCCCGACGCGACCGACATCTCGGTCAGCGCCGAGGGCATTGTGGCCGTCCGCCAGCCGGGCAGCCAAGAGATGACCCAAGTGGGCACGATTGAACTGGCCTCGTTCGTCAATCCCGAAGGGTTGCTCAAATTGGGCGACAACCTGTACGCCCAAAGCGACGCTTCGGGCACCCCGACGCTTTCCAGCCCCGGCCAAGACGGCGTGGGGCTGATCCGCCAAGGCGTGCTGGAGGCCTCGAATGTCGAGCCGGTGACCGAGTTGATCGACTTGATCACCACGCAGCGGGCGTTCGAGATGAACTCGCAGGTCATCAAAACCGCCGATGACCTGCTGCAAACGGTGGCCAACTTGCGGAGGTACTAATCGATGATCGGTCCGGCGACGTTGCTTTCCGTCGGGTTCTGCGGCGCGCAGTCGCTCGGTCGGCCGTGCGCAGCTTCCGATGGGGCACGGCTTCGCCCGAAACAGCCGGCGGCGGGGCATACGGCTTTCCGTTGGGTCGGCATTGTTTTGGCGAGCGTCGTTGCGGCCCAGGCCGCGGCGGCGGAGTTCCGCGTGCGGGCCGAGGCGGCGCCGGCCGGGCCTGTGGTTGCGCTGGGCGATGTTGCCGACGTGCTGAGCAACGATGCCGAGCAGGCGGCCCGCTTGCGGGCAATCGAGCTGTTTCCCGCACCGGCCGTCGGCGCGCAGCGATTTGTGCGGGTGCGCGAGATTCAAGATCTCTTGCTCCTTCGCGGCGTGAATTTGGCGGAGCATCAGTTCTCCGGTTCGTCGCAAGTGGCGGTGCGCGGCGGCGATCGGCCGGCGAGCGACAACGGGGTTTCGGCCGCCGAGGAGCGCAAGGCCGTATCGCGTGTCCGCGAGGCCGTTGCCGCCTACCTGCGCGACCGGCTCTCGGCCGACGAGACGTTCACCGTCGAAGTGAGCCTCCCGGCCGGCGCGGCGCGGCTCGTGGCCGAGCATCACGGCCCGCTGGCGGTGCGCGGCGGATCGGCCCCGTGGAAGGGGAACCAGCGTTTCGAGGTGTTGGTGGGCGGACCGGAAGGGCGCGAGCGGGTCGAGATCGAGGCGCAGGTGCGCGTTGCGCCGGCCGTGGTCGTCGTGGTTCGCCCTCTGCCGCGCGGAGCGGTGATCGGTCCGGGCGACGTTGAAATTCGGCAGGTTGAAGGCGAAGCGGCCGGCGACATGTTCTTTTCGATCGATGAAGTGCTGGGGCGGGAGACGACGCGGGCCGTTTCGGCCAACCGCCCGCTGCTGCGCGACGCCTTGCGTGCCCCGTTGCTGGTGCGGCGCGGCGATGTGGTGACCGTTTACGCCCGCAGCCCCGGCATCCAGGTGCGCACCACGGCGCGGTCGAAGGACGACGGCACAACCGACGATCTGATTGCGGTCGAGAGTTTTCAAACGCGCAAGGTGTTCTTGGCGCGAGTGTGCGGCGTCCGCGAGGTGGAAGTGTTCGCCCAGGCCCCGCGGGTCGAGGCCGAGTCGGGCCCTGCCGGGGCGCCCGCACATGGGCAGCGAGGCGGGGCAGCCCTTGGGCAGGCCGGCACGGCGTCGGCGTTGCGATAGCAAGGCTTTCAGCCGGCGGCGCGCCGGGGGCACGATCCCCGTGCGGCCTCGGCCGATGCGGAAAGAGGAACATGCGATGATTCGTTGTGCCGGCGGTTTTGCGGTGTGCGGCCAAGCGTTGGTCGCGTGGTTGTTGATGTGTTCGGCGGCCTGGAGCCAGGGATCGAGCCTGTTCGGCGAGCCGG
This sequence comes from Thermoguttaceae bacterium, assembly GCA_029975295.1. Taxonomy (GTDB): domain Bacteria; phylum Planctomycetota; class Planctomycetia; order Pirellulales; family Thermoguttaceae; genus JARKPK01. The sequence goes on along the minus strand of JARKPK010000083.1, from coordinate 124,513 downwards.
GCAAACGGCGCGATCTGGTTCTGTCGCAAGACGGTTGGACCTATCAGAAGCCTCTCGAACCGACGCCGGTGCAATTGCGCGACATCGTCACCGTGATTATCAACCAGCAATCGGTGGTGATCAGCGACGGCGAAATCGACCGCAAAAAGAAGGCCCACGGCGATCTGATCCTGAAGGACTGGATTTTCCTCAAAGGACTCTCGGCGTTTCCCAACAAGATGACCGGCGGCGATCCGCACATCCGCGGCGAAGTGGACAACAAGCTGCGCTCGGAGTCGTCGTTGGAAACCCGCGATTCGATGAAGTTCCGCCTGGCCTGCGAGGTGGTCGATATTCGGCCCAACGGCAACTTGGTGATCGAAGGCCGGGCGTCGGTCCGCAACAACGAAGAGGTGTGGGAATACGCCCTGACCGGCGAGATTCGCCCGAAAGACATCTTGCCCAACAACACCGTGCAAAGCGACTCGATCGCCAACCTGCGAATCGACAAGCGGGAAATGGGGCACGTCCGCGATGGCTACCGCCGCGGTTGGGCGCTGCGCTGGCTCGACAAATATCAGCCGTTCTGAGGCGGCGCGGCGAACCGGCCCAACGCCGGTCGCCGTTGCCGGGCCTTTTCCAGGTGAAACAAACGAAGCGAGCATGCCGATGAAACGATTCGCCGCAACCATTCGTATCGCGATCCTCGGGCCGGCGATGGTCTTGGGGATGAACTGGGCGTGGTCGCCGGCGGCGGTGGGCGGCGAAACGCGGCTGAAAGACATTTGCCGCCTGAAAGGCCAAGAAGAGAACACGCTGCAAGGGCTGGGCGTGGTGGTCGGGTTGAAAGGCACGGGCGACGGGGCCAATTTTCTGCCCACGCTCCGCAGCCTGGCGAAGGTGATGACCGTTTTGGGCGAACCGACCGGCAAGAGCGGCCTGACCGACTTGAAGGATACGAAGAACGTCGCACTGGTTGCCGTGACGGCGACCGTTCCGCCAGGCGGCGCGCGGCAAGGCGACAAACTCGACTGCGTGGTCAGCTCGATCGGCTCGGCGAAATCGCTGGCCGGCGGACGGCTTTTTCTCACGGCGCTGGTCGGGCCCGATCGGCAGAACCCCCGAGTGTTCGCCTTTGCCGAAGGCGCCGTCTCGCTCGATTCGCCGACAACTCCCACGAGCGGCCGGGTGTTTCAGGGCTGCCGCTTGGAAGAAGACTTCTTCAACGTCTTCATCAAAGACCACAAAATCACCTTGGTGCTCGACCGCCATCACGCCGACTTCCAAGTCGCCCAAGACGTGGCCGAGGCGATCAACAGCCAGCTCAGTTTTCAAACGGCGGGCATCCCTCTGGCCAAAGCGCTGAACCAAGTCAACGTCGAGGTTCTCCTGCCGCCCCAGTATCGCAACGATCCCGTGTTGTTCGTCTCGCAGGTGCTGGCCCTGTCGATCATCGAGCCGCAAATCGTCAACCGTGTGGTGATCAATGAGCGATCGGGCAGCATCGTCATCAGCGGCGACGTGGAGATCGGCGCAGTGGCCGTCACGCACAAGAACATCGTGGTCGATACGGCCCAGCCGACCGGAGGCAAGAGCTTCATTCCGGTTGATCCGGCGGGCCGAAGCACGGCGAAACTCAAGTCGCTGGTCGAGGCCCTCAATGCGTTGAACGTGCCCACCGAGGACGTGATCAGCATCATCAAAGGGATCGACCGAAACGGAAAACTTCACGCTCAGTTGGTGATCGAGTAGCACAGCCGGGGGCCACCGGGGAGACGTTCGCCGGAGCCCGACGGAAACACACCGCGGCAGTCGCACCGAAACGGAAAGCCGCCGCGGCGGTCGATTAGCGAGGAACGACGAAATGACGCCCATCTCTTCCGTCAACGCAAGCATGGCCGCCCGCGCGGCGTTCAACCCGACGCTGCCGCCCAGCGCGCCGGCCGAGGCGGGCACGCGCGATCGAGCCGAGCTGCGCAAGGCGTTCGATCAATTCGTCGGCGAAACGTTCTACGGCCAGATGCTCCAAGCGATGCGAAAGACGCAGAACAAGCCGGCCTATTTCCACGGCGGTCGGGCGGAGGAGATCTTCCAACAGCAGTTCGATCAGGTTCTGGCCGAAAAACTGACCGCCGCCACGGCCGACCAGTTCACCGGCCCGATGTACCAGTTATTCGCCTTGCAGCGGCGATAAACGGAAGCAAGAGAGAGATTCGCAAAGCAATAAGGGCGGCACGCTCGCCCAAGACACCTTGGGCGCGATTGCAGCAAATGAGGCGATTGCAGCGAAGGACGAGAACCGGTTCGGTGTGCGCGCCGGGAGGAATGCGAAAGGGCAGCCGGCAGGCAAGCAGGCGGCCGTTTTCGTCGGGCGTCAGACCGCGGGGAGAGGAAATTTGCTTCGTGGGAACCTTTTCCATCCTCGAATGCAACGTCGGACGATGTCGCCGGGAACGGATGCACGGGCAAGTCTCCGATCAGGCCCCTCTCCATTCGGCAATGTTGAGAAATGTTGATTGAGGCTGTCTTACACACACTGTCTTACGAACTCAATGCAAAGTTCCGGGCAGCTCCCAGATATTCTGCATCTAACGGCGACCAGCAACATGACAGAAGCCATGGTTACTCACGCGGATCAACAGTTGGCCGAGTTGCTCAACGATCTGTTGGGCGTTCAGGGCCGTTTTCTCGATCTGCTCGGACGCAAACGGCAGATGCTTTTATCGAACGATGTCGAGGGGATGACATCGCTCGGCCCGCAAGAGGAAGAATTGTCGGCCGAGTTGCAATCGTGCGTTCGTCGCCGAGAAGAGCTGCTGGCGTCGGCCCGCAGCGAGGGCGTTGCCGCCGAGAACCTTCGCGCGCTGGCGCAACGGCTGCCCGACGACCGAAGGGCGACGGTTGAGCCGCAACTGCGCCGGGCGGTGGCGCAGTCGCGGCTGTTGCGGCACGAGAGCCTGGTCAACTGGGTCGTGGTGCAGCGAACGCTGCTTCATCTTGCGCAACTGTTGGAGATTATCGCAACCGGGGGCAGGATGCAGCCGACTTATGGAAGAGAGGAACCGGTGGCTTCGACCGGCGGGCTGGTGGATCGGGCTGCCTAGGAAAGATAAGAAGCGGCCGTGAGTGGGCGAGTGTAGCGAGGCTGGGCGATGTCGCTTTTCGGTTCGATACAGATGGCCGGCAATAGCCTGCGCAGCAATGAAATTGCGCTGCAGGTGATCGGTCAGAATATCGCCAACGCCAACACGCCCGGCTACATCCGCGAAGAGGTCGATTTGGCCACCGCGCCCGCCCAGCGAAAAGGCGGGCTGATTCTCGGGCTGGGCGTTCGCGTCCGCGCGGTGGTGCAGAAGATCGATCTGTTTCTCGAACAGCGGCTGCGCGGCTCGGTGAGCGACAAGGCGGCCGCCGAAACGATTGAGCAAACCTACAGCCAACTGGAAGGGCTTTTGGGCGAATTGGGCGACACCGATTTGAGCACGGCAATGAACAACTTCTTCGGAAGCATTGCCGAGATTCTCAATCAGCCCGAAAGCCGATCGGTCCGCAACTTGGCCGTTTTGCAGGGCCAAACCCTGGCGCAGAACATCCGCCGCATGGCCGAGCGCGCGCAAACGCTGGTGGATGATCTCGACAAGCGCGTGCAGGGGATGGTGGGCGACATCAATCGCCTGGTCAGCGAAATCCGCACTCTGAACGTGCGCATCGCCGAAACCGAGGGCGGCAACACCTCGGGCAGCGACGCGGTGGGCCTGCGCGACCAGCGGCAGGTCGCTTTGGAGAACCTGGCCAAGCTGATCGACATTCGCGTTGTCGAGCAGCCCAGCGGCGGAGTGGTGGTTTACTCCGGAGGCGATTTCCTAGTGTACGAGGGCGTGATGAGGCAGGTTGAGCCAGTGCTCGATCTGGAAACGGGAAAGTTCTTCATTCATCTGAGCGAAACCGATTCGGCATTGCAGCCTGCCTCGGGGCAACTCAAAGGCTTGTACGAAGCCCGCGACGACGTGCTGGGCGGGTTCCTGCGCGACCTCGACCAGTTCAGCGCCACGTTGATTTTCGAGTTCAACAAGCTCTTTGCCTCGGGGCAAGGGTTGACCGGCTACTCCGAACTCACCAGCGAGTACGCTGTTGACGGTGCGAACTTGCCGCTCGATCAGGCCGGCTTGAAGTTCTCCCCTCAGAACGGTTCGTTCCAGGTGTTGATCTACAACCAGAAAACCGGACTGACGCAGACGACGAACATCAAGGTGGACCTCAACGGGATCGATGACGAAACCGATCTGAAGTCGTTGGCTGCCGCGTTGGACGCCGTCGACGGCCTGCACGCCGTTGTCACCAGCGACAAGCGGCTGAAGCTCTCGGTCGAGTCGGCCGATCAACAATTCTCCTTTGCCAACGATACGAGTTTCGTTTTGGCCGCCCTGGGGCTGAACACGTTTTTTACCGGCTCTTCGGCCCGCGACATCAACGTCAATCGGGTGGTCCGCAGCGATCCCTCGCTGTTCGCGGCCAGCCGCGGCGGCATCGGCGCCGACACCGACACGGCCGTGCAACTGGCGGCCTTTTTGGATCGCCCGCTCGATACGCAACGGGGCGATTCGATCGGCGTGATCTACAACCGGCTGGCGGCGAACGTCACGCAAGGATCGACGATCGCCAAGGCCGAAGCCGACGGCGCGCGGATCTTCAATTTGACGCTCAGCGGGCAGAAGTTGGCCACCAGCGGCGTCAATGTGGACGAAGAGGCGCTGAAGATGATCGCCTATCAGCGGTCGTATCAGGCCTCGGCGCGGTACATTTCGGTGCTTACCCAGCTTTTTGAAATCCTGGTGAATATCTGAAACAGTTGGTGGAAGACCGGCCGGACAGCGGCCTGCGCGGCATGGAAGGAAACGATTCGGCGGCCGACCCGCAACGGCCGCCCGGAGCATGAAGACCAGAACCGAGGAACAACGCAAAGAGCATTGCCCAGGCGCAGCAGGGCGGCTGTCTTCCCGCAAAGACGTCGCCGAGATCGATTTCGATCGCGCCCTGCCCGCCTTGCGCCCGAGACGGTCGATGGGCCGTCGCAGCCACGACCCGTGTGACCCATGAGTTCGATCATCGGCATTCCCACAACCCGAGTGAGCGACCAGTTCGTCCGGCAGCGGATGCTGGCCCAGGTGCAGGCCGACCAAGCGGCCATGTATCGGGTTCTCACTCAGCTTTCCACCGGCCACAGCTTCAGCACGCCCAGCGAAAACCCGACGGCGGCGATGCGCGTGGTCAGTCTGCAAAGCCTGCTGGAACGCAAACAGCAGGTGCTGTCGAACCTCAATACGAACCAATCGTACCTCAGCGCGGCCGACTCCTCGCTTTCGACCGTCTCGTCGATGCTCGCCGACGTTCGCGCCACGACGCTGGGCGTTTTGGGAACCGCTTCCACCGACACCCAACGAAAATCAGCCGCCCAAGAGGTCGGGCAACTCCTCCGCCAGTTGGTCGATACGGGCAATCAACAGTTTCGCGGGCGATACATCTTCGCCGGATCGAGCAGCGCGGCTGCTCCCTTTGCCTATACGCCGGGCGGGCAGGTCAACTACTGGGGCAACGACGGCCGACTGGTGAGCTACGGCGACATCGACCTGCTTTTCGAAACCAGCGTGAGCGGCGTCGAAGTGTTCGGTGCGATCTCCGACCCGGTTCGAGGAACGGCCGAGCTTCGGCCCGCCCTCAGCCACGACACATCGATCAACGATCTGCGCAACGGGCTGGGGCTCAGCCGCGGCAGCATTGCCGTCTCCGACGGAACGAACACGAGCATTATCGATCTGAGCACGGCATCCACCTTGGGCGACGTGGCCTCGCTGATTCAGGCGCGCCCGCCGGCCGGGCGAACCGTCACGGTGGACATCGCTCCCGACCGTTTGATCGTGCGGCTCGATTCCACCTTTCCCGGCAGTCTTTCTATTCGCGAGGTGGGCGGGGGAACGCTGGCGGGCGAGTTGGGGTTGCTGCGGGAGATCGGCACAGGCAAGGTGATCGAGGGCGCCCCGCTCAACCCGGTCTTGCAGCGGACCACTCGGTTGGAAGACATCTGCGGCACGCGCGCCCGGGCCAACGTGCGCTCGTCGGGAAACGACAACGATTTCATCGTCGAAGCGGTCGGCAACGGTGCGACAACGGCCGACGGCAGGCCGCTCAACGGAGTGCGCGTCAGTTTCGTCCACGATCCGCTTGTGGTTCCCGGCGACGAAACCGTGGTGTACGACGGGGCCAACTCGCTGGTGGTTCACATCGCCGACGGATACAGCCGGGCCCATCAGGTGGTTGCGGCGATCAATCGCGCGCAGGCCGCCGGCGAAATCCCCTTCACCGCGCGGCTCGACCCGCTCGACAGCCGCTACGGGGGACGCGGGGTGGTTAACGCAGGGGCTTATGCCGACACCGCTTATGGGGCGGGCGAAAACTTCGACCGGATCGGCGGTTTGCAGATCGTCAACCAAAGCGAAGCCTATGCCGTCAGCTTCACGTTGGCCCGCACCGTGGAAGACCTGCTCAACACGCTCAACGGCGCCGGGGCGGGCGTTTACGCCGAGATCAACGAAACACGAACCGGCATCAATCTTCGCAGCCGGTCGAGCGGGGCCGACTTCACCATTGGCGAGAACGGGGGACGGACCGCCGCGCAGTTGGGCTTGCGGTCGCTCACCTCGACCACCGCGCTGGCCGGATTGAACTTCGGCCGCGGCGTGGACGACTGGCCGGGCAGCGGCGCTCGTTCGGGAGCGGTGTACGATTCGGCCGTGCCGAACTCGTCGATTTCGTTCACGTCGAAGAACCCCGGCTCCTGGTTCGACGGGTTTCAGATTTCGTTCGCGGCCACCACGGCCGCCCCCAAGCTCGACTACGACCCTGACGCGAAGACGCTGGTCTTTCAGATCCAGCCGGGCGTAACCACGGCCAACGACGTAATCGCCCTGTTGAAACGGCACCCGGCCGCGTCGGCCGATTGGGACGCCGCCTTGACGGTCCTTCCCGGAACGACCAACGACGGCACGGGCAAGATCGCTGTCGGCGGACCCGTGGCAACGGCCGGCGGTGATGATTCCGGCGTGGACTTCACCATCACCCGCGCCGACGGCACGGTGCTCGGCATCGACGTGGCCAACAAACGGACCATCGGGCAAGTGCTCGATGCGATCAACCGCCACCCAAACAACGCCGACGGAAAACTCACCGCGCGATTGGCGGCCTACGGCAATGGGATCGAACTGATCGATCTGAGCGAGGGAGCCGGCGAACTCACCGTCGCCCGAACCTTCTACAGCCAGGCGGCGATCGACCTGGGATTGATTCCCGCCGGCGCCGAACAGAGCGCGGCGGCCGAAAACGGCGGGCAAGCGCAAACCATGATTTCGTCGGCAGCGAAAAAGAGCGGGCTGATCATCTCGTCGGTTGGGTCGGGAACGGCCGTCAACGGGGTGCGGGTGATCTTTGCCGACGGCGGCCCGGCCTCGCCCGTGTACGACGCAGTGGCCAAAACGCTGACCATCGGCATTACCGCAGGGGTGACGCGGGCGTCCGACGTGGTGGCCATGCTCGCCGCCAGCGGACTGAGCGACACCTTCACCGCCTCGTTCGACCCGCGGGACGACAGCGGCAACGACGGCGCCGGCTTGGTCGCCGCTACCGTTCTCCCTCCGCCGCGCACCAGCGGCGGCACGGCCACCACGTACGCACGGGCCGAAGTGACTTCGCCCGGTTACGACAACGACTTGATTTTCACCTCGCGGGCGATCGGGCCGGCTTACAACAACATCTCCATCCGCCTGACGGCCGCCCCCGGCGGCCCGACGCAAGTGGTCGGCTACAATCCCGGCGTCGAGTTGGAGATTCAGTTCGATCCCGGCGTGGCCACAGCCAACGACATCATTGCCGCCGTGGCCGCGCATCCGCAGGCGTCAGCCGCCTTCGAGGTGACCACCGACCCGCGCGACGCCAGCCCCAACGACGGCTCCGGGCTGGTCGATCCGACCACCGGGGCCGAACCGCCGATGGCCGGCGGCCGCCAGTCGCTCAAAGGCCGCGACACCAATCCGCTGGAAACCGAGAGCATTTTCACCGCGCTGTTGCGCATCCAGCAAGGATTGGAAACGAACGATCAATTCCTCATCGAGCGCGCCATGCGGCTGCTCGACCGCAAGACGGAAGATATGAACTTCTCTCGCGCGGCGCTGGGCGCTCGGCAGCAAGGCGTCGAGGTGCTTAAGAATCGGCTCGACATCGAAGATGTCGAACTTCAGCAAGCGATGTCGCTGGAGTACGACGCCGACCTAAGCGCCGTCATCTCCGAACTGACTGCTCGTCAGGCCGCCTTCCAGGCTTCGCTTCAGGCCATGGCGAAGATTTACCAGATGTCGCTGCTCGACTATCTGTAGCCTCTGCGCCGCGCGGCAACGGCCGCGCCGCCCGCGTCAAACCCCTTCCGCCGGCGGCAAATCGAAGCCGAAGTACCCGGCGGCGTTGCGGTAGCAGATGTCGGCGACCATCGGTCCGATCAGGCCGAAATTGCGCGGCAGCAGCCCCTGGGCCATTTCGCATCCGAGCTTGTTGCAAAGGATGCGGCGGAAGTATTCGTGCCGCGTGTACGAGAGGAACGAACGGCTGTCGGTCAGCATCCCCACAAAACGGCTCAGCAGCCCGTGGTTCGACAGCGCGTCGAGCTGGCGCTCCATGCCGTCCTTTTGGTCGAGGAACCACCAGCCGCTGCCGAACTGCATTTTGCCGGGTGTTCGCCCGTCTTGGAAGTTGCCGATCATCGTGGCCATTACGTCGTTGTGGATCGGGTTGAGATTGTAAACAATCGTCTTGGTAAGCCGGTCTTCGCGGTCCAGCCGATCGAAGAAGCGGGCCATCGGCCGGGCGATCAACGCCTCGCCGATCGAGTCGAACCCGGCGTCGGGGCCCAGCCGGGCGAACATCCGCGAGTTCGTGTTGCGCAACGGGCCCACGTGGAACTGCTGGGTCCAGCCCTTCTCGTGGTCGAGCACGGCGAATTCATAGAGCATGGCCGAAAGCAGTTTGCGGCTCTCGCCTTCGCCGGGGGTGTCGCCCGCGCGAAGCTTGGCGAACGCCGTCTGCACGTCGGTGCCCGTGTAATCCTCGGCGTAGAAGTTGTCGAGTCCGTGGTCGGAGAGCCGGCATCCCTGCGCGTGGAAGTAATCGTGTCGCCGACGAATCGCCTCGACGAATCGCTCGAATCGGTCGCCGATCTCGACATCGGCGGCCCGCCCCAGCTTCTCGACGTACTCGTTCCAGACGGTCGACGCAGTGAAGCTCATCGCGCGGTCGGGTCGGAAGGTGGGCAACACGCGGATCGGGAAGCTCGCGTCTTCTCGGATGCGGATGTGGTGCTCCAACGTGTCGATCGGATCGTCGGTCGTGCAGACCAGAACCACATTCATGCGGCGCATCAGCCCCCGGGCCGAGAACCCCTCGCCGGCCAGCAGGGTGTTGCACTGATCGTAGATTCCGCGCGCGGTTTCCGGCGATAGCAGCCGGTCGCTAATGCCGAACGGGCGTTTCAATTCCAAATGCGTCCAATGGTACAGCGGGTTGCGCAGCGTTTGCGGAACCGTTTCGCTCCATTTTAGGAACTTTTCCCAATCGTCGGCCTCACCGGTGATGTAGCGCTCGTCGATGCCGGCGGCGCGCATCGCCCGCCATTTGTAATGATCGCCGGAAAGCCAGATTTGCGTCATCGTGGCGAAGCGGTGATCGTCGGCGATCTGCTGCGGCGGCAGATGGCAATGGTAGTCGATGATTGGCAGGTCGCGGGCGAACTCGTGATAAAGCCGCACGGCCTCGTCGCATTGAAGCAGGAAGTTCTCGGTAATGAAGATGTCGGTCATCGGATGGCTCGCTTTCCCACTCTTGGGGCGACAGGGTGAAAGGCTTCAAGGGCCGAATCGCGCTTCGTCGCCCGCCGAACAACGCGGTTGCCGCCTTGCGGCGAGCAACGCGACGCGGCCGACGGGCGGCCGATTTCGGCAAAAAACCGTGAACTCAATCGTACATCTGTTCGGCGAACACTAATAGACGCTGAGGAAGGGCGATTCGGCAGCAAAGGCGGTCGAAAGCGCGGCGGCCGTCGCCGCGTCGTCCGATCGGTTCACCAGATGCACGCGCCAACGGCAGCGAAAGATGACGCCCTTCTCCAGCGGCCGCCTGAAGAATCGGTGCCGCAGCGAGCAACCGTCGGAGCCGCACGGTTCGACGACGCTTTGCTCGAAGTCGGACGGATAGAGCATTTCGACGAAACTGATCGACACTCCCGCCGGCCGAATGAGCCAGCATCCCGGCCCGTCGGCATTGGTGCAGCCAATCGGATTCTTGCCGGCAAGTAGCCGAGCGTTCGGTCCGATCGGCGCCGGCCGGGCGCCCGGCGTCTGGGCCTGAGCCGCCCCAGCGGGATCGGCCCAGGTGAGTTGCAGAACGTCGGCTTGCGGCCAACGATTGGTCATTTCGAGCGTCGGCCGGCTGTCGAGCAGCGGGGTGTTGACCGAAACGATCGTCTCCAGGCCGAACCGGCCGCCCGTTTCCGGCGCGGCATCGATCCAGCGGCGCGACACGGCCACCTGAAACGGGAACTCGGCCTGCGGCGGGTAGGCCGCGATCAAGTCGCTGCCGCGGATGAAAGCATCGCAACGATCCGCGGCGTCGGTTCGCGGCGCGGGCCAGTCGGTTTGAAGAAATCGCAGGCAACACCAGCGGGCGGGCAAGGCAATTCCGCCGGTGCGGCGCACGGCCAGGCCTTCGTGCGGCCGAAGCAGATCGGCGTCGGCTTCGATCGCGCCCTCGGCACGCGCGTTCGAGCCTTCCAACCTCCAGAGCGTGTGGCGGTGCTTCTCGGTCATGATGGCGAGACCAATCTAAGTGCAGCCAAACTAAGGCGGCCCAACACGAGGTTTCAGAACGCTCTTCCGGCCGGAAACCGTTCCCTGCTTTGCCTTGGCCAACAAAGAGAGGGCCATCGGGTTGCGAGGTCGGAAAAGGTTCCCGAAACCTTCGTTGTACGTCGCAGAAACAAAAACCCCGCCGTTCGCTCGTGAGCGACCGGCGGGGCCGGAACAGAGAAGAGGCAACTATGATATTATCATCTTTTCTCGCGTTGTAAAGACCCGAGTTAGAAAAATGCAAAAAGCCCAGATCGGGCGGCCCGCCGCAAAGCGTCCGACGCCGGCCCTGGTCGGGCGTGCCCGGAGCGTGTAGCCTGAGTTGCTGTCGCTGGGCCAACTTGTGTCATCAAGGGGCCGTTGGTCTGCCCTGTTAAAACCGACCGGTTGGTCGCCGCGCCGCCCCATTGCCCGGCCCAGCCGAATACGAAACCAGCAGCGCCGGCCGTGGCGCGCTCGGGCCTTAGTCTGGCCGAGGGCCCGCACGGGGGAGTACTGCGTCGATGGAACTGCGTTCGGAATACCTTAATGTCTGCCTGGAAGCGGTTTATGCCGCCGGGGCCGAGCTTCAGCGCTGGGTGGGCCGATTCGAGGTCCGCGAGAAGGGCCGTTTCGATCTGGTAACCCAGGCAGATCTTGCCGCTCAGGAGGTTGTGCGCCGCCATGTCCTCGGCGCATTTCCCAACCATGGGTTCATCGGTGAGGAGGGCGGGGCCCATTCGGCCGAACACGAATACCGATGGATCGTCGATCCCCTCGACGGGACAACGAATTACGTTCACGGGGTGCCGCACTATGCCGTGTCGTTGGCGCTGGAACACCGGGGGCGGCTGCTGGTGGGCGCGGTGTTCAATCCGGCCACCGGCGAGTGCTTTACGGCCGTCGAAGGGCAAGGGGCCTTCCTCAACGATCACCCGATTCGGGTCAGCGGTGTCGAATCGCCCGATGGGGCGTTGGCCGCGATGGGGCTGCCCGCCGGAATGACGCCCGATTCCCCCGACCTGAAAGTCATGCTCAAGGCCCTGTTTCGATGCCAATCGATTCGCAGGACGGGCTCGGCTTCGCTGAACCTCTGCTATCTGGCGGCCGGGCGGTTCGATGTTTGCTGGTCGTTCTCGACCAAGGTTTGGGACATCGCGGCCGGAGTGTTGTTGATCCGCGAGGCGGGCGGGGCGGTGGCGGCCGTGGACGGCGGGCCATTCACCCTCGACGACCCGCGACTGCTAGCGGCTGCCAACGAGCGCCTTTTGGCCCAGGTGCGCCAAATGGTCGTCGAAGCCGGTGCGGGCTGAGCGGCCTCCGGGCCCGAGACGCACCGCCGCTGCGACCGGCCCAACGCGACGGCCGTGGCGGCCCTCGATGCACTCGACAGAAAAGGCTAGTGGTGCCAAGTCTGGCCAAACGCCCGCTACATCACGAGTTAATGCCGCTCGGTGGCCGCGATGGCTCGGCTATCGGGAAGCCGTAAGGCACAAGCGGGCGGAAAAGTGCGTCACTTTCGGCAGGGCAGCATTCGATGAATGCGTGCCACTGCCGGTAGGGGAGCATTGGCTGTTTGCGTGCCACTGCCAAATTGGGTGCCACTGCCGGCTTGTCCGGCAGTGCGGTGACTTGGCTTCTCTTGGCTTGAAGGGGGCGGCGGCTCGTTTTGGCTGTTGGACCGAAGCACGGCGGGGCAAGCCCGCCGCGGCGTCCTCGACATCATCGCCAGCCGACATCATCGCCAGCCGACATCATCGCCAGCCGACATCATCGCCAGCCGACATCATCACCAGCCGACATCATCACCAGCGGACATCATCGCCAGCCGACATCGACGGCAGCCAGGAATCGACGCAAGCCGGGCATCGACATCATTGCTAAACGTTTTCCACCACCACCATTTTTCCGGCTGCGCGCAGCCGCTCGGCCAGCAGCGGGATCAATCGCCGGCGTGTGAGGATGCCTTGTTGCCGGAAGCTGATATCGCGGGCGGCCGCGTTTTCGGCCTGGCCGAAGAAGATATTGATTCGATCGGCGGCATTGAGCAGCGACACCAATTCGCTTACGCCGCTGTCTTCGCGCAGTTCGGCCGGGTCTTCATCGATCAGGTTGTAGGCCTGATTGAGCGTAACCGCGCCTTCGGTCACCAGGTCGATTTCGGGCAGTTCATAGCGCGGCGGCGCGATCAGGCTGCTCGGGTGCGGTTCGATGCTCAAGGGCAGGCCGAGCTGACGGGCGACGATCTCGGCCGTCGTGCCGCCGCAAACGACCTTCAGGCCGGGCGCATCGAGCCAGCGGCGGACCACCGCGGCATCGCGGGCGCGATCGGCCGGCGGGCCGGTGAGCAAGTTGAGGATCACGCCGCGGCGGCAATACGCCAGGGCCACGGTGCAGTCATCGCCGCCGCGGTCGTTGAACTGCCGCGCTTGGCGGAGCAGTGTTTCGGGCAGTTGCCGCGGCGGGATGTTCTGATTGAGGCAATGGGTAAGGAACTGGGCGGCCCGCTCGGCCTGCCAGCCGTCGGGCCAGGCGCCGCCGATGCCGGCCTGCGTGATTCCGTCGCTGAGCAGCATCAGCCCGTCGCCCGCATCGAGCTGCACCAGGTATTCGTTGACCAGCGCGCCGGGCGATTCGATCGGCCGGCCCGGCAGCACCGAGGCCTCGCGCCGACCGACGAACAGCGGCGGCGGGGCTTCGTAGGCGAGCACCGTGGCCATTCCGTCCGGACGGATTCGGCCCACGGAGAAGGCGGCAAACGGCTTTTGCGGGTCGCGGAGTTTTTGCATATCGGCGGCGACGGTCGCGGCGGCGCGCCGGAGCGAAAAATCCAGCCGCAACAGCTCGATCAGCCGCGGGGCGCACATTTGCGCGGCGATTCGCGCGCGCATTCCCGAGCCGATTCCATCGACGCAGGCGAACATGGCGCCGTCGAGCCCGCGGCGGCAATCCGTAACGTCGCCGCACGGCGCGCCGGGATGTTTCGCGCACTCGGCCGTGTGCCATTCGACATGGAGATAATGTCCGCCCATGGGCGTGCCTCGACCTTTGCCGCAAACCGAGGCCCGGCGCGGCCCGACCGTTCGACCCGAGGGAATTATCGACTGCGTCATCTCGGCCGCTCACACCGTCGGTCCGGGGTTTCGCCCTGCCAACGAGCCAAGCCGCGGCAAGGCGGAGAATTGCTTCGGGCCGAACGAGCCGGGGGCGGCTCGCTGTGCCGCGGCCGGGAACGGCGCCTCGGGCCGATCGCTTGCCTCGCCGGCGCCCGATGCCGTGCCCGCCCGCTCGCGGCCGGAGCTTTCGGCGGCGGCCATCAGTTTGTCGAGCAGCGCCTCGGCCCGGGCCGTGTTCTCGCCGAGGCAAACGGCGATGGTTTCGGCCATGGTCATCTGTTGTTGCAGCAGTTCGCGGGCTTGGCGGATGGTTTGCGCCCGAAGCTCGTCGAGCTGCCGACGGCTGGCTTGCAGGTGCGTGATGTTGACGAAGATGCCCACGTATTGGCCTTCGTGCGGCAGGGTGTAGATGATCTGATGGCACACCAGCCCATACTTGGGGTGATCGACGGTGCGTTCGATGCGGTCGTCGCGGCCCGAGGCCAAACGCTCGAACGGCTCGGGATCCATCAGCAGCGAGATCGGCCGTCCGCAGAGCGAGTCGGTGCACATGAAGAAACGGCGAAACGCCGGGTTCATGTGCAAGATGCGCAGTTGTTGATCGACGATGACGATGCCGTTGGGGCTGGTTTCGATGATCCGATCGACCCGTTGTTCGGCCAGGCGCCGCATTTGCGGCAGGCACATTTCGGGCTCGGCCATCCCGCGGAGCACGGCCAGGGCCTTTTCGCGGCAACTGGCATAACCGCACGCGCCACAATCGAGCTGGTCGGCCGGATCGGCCTTGCCCAGCCGTTCGAGCGTGGCCCGCAGCAGAGTTTCGTCGCCTTCGCGTTCGTCGGGCGGCATGAGGCAACGGAACTCGGCGCGGCACAGCGCGCGGGGCAGATCGGGCTCGGTTGGCGTTTCCGCGTCCGATGCACGCCCCGCGGCCCAACCCAACGCCGACGTTGAAGCCGATGCGGCTGCCGCAGATGTTGGTGCAGCCGCCGATTCCGACGCGGCCGGGGCATTTGGCGCAGCGAGTGCCTGCCTTGCGGCATGCGGTGCAAAGTGTGTTGCCGGGGGTGGTGCGGCCTGCGGCGCGGCCGCCTTTTGTGCATGGTGCAAAAGCGCGAGTCGCCGCGCGACGATCCCGCCTTCGCCGACCATTCCCGGTCCGCCGATGCACCCCTGCGGGCAGAACAGCGGTTCGATCAGCAGCGGCTCGGTCAGCCGAGGCAGGCCGTCGAAGGCGTCGCAGATGTTTTCGAAACCGCTCAGCGCCAACGGCTGGCGGGTGCTCGCCCCGTCGGCGCACTCTTCGGCCGCGCGGAGGCAGCCGCCCTCGAGCGCGAAGGCTCGGCCCAGCGGGCCGGCGGCGGCGTCGAACTGGCTCTCTTCGCAAGCGGCCAAGTCGATGCCCTCTTGATCGAGCCAAGCGGAAAGCTCTTGGAACGTCAGCACGCAATCGACGTCGCCGTGGTACTCGGGCCGCTGGGCCTCCGCTTTCTTCGCCACGCATGGGCCGACAAACACGATGCGCACATGCGGGCCGAACTTCCGCCGCAGCCAGCGCGCGTGGGCAATCATCGGCGACACCACCGGCGCCAGCGCGCCGAGAAGCTCCGGGCGATAGCGCTCGACGTAGCGCACCACGGCCGGGCACGACGAGCAGATGCGCGCCCGCGGGCCGGCCTCGGCCGCACTTTGCGCCGTGTGCCGAGCGACGATCTCGGCCCCGATACCTGTTTCGCTCACGTGCGCGAAGCCCAACCGGCGCAAGGCCGAAGGCAACCGCCCGGCGCGCCAACCAGGGAACACGGCCGCGAACGACGGCGCCAAGCTGCACAACACCGGCGCGTTTTGAACCAGCAGCGTGCGGGCACGCGCCACGTCGTTGCGGAATGATTTGGCCCCTTGGGGGCACTGCCGCACGCAGGTGCCGCAGGCCAGGCAGCGGGCCGGATCGACCGACGCTTGGCCCTCGTGCATCCGAATCGCCTTGACCGGACAATACCGCACGCAGCGGAAGCAGTCGCGGCAACGGGCCTTGTTGGTCGAAACGACCTCGGCCGCGAAGCCTTCCGGAGATGGCGTTGCCGCGACGTTCATGGCCCGAATCCTCGTCTGTCGTCAATGGTCGGTCGGTTGTCTATCGGTCGGCGCGGGACGACTCTCAATCGGCCGCCGGACGCCGTTTCGGCACTGCCGGACAAGCCGGCAGCGGCACCGAAAAAACGGCCTGCACGGCAGGTCGCAAGAGCGGCTTGCCGATACGGTTGGTTTTCGACGCGATCTACGAAGTTGCCGCGGCCGCTTCGCCCACCGCATCGCGAATCGCTTGCCAAGCCGCATCCAAGGTGCAGCGATGGAGCACGCGCGGGCCGATTTGCAGCGTCGGGCCGCGATCGCACTTCTCGAAGCAGAACGTGGCTTCCAACTGCACGCGGTCGTGCCAGCCCTCGCGGGCCACCAGGTCGAGCAACTGCCGCAATAGGGTTTGCGAACCGCGCACCAGGCAGCTTGTGCCCATGCATACCGAAACGCGGAGCTTTTCCGGCGCGTCGAGTACCACGAGGTTGGCGCCCCCGATCCGCCGCCGACTTTGATATTCCGTATGCAGCAGATGGTGCGCCCGCGGGCCGCCCACTTCGCCGAGCCATTGCGAGTAGCACTCGGCCAACATGGGATTCTCTTGCGACTTGTGCAAATCGAGCATTTTGTCGGCCATGTACAGCCCTTGGGCTCGCTGCCGGCGGGTTTCGGGCCGATCGGCCCAGGGCTGCCCTGCCCCGCCCACGCAGCCGCCCGGGCAGGCCATCACTTCCACCAGATCGTAGGTGACCTCGCCGGCCAGCACCTTCTTGGCCAGCGTTCGGGCGTTGCGCAGCCCATGAACAATCGCCAGCCGCAGCGTGGCGCCGCCGGCAACGACCTCGGCCTCGCGCACGCCTTCGCACCCGCGAACTTGATGGAACTCGACCGATTCGAGCCGCACGCCCGCAAGCCGCTCGGCCGCGCAACGCAGCACGGCCTCGGTTACGCCGCCGCTTGTGCCGAAGATCACACCGGCGCCGGTCTTGAAGCCCAAGGGCATGTCGAGCGATTCGGGCTGCAAGCGGTCGAAGTCGATGCCCGCCTCTTCGATCATCCGCCCCAGTTCCTGCGTGGTAAGCACGTAATCGACCTCGGGCCGCCCGCCGCGCGAGAACTTCGGCAGTTGGGCCTCGTACTTCTTCGCCGTGCAGGGCATGACCGAAACGACCGCCAGGTCTTCCGGCCGGCAGCCGAGCTGCTCCGGAAGGACTTCGCGGGCCAACGCGCCGAACATCTGTTGCGGGCTGCGGCAGCTTGAAAGGTGCGGCAGCAACGACGGGAAGAACTGCTCGGCAAACTTGACCCACGCCGGGCAGCACGAGGTGAACTGCGGCATCGGGCCGCCCGCTTGCTTCCGCTCGATAAACTCGTGGGCTTCTTCCAGCACGGTCATGTCGGCCGTAAAGCTGGTGTCGAACACGCGGTCGAACCCCAGCGCCCGCAAGGCCGCGGCCATCCGCCCGGTTTCGATTTCGCCCGGCTTGCCGCCGAACATTTCGCCCAACGCGACGCGCACGGCCGGGGCGATTTGCACGACGACCTTTTTGGCCGGGTCTTCCAGCAGCCGCCAGACCTCGGCCGTGTGATCGCGCGGCATCACCGCGCCGGTGGGGCACACGGCAGCGCATTGCCCGCAGTAAACGCATTCGACCTCGCTCAGCGTTTTGCCGAAGGCCGGGGCCACGCAGGCGGCCGCTCCGCGATGGGCGAAGTCGATCGCGCCGATCCCCTGGATCTCGTCGCAGGCGCGAACGCAGTCGCCGCACAGGATGCACTTGTTCGGGTCGCGGACGAGCGACGGCGTCGAGGCGTCGATCGGCTGCTTGCTTTGCGTGGGCTTGTAGCGAACCTGATCGACGCCCACGCGGCGCGCGATCCGCTGCAATTGGCAGGCCGCGCTTTTGCCGCAGGTGGTGCATTGCTGTTGGTGGTTGGCCAGCAGCAGTTCGACGGCCGTGCGGCGCAGCCGGCGAATCTCCTCGGTGTTGGTGCGCACCTTCATGCCCGGAGCGGGTTGCGTGGAACAACTGGCCACGATGCCCATCCCTTCCACCTCGACCAGGCACAGGCGGCAGGCCCCGTGAACGCTCATCTCGGAATGGTAGCAGAAGGTGGGGATTTCGATGCCGGCTGAGCGGGCGGTTTCCAGCAGGTTGCGCGCGCCGTTGATCGGCACGATGCGGCGATCGATGGTCAACAGGGGTTCGTCGTGCATGACCGTATTCCTCGAACGTCAAGGGTGGTTGATTCTCAATTCGATCCGACGATCGCGCCGAACTTGCACGCGGCAATGCACGCGCCGCAGTTGACGCACTTTTGCGAATCGATCACGTGCGGCTGTTTGCGCTCGCCGGAGATGGCGTTTACCGGGCACTTCCGCGCGCAGACGGTGCAGCCCTTGCAGCGATCGGCAAGGATTTCGGGCCGAGCCAACGCCTTGCACTTGCCGGCCGGGCAGCGCTTTTGATAGACGTGGGCCTCGACCTCCGCGCGAAAGTGCCGCAGTGTCGAAAGCACTGGATTCGGCGCGGTCTTTCCCAGCCCGCACAGCGAACCTTTGCCCACGGCCCAGGCGGTTTCTTCCAGCAGTTCGAGCGTGGCGGCGTCGGCGCGGCCTTCGATCACGTCGTCGAGCAGGGCCAGCATTTGTTTGGTGCCCTCGCGGCAAAGCACGCATTTGCCGCACGATTCGTTCTGGGTGAACTGCATGAAGAAGCGGGCCATTTGCACCATGCAGGTGCGGTTGTTCATTGCGACCAATCCGCCCGAGCCGACCATCGCGCCTACGCCGCGGAGCGAATCGAAGTCGAGCGGCAAATCGAGGTGCTCGGCCGTCAGGCAGCCGCCCGAAGGTCCGCCGATTTGCACGGCCTTGAAGCTGTCGTTGCTCAGTTTGCCGTGCTCGTCGATCACCCCGCCGCCGATGTCGAAGATGATCTGCCGCAGCGTGCAGCCGAAGGGGACCTCGATCAG
Organism: Thermoguttaceae bacterium; assembly: GCA_029975295.1. Lineage (GTDB taxonomy): Bacteria > Planctomycetota > Planctomycetia > Pirellulales > Thermoguttaceae > JARKPK01. Next base: position 105,447 of record JARKPK010000083.1, on the reverse strand, counting down.
GCCGGTATTGATCACATGCCCGCTCAGCGCGAAGGTTTTGGTGCCGGGCGAGTTCTCTACGCCGAGGCGGCGGAACCAGGCCGAGGTGTGGCGAATGATCAGCGGCACGGTGGCCAGCGTTTCCACGTTGTTGATTACGGTTGGCTTACCCCACAGCCCGCTTTGAGCCGGAAACGGCGGCTTGGGCCGCGGCATGCCGCGCTGGCCTTCGATCGAGGCGATCATCGCCGTCTCTTCGCCGCAGACGAAGGCCCCGGCCCCTTCGACCACTTGGATGCGCATCGAGCGGCCGCTGCCGAACACATTGTCGCCCAGCAGACCGAGGCGTTCGGCATCGGCCACGGCCTTGCGCACGCGGGCCACGGCCAATGGGTATTCCAGCCGCACGTAAACGAAGCCCTCGTCAGCTCCGATCGCACGGGCGGCGATCATCATTCCTTCCAGCACGCTGTGCGGGTTGCCCTCGAGCACGCTGCGATCCATAAACGCGCCGGGGTCGCCCTCGTCGGCATTGCAGATGATGTATTTCTTCTCGCCGGGCTGCTGACGGGCCAGGTGCCACTTGCGCCCGGTGGGGAACCCGCCGCCGCCCCGCCCGCGCAGCCCGCTGTGCGCGATTTCGTCGCAGACGGCCTCGGGCGACATTTCCAACCAGGCGCGGCGGGCCGCTTCGTAACCGCCGTCGTGGATGTATTCGAGGATGTCCTCGGGGTCGAGCCGCCCGCACGACTCGAGCACGGTCCGCTGCTGACGGGCGTAGAAGGGAATGTCGTGCGTGCTGCGGCAGTGGCGCCCGGCGGCCGGATCGACGTAGAGCAGCCGATCGATCACTTGCCCGCCGATGATCGTCGCATCGACGATCTCATCGACGTCGCCCGGCTGGACTCGGGTGTAGAGAATGCCTTCCGGCTCGATGGTGACCAGCGGCCCCATCTGGCAGAAGCCTTGGCAACCGCTCTTCGAGAGATGGGCGGACCCGTCGGCGTGCTCTTCGCGTTCGAGCCGGCACACGACGGGAATGCCCGCCGCGTCGATCTTCCGCCGCAGCGCCTCGTACACCTCGAGCGCGCCGCCGGCCACGCAGCCGGTGCCGGCGCAAACGATGATCCGCCGCGTAATGTGCCGGCGACGTCGATCGAACAAGGCGGTCAGGGCGGGCAGATCGACAGGGCCAGGGAGGGTTGTGGCGGTGTTGCGTTCATGCGGGTTCATCGAGGATGTTCCTTCGCTACGGTTGGTTCTATTGATCCTCAGATAGCAGACAATGGCGTTTGCGTCTTGCCGCGAAGCCGGCCTCGTGTCGGTCGGTCCTGTGGCTTCACGATGTCTCAAGGGCATTCATGGCATCGAGCAATGCGCGATCGGCCGAGGGCGATCAACTGCCGCGCTCTTCGGCCGAGATTTCTTCCAGGAGGGTTAAGGCTTTCTCCGGCGTCACTTGGCCGTGAACGCTCTCGTTGATCACCATCACCGGCGCCAGGCCGCATGCCCCCAAGCAGGAGACGGTTTCCACGGTGAAAAGCATGTCGGCCGTTGTGTTGCGCCCGGGCGAAAGCCCGAGGCGGCGACGCAAGGCATCGAGGATGTCGGTCGATCCGCGCACATGGCAGGCCGTCCCATCGCAAAGACGGATCGTGTATTTTCCCTTGGGGGTCATGGTGAAGTGCGAGTAGAAGGTGGCCACCCCGTGAACTTGGGCCGGCGAAAGGCCCAGCGAGTTAGCGACAAAGGTCAGCACTTCGGTCGGCAGATAGCGGTATTCTTCTTGCACTTGCTGCAAGATCGGGATCAGTTTGGCCGGATTGCGCTGATGGCGATCGAGGATTTCGCAGACGCGAGCGAAGTGCCGGGCGCAGTTGGGGCAATCGGATTGGGCCAGGGCCGTGGCGGCTTCGTGCATGGACGCAGCTCCTTTATCTCTGGTTTGATCTTGAGTTTTGGTGGAAGGGGTTTCGTGCGGTTTGCCGCCAAGGCGGCTCGGCTATTCGGCAATGGACAGCGACTGTCGCAATCGGCTGGTGAGCACGGCCAAGCTGGCGGTCAACCGCACATCCTCGACGACGACCGAAGGCGGCACTTCAAGCGGGGCCGGCGTGTAGTTCCAAATCGCCTTGATCCCGGCGAAGACCATCATGTTGGCGGCATCTTGGGCAGCGGCGGCCGGGACGGTCAGAATGCCGATCAGCACGTGCATCCGTTGGCACAGGTCGTACATGCGATCGAGGTGGAAAACCTCGCGGCCATGCACTTGGGCGCCGATCTTGGCCGGGTCCACATCGAAACCGGCCACGATCCGCAGCCCGCTTTCTTCGAGTCCGGGATAACCCATCAGGGCGCGACCGAGGCTGCCGACTCCGACCAAAAAGGCGTCGTGCGTGTTCTTCCAGCCGAGGAAGTTCTCGATCGAGTCGATCAATTCATTGGTGGCGTAGCCCACCTTCGGCTTGCCGACAATGCCGGTCATGGCCAAGTCTTTGCGCACTTGAACAGCGCCGAGTTGTAGGGCGTCGGCGATGTGGGTGCAGGAGACAACGGAACGGCCGGCCGCCTTCATCTGACGCAGCACACGCAGATACTGCGGCATGCGGCGGACGCTGGCCAGCGGATAGGACCGTGTCGCATCGAACGGCATGGCGATACCCCCAGTGCGGTCATGGCTCCATTTCTGGCACGACACGAAGGCTTGACCGAGTCCGGCCAAAGAAGGTCGCGCCGACGGGGCGTGGGCGGTCCCGGCGGGGCTGGCCGTCATCGGCGCCAGCAAGGCTTCGGGCTGCAAGCGAGAATCGGTTGCCATGACCTGATCGGCTCTAAAAGATACTTCTGTATCGGTAAGCCATTATCGGTATTTTACTACTTATAACTTTCGCGTCAAGCGGGGAATCGGCATATTCCCACTTCCGACCGCGTCCTGAAATTGCAAGTCTCTATGAATATTTATTTTAGGTTGATTAGCTTGGCTCACGGCATTGCCGGGAAAGCCTGCAAAGAGGGGCGTCGATCAACGCCGGACTGCGGTTCTGTGATGCTGAACGCGGTGTCATCGGTTGCCCTGCTGTCCGTTTTTCGCGTCCGTCTGAGGGCCTGCACGGCATTCGTCGGGGATCAACTGGGCCACGGCAACTCTTGGGAGGTGGGCCAAAGCATGGCCGTGGAGGAGAATGGGGAAGAGAACAGGGCCGATCGGTGAAAATCCTTTCCGCCGCGGGAGGGCTCAATTAAACTGGAGTGAGCGGTGGCCAGGCAGGAGTTGTCTCTGCCGTGTATTGGGGCAGGGCTGGCTCGCCCGGGCCTCGATGCGGAATGGCCCTGTTACGCAGCCGCGACTTCGTTCGGCCGGCGGGACTCCATTGTTTTTGGGCGATGCGGACGAAGCCCTCGGGTTGCGCCGGCTTGATCCAAGGGCGCAACTTATCTCGTCACATGATCACGTGAAATAGCGCGAGCGCGTTCGCAGCCCAACGAGAGAACGCACGGGGTTGCACAAAACGGTGCGCTATTTCAGGCGAAAACGTTTCGGGAGGCTCAAGGCTTATCTTGATCGCGGCACTTCTGACGTGCCTGCCCGATCGGGCCTTGTTGGAGCGTGTTGGGACGTTTGTGGGGGAACGTTGGCTGGTCGCACGTCGATCGCGTTGCGGTGCATTTGTTGCGGTCGCAGTGGGCGGAATCGGCCCGGGGCGAACGGGCGATAGGGCAAAAGCTCGACTGGGCGAACACGCGACGGAACGGAGCGTTGATCGGAGGATAGGAACTTGCCGGGAGCCGGCTGGGTAAAGACATGGGCCTTCATTGCGGCATCGCTTTTCGCGGTCGCTGGCGCGGCCGGGGCCGACGATCCGCTGCGCCGCGCACCGACCGAGCCCACCGGGTCGGCCGCCCCCGCCGCACCGGCCAATGGTGAATCGCGTGTCGAGGAAGGCAAGCCGCCGCTCTACTATCTGAAAGACCGCCAGGGCAATTTGCAGCCGGTGCCCGGCTTCACGCTCGAAGAGTTCGAAGAACTGTACAAGTTGAAGCACGATCTTGCCCAGCAGGAATCGCGGCCCGGGTTCAGCATCCAGCGGGTGTTGGTTGCGGGCCGTTGTTCGGCGGATCGGGCCGACTTGGCCGTTCAGTTCTCAATCCAAACCCGCGACGAATCGTGGGTGCGCGTGCCGTTGAGGCTTGATCGAGGATTGCTGCACGAAGCGGTGGGGTATCGCGGCCCGGGCGAGCACCTATTGCATTTCGAGCCGGATGGCGACGGCTACGTTTGCTGGTTGCGCGGCGGGGCGAAAGAGCCGCACGAGCTGACCTTGCGGATGTACGTGCCGCTGCAAACCAATCGCGACGAAACGCGATTGCGCTTGGCGGTGCCGCGGGCGGTGGCGTCGGAAATGAAGCTGACCGTGCCGATCGGACAAGCCGTTGCCCGCGTCTCAGAGCGATCGACGTTGCAGCAGGCGGCGCCGGTGGGCGAGTCGGCCACGGAATTCACCGTGCTGGGCTTGGGCGCCGATTTCGAGATTTCCTGGCGGCGTCCGGAGGTGCAGGCCGCGGCGCCGCGGCCGGTGCTCGAAGCGTCGGCGTCGATCTTGGCGCAAATCGATACGGCCGGAGTCGATTACGACGCCGTGCTGACGGTGCGCAGTCCGACCGAGCCATTCGATTCGTTTCGGGTGGTATTGCCGCCCGAGTGCGAGCTGCTCTCCAGCGGCAATTCGGGTTACACGGCGGCCGCCTTGGCCGACGAGGCGGGACGGCCTCAGGGGGCGCAACGGCGCGTCGAGGTGCAGCTCAGCCGCAAGACGACCGGCCCGGTGGAGGTTCGCTTGGTGGCGCGGCGTCCGCCGCTGCCGACCCGTTCCGACGCATGGACGGAACTGGGCGGTTTCGAGGTGGTGGGCGCAGGCCGGCAATGGGGTACGATCGCCGTAACGGTGATGAACGATTGGCAGGTGCTTTGGGGCGCCAGCCGCGGCGTGCGTCCGGCCGAGCAAACGCCCGAATCGCTTCGCCGCGAAGATCTGGCCGCGGTGTTCGAGTTCTTCACGCAGCCGTTTTCGCTTACGGCCCGCCCGGCCCCGAAACGCACCCGGATTTACGTCGAGCCCGAGTATCGGGTGACGGTCGGAAACAACGAGGTGAATCTCGACGCGCGGCTGAAATACACGTTGCGCGGGGCGAAGGTGTTCGCCCTGGAGGTCGGGCTGACCGATTGGCAGTTGGACGACGCCGGGCCCGATCACCTGGTGGCGACCGACGGGGTGGACTACGATCCGTCCACGCGGCTGGCCACAATTCCGCTGATGCAGCCCAGCAGCGGGACGATCGAGATTCGCTTGCGCGCTCATAAGCCGTTGCCGGCCGACGCGGCGGCGGTGCAATGGGTGTTGCCGCAGCCAAAGGCTCATTCGTCGAGCCCGGCCAGCGTACTGATTTCCGCGGCAGCGCCGCTGGAACTGCTTCCGCGTCCGGATCAACTCCATGGACTGGTGCGCGAGCAAGTTCCCTCGCATTTCGCCATGAGCCTTCCGGCCGAGCCCGTGCTGTTCTACCGCAGCGAGGCGGGCCGCGCCGTCTTTGCCGCCGACGTTCGACGCCACCAGCGGCAAACGTCGGCGATGGTGCAAACCACGGTCCGCGTGGAACAGCGTTCGGCCCGAGTCGATCAGGTCTTCTACTGCCAGGTGGCGCACGACGCCATCGATCAGCTTCGAGTGGCCATTCCGACGACATTGGCCGGCGACGACCTGATGCGGTTCGAGCATCGGGGCGAACCGCTGCCCGCCGCGCCGGACGAACTCGATCCTGCGGATGAGGATCGTCCCTGGCGGACGTATCGCTTGTTGTTGCCCGGCCCGATGATCGGCTCGTTCGAGGTGGAATCGCATTACGAGATTTCGTTGCCGTCGGTGCCGGCGGCCAAACGGCTGACCGCGGCCATTCCGTTGGTCATGCCTTCGGTGGATCGGCTGACGGGCAATCGGCTGACCGTTTCCTCGGTGCGCGACTGGTCGGTGGATGTGCTGCCGGGGATTTGGAGCATTGTGCCGCAGGCCCATTCCACCGCCAGTGCGTTGAGGGAGCTGTCGTTGGTTTGCGATACGGCGGCGGCGTTGGTCGAGTTGTCGTTGCAGTCCGATCCGGTGTCGCAAAGCGGTGATCTGATCGTCGAGCGGCAATGGTTGCAAACGTGGCTGACCGAAACCAGCCGCCAGGAACGCTTCGTCGCCCGGTTCGCCACGCGGTCGGGCCAAGTGGAGTTGAGCATTCCGCGCGGAGCGGCCTTGGGACAACTGACGCTGACGCTCGACGGCCAGGCCGTCAACGATCCGGCGTTTCGGCAAGAGCGGATCATTCTGCCGTTGAGCGGCCCGCCGGGCGAAACCCACGTCGTCGAGGCGCGCTACCATTTCACCGCGCCGCGGCCCCCGCGCGGGGCGATGAGTTTCGATCTGCCCAGCCTTGGGCCCGACGCTTGGGTGCGCCGGGCGTATTGGCAGCTCGTGTTGCCCGACGACGAACAGATGGTGAAAACGCCGGCGGGCTTCTTTAGCGAAATGTCGTTCGAGCGTCGCGGGTTGCTGTGGGAGAGGCAGCCGGTGGTTGGGCAGGCTGATCTGGAACGGTGGAGCGGGGCGTCGCCGCGGGGCCCGTTGCCGCCCGCGACGAACTGCTTCCTCTACGGTTCGTTTGGTCCGGTGGCGAAAGTCGAAGTGTTCACAGCGTCGCGCGGCGCGGTGTTCGCGTGCGCTTCGGGCGCGGCGTTGGCCGCTTGCTTTTTGTTGATCTATTTGCCGCGCTGGCGAATGTGGACTTCGCTGGGCCTTTTGGCCGCGGCATTGACTGCCGCGCTGTTGACCCCGGAACAGGCCTTGCTGGCATTCCAGGCCGGGTTGCCGGGGTTGCTGCTGGGCGGCGTCGGCTACCTGTTGGCGCGGAAGCTCGATCGGCAGGCGCCGCCTGCCGATGCGATTTCTTATCAAACACGAATCGCCCCGTTGGCCGCGGTTGGCGCCGACGCGCAGCCGGCCTCGACCACGACGGCCCCCATTGCCGAACCGGCATCGGCTGAACCGTAATGATGACGCCAGCGCCGCGGATCGATCGCCAGTGTTCGACTCCGGCCGGGCCGGCGCGGACCGACCGCAGTGCGCTCTCGCGGCGATGTCGAACCAATGGCCGCCTGGCTCGCGGCGGCGTCCAATGGCGGTTCGCTTTTGCGGCCTGCTGGGTTCTCACGCTTCTTGCCGGCCGTGCCGTTGCGGTTGAGGCGGCCGCGCCGACATTGCCGGCGCCTTCCGGAGGCGAACGGGCGGCGGCTGCTGCTTCGCCGGGTGCGGCTCGAACCGACCCTTCGATCCGTTCCGGCGATGCGACCTCGGCGGCCGACGCGCCCCGCCAGCCGGCCGCCGTTGGCGAAGCGCCTTCGAAGGAGTTTCCTCCGCTCCGCTATCGGCGCGTCTATGTGCCGGCCGACAGCGTCGATCGCTGGCCGCGCGGCGCAGTCCGATACCTGCCGATCGATCCCGACGAATTCGAGCGACTGCTCGCAGCGGCCGAGTCGTCGGGCGAGAACGAGGCCGTCGGGCCGCGAATCACTTCGGCCGAGTATCGGGCGCGTTTTGCCGACCGGTGTTTGATCGACGGCGCCGGTCGGCTGACGATTGCCGCGCCTGCGCGGCGGCCGACCTCGCTGAGTTGGCATCGGAGCAACTTGGCGGTGTCACACCTGCGATGGACCCCCGACGACCGCCCGGCGACGGCCGGATTGACCGAGGGCGATTGGTGTGTCCGTGTCGAGGGCGATGGCGAATTGCTGTTCGACTGGACCCGAGCGGCGACTGCGGCCAACCAGCGGGCAACCGTATTCGATTTGCAGTTTCCGCCCAGCCCGGTGGGCACGCTTGTCTTAGACTTGCCCGATGATCTGACGCCGGTGGTTGATCGCGGGTTGGTTTCGGCGGGCGAGTGGATCGACGAAGGGGTCCGGCAGTGGCGAATCAACCTCGGCGGGCATTCGCAGACGCAGCTCGAATTGCGATCTGAGGCGGCTCCGGCCGAACCGCCGCCGGTGGGCGGAGCGGTCACGCGCACCGACTACACAGCCACGGCGCGCGGCATTGATATTGTTTCCACTTGGACGTTGGAGGACGTGCGCGCCATCGGTCGGCGGTTGCAGGCGGCGGTTGATCGAGAGTTGACCATTACCGCGGTGCGCGTGGATGGGATGGGAGCTGATTGGGTGTTGGAAGACGCCCCGGCGGGCCGACGCGTGGCGGTGACCTTGCCCGAGGGGGTCGATGCCTGTGTCGTCGAGTTCGTCGGTCAATCGCCGTTGCCGATGGGCGAGGCGCGGACGTTGCCGCGGGCGTGGCCGACGTCGGTGCTTTGGCGCGGCGGAACGATCGGGCTGAGCGTCTCCGACCAATGGGAGATCGACGAATTGCGCCCCAGCGAAACGATCCAGGCGCCGGCGCCGGCCGGAGCGGCCGACGTTTGGCGAGCGGAATACCGCTGCTTGTCGGCCCAGGCGGCCGTGGCCTTGGCGGTCCGCCCGGTGGCCCCGCGATTGAGCGTTTCCGGCGGTACGGCGGTCGAGGTGAGCGGAACGGGCGCAACGGCCCGCTTCGTCGGCGATATTGTTTGCGTTCGCGGCGTCGCGTTCGAGTTGCCAATTGAGTTGGCGGCGGCGTGGCAGATCGATTCCGTGGCCGCCATTCCGGCCGACTACTTGGACGACTGGTCGGTTTCGCAACGCTCGTTGACCGTGAGGCTGCGCAAACCGCTATCGGGCGACGGGCAGTTGCGGTTGTTGATCAGCGCCCGCCGCGCCGGTTCGCCGATGGGCCAACGACTGACGGTCCGAAGGCTGACCCCGTTTCGGTTTCTGCAAGCCGACTCGCCAGTGCGCCTGCTGGCAGTTCGGGCCGTCGAACCGTATCAGATCGAGTGGATCGGGGCTCCGCCGGTGGGCCGGGGCGAAATCCGCGCCCTATCCGACGTCGAACGCCAGTGGCTGAGCGACTGGTCGCGCGGCACGGCGCTGAACGAGGCCGAAGCCGCCGAGTCGGTGCTGGTGGTGCGAAGCCGATCGGCCGGGTTTGCGGCCGAGATCGACGTGCAGGCCACGTTCAGCGCGCAGCGAATCGTCGAAAGCTGCCGCTGGCGTTGCACACCCTTGGGCGGCGCGGTCGAGCACCTGATCGTTCGCTTTCCGGCGGCCGACACCGGACGCTGGCAGTGGTCGTTCGGCGGAGCAGCGCCGCGGCCGTTGTCGGTTCGGCCCGTGCCGATGGATTCGGGCGGCAACGCCGATCAAGATCGCCCGGCCGAACAGTGGAAAATCATACTTCCACGACCGTGCGATGAACCCTTCGAAATCGTCGCCATGCGCGAAACGGCGCGGACCGATCCGGTCGAACTATGGCTGCCGGGCATGCCCGAGGCCGTGCGGCAAACCGGGGTGTGCCGGGTGTACTCCGACTTCGTGCAGGGACTGCGCTTCGAGAATCAGCGATTGCCGAGCATGGTGACCGAAACGTCTCAGCCGGCCGGAAGCGTGGTGTTGCGCGGGGCGTTCGGCTTCGATCCGGCTGCCGAGATGGCCGCCGAAAAGCCGGCCTTGCGCATCTGGTCGGCGTGCCCGCCGTTGCGGGCGTGGGCTTGGGCGGCCCGCGGCGAGTCGATCATCGAGGCTGGCGGCAATGCCCGGCACGTGGTCCGCTACCTGATCGAGAACGAGGGACTCAGTCGGGCGAAATTCTCGCCGTTGCCTGCCGCCTTTGCGGGTAACAAGCTTTTGACATGCGAGGTGCTGATCGACGATCAACCCGCGGCCGACGCCGTCGATCGCAACGAGTGCGGAGAGCTGGACGTTGCGTTGCCGCCGGGCCGCCGGTTCGTCTCCGTCACGTTGATCTTTCACACTTCCGCCCGGCAACTTGGCACCGCCGGCCGATGGGCGCTGCCCCGTTGGGAGTGTTCGCTGCCGGTCTTCCACGAAACGCGGCACGTGCGTTTGCCCGCCGGTTATCGCTCGCGCAGCGGCGAGCCGACCGCCGGCGCAGACGATCCGCCGGGCGTTCTCCAGCGGCTTTTCGGCCCCTTGGCGCGCCGCGGATCCGATTTGCCCGGATCGCCCGACGAGTCGTTCTCCAGTCGCGACGCGATGGAAAAGGCCGCCGCGCTGGTCAAGTTGATCGGCCAATACGATCTTCCGTCAGCAGCGCGGCAGAGCGGTGCGGAGCTGGACTGGGGCGCTCTGCTCGGCGCGCTGGACAATTCGCCGTGGTCGAGCGGTGTGTTGGTCGATCAGTTGGCGTTGCGCCAGGTCGGCGTAACGCAGCGAACGGCGGTGATCGATGCGTCGTCGCCGATGGCCGGCGCGTCGTCGGCGCCCTCTTCAGATGCGTCGGTTGCGCCGGCATCGCGCAACGCAACGCCGGCCGAGGCTTCGGCCGAGCAGCGCGGGTGGCGCCGGTTGCGCCACGCGCGGCTGGCCGTTGTTACCGATGGACAACAAGCGCTGCTGACCACTGCCCATCGGGTCGGCTGTTTGGGCGACCAAGTGCAACCCGGCAATCAGCCGGGGCTTTGGGTGATTGCGCCCGAGGCGCTGCGGCGAACCATCCGACGGATGAACGAAGGGGGCCCGATCGCCCTGCTTCCGGCAGACGCTTGGCGGCGCAAACCGGCCGAGGCCCCCGATCCATGGCCGCCCCCGCCCGACGGCGACGAACCGACGGCGGCCGTTGGCGGGGAGTGCGTCGAAGTGGACGACTCGCAGGCGTTCGTCGTGGACTACTACCACCAACCCGGCCTTCATCTTCTGGGCGCTGCGATTTGCGCGGCAGTGTGGCTGGTCGGGGCGCGGGTGTTCGCAGGCCGCCGGATCGCTTGGTTGATCGCTTTGTGGTGCGCTTCGGCGATGGCGCTGATTGTTCCGGCGTGGATTGCGCCGATCGGTTGGGGAAGCCTGTGCGGACTGCTGGCGGCCGGCGCGACCGCCGCATTTCGGCAGGGGTTGGCCGCCCGCCGCGATCGGGCTGCCGATCCGCAGCGCGCGGCAGCGGCATCGCCGGCCTCCGATCGCACGCTGGCGATCGGCCCGACCGCCGTCTTGCTGGCCGCGTGTTGTTTGTTGGGGTCGTCGCTCGATGGCGCGGAACAGGCTGCGCCGGTGGAGTATCGCGTGTTCGTGCCGGTCGATGACCAGCAGCGGCCGGTGGAAGGAAAGCTTCAAGTCCCCGAGGCGTTCTATCGCGAGCTGCATCGGCGCGCTGCGATCCGCGAGGGCGGGGCGGCCTCGTGGCTTTTGGGCGACATTTGCTATCAGGGCGAACTGAGCCGCGATGTTTCGCGCGATCAGTTCACCGTCGATTTGGTGCGGATGACCGGCCATTTGCAGGTGTTCGCGGCGGACGTTCGCGTGCGGCTGCCGTTGCGCCGCGACCAGACAGTGCTGCCTACAGAGGTGGTCTCCCTCGACGGAGAGCCGGTCGAAGCGCGGTGGGACGATTCGGGTGAGGCGCTGGAGTTCGACGTCGCTTCGCCGGGCCGCTACTTGCTCGAACTGGGGATGCGCCCCCGCCGCAGCCAACGCGGCCTGGAAATGGCGATTCCGCGCTCGCTTTCCGCGAGGATCGAACTTCTGGTGCCCGCCGGCGCTCCCGAGCCGACGGTTCTGGGCGCATTGGGCCGCGTGCGTTGGGAACGCGAGCCGCGCCGATTGTCGGCCGATTTGGGGTCGACCGATCGTTTGGCCATCGAATGGATTTCCGCTCCTCCGGCGGCGATTGATTGCGACCAGCTTCTCTGGTGGCGCACATCGCCGGGTGCGGCCGAGCTCGACGTGCGGCTGCGGCTGCGCGTGGTTGAGGGGCGGACCGATCAAATCACAATCGTCACCGACGCCGGATTGCAACCCCGATTTGCCGGAACCGGCGACGGCCCAATCATGGAAACCGAGTTGATCGGCGCCGACAGTCAACGATTGCGTTTCCGTTGGCCGCAGCCGCGATCCGGCGAAGTGTCGCTCGATTTCACCCTGCTGCCCGGCACGCCGCCGGGCTCGCTTTGGGCGCCGCGGATCGACATTGCCGACGCCCGCACCACCCGCCGTTGGCTGGCGGTTTCGCTCGATCCGTTGCTGCGAGGCGAGGCGCAAGATGCCGAACTAGCCGAGTTGATCGCTCCCCCCGAATTTGCCGCCGAATGGGGCGGCAGCCCGTCGCCCCCGTCGCTGGCGCTTCGTCTGCCGGCTAACGGGCCGTGGCGCTGGCGCGTTTCGCCCCGCACGGCAACGCTCGACGCCGATCAGCTCCAAACCGTCGTGGTGAGCGAAGAGTCGGCCGCTGTGGCCCTCGACGCTCGGGTTCGGCCGGCGGGAGCCGCCCTGTTCACGTTGTCGTGCCGCACGGCCGCGGAGTTCGAGCCGGTGTCGATCGATGTTCGGCAAGACGATCGCCCGATCGGCCATCGGGCCTCGGTTGGGCCGGGGAAGATTGTGCTGTGGTTCGACGAGCCGATCGCAGGCGAGGTCCGCGTTCGGGTTTCGGGCAACGTCGCTTTAGAGAACAAACGCCGCCTTGCGCTGCCGGCGTTGTCGATGGAAGACGTCGCGTCGGAGACGATGTCGTTGAGGCTGTTCCGCCAACGTTCGGTTCAAGTGAGCATACAGCCGCCGGCTGCCTTCGTGTCGCAAACCGAAGGGGCAGGATCAGGTGAACAGCCACCGGCAGCCAATGGCCGGTTGATCGGCCTGTTTCGCATTCGCGCGGCCGAAGGGGCCGCCTGGTTGAACGTGTCGGCCAACCATCCGGTTGTCCGCGGCGCGCAGTGGAATCTGATCGAACGTCGCGATGAAGGCTGGGTTGCCCGTTACCTGGCCGTACTCGACGTGGCCAATGGCATCGTCGATGAACTGCCGCTCGACGTGCCCGAGGGGTTCGCCCTGCCGCGTCCGGAGAAAAACGGGAGCGGTTTCCGAGTGATCGAGTCGTTGGGGACGAGCCGGCGCTTCTTGGTGCGGCCGGTCGAGGCGATTTCGGGCGGGTTCGTGTTCCGATTGGAAAGCCCCGTTTCGGCCGAGTCGCCCCAGCAGCTTTCGGCGCCGATGCTGCGCGTGCAGGCCGAGGCGCAGGTGCGCCGCTACGTCGCTTTGCCGAAAACGATCGACGGCAAGGCGGCGCAATGGCAAATGGTCGGGCTGCGCAGCGCATCGGCCGAAGTCCTCGAGGAATTGGGCATGGATCGGACCCAGTTCGATCTTTACGAAGCCGTTGACGAAAACGCTCGGGCGACGATCGTTCTCGCCGATCTTCGCCGCGACGAAGCCCAGGTGGCATTGGCCGATCGGACCGTGGCGATTCGGCCCGGCGGCGATTACTGGGGAACGGCCGTCTTCGATCTGCTTCCCGGCCGGCAAACGGAGTACCCGCTGCGGCTCGGGACGGGACAAGAGATGCTCCATCTGCGCGTGAATAATCGCCCCATCTGCCTTACCCCCGGGCCGGCGGGAGAATACGGCCTGGCACTCGGCCCTCAAAGCCTGCCGCAGCGCATCGAGGTGGTGTTTCGGGGAACGCAGGGCGATGGGGTGCATCCGTGCGACGGTCCGCGTTTGGGCGACCTGCCCGTGGCGCGAACCTTGTGCGCGTTTTATCCGCCGGCAGGCCGATCGAGCGATTCGCCTTCGGGCGGCGACGCCTGGGAGGCCGTCTTCGCTCGGGTGCGGCACCTGTCGGCCCTGATCGAAAGGAGCCTTGCGGGAGAATCGCTCAGTTCGGCCGAGCGGGCCCAATGGTATCGGCGCTGGGCCTCGCGGCTGGCGGCCGACCTGCGCACGGCTCAGGCCGCGCTGGTCGAGTTGGGGCTTAACCGGTCGGTGTCGGAACAGCGCGCTCAATTGCGCCTCTTGGAACAGCAGCAGGCGTCCGTGGCCGAACGATGGGGGCTTTTGAACGAATGGACGCAGGCGATGGCTGCGCCCGCCCCGGCCGATTCAGTGGACGCCCTGCGCGGCTGGGCGGCGGGCGAGGGCCGATGGGCGTGGATTGCTCCGATGGAACAGGCGGGAAGGCCGCTGCCGCAACTTCCGAGCGTCCGAGGCGCAAGCGACCCTTCGCGGTGGTGGGCAATGGGCGTTCTCGCCGCGGCGGCGGCCATGATTGCGTGGAGCGGTTCGCGCCGGCGCTTGGCCGCCGCTGCCGACCAAGCCTTGTGGTGGATCAAGTGCCATCCGGCGGCCACGATGATCTTCTTCGGCTTCCTGTGGGCGATCTGGTTTCGTCCGGCCGCTTTGGGGTGGCTGGCCGCCTTGATCGGGGCCATGTTGTTGTTCGCCCCGCTGTGGACGCAGCGCAACGGACGTCGTCGCGCGATTGGGTGAGACGCAGCGCCGCGGCCGGAACGCCCGAATCGCGTTGAAGCCGCCTCGGGGCCCCGCCGCCCTTCCTTGCCGGAAAAGATACGGCTCTTTGCCTCTCGGCGCACAGTTGCGAATCAGCGCGCAGCTTGGCCCGAGAGGCCGCTGCGGCGTTGCTCGGCGTTTTTCGATTGTGCTTGGAGTTGCTCAATCAGCGCGCCAGCTCGACGTAGCGCGACTCGCGCAACACGGTCACCTTGATTTCGCCGGGATAGGTCAACTGCTGCTCGAAGGCGCGGGCAATGTCGTGGCAGATCTTCGCCGCTGTTTCGTCGGTTGTTTCCTTGGCGCTGACGATCACCCGCAACTCGCGGCCGGCTTGAATGGCGTACGCCTGCTCGACGCCGGGGAAAGCCGTGGCGATCTTCTCCAGCTCTTCCATGCGTTTGATGTAGCGTTCCAGCGTTTCGCGCCGCGCGCCGGGACGCGAGGCGCTGCAAGCGTCGGCGGTGGCCACCAGCAGCGTGTAGGGGTTTTCGATGCGGAGGTCTTCGTGGTGGCCGATGGCGGCATGGATGATCTCGGGCCGCTCACCGTAACGCTTCAGCAGATCGGCCCCGATCTTCGGGTGGCCGCCTTCGATTTCGTGGTCGGCGGCCTTGCCGATGTCGTGCAGCAAGCCGCAGCGACGCGCCAACGCACCGTCGTATCCCAGCTCTTCGGCCAACATGCCGGCCAGGAAGGCCACCTCGACGCTGTGCCGCAGCACGTTCTGGCTGTAGCTGGTGCGAAAATGCAATCGTCCGAGCAAGTGGACGAGGCGTTCATGCAAGTTGATGATGCCCACCTCCTGGCAGGCGTCTTCGCCCAACTTCTGAATGTGCCGTTCCAACTCGCGTTGCGTGTTGGCTACGATCTCCTCGATCCGCGCCGGATGGATTCGCCCGTCGGCAATCAGCTTTTCCAGCGAAAGGCGGGCCACCTCGCGGCGGACCGTGTCGAAGGCTGAGACGATGACGACATTCGGGGTGTCGTCGATGATCACGTCCACGCCCGTGGCCTTTTCGAAGGTGCGGATGTTGCGGCCTTCGCGGCCGATGATCCGTCCTTTCATTTCGTCGTTGACATCGACCGTGCTGGTGGTCGATTCGGCTGTATGGGCGGCGGCGTAGCGTTGCAGGGCGGTCAGCAGCATCTCGCGGGTCTTGCTTTCGGCCGTTTCCTGCAAGCGTTTTTCGTGTTTGACGATCAGCGCGCCGGCCTCTTGCTGCAACTGCTGTTCGAGCAGGTCGAGCAGGCGGCGGGTGGCCTCTTCCTGGCTGAGCCCGCTAAGCTGGTGCAGCGTCTGCCGCTGCATGTCGAGCACCTTGCTCAGCTCGTCTTTGCGGCGTGTCGCCTCTTGGATTTTTTCGCTGAGTTTGCGCTGTGTCGCTTCGTTGATCTTCTCTTGCTTGCGCAACTGCTCGGCCTGATCTTCCAGGGCGTTCTGCCGTTTGTCGAGAATCCGTTCGCGCTCGTGCAGTTCGGCCCGAATCTTGCGGAACTCCTTCTCGTTCTCGTCTTGTTGTTTGAGCGAAAGCTCTTTCAGTTCCAGCTCGAACTGCTTGCGCCGGTTTTCGACTTCCTGCTCGGCTTTGCGAAGGATGTCGCGCGCCTCGGACTCGGCGTCTTTGCGGCGCAGATGATCGAGCAAGCGGACAATTCCAAACGTCAGCGCAGCGGCCAGAACGGCCGTGACGACCACGGCCACGTATACCCATGGATCCACGGTGTTTTTTCCCTTGCGTTGCTTGATGTGAACGACGAACGGCGCAAGCCGCAGGGGAGCGGCGCCGGCCGCGCGGGGGCCAAAAGCGCCGCACCTGATTGGTCGCTGCGCCGCCGACGAGCTCGAACAGGCGCCGGCAACGACGGGGAATCGGGCCGCGGTTTTTTCTTCGCGGCAACAACCGTGCGCTGCCGCATGCCGGCCCAGCGGCCTGTGCTCGCCGAGCCCGCCGGACGCAACCGCTTACTGCGAAATGGCCGAAGCCGATTTCGCCAAGCCCGTGTGGAAGAGTCGAGCAGTTCGAACTGACGCCGCCGGACCCAGGATCGGAACCATGGGCAGGGCGAGAGGCGCCGCCGCGGGCCAACGCTCCGGCCACCTGCGACACCGCCCGGGCGGAGCGCCTGCGCGCACCACCGCCGGTCGAGGCGAAACCATCGACCCGGCATGCGCCGCCACCGCCGCATTGATCGCCCGAACCCATTGCGCCCACGCCGGTTCGACTGATCGATGCCCTTGGCGGCATCGCCGGTCGGCCGCGACCTGGGCCTGTTCGGCGCCCCACAGCCAGCGGATGACTACGAGAAGAAGATGCATGTCACATCCACCCCAACGCAGGGTGGTTTCTTACTGCTTCGAACAATCCAACACCCGTCGCAATCGCCCGGAGCCGACTCTAGCGTCGTCGCCGATACGTTGCTAATCTTCATCTTACCAAAGTTTTTCGTTGCCGCAACGCCGGTTTGCTTTTCGGGCGGTCGAACCGGCGTCGATTGCTGCTCGACGGGCGGCCATGGCAGAGCGTCTTTCCGCCGCGCCCGTCGGGCCTTTTCTTGTCCGCGGAACGGACCTGTCGATGTTCGATTTTGAAGCTCAACTTGCCCAACAATGGCCGCCGGCCCAATGGACCGACGTAACCGTCGTTCTGGCCGTTTCGGGCGGGGCCGACAGCGTCGCCCTGCTTCGGGCCCTGTTCGCGCTGAAGCGGCAATTTGGTGGATCGGGCCGGTTGGTCGTCGGGCATTTCAATCATCGGCTCCGCGGCAGCGAGGCCGACGCAGACGAACAGTTCGTCCGGCGGCTTTGCGGCGATCTCGATGTGGCCTGCGAGGTCGGGCAGGCTCCGGTTGGAAGCATCGGCCCCGGCGGCGACGGGTTGGAGCTTGTCGCCCGCAGGGCGCGGTACGGCTTTCTTACCCAACTTTGCGGTCGGCAGGGGGCCCGCTTTCTGGCCACCGCGCATACGGCCGACGATCAGGCCGAAACCGTGCTGCACCGTGTTTTCCGCGGGACAGGACTGCGGGGATTGGCGGGAATTGCCCGCACGCGGCGCCTGGGCGATTGGTCGCTGGTGCGGCCGATCCTTTGGAGCCGTCGCAGCGAGGTGCTCGATTACCTTCGGGCGATCGACCAGCCGTTTCGAGAAGACGCCAGCAACGCCGACCGCGCTCAGACGCGGAATCGCATTCGGCACGACCTGCTGCCGATGCTGGCGGCGAGCTTCAATCCGGATGTCGTTGCCGCGCTGGTCCGCTTGGCCGAACAAGCCCGCGAAGCCCAAATCGTGCTCGATGGGCTGGTCGAGCGGCTGTTCGCCGGGAAGGTGAACGTGCAACCCGGCGGTGCGGTGCGCATCGCCCGCCGAGAAACGGCCGAGCAGCCGGGATTGCTCCTCGGCGAACTGATGACCGCCGTGTGGCGCGATCGGGGATGGCCGCAGCAATCGATGGCGCACCGCCATTGGCGGCGGTTGGCCGGCATGATTCAATCAGGTCGTCCGCGAAAAACCATGCTCCCCGGCGCAATCGTCGCCACGGTTGACGACGACTTCTTGACGCTCGCGCCGCCCACCGACGCGCGATCCGCTGGGTGCCGCGAGCGCTGAACCCGGTGCACCGGCCGGTTGCCGTTTGCCGATTCGATTCAGTCGCGCGGCTTCGAAGTTTCTTTCGACGGGGCGATGCCCGCCTGTTCGGCGCTGGGGAACGTCTCCTTCTGAAGCTCTTGGTCGAGCTGATGCTCGCGGCGCATCGCGCGTAATTGCTTGAATGGCCGCGGGCCATAGTGCAGGCCGTCGGCCTGATGCCCGCGCATCATCAGTCCGCAACCCAAGGTCGGAAGGGCCAAAACGACGGCCCAAGCCGACCGGGCGATCCATCGCAGGTGTTTCGAGTGGTTGAGGCGATTCACGATACGACTCCTACTGATTCACGTTGGGTTTGGGGCCGGCGGGTCGGCCTTTGGAAGATCGGACATCTTGCGGGATCAACGCGACAACCGGCGCAAATGGTTTCGCCGATCGGTGCTCGGAACGGAAAGGGAACAAGGCCGACAGGCGGGAGGGTTGATTCGCTCGCAGTTGCGGCTTCCTACGGGTTGCATCGCTGTTTCGGCGATTGATTCTCGAATACCGGCTTAAGGGCCCGGACGCTCAAGGGCCATGAAGTCGTCGATCGTGTGCAGTTTCTCCGGTTTCTCTTCGCCGCCAAAGAGCGAGCCGAAGAAGCCCTTCTTTTCCTTCTCGGCCGGTTTGCGATTGCTGTAGCTGCTGCCTACGCCGGAATAAGGGCTGGCGTAGTTGTTTGACGGCTTCGGTTTGGGGGCGAAGGGGTTCCACCAAGAGGTTTTTTGCGGGGTTGTGGTGGGCGTCGGCTTGGCCGGAGTGTTGGCCGTAGTGCGGACGCCGGCCTGCTGATGGGCCGACGAGTCTTTCTTGCCGAACGGCCACCAGTCGGCGGCCGATGTCGTCGCTGCGCCGATGGCCCAGAAGCAAAACACCGTCATCGAGATCAAGCGCATCATTCGATCGCCTCCGCTGTTGTGCTGCGGCCGCGGCGCCTCTGTCCTGCCCAACGCATGGTTCGAGGAATCGCCGACGCGGCCGACCTGCCGACGCCGTTGCGATTTGCAGAGACCTGCGGCATGGTTCGCGGGCGGAAGTCTCGCAAATCCGCCGGGCAGGGTAAAGATCAATTTGCGAGAAACCCCAGGGCATTCCACCTTCAAACGGGGGAGGCTGGGGTAGCGACGGCGGCGGCGGGGAAACCCCTCGCGCAAAGGAGGCGACGCGCGCGAGGCTGTGGTTCGGCAAAAGCGCGAACGGGCAGGCCGCGGAACCGGCGGCAGAGACTCCACCAAAGGGGCTTGCCGGCGAGCCAATCCGTTTCGATGTCTCGGGGTTCTACGGGGTTGCGCCCGCGGCCGAATCGGCCGGCGCGGGCGGGCCAGGCGAAGCGACAGCGGCCGGTCCCGAGGACGCGGGCGAAGCCGGTTGGCCGGGCGAAGCAGCCGAAACGGGCAAACCGATCGCGGCCGGCTTTTCGCCCCGTTGGCCGGCTGGGCCGGCGTCAAACTCGGCGTGAAGGGCAACCATGTTCTGCCGGACCGTGTCCAGGTCGCCAACGAGAACGAACATGCGGAAAGCGTATTCTCGCGGCAGAATGCCGGCGGGCCGGTTCACCCGGAACACGCAGTTCCACTTCACCACTTTTTCGGCCTGGAATCGCCAACGGCCGTAGGTTGGGCCCTTCGTGCCGGGCGCGGGTTGCGGCGGGGCGTAAATGCCCATCGCGTGGGTGCCTTCGGGCAACGAGAGCACGACCGGGTGCGGGATTTCGCCCGGCCCGTCCGAAAGCGGCAGCAATTGGTTCTCGCGCGGGTCGAACTGAAGGAAACGCGAGAACTCGGGCGGCATGTAGCCGGTGAGCGCTTCGAAGACGGCGCTGGTGTGATGCTCACCGATGGGCAGGCTGAAAACGACCTCGTAGGGAATCACTTGCGGCATCTGCTTGTAGCCGATGCGAAGCCGTTTCAACAGCAAATGATCGGAAAGAACCGTGGTGTTCTTGGCCGGGTTGGGCCCCGACTTCTCGCCGGGGGCCAGCCAAAAGGCCATTTGCGTGAGGGTTTGCAAGGCGTCCGACTCGACGCGCATGTGGAGCAGGCGGCTGGAACTGACCGGCCCGACATGGTCGCGCCGCGAACCGGCTTCGGTGGGGTTGAACGTTTCGGCCGTCATCGGCGTGCCGCAATCGAGATTCGAGGCCGATTGCAACTGGCGACCGTGATCGAACGAGTCGATGAACTCGCGGCCGTTCCAACGCAGCGAGTGAATCGCGCCGGCCAACCGTGAGGTGGTTGTGATCACGATTTGCGAGGGTCCGGCGGCGGAACGAATTTGCGCCGCCCCGTCGGGCAGCGCCGTTTTCAGGTTGCGCGACGGAAATCCTTCGGGCGGCGCCGGTTCCGCCGCGGCCAAGAGAGCAGCGGTTGCCAGCGAACAGAACCATGCCGCCGGCGTCAAAAAACGGCAGCGCGAAATCACCGGGCGTTCCTTGCGGACGAATTGGTTCGCCTGTGTCATGATCAGCATCTCATCAGTTGAGAAGGGGTTTGGTGGGACTGCGCAACATGAATCTCTGTTCGCCGTCCCGCTTCGTTGCCGAGGCCGCACGTGAGCGCCGCCCAAAACGCCTGGCGGCTCTTTTTCGGTCGGCCCCGACGCGAGGTGGTTCCGAACGTCGGCCCCCGGCGCGAACCGCTCGCCGCTTCTTTGACGGAGATGCGGTGGTTCAGCGCGCGGACGATTCTAGGTTTTCGCGGCCGCGATCAGTTGTTCGAGGGCGCGGACGGCGGCGTCGCGCGCGGCCGCCAATTCGTTGAGTGAATCGCGTTCCTTTTGCACGACCTCGGCCGGCGCACGCTCGATGAACGACTGGTTTTGCAGTTTGTTCCGCTTGGCCGCGATGAACTTCTCCAGGTCGGCCAGTTCCTTGCGTTTTCGGGCGCATTCGGCTTCCACGTCGATCACGCCGGCCAAATTGACGAACACTTCCATCGCCGGAAGCGCGATGCCCGCGCACAACGGCGGCGCGGTTGTTTGCGGGCCGATCTCGGTCAGTTCGGCGCCGGCCATCGAGACGAAATAGGGCGCCATGGGCCGCAGGGCTTCGGCCAATTCGGCGTCGGTGCGGATCGAAAACCGCACTGTGGTTCGGGGCGGCACGTTTTGCCGCGCGCGAATGTCGCGCACGCCGCGGAGCACTTCCTGAAATCGAGCGAAGAGGGCCTCGATCTGCGCGTCGCGATCTTCCTTTCGGGCGACGGGCCAAGGGGCGATCATGATCGACTCGGCCGCGGGACGCGGATCGTCGAGCCCGCGGACCGGCGCAATCGCCGCCAGCCGTTGCCACACCTCTTCGGTGACGAACGGCGCGACGGGATGCAGCAGGCGCAGCAACACGTCCAGCGCGTGGGTCAGTACGCGCTGGGCAACGGGCCGCTCGGCTTCGTTCTGAAGTCGCGTTTTCACCATCTCCACGTAGAAGCTGCAAAACTCGTCCCAAGCGAAGTCGTAGAGGGCGCGAGCCGCATCGGCGAAACGATATTCGTCGAAAGCCGACGAAACCACTTCCGTCACCGTGAACAGCCGGCTGAGCACCCAACGGTCTTCCACGCGGAGTTCTTCGGAAGACATTGCCGCGGGCCGATAATCCTCCAAGTTCATCATCACGAACCGCGAGGCGTTCCACAGCTTGTTGCAGAAGTTGCGGGCAAGCTCGAATCGCTCGCTGACCACCGCCCCGCGCGGCAGGGCCACGTCGGCGGGCTTCTTCGCCCATTGGGTCGAAAAGGCCTTTCCGCAGTGCGGGCACTTGATCCGCGGCAGAATGCGGTTTTCGCGCGTTTGCTCGACGAGCTTTTCGCAGTGCGGGCACTCGAACTCAACGGGCATGCGGATGTCTTGCGTTTCGGTGGTGAGATAGGCCAGGCCGAACCGCAGCGCGTCGGCGCCGAACTTCTCGATCACATCGATCGGATCGACGCCGTTGCCTTTGCTCTTCGACATCCCCTCGCCGTAGGCGTCGAGGATTTTCGGGTGGATATAGACTTCGGCAAAGGGCACTTCGCCCACGTTGTGCAGCCCGGCCAGCACCATCCGCGCCACCCATAGGGTGATGATGTCGCGGCTGGTCACCAGCGCGCTGGTGGGATAGTAGTAGCGCAACTCGGGCGTTTGTTCGGGCCAACCGAGCGTGGAATGAGGCCACAAGGCCGAGCTGAACCAGGTGTCGAGCACGTCGGGCGAGCGGACGAAGCCGGCCGATTCCAGGGCGGCGATCAATTCCGGTTGATCCTCCAGCAAGCAGGCGTGCACAACCGCCCCGCCAGGCGCGGCGCCTTCGCCGGTCCGCTCCGGTTCCTCCACTTGGTGTTTCATCAATCGGGGGAAACGCCGGTCCAGCTCGGCCAGCAGGGCCAGGGCGTCGCTTAGGGCGTTGCGGTCGGCTGCGGCCGCGCTCCAAACGGGGATTTGGTGGCCCCACCACAACTGGCGGCTGATGGGCCAATCGCGCTTCTCGCCGAGCCAATCGAGGTAGCCCTTGGCGTAGCGAGAGGGAATGATTTTCACGCGGCCGTCAACCACGGCGTCGATGGCCGTTTGGGCCAGATGGTCCATCTTGACGAACCATTGATCGGTCAGCAGCGGCTCGATCGGCGTTTTCGAGCGATCGCTGTGGGCCAGCTCGATCTTGCGGTCTTCCACCTTGGCCAGCAGCCCGAGGGCTTCGAGGTCGGCGACCACTTGAGCGCGGGCCTCGGCGATCGTCTTGCCGCGGTACGGGCCGGCTTCGTCCCTCAGCGTGCCGTCGGGGTTGAGAATGCTGGGCATCGGAAGCCCGTGGCGTTTGCCCACCTCGTAGTCGTTCGGATCGTGGGCCGGCGTGATCTTCACGCAGCCGGTCCCCAATTCGGGTTTGGCCCAAATGTCCTCGATCAACGGGATGGGCCGATTCTGCAACGGCAGCAAAGCCATCGCGCCGCGGCGGGCCATGTCGCGCAGCTTGACCAGCAGGGGCAGCATCTCGTCGCGTCGTCGGCGGAGCTGTTCGAGCAGGTCTTCCAACTCCGGGCGTTCTTTGGCCGGCGCGTCGTCGATCTTGGCCCGCAAGTCGCGTTCGGCCCGCTCCAAGGCCCCGGCCGGATCGGGATGCACGGCCACGGCCGTGTCGCCGAGCATCGTTTCGGGCCGCGTGGTGGCCACGGTGACGTGCGCCGGCTCGCCCGGGCGCGGATCGATCAGCGGATAGTTGATGTACCAGAAATGGCCGTCGACGGTTTCGTGGAACACTTCGTCGTCGCTGACGGCCGTTTGCAGCATCGTGTCCCAGTTGACCAGCCGTTTGCCGCGGTAGATCAGCCGCTCTTTGAACAGGCTGAAGAAGGTGTGGCGGACGGCCCGGGCGCAAATCGGATCGAGCGTGAACCGAGTGCGGCGCCAATCGCAGCTGCAGCCCATCTGCTTCAGTTGGCCGAGAATCCGCGCCTCATATTCGTTCTTCCATTGCCAGATGCGATCGACCAGCCCTTGGCGGCCCAACTGGTGCCGCGAAAGCCCTTCCTCTTGCAGCAACCGGCGTTCGACCACCGCCTGCGTGGCGATGCCGGCATGGTCGGTGCCGGGGATCCAGAGGGCCTCGAAACCCTGCATCCGTTTGCGGCGAATGCAGATGTCTTGCAGGGTGTTGTTCAGGGCGTGGCCCAAGTGCAGGGCCCCGGTAACGTTGGGCGGCGGAATGGCAATCGTGTAGGGCCGCTTGGCCGGGTTGGGGTCGCTGGAAAAGCAGCCCCGCTGCTCCCAAAATTGGTACCAGCGGCGCTGCGCGGCCAGGTGGTCGTACTGTTTGGGGAGTTCGGAACGATTCTCGTTCGGGGAAGTGCTCATGACGTTGCATCCGCGGCGGTTCGGCCGCACCGTTGTTCGTCTTTGCTCAGTTTGTACTCGATGGCGTCGACCAGGGCGATCCAACTGGCCTCGATGATGTTCTCGCTCACCCCGACCGTGCCCCAGACGTCGTCTTCGTCTTGGCTTTCGATGATGACGCGGACGCCGGCGGCGGTGGCCGCCTCCGAGTTGATCACGCGGACTTTATAATCGACCAGCCGCATCTTGGCCAGATTCGGGAACGAGCCGTTCAGCGCCTTTCGCATGGCGGCGTCCAGCGCGTTGACCGGGCCGTCGCCCTCGGCCACTTCGTGGCGAATCTCGTCGCCCACGCGAAGCTTGACCGTCGCCTCGGTCACGGTTGTCCCGTCGCGCTCCGTTTCCACGTTGACCCGATACGAAATCCGCTCGAAGTGCGGGCGGAAGGTGTTCATCGAACGTTGCACGAGCAAATGGAACGAGCCGTCGGCCGCCTCGAACTGGTAGCCGGCGTTCTCCATCGAAACCACGCGGGCCAAAATGCCGTCCATCAGCTTCGGATCCAGTGCGATGCCGTGCCGTTGGGCCAAAGCGGCGATGTTCGAGCGGCCCGAAAGCTCGCTCACCAGCACGCGGCGTTCATTTCCCACCAGGGCCGGATCGATATGCTCGTAGCTTTGCGAAGTGCGCGCCACCCCGCTGACGTGCATGCCGCCCTTGTGGGCAAACGCGCTTTTGCCCACGAACGGCTGATGCGGGCGGAAGTTCATGTTCACCATTTCATAAACGTACCGCGAAAGCTCGGTGAGCCGGCGAACGCTCTCGGGCTGGAGGACGGAATAGCCCTTCTTCAACGCCAAATTGGCGGCCACCGAGATCAAATCGGCGTTGCCGCACCGCTCGCCGAACCCGTTGATCGTGCCCTGCACCTGCGAAGCGCCGGCATCGACCGCCGCCAGCGAATTGGCCACCGCCAGTTCGCAATCGTTGTGGCAATGGATTCCCACGGGCACGGGCAGGGCTTCGACCGCGGCGCGGGTGAAGGCCGCCACTTCCTCGGGCATCGAGCCGCCGTTGGTGTCGCACAGAACCACTTTCGCCGCGCCGGCCTCGGCCGCCGCGCGGAGGCACGCCAGGGCGTAGTCGCGGTCGAACTTGCAACCGTCGAAGAAGTGCTCGGCGTCGAAGATCACCTCGCGCCCGGCCGCTCTAAGGTAGGCGATCGTATCGCGGATCATCGCCAAGTTCTCTTCGCGCGATGTGCGAAGCACTTCCGTGGCCTGGAATGCCGACGCCTTGCCGACGATCGTGGCCCAACGGGTCGGAGCGGCCAGCATCGCGGCCAGGCCCGAATCGTCGGCCGGCCGGGTGTTCTTCCGCCGGGTCATTCCGAACGCCGCAACGCGCACCACGCTCAGCGGCAACTCGGCGGCCCGAGTGAAGAACTGCGCGTCTTTCTCGTTCGAGGCCGGATAGCCGCCCTCGACGAAATCGAAGCCCAATTCATCGAGTCGGGCGGTCAACTGGAGTTTGTCGCTCAGCGAAAAGCTCAGCCCTTCGGCTTGCGAGCCGTCGCGCAAGGTCGTGTCGTACAGTTCGATGCGTCGCATCATACGCTTGCTCACTTGAAACCGCGCGTTCTTTCGCGAAAGCCCATGCTCTTTTCGCAGGGCGGAAACGCGCTCAATCCGCAATGTTCACAGGGAATGGGTTTCTGGATTGTAAAACGGGCAATGTTGGGCGCGGCCTGCGCTTTTCCGGCGAACCTCGGCCTTCCGTTTCTCGGCTGTGTTGCCGAACCGTTCGGGGGTTCGCGCAGCGGCCGCAACACCGGCCCCGGGGTTCTTCGCTTGTCGGAACGAGATCATCGGTTGCATCAGTTACGGAAGAAAAAAAGCCCTCAGGCCCGTCTTCGGCCTCAGGGCTTGTATCGGTTCGGAATGGTTCCGAACGGCCCCTATGGCCGAACGTTGCGAATAATCACGACGATGCCGCCGATCGGGGCGGCATCAGTGTGTTCGCAGCGATAGGCCGAAAAGGGCGTCATGTCCGCTCGGAAAACGTGTGCGCGATCTTGCTTGTCTAAAAAACAACTTGCCGCAGCAAGTCCTTAAGTCTAACTCCCTCAAAGGCGGAGTCAACGGCCCGGCGCGCCTTTTCCGGCCGAGCGGACGAGCTTATCCGGGGACACGACGCCGGGCGAGGAGGTCCGTTCCGGCCGGAAACAAGGCTCTTTCGGGCCCGAGATGGGGCGGCGCCGGGACGGTTCGAACCGCCCGCTGCACGCCGGCTTGCGCAGGCTCCGGGCGGCTGCCGCTGCTGTGGGCCGAAGGTTCGCCGGCGGTTAGGCGGGCGTGTTGGCCATGTAATGAAATGTTTTCGGTCGCAGCACGCGCCAGAAAGCCACGCGGAGCCATTCCGCCCGAAGCCCGAACAGCCGATGCAACCACCGTTCGTGCCAAGTGGCGAAGTCGGCCGTCCGTTGGGCCCGCAAGTGAGTGATCGCGTCGATCAAGGCGGCAATGCGATGGGGGGAGATTCGGCCTCGGGCGATCGATTTGCGAAGCGCGTCGCGGAGGGCTTGAAACAGATGCGGCCCCAACGCGGCTTGCTGCGGGGCGTCGGCGCGGAGCCGTTGTTCGACACGGAGCAGCACGTCGATTTTTCCCTCGATCATCTTGCGGCCGTGCGCGCTTGCCGACGCCGCATGCCGCCGATAGAGCGCCCCGAGGTAGTCGATCGTTTCGAACGGCACGGAGTCGATCGCCAGCCGAATCCAAAGGTCCCAGTCTTCCGTGCCGGCCAGTTCTCGGGCGAACCCGCCCACGCGGCGCACCTCCGCGGCCGGACACAAGCAGGCGGCCGGCGGTTGGATCGGATTCGTGTAGAGCAGCATCGGGAGCATCCCGGCGGACAGGTCGGGACGAAATTCGTCGGCGGTGGGGCGCTGCGGGCAGTCGGAGAACTGCTGCCAGCCCTGCACAATCACATGCGGTCGGCCGGCCGCGGCCGCGACCATCCGTGCGACCGACTCGGGCCGCAACACGTCGTCGGCGTCGAGGAACAGCAGGTAATCGCCCTGCGCCGCGGCGATGCCCGCATTACGCGCCGCCGACACGCCGGCGTTGGCCTGGGCCAAATAGGTGATGCGGCGGCCGAACTGCCGCGCGACCGAGTCGGTTTCGTCCGAGGAGCCGTCATTGATGACGATCGTTTCCACGGCGGGGTGTGTTTGCCCCAATGCGCTTTCGACGGCCGCGGCGAGAAACCGGCCTTGTTGATAACACGGGATGATGATGGAAACCGAGGAGGTCATAGTCTATCCGCAAAACAGGGAAACCAACTTATTCGCCGTTCGCGCCGGCAGAAAGACGATTCGCATTTCTTTCGGCCGCGCAGATCATTGTGTTGGGCGCAATTATTCCGCCGGGCGGCAACGGGCGGGCACGGGGGAGAGCGGCGCGGCGGCCGCCGCCGATCGCGCGGCAATCGCCTCGGCGAAGATCGATTCGACGCTGGCGACATGTTCCGGCAGTGTGGGCACGGCGGGAATTGTGCAGCGAGCCTCGGCGACCATCTGCGGGCGATCACGGAGGTTCTCTACGCGGCGGCGCAAGTCGCGCCAGTCGCCCGCGGCAAACTGCCAACCGCCCGCGCCGGGCTGCACCAGCTCGGCCATCCCGCCGATGTTCGACGCCAACACGGGCACGCGGGCGGCGAACGCCTCTTGAATGACCAGGGGCGAGTTCTCATAACACGTCGAGGGAACGACAAGGCAATCCAGCTCGGCCAACGCTTGCGGCTTTCGGTCTTCCGGCAGAAAACCGCGGTGGCGCACATGACCTTGGGCAAGGACATGGGCGAACTCGGCCAAACGGTTCTCGGGATCGCGGCCGTAAAGGATCAATTCGACGCCCGCAAGGCCGTCGAAGGCGCGGAGCAACACTTCAATTCCCTTGACGGCGTTGAACGAGCCGATGAAACCGAAGCGAAGCGGACGACGATCCGCCGCGGCGGCGGGGGGCGAATCTTCGGGCCCCTTGGTCGGTTCTCCAATCGGCTTCTTGGGCGGCGCGCCTGGGCGGCCGTTGGCTGCGAACAAGCGCGGCGGCAGCCCGTGCCGAAGAAACACCAACTTGGACTCCGGCGCGCCGCAGCGGCGCGAGAACTCGAGCAGATGGCGGCTGGGACAGATCAATCGGTCGATGGAGCGCAGCGATTCGGCCACTTCTCTGCGCCGTCGGCTGTGGCGAAAGGCGCCGTAGGGCAGTTCCCAGCAGGCGGCCATTCGGCGGAGAATCGCCCAGGCGATGCGCACCGGCTGCGCGGCCTGCGCCGGCGTAGGCCGAATGCGGGTGAAGCACCAGCGGGTGCAACGGGCGCACTTCCACAAGCCGGGTCCCAAGCAGCGCTGCCGCCCGTATTGCAGCATGTGGCTTGTCGGGCAGTGCAACCAGTGGTCGTGCAGGGTGGCCACCACGGCCGCGCCGCTGCGGGCGGCCCGCCGCGGCAAGTCGAGCGCAAGGTGCCCCAGATGGTTGACATGCACCAGTTGGGGGCGAAACGAATCGAGCAATCGATCGAATGCGGCCGCCGCCTCGGCATCGGCTTGGGCGAAAACCTGTTCGCGGGGATCAAACGGCTTTTCGACGAAGGTGCAGCGCAGGCCGTCGACCACTTCCTCCGCCACGGCCCGACGTTGGGCCAGGGCGGCCGCAAGCACGCGAACCTCGTGGCCGCGGTCGGCCAGCGCGCGGGCCAATTGGCGGCAGTAGTTTTCGGCTCCGCCGCACGATCGCGGGGAATAGGCATGAGTCGTCAGCAGGATGCGCATCAGCGGCTGTCGGTTTCTGTCGTTTTCTATCGGGGCGAAAGGGCGCGTTGGGCGCTGCGGGCCGTCAGGCCGCTCGAATGGCGTCCGCGTCGTTGGTGTACGCGGCGAGCAATTCCACCGTGGCGTCGCACATTCGCTCGGGCGCAAAGTTTTGGGCGACGCGGCGGCGTCCGCGTTCGCCTTCGGCGCGCCGGGCCGTGGGGTCGTCGATCAATTCGCCGATACGCTGGGCCAGCGCGGCAGCGTCGCCGGGCGGGGCCAGGCGACGGCGCCCGGCCTCTCCCACGGCGAAGCGGATGCCCTCGATGTCCGAGCCGGCCACGGGCAGCCCGGCCGCCATCGCTTCAAGCACGGCGTTGGGGCACCCCTCGGCGCGCGAGGCGAGCACAGCCAAATCGCAGTCGGCCAGCAGTCCGGCCACGTCGTCCACCGGCCCGAGCAGCCGCACGGTGTCGTGCAGGCGCCATTGATCGATCAGCCGCCGCACCTCGTCGGCGGTTTCGTCGTGCCGGCCGGCCAGCAAGAGCACCGGCGGCGGTTCGTTCCAGCGGCGCGACTCGATCAGTCGCCGCCAGGCGGCCAGCGCGCAGGCGTGGTCTTTGTTCGCGGTGAGGTTGGCAACCATGCAGGCGACGAAGCGTTGCGGCGACAAGTTCAGCCGATGCCGCCAGCCGCCTCGACGCGGCCTCGCGTCGGGCAGTTCCACTCCGTTGGCAATCAGATGCACCCGCCAAGACGGCACGCCCATTGCGCTGGTGAGAAAGCCGGCCGCCCCGGGCGAATTGGCGATGAAGCAGGGCGTGCGTTGGGCCGCCATTGCTTCGAGCCGCTGGTGCGCGCGGAGGCCTTCGTCGCGTTGATTCCAAACGCAGAGTCGGGCGCCGGCGGCGCGCCAAATCAGGCCGCACGCCAAGTTCGGCAGGGCGTAGTAGGGCATGAGCACGTCGGGCCGAAGGCGGCGCAAGGCGGCCGCCAGCCGGACCCATTGCAAAACCCACCGGCCGCGGTGGTGGCGCCACGAAATGTTCTCGAACGGAAGGAAACGGCAGGGGATGCCCAACGCCTGGCACGCGCGCGCCGCCCGCCCTTCGGGGTGTGAAAACCCCACGACCGTCGGTTCGGCTCCCCAGCGGCTGCGGAGTTGATCGGCCAGAAGAAGGGCTTGGCGTTCGGAGCCGCCCAGCTCGAGGCTGCCCAAGACGAACACGATCCGCCGCCCCGCGGGAAATTCCACCTCGCCCGCACGACCGCTGCGGCGGCCGAGTTGGCTGCCGACCGTTGGGGTGCAGTTCATCGGGCCGCGGACCACCGCTCCTTTGAGATTCGGGACGCTGAGCTTCGGGTCGCAAACACTCGGGCCGCCGACCGTCGGATCGGGCGCGATCGGCGGGGCGGCCGCGGGCGTCA
The DNA here is from genome assembly GCA_029975295.1 of Thermoguttaceae bacterium. GTDB lineage: Bacteria > Planctomycetota > Planctomycetia > Pirellulales > Thermoguttaceae > JARKPK01. Next base: position 75,380 of record JARKPK010000083.1, on the reverse strand, counting down.
TGCCGCTCGACGGGGACGGCTTCGCTCGGCGCGCCGCCGGAGTCGCACGGTGAGAGTCCGAAACGCAAAAGGGACGATTTTCGGGCCCTCCATCGCGGTGAGCAGATCGGCCAGCTCGTCCACGCGGCCTTCCAGGTCGTGCCGCTCGGCGACGTAGCGGCGACCGGCGGCGCCCAAGGCGTCGCGATATTGGGCGTCGGAAGCGATGCGGGCCACCTCGGCCGCCAGCCGATCGATGTCGTCGCCGCAGGCCGCCCCGCAGCCGTGCCGCGAGATGAAATCGTCCGGATCGACCAAAAGCGACAAGATCGGCGCGCCGTGGGCGGCCGCCTGCAAGAATGTGTTGGGAAAGCCCTCGCGAATCGACGTGTTGACCAGGGCCAGCGCTCGGGCGAAGTAGGCGTCGATCTGATCGAAGGGAACGCTCTCGATGATCCGCAAGTTTGGCGGGGCCGCCGCGCACAACTCGCGGAACAAGGCGTGATCCGAGCGATTCATCACTGCCACAAACGGCACATGCGGGCAGCGGCGCGCCAGCTCGACGCATCGCTCCGGACGCTTGTTGGCCCGTTCGGCCCGGCCGATCCACAACACGAACGGATAGGGCTGATCGCGCAGTTCTTCGGGAACCGCAGCGGCGGCGGGCTGCGGCAGCGGATTGCGGATCAGAACCCCGTCGCGTTTGAACCGCTCGCGCAATTGCTCCCGTTGCCGCTCGGTTTGCACGACGATCTGGTCGGCGTAGTGCAGCGCGTGCCAGCAGTAGTGGCCCAGGTCTTGGTGCGGCCCGCGATGGGGCGAACCGTAGTAGTATTCTTCCAACAGATCGTGATCGGAGGCGAGAAAGAGCACCGATTGCTGCCCATGCCTGCGGCAAGACGCCACCACCCGCGCCGACCACTCGTTCACACCGAAGGCGCAAACCACGTCGGCCCCCAGCGAGGCGTAGAAGTCGGTGGTCGGCACTTTCGGCGGGCGCTGCCGGAACCACCAGTCGGCCAGCCGCTGCCGCGCCGCTCGCAACGGCTTGTTCAGCGCCAAGGCAGGCACTTGCCAAAGCAGGTTGACATCCCAGCGATGGATTCGCACCCAGGGGAAGCCTTCGATCCGCTCGGCCGCGGTGCGAAAGCGCAGATAAACGTTGTCGCTCCACGCCCGTTTCCGTCGCCGCCCGAAGGGCGGAACAACGGGCGGCGGCGTTGCGGGAGTTTCCGGCGTGGGCGGCTCGACCACCACCGATACCCGCCCGAACCGTTGCCGCGGGTGCTGGCCTTCGTCGCGCACCACGCAGGTTACGTCGAAACCGGGCCGTTCCGCCAACCCCCGGGCGAACCGCGTGGCGCGCACTTCCATCCCGCCGAAGCGGTTGCGCGAATTCGGATCAAAGAGCGCATAGGCGTTGAATGTGCAGAAACAAACTTTCATCGTTCGGCTGCCTTGCCTTGGCGCGGCCCCCCGCGGCCGCGTTGGAATCGTTCCATCAAGTCTTCTGTGGGAATGCGCCTTTTCAGTTCCAATGTGCCGGGCGTTCTTTCGAAAGGGCTTTCTCGTTCGGCGATTGGGCGACGAGCCCAAGTGCAGCCGAACCGATTCGCTCCGGCGCCGATGCTCAACCGACGGCTGCGGCCTGCTTCCGCCGTCGTCGCTGGGGCGGAACGAAGCGGGGCGCTGCCGCGCGCGGCTCGGACGGCGCGAAGGCCACATCCGGATGCTGTTCCAGCCACAGCCCCAGAACCAGCAGGAGCCAGAGCGGACCGGACAGATCGTTTCGCGGACCATGCTCGCGCATCATGCTGAAAACGGATTCGCCCCGAAACAGTTCGACGAGCCGCGATTGGCGATCGGAAACGATTTCTTCGAGCCGTTGCCTGAGCGGGCCGCCCGGCAGAAACCAGCGGTCGCGGGGAATGGCGAATCCCTGCTTGCGCCGGTGGACGAACTCGGCCGGAAACGTCCGTTGCAGCAGGGCTTTCAATGCGTACTTCGCCGTCCGACTGCCGCTGCCGCTGCGCATCCGCATTTCGACCGGAAGCTGGGCAGCCGTCTCGACCAATTCCACGTCGAGCAGCGACGGCCGGACCTCCAGCGCGTGATACATGCTCGCCACATCGACTTTCGTCAGGATGTCGCAGGGCAGGTAGGTTTGGAAATCGAGAAACTGGACGAACGACAACGGGTCGCAGCGGGGAGCTTCGCCGGCGGCGCGAACGAACAGCTCGCACGGGCGATCGATCAGCTCGGCGAAGTCGTCGCGCCACAGCCGCCGACGCCAGAGGGCATTGATGTACCCGATCCGGTCGAGCCAGGGTTGCAGGGCGTAGTCGCACTGGGCGTCGCGGTCGTAGCCCATGGTCCGAAGAATCCCTAGAACGGCTTTCTTCCACCAAGGCCGGCCCCGGCGCAGCGCGGTCCGGTCGTCGAGCGTTTCCATCCAGGCGCGGTAGCTGCCGTAGCCGCCAAAGGCTTCGTCGCCGGCGTCGCCGGAAAGCACCATCGGCACATGCCGACGCGCCAAGCGGCACACATACCAGGTGGGAATCGCCGAGCTGTCGCCGTACGGCTCGCCGTAGTGCCGCAGCAAGTCGGGCAGCACGGCCAGCGCGTCGGGCCGGACGATCTCATATTCCCACTGAAGCCCCAGTTGCTCGGCGGCCTGCCGGGCGTAGGGCAGCTCGTTGTACTCCTGCTCTTCAAACCCAATGGAGAAGGCCCGCACGTTCGAGCCGAGCTGGTCGCGCATCTTTTGGGCCACCAGGGTCGAATCGATCCCGCCCGAGAGGAACACGCCGAAGGGAACGTCGGCCACCAAGCTGTCGCCGACGGCGCGGGAGACCATCTCGTCGAGCCGATCGAGCCACTGCCGTTCGTCGAGTGTCCGCTCGGTTTTGAACTGCAATTGCCAGTAGCGCCGCGGCTCGATCGCCGCGGCCGAGGCGCCGCGCAGCGAGAACTCGATGCGATGCGCCGGCGGCAGTTTGAACACGTCATCGTAAATCGTCAGCGGCGTGGGAATGTATTGCAGCCGGAGGAACATCTCCACGGCGGTCAGGCTGCCGCGGCATGGCGGATCATTCATTTGCCGCAACGCCTCCAACTCGGAGGCGAAGGCCAGTTGCTGCGAGCCGAGCCGATAGTACAGCGGCTTGACGCCGAAGTGGTCGCGCGCCAACAAGGCCGTTTGCCGGCGGAAATCGACCACGGCGAAGGCGAACATGCCGCGGAACCGCTCGACGCAGGCCGCCCCCCATTGCTCGTAGCCGTGAACAATGACCTCGGTGTCGCAATCGGTAACGAAGCGGTGGCCGGCCGATTCCAGTTCGCGCTTCAGTCGCCGGAAATTGTAGATCTCGCCGTTGAAGGTCGCCCACACCGCTTGATCTTCGTTGGCCATCGGTTGGCGGCCGCCCTCCAGGTCGATAATCGACAGCCGGCGGTGCCCCAGACCAACACCCGCGCGGATCATCATCCCGTGCCCGTCGGGCCCGCGGTGGGCCAGCGATTGCGTCATTCGCAACAGCTCGTCGCCGTCGGGCGACTGTCCATCGAACCGAATAATCCCTGCGATGCCGCACATAGGCGACCCTTTCCTTATCGTCGAATTGCCCCTTGGCCCGCGGGCGACTCCGCCAGCTCAGCCGGAGGCCCTGGGGGCCGTGCCACAAACAAACAGATACGGCGCTACGCCCGGCAGTCCGCGCCGCACGTCGAGCCACCGAAGCAGCGGATCGAGCACGCGTTCTTGGAAACGCCGCAGGCGGGGAACCGCTTTTCGAGCCAAGCCGGGCCAGCGCGGATAGTGCTCCCAGGCCACTACCGCCAGCGAGAAGGCGCCGGCATGCCAGCCTTCGACCTGTTCCAGACCGACCCGGGAAAACGCCCGCATCAGTCGGCGACGGCTCAGGCACACGTGTTTGGCCATCAGTTCGGGCTGCCAAAGCCGCATCGCCAGGCCGTGGATTGAACAGAGGTTCGGCACTTCGCACAAGAGCATTCCGCCGGGGGCTACAAAGGCGCGCAGCCGCCGGAGAACATGGTCGAGGTCGGGGAAGTGCTCGACCAATCCGAGGGAATAGACGAAGTCGAAGCGGCCGATTTGCTCGGGCTCGGCCTCGAACAAATCGACGCAATGCACCTCTCCGCGAACGTTGTACTGGGCCATTTGCCGTTCGAGTCGCTGGCAGCCAGCCTCGCTGTAGTCGAGCCCGGCGACGAACCGCAATCCCGCTTGCTTGGCCAAGTAGGGCAGCCAAACCGAGTCGCCCGCCCCGACTTCCAAGGCCGTCTCGGCCCGGCAGCGGCGCAGCGCCTCGCACAGCCAATGGCTGATCAATCGGTCTTCGTAGTAGCGGGGCGCCCAAGCCTGCCGCGCCGGCCGTTCGCGGTAAACCCGCGACCAATGCTCCACGCTGGTCAGGTTGCCGTGAAGGTCTGTCGGGGACGACTGTTGCAACATGATCTTCCTGATGATCCTGGCCGCGGGTTGCTCGGGGCGAGCGGATGCCGATGGAACGCGGAGTTCACTCGCTTCCGATAACGTGCGAAGACCGCCCCGCTGGGGCGATCGATGGTCTGATTCTCCTTCAGGCCGCGCGAGCCGATGCCCGCACCGGCGGCAACAGCACGGCGTCGGCCGCGATTGCCGGCACGGCCGTGGCAGCCGTCAGTTCGCAAACGCGATTCCAGAGGATGTCGTACTCGCCGTGGAAGTCGGAGCGGACGCCCAAGTCGAAATAGTATTCGGCCGGCGCCAAGTCGAGCCGCTCGAAGCACAGATCGAACTCCCATCGGCGGCTCCGCCGGCCGTCGTCGGCGTCGAGCGTGCGGTCGGTGGCGCAGGCGAACACCTTCAGGCCGTCGCTGCGGTAGAAGGCCAGATCGAGCCGGGGACGGCGGGTCGGTTCTGCCGACTCGCACACGACAGCAACGTGCAGCGGTTCGTTGCCCAGCAGCGCTACGGTTCGGCCCAGCGGCGCTCCGTTGACGCGGCAATCGATGGCTCGATAAGGGCTGCCCGGTTTGATCAGCGGCGAGAGATGCTCGCGCTGCTTGCACGCTTCGATGTAGCGGCGCACGACCGGCAAGCACGGCCCGTCGGCGGTGATTTGGCCCTGATCGAGCCAGATCACGCGACGGCAAAGACGCTGCACGGCCGTCAGGTTGTGGCTCACCAGCAACACGGTTCGGCCGTCGCGGGCCACGGTGTTCATCTTCCGCAGGCACTTGCGTTCGAATTCGGCGTCGCCCACGGCCAGCACCTCGTCCACCAGCAGAATCTCGGCATCGAGATGCGCAGCCACGGCGAAGGCCAACCGGACCGCCATGCCGCTCGAATAGCGTTTGACCGGCGTGTCGATGAAATGGGCCACCCCGGCGAAATCGACAATCTCGTCGAACTTCGCCCGAATCTCCTCGCGCCGCATGCCCAAGATGGCGCCATTGAGGAAGACGTTCTCCCGCCCGGTCAACTCCGGATGGAAGCCGGTGCCCACTTCCAGCAGACTGCCCACGCGGCCGCGGATTTCGGCGCGGCCCGCGGTCGGTTCGGTGATTCGCGTAAGGATCTTCAACAGTGTGCTTTTGCCTGCCCCGTTGCGGCCGATGAAGCCCACCATTTCGCCGCGCGGGATGTCGAAACTCACGTCGCGCAGCGCCCAGAACTCGCCGCCTCGGCCCAGCCGGGCGCGAACGGCATGTTGCGGTTCGACCTCGGCCGAAAACTCGGCCTCGGATTCCGCGGAACATTCGCTGTTCCCGTCGTGCTGCGGCAACAAAGGGCCCGTCGAATCGCCGGACGGCGGCGCGCGCCGCTTTGCCTGCCAAGGCCACAGCCGACGCAAGCCTTGCAGCAACTGTTCGCGCAGACTGCGGTGGTAGTTCCGCTCGCCGATGCGATAGCGCTTGCTCAATTGCTCGACTCGCAACGCCCAATCAGAACTCATCATGCGCTTCCTCGCTCGATACGGCGCGTTCTATTGCGGATTCCAATGCGTCCCTTTCGCGGGCCAAACACGAGGAGGATCGCTCGTTCCAGCCGTAATGAATGCAAGGCTCCATGAGCTCGAACTTTTCGGCCATGCCGGATCGCTGAAGCGATCAAATCACGTCCACGATGCTGCGTTCCATGCGGCGGAAGAAAAACGCTCCGCCAACAAGCAGGGCGAACACCAGGCCGGCGCCGCCCGCCACGCTGCCCCAAGGCAGCGGAGCGGAGTTGAAAAACGACCAACGCATTCCTTCAATGGCGCAGGCCATCGGGTTGAGCCAGTAGATGGTGACGGCCCAGTCGGGCAGCGCCCGCTGCAAACTGGCCGCCGCGTAGATCACCGGGCTCAGGTACAGCGCGATGTTCAACAGGTAGGGCACGGCCATCCCCAAATCGCGATAGGTCGCGCTGAGCGGGGCGAACCACAACCCCAAAGCCAACGCTGCGGCCAAGGCCAGGCCGATGAAGGCGGGCGCGGCCAAGAGCGTGACGCCCGGGGCAATTCCGTACCAAAGCATCAGTCCGATCAGCAGCACGAAGGTCACAGCGGCATCGAGCAGCGGCATGAGCATTGCTGAAAGCGGGAAGATCATCCGCGGGAAGTAAATCTTCGTTAGCAGCGATTGGTTGTTCGCCAGGCTATTGCCGATGCCGGTGAGGCAACCGGCGAACAGACGCCAAGGCAACAGCGCGCACAGCGTCGACAGGGCATAGGGCACTCCCGGCGCCGAGGGCTCGTTGCCGCGACCCAGCAGCACCCCGAATACCAGCGTGAACAATGCCGTGGTCAGCAGCGGAGGAAGCACGGCCCAAAGCGGACCAAGCACCGTTTGCTTGTAGCTGGTCTTCAAGTCGCGCAACAAGAAGACCCAAAGCAATGTGCGATAGCGCCACAACTCGGCCAATTCCAGAGGTTGCCAGCCGCGGCCGGAGCGAATGACAGTAACGTCGCGACTCATCGGAACACTCTCGCCAGTGGTCGGCCTGGTCTAAGGATTCTCAAACAGGAAACACGCAACGAAGCTCGCCTCGTCGGCAGCCGTTCTCTTTGTCGTCGGCGCGCTCGACCGTGTCTTCGATGCTGATCGAAGAGGTTGTCGTCTTGCTGGTCGAAAAGGCGACCATGCCCGCATCGCCCATTCGCAGCAGCTCTCCGTCTGCGGAAGGCTCGGCGCGCACTCCGTTCTCGTCGGTGGCCCGACGGACAATCCTCGGGCATCGCTCACCGAACAACAGGCCGATGGTATACACGTTCACGCCACTTCGTGTAAATGCGAGTTTTTCTTGCCGGCATAAGCACTTGCGCTTTTCGGGCCGAATCCGCGAACGGCGTTGCACAGAGGCGGCCGCGAAGCGACGCAAATGATCGCTCATGAGAGACTGCCGCGATGGGGCACGATGGGACGCAGACAATTTTGCCGCGAAGGTACGCGAATCGGCGCGAACGGGCGTGGCGAAAGGCCAACAGATGCTTGGGCGGGCCGCGAACGAGCAAGACGGATCGGTTCTATGAGACGAAAATCGTCTCTGCCCTTCGATGAGCCAAGTTCGCGGCCGATGTGGTCAGCAATCACAGAGACGATGCAGTTTTTCTATGTCTCTCGTCTTCGCCAAGTTGCCAATTTCCCGGCTTTAATCCGTCACGTTGAAGTGGTTGACGAAGTCCCTTTGAATCGCTTGAATCCCCTTGCTGGAATGAGCGAACTCGGTTGTGTTGGGGGTGGTGTGAAAATAAGGGGAGTGCGCGGCGATGGAAAAATACGCACACTGGTTGCGATGGCCGACCCTTGTGCTCGGCGGGGCTCCAAGCGAGCCAGGCTGAGGGGGCGTCGGCGCGGGGCGTCACCGGAGAACGGCAGTTTTCATACGGCCGGTCGCGCTAGGCCGCCCGGCTTTGCCCGGCAGCGTCGCTGACCGGCGGTTCGAACAACTCGGTGCTCAGGTAGCGGTCGCCGCGGTCGGGCAACAGCACAACAATCGTCCCCCGAGCAATTCGTTGAGCCACCTTCATTGCGCCGGCCAGGGCCGCTCCGCTCGACATGCCGACGAAGATGCCCTCTTTGGCGGCAAGCCATCGGGCGGCGGCAAAGGCCTCTTCGTTATCGACGGTCACTTTTTCGTCGAGCAGTTCCGGGTCGTAAACCTTGGGCCTGATTGCCTCTTGCATGTTCTTCAGGCCTTGAATTCGGTGGCCGATCGGCGGCTCGACGCCGACGATGCTGACCCCCGGTTTGTGCTCGCGGAAGAAGCGGCTTACGCCCATCAGCGTGCCCGTGGTGCCCATCCCGGCGACGAACACATCGATTTCGCCGTGGGTGTCGTGGAAAAGTTCCGGCCCGGTCGACTCGTAATGGGCCAAGACATTGTACGGATTGTCGAACTGGTTGGGCATGTAGTATTCGTCGGGCGATCGCTCCACCAGATCATGGGCCAGACGAATCGCCCCGTCGGTGCCCTCTTGGGCGGGTGAAAGCAGCACGCGCGCGCCCATCGCCGCCAGCACCCGCCGCCGTTCGATACTGGCGCCGGCCGACATGCACAGGGTTACCCGATACCCGCGAGCGGCTCCGATCATCGCCAAAGCGATGCCCGTGTTCCCGCTGGTAGCCTCGATGATGGTCTTTTGCGGCGTCAATTCGCCGCTGCGCTCGGCCGCCTCGATCATTCGCAAGGCCGGACGGTCTTTCACCGATCCGCCGGGGTTGACGCCCTCCAGCTTGCAAAGGAGGCGGACATGCGGCCCACCGCCGAAGTGCGACAGCTCGATCAACGGCGTATGCCCGATCGCCTGGAGCAATCCCATGGCCCAGTCTCCCCCCAAAAGCGTAGCCGACGGTTCAACAGCGAGGCCGCGTCGCAGCCCGCTGCAATCCACCATTAACGAATGATCGGTAGAATCGGTTCACCCGGCACAACTTGGTCGTCGCGGTCGGACGACAATCGAACCACTGTGCGAGGGAATAGCGAAGCGGCGCAATCTGTGCCGACAGATTTGGGGCGATGTGTCCTTGGGCGATTTCGCTCTACGCGTCGAGGCGGCAGCTTTTCAACCTCGGGCCCCTGGTAACTTCCCTTCAACGAACTCTTCTTGCGGATTTTGCTTGCACTAGTCAGAATAGGCGCGTTCGAACGCCTTCTTGCTCTTCTCGACACGCGAAATTTCGGTTGAATGCGAAGAATGTGCGCGGCCTGCTTGCAACAGCGAAGACCGGGCGGCCATTGGGCCGGCGCTTGTGGCCGCGGTGTCTGCCGTTGGTTCGTAGGCGGTCGCGGTTATTTGTCGTCGTCGGCTGTGTCGATCGGCGGATGAGCCAGTTGAATGCCGCTGGTGTTTTTTGTTCGCGAAGGCGGGTTCCGTTGGTTTGCTTCTCGGCGTTTGTTGTCTGAGACATTTTAGAATTAGAAAAGGGTTCGCTTATGGGTCTGCTGCAAGAGTTCAAAGAGTTCGCCGTCAAGGGGAATGTGATCGACATGGCCGTCGGCGTGGTCATCGGCGGGGCGTTCGGCAAGATCGTGGCCTCGCTGGTCAACGACGTGATCATGCCGCCGATCGGGTTGTTGTTGGGCAAAGTGGATTTTTCGCAATTGTCGCTCACCTTGAAGGAAGCCACCGAGGGAACGGCGGCCGTGACGATCAGCTACGGCAAGTTCATCAACAACGTGGTTGATTTTACGATTGTCGCGTTCTGTATCTTTTTGGTGATCAAACAGATCAATCGGCTGAAGCGGACCCCGCCCCCGCCCGACCCGACCACCAAGAGCTGCCCCGAATGCCTGATGGAAGTGCCCAAGGCGGCCAAGCGTTGCGGGCACTGCACCTCGACGCTGGCGTAAGCAGGTCGGCGCAGTTGCGGCCGATGCAGCGACGATCGCGGCCGGGCCTTTGGGTGTGCATGGCGCGGGACTGATGCGTTTGCGCTTCGCGTCGAGTTCGTTGAGGCCGGCTTCAATGCGGCTGATCGGCGGATTGCATCGCGCGCCCACGCGGGGGCGGAGGGGCGGCTCGCCTCTGAGTCTTTAGGAACGGCAAGCAGCGTCAAAATCGCGTTCCGGCCGCGAAAATCGGCCTCTGGCCCATCGGCCTTGCCAGACGTTCCATCCGCGAAACACGAGCAACCGAGCGAAAGCGAAGCGATGAGCAATCTGAACGCCCTTCCGCCCGAAAGCTGCGGCAGCTTGGCCCGCCGGCGCTGCCGCGCGTGTTCGAGCGGTGAACCACCGTTCGATGTTGTTGCGGCCGAGCGATGGGCTCAACTTCTGCCTCAATGGCGGCTGAGCGATCAAGCCCGCCGGCTCGAACGCCAGTGGACGGCGCCCGACTTCGCCGCGGCCGTGGCGGCGATCGTGGCGATTGCCATGCGGGCCGAGCAGGCCGATCATCATCCCGACATTCATCTCGAGCGCTATCGCCGTCTCCGCGTGGAATTGACCACGCATGCCATCGGCGGGCTCTCGGAAAACGACTTCATTCTTGCCGCGCAAATCGAAGAACTGCTTGCCGGCGATCAACAGAATCGGTCCACACAATAGCGAAAGCGGCCGCAAGCTCAGCCAAATGGCCTGCCGGCGCGACTGCAAAGGCGGTGGCTACTGATTCGGCGCTGGCGGATTCGGCAGCTACTGACGTGCGCGTTATAGGCCGTGGGCTTTTGCCCGCACGGTCGTTCTTCGAACGATCCGATCGCAGAGCGGCTGATTTTTGAACGCCGCATGACCGACGCGGCAGCGGAAGGGCTGCCGGCTTCTCGCTACGGCGATCCGCAGCTCGGCGCTTTCTTTTCACCGCGGTTTTTTTTACGATGGGCACGGTTTCACGGCTGGTTCCATCGAATTCGTTCGCAACGATTTCACGCGATTGCGACGAACATCGCGCCTCGTTTTCGGGCGAGCGCTCGGCATCGCCCGGCATCACGTTGAGAATGGGCCGAGAGAGCACATGGGCTCTGCGGCATTGGGCGGGATGGTTGAATCCGTTTTTTTCATGCGGGAGCGAAACGATGAAAACTTTCTATTGTGCGGTGGCGGCCATTCTCGGGGCGGCAGTGTACGGCGCGGCCGATCGGGCGACGCGCGAGCCGGCGCCCCCGCCCGTGCTCGATACGAACATCAGCAATCTCTACCTTGTTTCGCAGGCGCAAACCCGATCGATTTGTCCGGAAAACTTTACGGGCGAGAAGGGCAAGGCGGCCATGGCTACCGAGGGGACCGGTAAGAACGCGGCCGCCGAACTGGGGCAGGGCTGGAAGGTTTCGCCGTCGGTTCGGATTGCGCCGGGAACCACGTTCACCTTGGCCGAGATCGAGGGGCCGGGCAGCATTCAACATATTTGGATGACGCCCACCGGCAACTGGCGAACGTCGATCATCCGTTTCTATTGGGACGGCGAGAGCGAGCCGTCGATCGAGTGCCCGGTGGGCGACTTCTTCGCCTGCGGCTGGGGCAAGTATTGCCAAGTAACGTCGCTGGCGGTGTGCGTCAATCCGGGCAGCGCGTTCAATTGCTATTGGCCCATGCCCTTCCGCCGCAAGGCGAAGATCACCATGGAGAACACCGCCGCGCAGCCGATGACGTTGTATTACCAAATCGACTATGCCTTGGGGCAAGTGCCGGCCGAGGCGGCCTATTTGCATGCCCAGTTCCGCCGCGAGAACCCGCTGAAGAACAAAGGCCTATACACCATCCTCGACGGCGTTGAGGGCCAGGGGCACTACGTCGGCACCTACATGGCCTGGGAGGTTCGCAGCCCGGGTTGGTGGGGCGAGGGCGAAATCAAGTTCTACATCGACGGCGATCGCGAGTTTCCCACCATCTGCGGCACCGGGACGGAAGACTACTTCTGCGGCTCGTACAATTTTGAAAACCGCGAAACGAAGAAGTACCAGGTGTTCTGCACGCCCTATGCCGGCCTGGCGCAGGTTTTGCCGCCCGACGAGATCTACAAGCCGGGCCAGCGATTCGGCCTCTACCGCTGGCATATTGCCGATCCGATCCGTTTCCAGAAAGATCTGCGCGTGACGATCCAAGCGTTGGGCTGGCAGCAGGGCGGCCGCTACCTGCAACTGGAAGACGACATTGCCTCTGTGGCCTTCTGGTATTAGAACGAGCCGCACGGCAAGTTCCCGCAGCTTTCGTTGGAAGGCAAATAGCCCCGCCCTGCCCCCGACGGCGTTCCACCGATGGCAACGGACGCGTTGGCGTCGGCAGCAAGTCTCACATTATTAGAGACTTCTGATCGAAGCCTTGGTTCGCCGCTGAGCGACGGCGCGGGCCAAGGAAAAGAGAAAAGAAACGCGCCAAACGCTTGCGTTGGCGGCAACCGGAATTATACTGTAGCTTAGTCTGGCGGGGCGGAAGTCATTATTAGAATGGACCGTTTTGGGGCGCCCTAGCCGCCATGGCCCAGCAGCCCCCGAGGCGTCGTTGGGCCGCCCGATCAGGGCGCTGTTGCAGTTGGACTCGTCGGACTAGTCGTTTAGGTTTGTTTCGCGCTCTTCCTCGAAGAGGCATCTTCTCGGTTTTCGGCTCATCGTTTCCTTTCTGGTCGGGCGGCGGCATCGCGGCGGGGGCCGTTCGCTCGCGGGAGAGCCTTTTCTCATGCGTGCTACACGTTGGATACTCTCTGCTTTCTTGACGGCGGCCGTGTTGGCCGGCCCGCCCCGCCCACTTTCCGCCGGCATTATCGCGGCCGACGACTTCGAGTCGTATGCCCTCGGGCAGCTTGAGCCGGTAAGCGGTTTGGCGCCCTACGGCGGTAGCGGCTGGAGCAATTCCTGGAACGTGCTCGACAGCGATCGTGCGCGCGTGCAGGTCGTGGCCCGTTCGATGGTTTACAGTGCGGGCAGCGTGCAGGTCGATGGCGGTTCTCGGGCATTGCAACTGTTGCCCGGCAACGATACCGGCGGCATGCTGCTTCTCGGGCGGACGATTGCCTCCCAGACGGGGACGGTGTACCTCAGTTTCCTGCTGGAGGCGCCGACCGTTCTCGAGTCAACCGGCGGAAACACCACCGACGATTTCCTTCAGATCGGCATGGATACTTCGTTCGCCAACCCGCGAATCAGCGGCGGCGTGGCCGGCGTTCCCACGCGCTTTTTCGCCCGCACTACCGTCAACTCGGGCAGCACCACCTACGGGGCCAATGTCAGCCCGACATCAACCTATTTGGTAGTGCTGAAGTTCTCGGGCGGCTACAACCGGGCCGATGTGTTCATTAATCCGACGTCCGATGTCGAGGGCGACCATTTGCCGACGGCAACCTACACGGGCGCCAGTGGGATATCGAGCCTGAGCGACCTGATCTTCCGCACCGCCCGTCACGAAACCGGGCTGGATTGGTACTACATCGACAATGTCACCGTCGGCACCGCATTCTCCGACGTGGTGCCCGTGCCCGAACCGGCCGCCTTGGCTTTGGTCCTGATGGCGACGATGGCCTTTGGGGCGTTTTTCCTTCGTCGCGGCAGCGCGGGCAAAGAGAAGGTGTGACCCCGGGCGGGGTGAGAGGATTCGACGCGGTCCGCGGGACGAGTCTTCCTCCGTGGGGCGCATCTCCAAAGCATCTGGCCGAGGACGGAGTGATTTCGGCCGATCTTATCGCGGCATGTGCACCGCGCGGGGCGACGGCCGCGTCGCCCGGCCCGAGTTATCGAATTTGCACTTCGCCCAGCGCAAGCCAGCCGGTGGCGGCATCTTGAGTGGCGTTGGCAAAGCGGATCGGTTTGCCGTTGGGCAATGGGTTCGGCACACGCATGGCTAGGGTGTAGACGCCGGGTGGCAGGCCGCGGACATCGAGCGTGTCGGCCCACACCCGCGGCCGATCGCCCGGCAACAGCCCCGTCAGTCGGCCGGCGCCTGCCGCGGTTTTCACCGCTCGGCCGCCGGCCAGCAGCCCGTATTCCGGTTTCCAGTCGTAATAGAACGGGGCGACGCCGCGGTTCTCGACCTCGAGACTCACCTTCAATTTTCCGTCGCTCACCGGGCCGATGGTCACGGCCGGCGCGTGGAACTCGTAGCCCATCCGTTGCACTTCCCGCTTCGCCCGCTCGATGCGTTCGGCCGGTTGGCCCTTCTTGAACATGCCGCTGTCCATCAGCCAGGTGACATGGGTGGCCTCGACGCATTGCCGGAAGTTCTGAATGCGCTTCTCCTCCGGCTGTTCGTCAAACACCATGCCCCACGCCTCGGGCCGGATCTCGCCGCCGATGGGATGCGTTTTCCACTTGTCCTCGGCCTGCGGGCCGGCCGCCTTGAGCAGACTCATATAGAACCACGAATCACTTTTCTTTCCGGTATCGAGCGTGGCCCAGGCGAACGAGTCGTCGTGGTAGCCGAAGGGTCGGTCGGCATTCTTCGCCTTCTGCCGATCGTTATTCTCGCCGGCCGGGTATCGCAGCAGCACGGGCGTAACTTTGAAGGCGGCTTCATAGGCATCCATCACCTCTTGCTGCACCGCCTTGCTGGCGAACAAGTCGTTTCGGGGGTGGTTGTGCCATTCGCCCCAGGTGCCCAGCAAGCCCGCGGTGATGAACCCGATCCGCGGGTCGCCGTCGTACTTCTTGCCCAACGCGGCAATGAAACTCTTGAGCGATCGGCGCAGGTTCTTGTCTTCGTAGTCGGGCGTTTCCACATCAGCCGGCGGCAGCGGCTGGGTGTTGGTGTTCAGGTACTGATGGATCTTTAATCCGTCGCGGCGGAGGAACTCGGGAATGACGCCGCGCCGCTTCGGGTATTCGAGATACACACGGAACACGGCCTGATTCCCTCGGCCGGCGATCTCGTCGAGCATCTTTTCCAGCGGTCGCCAGTCGAACTCGTCGTAGCCTTTGACCAGGGCCGAATAGGGCAAGTAATTGAACTCCATGCTATGCGGGAAGACGCCGCGTTTGTCGCCCTGATAGGGCACCAGGCCCTTGAGCGGATTGTCCACCGCGGCCGGGGCGTATTGAAGCGGGCGGCGCGTTTCGTCGGCGCCGGCCCGAGGAGCCGCCGCAACGATGACCGCCAAGAGAACCGCCGCGACGAATCGTGTCATTGCATCCCCCTCCGTTCGCCTTTCTTGGGCGATCGAATCGCCGACAGCACAAGGCCCGCCCGGGGCAGGCCCCAACGCAAAGAAGAATCGGAATCGGTCGTTGCGTTCCTCTTTTCACGAAGAACGGTTGTGCGCAAGGGCTTCTCAGCGCAACCAAGCAATGTCGATGATGGCCGGCGTCGTGTCTGCGGAAGCCGGCCTCTCTTGGTTGGCGGTTCGGCATCAGACTGCTGATGCACCATAGCTTCTCGCCGCGCGGCAATCAAGAGAACGGCGTTGCAGCCCCAACGATTCGCGCCGCAGGCCGAGTTGCTGCAAAGCCGGCTGCCGCAACAGGCATTCATCTGCCGGAGCGTTGGGCCGCCGGCTTGCCGGACGGGAGCCTCGCTTCAGCCGCACCGCTTCGAACGGGTTCTTGTCGAGCCGCGCAGCGAAGCTTTGTGCGATGAGAACAGAATTGGCCGCGGCGATCGGATCGGGCGGAACGCGCGCCGGCGCGATTCGGTTTCGGTCGGCCATCAGCAGTCAAGGGCGCCCCCGAGCCGATCTTCAAGATGCCGTCAGCGCTGAATGGTGACCTTCGATCCGATCGTCAAGATGTCGAACAGATCGGCCAAGTCGCGGTCGCCCAGGCAGATCGTGCCCCGATTGTCGTCGCGGCCGACGGCCGAAGGCGAATCGCACCCGTGCAAGGCGATGCCGTTGCCCAGGTCGAGCGCGGCGCGCCCCAGGGGATTGCGCGGATCGCCCGCGGCGACGCTCGTCTGATCGGGCCCGACGTAGGCGGGCATCCGCACCTTGTCGCGGACGCCGTAAACACCTTCCAAACGCGGCTGATCGCGGCCGATGCCGATGGGGAACCGGCCTGCATACATGCCGCTCAGATAGAGCACCAACTCGCGGCGTTCGAGCGAGACGGCCGCGCTGAACGGACCGGGCAGAACCTTCAGCATGTCGCCCGGGCGCACGGCCGATCGATCGGGCAGCCCGTTGATCTTCATCAACAGCTCGGGCGTAAGCTGATATCGAGCGGCGATCATCTCCAGCGATTCGCCCGGCTCGACGCGGTGCGGCGCTTGCACGATGCTTTGTTTCGAATAGATCACCGTGCCGGCCACCTGACCCATCAAATCCACAACTTCCATCCGTTGTTGTTCGGGCAACGACGGCATCTCGTACAACTGCGTCAGCGTTTGCAGACCTTCGTCGAGTTTGCCTTCGTCAAGCCGATGCCGAATCGTTTCCATGATCGCTCGAAACTGAGCGACCAGCTCGGAATCGCCGTGGGCGTTGGCTGCCGCTCGGGCGGGGTTGTGCGGCGGCGCAGGCGTTTGTCCGCCCACGTCGCCTGCCCATTGCAGCGGGTCGCGGCCCAATGGGGCGGTTGCGCCCGCGGCATCGGCCGACGGCGCGGCGGGCATCGAGCGATCGTCGGCGGCGGCCGTGGGATGGGTTGCGGCCGGATGAGTCGCGGCCGGATGCGCTGCTTCGGCCGGCGCGCGATTCCAAGGATCGGACGCGGCAGCGCCGCTCGGCAACGGGTGCGTGCCCGCGGGGCTCCATTCGGGCGAGGCGGTCGGCGGCCGCGCAGAAGCCAAGTCGTTGGCAATCGCAGGCGACGCAGGCGAGGCCGCCGACGCCGAGGGCATCGGTGGCGAGTAACCGCCTTCAGTCGTTGCGGCAACGGGCGGCCGCTCGGGCGCCCCTCCGGCGGGCGAACCATATACCGGCGCCGCCGGCGTTGCACTGGGACGCGGCGGCAGAGTGCGCACGGCCGAGTCGGTTGTCGGTTCCGCAGGCAGGCCGGGTGAGGGCAGCGGGCCGGGCATTTCGGTCGCGGCGCCCGATGCGGCGGCTGTGGGAGGGCCGGGGATGGTCGGATGGGCCGGGCTGGGCAAGGCGTTCGGGCCAGGCCAGCCGTTGGGCGACGGGGATTGTCCATCGCCTGTCTCGCCACTCATCCGCGGCATCAATCCGCCCGGAGCGGGCAGTTGGCTCTTAGGAGTCGTGGGCCAAACAGCCGCTGTTGTCGGTTCGTGGGGCCGTCTGGGGCTCTTAGTGATCGACAGATAGACCACGTAGCCCACCCCGCCGAGAAACAACAACATCACCAGTGTTTTAAGCGCGTTCACGTTCGTCCTCCTTGACGAACTGTTGCAAGGTCGGTTCCGTGGCCGACCTCGACCGTGGTTCGCGAAACGCATCAAACCTGCCGAGCGGCTGCATCTTCCCAGCGCGCCTTCGGCCGTTCACAATGAAAGTGCGCTTTTTCCGGCAGCGTTTGTCCGGTTGGCCCTTCGTGGGCAGCCGAGGAACAAACGCGGCTTGCCGTGTTCCTTGTTGTTCTTCCTTAGGTTGGTCCTTATGCCGCGACGCCACTTCGACGATCCGCCGGACGACGAACCCGACGACTGGATCGAGCCGCCCGACGACGTGGACGAAACCCTCGACCACTGCCCGGAATGCGACGCCGAAATCTACGACGACGCCGAACGCTGCCCCCACTGCGGCTCGTGGCTGCACACCGACAGCGGCGATGCGAAAGCCGAAGGCGCGTTGTGGGTGATCTTGCTCGGGTTCATCGTGGCCGTCGTGGTGGTCGTGCTGCTCGCTTCCTAGTCCGCCGGAACGGAGATCCTCTGTCGGTCGGCGGTTTGCCCAACCAGCCGAATTCTGCGTATGCCTTCGCCCGACGCCGCGACGGCGAACGGCCGATCACGCGTCTTCGTTCGGCAACGCGCAGGCACAGTCCGACGCGGATCGCCCCGGCGCCCCGAGAATCCCGCACCGACGGATTTCTGCATTGCCGCGCGATCATAATCGAATCCCTTGGCCGACGCCATGCCAATTCGGCATCAGAAAAATGTGGCGCTCGTGGCGGTTGCCGAGGCTCAGCACGCACACCGGCTCGGCCAATTCACCGAACTGGGGCGCGCGTAAGGCGCTGGCAAGACGCGAATCTCATCGCACCCCTTTTCCGCTGCCAGAGGGCGCGGTAGTCTCTGCCGAAGATCAACGGGCCGGCGAGCCTTTTCAACGGGTGGCGGCCTGGCAACGCTGCACTTCCGGGGCTGGCGAGGCAACGCATGACGGGCTGCTCTGCGAATCGAACAACTCGATCGCGGAAGGCCTTCGCTCCGTTCGGCGGTTTGCGGCCTGCCCAGTGCAATCGTTCCGATCCATTCTCTAGCCAAGGCATTAGGTAATCGCCCATGTACGACCGTCAAGCATTGATCGATCTGGTTCGCAGCCGCGCGTTGAAGTTCGGCGACTTCACATTGGCCTCGGGACGCAAGGCAACATACTACCTTGATGGCAAACAGGTTACGCTCGACGCCGCCGGCGCGCGACTGATCGGGGAAGGGCTGCTCGACCTGATGGCCTCGCGGGGACTGCCCGACGCCGTCGGCGGCATGTCGATCGGTGCCGACCCGATTGCCGCCGCAATCGTAACCATTGCCGGCGTCCGAGGGCTCGAACTGCGGGGATTCATGGTGCGGAAAGAACCTAAAGGGCACGGCACCAAGCAATACGTCGAGGGGCCCGTTTCGCCCGGCCAGCAAGTGGTGATCGTTGAGGATGTGGTTACTACGGGGGGCTCGTCACTTCAGGCCATCGAACGGGTCGAGGCGTTTGGGCTGAAAGTTGTTGGTGTGCTAGCCGTTATCGATCGCATGGAAGGCGGAGCGGGTGCCTTCGCCGCCAAGGGATATCCTTTTGAAAGCCTGCTGACTATCCGCGATTTCGGCATCGCGCCCCCGGCCGTTTGAGCACCGTTGCTCCAACCGCGGGCAGCTTCGGCCCGTAGTGGGCGGTCGGGGTGAACGGCACACTAGTGCTGGCGACGGGCGTCGGCAGACGAACGATCGACGGCCGAATTGGTCGGCGATCGGGCGACTGGGTCAACCGGGGCGGCGCGCGACGTTGGGCCGGGAAAGAATCCCCCTTTGCGTGGGCGCGAAGTCGTTTATAATGACGGGTCTTTGCCAAGGATACACTCTCCGGCCCACGTCGAGCGAGGCAGTCATGCCGAAAATGAAAACCCACAAAGGGACGAAAAAGCGGTTCAAAGTTACGGCCAAAGGCAAGGTGAAGCACCGGCAGGCCGGCACGAGCCATTTGGCCACTCGAAAAACCCAGAAGCAGAAGCGTCAGCTTCGGGGCACCGCGGTGCTCGACGGCGTTGAAGCCAAGCGTATTCGCTGGGCGCTGGGCAAATAGGGCCAAGGGGGGCCGGTCGGCGCAGCCGCCTGCTGCGCGCAGCGGCCCATGATGCGGGACGGGCAGAACAACGCTTGCCGCACTGGTGCGGCGAGGGCCTCGATTCCGCCCAGACGAGAACGGCCGAACGGCGCTCGCGCCCAAAGGGCGGGCAAGGCCGCGGCGTTCATCGGAGATCGTCATGCGAACGACCAAGGGTGCTGCCCGAACTCGGGCCAAGAAGCGTTTGTTCAAGAAGGTGAAAGGCTACGTGGGCGGTCGGCGCCGCCTGCTGCGCACCGCCAAAGAAACGTTGATGCGCGCCGGCGTGTTCGCGTTTCGCGACCGCCGCAATCGCAAGCGCGAGTTCCGCAGCTTGTGGATCATCCGCATCAATGCCGCCGTGCGCCAACGCGGCATGCGCTACAGCCAGTTTGTTGCCGGGCTGAAGGCGGCGCAGATCGAACTCGATCGGAAGACGCTGGCCGAGCTGGCCGTTCGTGATCCGCAAGCCTTCGACCGGGTTTTCGACTTGGTCAAAGCGGCGCTGCCTCAGTAAGGCGGATGGCCGAGCCCGCCCATACCGCGCCGGCCCATGCCGCGCCGCAGCCTGTGCGGGCTGTCGGCCGGCAGGAAGCGAACTTGCGCGGGTGGCGGCCGGCGGGACCGTCGTCGCGCCGGTTGACGCACGCGGCGCCGAATCGGTTGCGGGCGCGAAAGGGCGCGGCCGGCGGGCGAGCCGAGCCCGGCGGTCGGAACAAGACGGCGCTCCTTCTCGCGGCCCTTTCACGTTGAGGCGGCGATCCACTGCATGATCGCCCCGCGTGGCATCGGCAAAGGCGTTTGCGGAAGAACGCTGGATTTCTCAGTGCGAACCGTGTCAGTCGCGTCAGCAAGGGCGAAACATGTCGCTGGAATCGTTCATCGCGGCGCTCGATGCCTTTTCGCGCGAGGCGGCGGCCGCTTTCGCGTCGGCGGAAAATGAGGAGTCGCTCGAGGCGGCGCGCGTGAAGTACCTCGGCGCGCGGAGCGGGCAACTGAAAGACCTTCAGAAGGGCTTGGGACAGATCGCCCCCGCCGATCGCCCGGCCGCGGGAAAGCGATTCAACGAGCTGAAGGTCGGCATCGAGGAAGCGTTGCGGCAGGCGACCGCGCGGCTCAAGCAAGGCTCGGCCGCCGGCCCCCGCGCGCAGCATTTCGATCCGACGATTCCCGGCACGCGGCGGCGAATCGGCTGCCTGCATCCGCTCACGCAGACGATTGCCGAGTTGAAAGACATCATGGGCCGGTTGGGGTTTACGGCCGCCGACGGTCCGGAGGTCGAAGACGAGCGGCACAACTTCGAGGCGCTGAACATCCCGCCCGAACACCCGGCGCGCGACGCGCTGGACAACTTCTATCTGGCCGCGGCCGAGACGACGGCTGGGGCGGCCTCGCCGGGCGCGAAGGCGCGGTTGCTTCGGTCGCAAACCAGCACGGTTCAGATTCGGGTCATGGAGCAAACCACTCCGCCGATTCGCATCATTTCGTGCGGCCGGGTGTATCGGCCCGACACGGCCGACGCGACCCATTACCCGATGTTCCATCAGATCGAAGGGCTGTTGATCGATCGCCATGTGACCATGGCCGACCTGAAAAGCGTGTTGCGGCTGTTCGCTAGGAGCTTTTTCGCCGACGATGTGCATATCCGTTTTCGCCCCTCGTTCTTTCCGTTCACCGAACCGAGCGTCGAAGTCGATATGAGCTGGCGCGACGGCTGGATCGAGATGGGCGGGGCGGGCATGGTCGATCCGAACGTGCTTCAGGCCGTCGGCTACGATCCGGAGGAGTATAGCGGGTTCGCCTTCGGGTTGGGCATCGAGCGGGTTTGCGCGCGCCGGCATGGTGTTACCGACATTCGCGAGTTCTTCAAGAACGACGTGCGGTTCCTGCGGCAATTCGGCTGACCGCCTTGGGGCGGGGGCCCCAACGTTTCGGTCGGGCTGAGCGGTCGTTCGGCCGCGCGTTGGCCCGGCGGGAGAACGTGCCGGTTTTCGCGATGGAACGGTCCGTTTCGATCTGCCAGTCGTATCCCACTTTATTCAACCCAAGCGATCCAACGCCATGCTCGTATCTTGGAATTGGCTGAAGGAATACGTCGCCCTCGACATGCCGGTCGAGCAGTTGACCTCGCGGCTGATGATGGCGGGATTGAATCATGAGAGCACGCGCGAGGTGGGCGGCGATTTGGCGATTGATTTGGAGGTGACCAGCAACCGGCCCGATTGCCTTGGGCATTTGGGCATTGCCCGCGAAATCGCCGTTCTCTACGATCGAACGCTGACGGTGCCGCCGGCGCGCCCGGCTCAGTCGCCAACGCCGGTGGGCCGGCTGACGCGCGTGCGCGTCGATTGCCCGGACCTTTGCCCTCGCTACACGGCGCGTTTGGTGCGCAACATTCGCGTCGGCCCCAGTCCGCGCTGGTTGGCTCGGCGGCTGGAGACGATCGGGCTGACGCCGATCAACAACGTGGTGGACATCAGCAATTACGTGTTGATGGAGTGCGGACAGCCGCTGCACACGTTCGATTTCGAGCGGCTTGCCGGCGGCGAGATCATCGTGCGTCGCGCGGCAGCCGGGGAGACGATCGAGGCGATCGACCACCGCGTTTATCCGCTGGGGCCGCAAATGTGCGTGATTGCCGACGCCGAGCGGCCCGTAGCCATCGGCGGCGTGATGGGCGGCGCGAGCACCGAGATCTCGCCGCAAACCCGCCATGTGCTGGTCGAGGCCGCCGAGTTCGACCCGATTTCGATTCGCGCCACCGCCCGCGCGCTGAACTTGCACAGCGATTCCTCGTACCGTTTCGAGCGGCGGATCGATTCCGAGGGCGTGGATTGGGCGAGCCGCCGCTGTTGCGAGTTGATTTTGGAGTTGTGCGGCGGCGAACTGGCCGAAGGGGTGATCGACGTCGGAGCGCCGCCGCCCGCCCGCAAACCGATCGCCTTGCGGCTCCGCCGCGTGCCGCAAGTGCTGGGGATCGACGTGCCCGCCGAGGCGATTGTTCGCATCCTTTCGGCGTTGGGCTGCCAAGTGGTGGAGCGGTCGGCCGAGGCGATCGCAGTGGTGGCCCCCAGTTGGCGGCGCGACCTGACGCGCGAGATCGACCTGATCGAGGAAGTGGCCCGCATCTGGGGCTACGAGAAGATCCCCGAAGACGCTTCGGTGCCGATGTTTCCTTCGCACCGCACCCGTGAAGACCGCGTACTCGACAAGGTGCGCGGGGTGCTGACGGCTTCGGGCTTCGACGAAGCGGTGACGCTGAGCGTGGTTGAGCCGGCGCTTTCCGAAGCGTTGAGCCCGTGGACCGACCAGCCGGCGCTCCGCTCGCTGACGCCGGTGCTTCGCGGGGCCGACCATTTGCGGCGGAGCTTGGTTCCCAGCCTGTTGGCGGCGCGGCGAACCAACGAGTCGCTGGCCAACGAAGAGATTGAGTTGTTCGAGATCGCGCGCGTGTATTTGCCCCAAGGGGCCGAGCTTCCGCGCGAGGAGAAGATGTTGGGCGTTGTCAGCGGGCGAGGCTTCGCTGAAGTCCGCGGCGCGGTCGAGGCGGTGTTCGACTCCGTGCGGATCGCGGGCATCGCGGCGGCCGAGGCGGCGATCGATCTGCTCGATCCGGCGGAATCGTGTTGCTGGCGGCGCGGCGATGCGCTGGTGGGCTATGCCGGTCGGCTCTCGGCCGAGGCGCAAGCCCGCTTCGATTTGCGCGGGCCGACCGTGGTTGCCGAGTTGCATTTGGCGCCGTTGGTCGAGGCGGCCCAGCTCGTGCCGCAGTATGCGCCGCTGTCGAACTATCCGGCGGTTTGCCGCGACATCAACTTGGTGGTCGATGAAAAGGTGCGTTGGGCCGAAGTGGCGACGGTGGCGGCCGAGCAGTGCGGACCGTTCGCCGAGGAGGTGCTCTATCGCGACACCTACCGCGACGCCCAGCGGCTTGGACCCGAGAAGAAAAGCCTGCTGTTCTCTGTTGTGCTGCGCAGCCGCGAGGCCACGCTGACCAACCAACAGGCCGACGAAATCCGCCAGCGGATCGTCGAGGCCTGCGGCCGGCGCTTCGGAGCAGTGCTTCGGGCGCAATAGGCGGCAACGACCTGGCTGGCGACTGTTCCTTGGAAGAGCGCAACGGTTCTCGCAGAAGTGCGCGTTGTCTCCAACGGGAAGAGATCGCGATTTCATCCAGCGAAAATGCCGCTACGCCCGTTCCAGCCGAATTTTCAGCGGCGCGGCAAGGTCGAGCGGGTCGAGTTCCACGACGGCATAACAGCCCTTTCGCGCCGGGCCGCAGTTGACCACGCGGGTTGGGCCGAGGGTGTCTTCGCCGCGGGCTTCATGAACGTGACCGCAAACGACCAGCGTCGGCGGGTGGGCGTCGATATGGCGGCGCAGCGCGCGGCTGCCGATGTGTTGCAACAGCAGCGTCCGATCGCAGCGGCATCCATAGGGCGGAACATGGGCAAGCAGCACGGTGCGAAGCGGCGTGCCGTTCAGCGCGGCCCGGCCGGCGTCGAGCGCCGCGGAAAGCTCGTCTTCAGTGAATTCGTACATGCGGCTCTGCCACGGCGGCGCGCCGGAAAGCCCGTAGAAGCCCAACCCGCCGTTCTCCACCGCGCGGCCGTGCAATCCCGCGCCCTGTCGGCTCAACGCTTCGTCGATGGCGGCCGAGTCGCAGTTGCCCGCCACCGCCCACACATGGGGCGCGAACTGCCGGGCGGTTTCGATCAACGCGACGGCTTCGTCGGGCGAGCCGAAATGGGTGATGTCGCCGCCGAAGAGAACGGCGTGGCAGGCCCCGGCGGCGCGGCCGATCTTGGCCAGTTGAACGGCTTCGCCGTGCAGGTCGGTAATGCAAAGCAGTTTGATCATCAAAGCGAATCGATCGGGATGTTTGTGGATGGGCACGGCAAGCAACGCTGCGGCGGCGTTGCAACTCCGGCCGCACCCGCCCTGGGCCCATAAGCATCGTTGCATTGCCGGCCCCAGGGGGCAAGAGGGTCGGCTTTCGGCCGAGAAAAAGCCGAACTTGGTCGAAGACGGCCCTTGCAACGGATCGGCCGATTGCTGAAACTTTCTTGGTGGGGAAATCCGTTCGCATCGGTTCCGCTCAAGGGCGGCCGGATTGTGGATCCTCGAACAGGCATCGGCCGGCGCGGCCCGCGTTCTGTCGGCGCGCCTCGGCCTCCCGTTGGCCGGCCTGTCAGCATTGTCTTTCTGTGGCACGATGGCCGCGCGGCGGCGAAGAGCATGCCCGGGAGTGTTAGCGATGAATCCATCCGTCTCGAACCCGAAGCCGAAAGAGCCGACCGATTGGGATGAGCGTTACCGTCAGGGCACGCCGCCTTGGGATATCGGTCGTCCTTCGCCGGAGTTGGTCCGGCTGATCGACGAGCGGATCGTGCCGCGCGGCTCGGCTATCGACTTGGGGTGCGGCACCGGCGCCGATTCCGTCTTTCTCGCCAAACGCGGTTTCGACGTCACCGCGGTGGACGTGTCGCCGATCGCCATTGAACGGGCGCGCGGCCGCGCCGAGCAACACGACGCGCTCATCCGTTTCGTCTTGGGCGACGCCCTGAAGTTCGGCCAAACGGCCGGCACATTCGATTTCGTCTTCGATCGCGGTTTCTACCACGCGATTCGGCAGACGAACATCACGGGCTTTCTCGACATGCTTTGGCGGATCACTCGCCCGGGGACAATCTATCTTTCGCTAAGCGGCGCGCCGCGCGAGGACACCGACGACGGCCCGCCTCAGGTGACCGAAGACCAGATCCGCAACGAATTGGGGCGGCTGTTCGAGATTATCGAGCTTCGGCCGATCCGCACCGAGGCGGTGACGCGCCCCGAAGGCTATCCCGGTTGGTCGTGCTTGATGCGACGGCCGGTGCTCAAAAGCAAGTGATTGCGGAACGTTTTCTTTCCGTCCGCCTGCGAGCGGCAGCCAACCGTTGCTCAGTCTGATTGCATTCTCGTTCGGAGCATCAATCAGCAGTTGCGCGCCGTGGGCGTTGCGCGCGCCCTGCGAAAACCGGCGCTTTTCGAAAGGAATGCGAAAAACGCTCGGTGCGCTCCGGCGGACGTTTCGTTTTAGCGGGTTCGCGTTGAGGGGGGCTTCGTTGCGTACTCTGCGAATCGGAAACCGTCGCGGCGGGGGTTATGTTCTAAGGGGTTCGCGTTGAGGGATAGGCCGGCAGGTTGGCCGTTGTTTGAGGGTTGATCGGGGCGGGCGGCAGGTCGTCAACCGGCGGAAGTCGTCGCCATTGAGGCTTTGGTTCGGCCGGCCCCTGGTTGGCGGCGGCGGTTGGCGGTGGCGCACTTGCAACGGCAACTAGCTCGTGTCGGTGGTTGTCGGGGATCGGCGCCGGCGGCGGCGCCGCGGTGCTCAGGGACGAACCGGCCGGCGGCGATGGCAGCGACGTTGTCGGCAATGGCGGCGACGTTGTCGGCGACTCTGCCGTTGGGCCGCCCGGTGCTGGGCGCGGTGCGGCCGACGACCAAGGCGCCACTTGGCTTGCCCCGGCCCTCGGACGAGAGGGGGCGGCTGGCTCGGCGGTTCGTTCGGCCGTTCGCTCGCTGTTGGGCGGAGGGTCGGCGATGGGCACCAAATCGGCGGGGTTTGTCACCGGCAAAGGTGCGCTGGGTGTGCGGGGCATGGTGTTTGGCAACGGCGGAACGCCCGGCGCTAGCGCCTCGTTTGTGGTTGACCTCATGCCGGCGGGCGGAGCGGTGGTGGATGGAGCCGTTGGCGGCCAAGGCATGTTGCCGAGGCCGGACGCCCCGGCCGCAGCCGGCGACAGGCCGGGGCGCGACGATTCGCCCGCCGTGGCGTCACCGGGCCGCGGCGCGAGCCCGAAAGGCTGTGGCGGTGTCGGCGTTGATTCAACACCTTTCGAAGCGGCCGAATCGGATCGCCAGGTGGGCCAAACCGCTCGTTCGGCCCCGGTTGGCTGTGCTGCGCTTGGCGAGCCGGCGGCCTCGGGCGTAGAACGGCCTTCGGCGGTGGAGCGCGGCGGGGTTCCGCTGGGCGGCGCTGCGCCCGCGACCGCTTCGCCGACGCGATCGGACGGTTCGCGGTCGGAAAAGCCTGATGCCGATGTCGCCGAATGCCGACCAAGCCCGTTCATCGGGCCGTTTTCGGCTGGGCTGCCGCGTTCGGACCGTTGAGATGACGATGAAGCGGTCGGAGCTTCGGCCGCCAAAGTCTGGTCGCTCGGCGGTCCGTGTGCTGCCTGCGAGGCGCGCCAGAGTTGCTCGGAAACGCGCGGATAGCGGACGGCGTTAAAGACGATTGCCGCAATGATCAGCGCAGCCGTGCCGGTAACAGTCAGCAATCGTTGCATGGCGGTGCGATCCGTCTTTCCCCGAGCCGCAGGCTATCGGGCATCACCCTGCGGTTGCGGAAACGCGGCGGCCGTTCGGCCCGCACAACTCATCCGCGGCCTTGTGCGCCGAGGGGAACCATTCATTTCAACACTAACCGACAAAACCCGCCGGGCAAGTTGGGCGAAGCGGGTTCTTTGAAAACTCTGCGCGGCTCGGGGCCGGAAAGTCGGATTAGCGAAAACGCGACGGACGAATGCATTGGCAGGGCCGGCGGCAAACTTTATGCAACCGGCATGGTCATCGCGCCGTGTTCGCAACATTGGTGCGGCAGCAATAGGGCGGGCAGAGGTCGTCGCCCGGGCCTTCGGGCCGAAGCGACTCGCGCGGCACGCGCGGGTCGAACCGTTCGGCGATGAGTTTGCGGATCATCGTTGTCAGCCGCGGATGGCCCCCGACCGTTCCGGCGCGGACCATCTCGATGCCCAACCGTCGGCAGTGGCCGGCCGCCTCGATATCCAGATCGTAGGCCACCTCCATGTGTTCGACCAAGAAGCCGATGGGCGCGAGCACCACGCGGCGGCAGCCTTCGGCGGCCCATTGCGCCAACGTGTCTTCGACGCTGGGCTCCAGCCAAGGTTCGTTCGGCGGGCCGCTGCGGCTTTGGTAGGCCAAGCGCCAATCGCTTAGGCCCGCTTGCTCGGCCGTCCAGCGGCATGCCTCGTGCAGTTGCCTCTCGTAGGGCGATACGGCCGCCATCGCCTGCGGGATGCTATGGGCGGTGAAGAGAACCCGCTGGCGATCGTTCCCGAACGCCTCGGCCGCGCGGCGAACCCGATCGGCCTGGGCGGCGATGAAGTCGGGATGGTCGTAGAACAAGCGGATTTTGTCGACCTGCGGCGCGCCCGAGCCCAGCGACGCGCGCGCTTCGTCGATCGCTTCGCGGTAGGCGCGGCAGCCGGGATAAGAACCGAAGGCCGAGGTGACAAACGCCAGCGCCCGGCCGACGCCTTGTTCGGCCATCTCGGCCAGAACCTCGGGCAACAGCGGGCGCCAGAAGCGATTCGCCCAGAAGACGGGAATCGCCGGTCCTCGCTCGTTCAGCTCGCCGATCACCGCCACCAACAGCGCCCGAAGATGCTCGTTGATCGGACTGACGCCGTCGAAAAGCATGTAATGTTCGGCCACGGCTTCGAGCCGCGCGCGGGGGATGTTCTTCCCGCGAGTGACGTTCTCGAGGAAGGGCATCACTTCGTCGGGGCCCTCCGGACCGCCAAACGAAAAGAGCAGCAGGGCGTCAAAAGGCTGTTGGTCGTCCATCGCTCGCTTCCAATTAATGGCCGCCGGTTTCCGCGCCGGCAACGCCGGGTTCGTTGAGCCAAAGGGCCAAACGCCGCATTCCTTCGGCCGTATCGACGGCGGGCCGATAGCCCAAATCGCGCCGCGCCGCCGAAATGTCGAAATAGTGCGATCGCCCCAATTGCAGGGCGACGAACCGCGTCATGGGCGGTTCGCGCCGCAGGCCGAGCGAGGCATAGATTGTTTCGCACAACGCGCCCAGAACCCAGGCAACCGCCAACGGCAATCGGCGTCGCACCGGCGGCAAATGGACCAGGGCGAGAATCTCATTGATCCACGGCCAGCAGGGCGCCGGCTCGCCTTGCGAAATGAAATAGGCTCGCCCGCCCGGAGCCGCAGGCGCGTTCGAGCCAAGCAGCCGATCGGCAGCGGCCAGATGCGCCGCCGCGGCGTTGTCGATATAAACCATGTCGATCAGATTCCGGCCCGAGCCGATCATTCGCAAACGCCCGGCGCGGGCGCGGGCCAGCAGTCGCGGCACGAGGTGGCGATCGCCCGGCCCCCAGATCAAATGCGGCCGCAGCGCGCAAACGGCCAAACGCTGCGGATCGTGAAGGCTCAGCACGTGCTGTTCGGCCATCGCTTTGGAACGGGGGTAGTGCGCCAGCCACCGCCGGCTGTAAGGGGCGGATTCGTCCACGTTGATCTGATCGCGGCCGTCGAAGGTGACGCTGGGACTGCTGGTGTACACCAGTCGGCCGACCGAGTGCCGCAGACACCCGGCCGTCACCGCTTGCGTGCCCAAGACGTTCGTCTTCCAATAGTCGGACCATCGCCCCCAAATGCCGGCCACGGCCGCGGCGTGGAACACGCAGTCGACGCCGCGACAGGCCTCGGCCACGGCTTCAGGGGCGTTCAGGTCCCCGAAGACCAGTTCGACGCCCAGCGCCCGCAGGCGAGCGTCGTCGCGGCGGCAAAGGGCGCGCACCCGGTCGCCGCGGGCGGCCAATTGCTCGGCGATCGCGCGCCCGAGGAAGCCCGTCGCTCCGGTCACCAGGGCATGCATCATGGCCGCCACGTTTCTGCGAGGGTGTTCCCGCCAATCATCGTTTGCCGCGCGCCATCCAGCCGAAGAGGAACCCCAGAACAGCCGCAACGATCGTTGCCGCGACGTGCAGTTGGGCATCGCTGCCGAAGAAGTTCAGAAGATAGCCGTAAACCGACGAGGCGAGCATTACCACGGCCAGAATGAGAATCACCACGAGCACGTTGAGCCAGCCGACGCGGCGGCGCAACTCGACGAGCAATTGGCGATCGGACTGCTGTGGGTACGGATCGGTGGGAGTCATGGCCGCAGACCGTTGTTGATGAATGGGCGGAAACGATCGACATCTTCGCTCGCCCGGCGACAGCGCCGGGGCGATGAACCTATTCTGCCCGATCGCCGAGGGGATGCAAAGCGCCGGCGGGAGCGAAAGCCTGCGATGACGCCGGTTGGGCAACCGCGCCATAGGGGCCGAGCATTGCACGCTTGCCGAGGCTGCCGATCCCGCGCGTGCTCAGATGCACGGCTTTGCGCGCGGCGCATGCGTTGGGGTTCGTCGCCGGGCCGATCAGAACAACCCCAACTCGTCGCGGGCGTCGTCGGTCATTCGGTCGGGCGTCCAGGGGGGCGAAAGGGTGACTTCGACCTCCACGCGGCCAGCCTCGGGCAAGGCCGCCAGGGCGTCTTTCAAATCTTGGACCAGCTCCGGGCCGTACGGACAGGCGGGGGTGGTCATCGTCATCACGATCCGCAGATCGGTCTTGCCCTCGACCTCCTCCATGCCCACCCCGTAGATCAGCCCCAGATCGACCACATTAACCTTCAGTTCCGGGTCGATCACTTGCTTCATCGTTTCCAAGATCTTTTCTTCGGTCAGCGGCATGGCGGAAAGCTCCCCGAAAAACGCTTGTTCTTGGCGAAACACGTTCACGCAATTAGCCGGCGGCCGGCTGTGCAGCGAATCGCCCCGTGGGGCGTTGTGCCCGTTTCGGCCGTTCGCCGTTTGCTGCGGCTTCCTAGGGAAGGCGGCGATCCCAAGTGTGTTCGTATTGCGCCGAAGGCGTGTTCTCGCCGCGGGCAACCGGCAGTTGCGCACGAACAGGCCGACGGGTCCGCACGCGGCCGAATTCGGCCGCAGCCCGGGGCCCGAACATCTGCCGCGGCGGCTGATCGATCGCCGAATTCCGCGGCGACGCGCATCGGCCGCGTTGTCGGGCGTGAACTTGCCGCTCGCTTCGGCGAACGCCGCCAATCGGCTCAGCGGTCACGCAGCCGCACAAACACCGAACCTTGCTCCACTTTGATTTCGTGCCGCGTGGTGGCGGTGACTGCGGGCATGGTCATGGCCGCGCCGGTTTCCAAGTCGAACTTGGCCCCGTGCCGCGGGCAGACAATGCAACGTCCGTCGAATCGTCCTTCGCCCAGCGGACCGCCGTCGTGCGTGCAGCGGTCGTCCAGCGCGTACCACTGGCGGTCCAAGTGAGCGACCAGTACGAAACAATCGTCGATCTCGAACACCTTCTTGCCCGGGTCGGGAATCTCGTCGGCGGAACACACTCGGACGAAATCGGCTGCCATGTCTGCTGCTCGTTGTCTGGGGTTGCTCGATCACACCGCGGCTCAGGTTCCATCGCAATTCGGGGAAACCCGTTTATGGGGTCTTCGCATCGCGTCTCGGCGCGAAATGCAGCGCCGACTGCTCTGCGGCGTTGAGGGTTTCGGCTCCGAGGGCTTTGGCGCCGAACCGGCCGACGCCCGGCGGCGCAGCGACGGCGCCGGCCTCAGCGATACTCGCGGACGCGGCGGCCGATGGCCTCGGCCAACGCGTGGCGGACGGATTCGATGGTGATTCGATCGAACACCTGTTGGAAGAAGCCGGCGACGACCATCCGCGCCGCTTCCTTCCGCGTCAGTCCGCGAGTGCCCAAGTAGAAGATCATTTCGTCTTCCACGCGGCCCGCCGTTGCGCCATGGGTGCATTTTACGTCGTCGGCGAGGATTTCCAATCCGGGGATCGAGTCGGCCCGAGCGTCGTTGGACAAGATCAGATTGTCGTTCCGCTGGTATCCGTCAGTCTTCTGGGCGTCGAGATCAACGCGAATCATCCCGCGCCAGACGATCCGCGAACGATCTTGCAGCGCGCCCTTGTAGAGCAGATCGCTTCGCCCGCCGGGGGCCTGATGGTGTTGCAGCGTCAGATAGCTGAGTTGCTGCCGTCCTTCGGTGAACATGACGCCGTTGACCTGCGCCGCCGCGTCGGGCTCGGCCAGAACGACGTGCTGACTGACATGAGCGAGCCGTGCGCCCAGCGCGCCGACGGTCCATTGGATCGAGCCCTCGCGGGCGACGCGGGCTTTTTGCTGGGCGAAGTGCCATACGCCCGAGCCCCAGTTCTGAAGATTGACATAGGTGAGCTTGGCCCCGCGTCCGACGACCATTTCGACCGCGCCGCAATGCAGCGCCGCGGCGCCGTCGTCGGGGCCGGCGGTTTCCACCAACACCGTGGCTTCCGCCCCCTCGCCGAGTACGATCAGTTGATGCGTAAGATCGACGCCGCCGGGCGAGAGCCGCGTGAGCAGATGCACCGTTCCAGCCGAGGCGTACGGCGGAACGTAGAGCGCGCCGCCGCCGTGCCAGCAGGCGGCATGATAGGCCGAGAACTTGTCGGCGCGCGGATCGAACGTCGGGCCGAAGAGGTGCGGGCGAAACAGGCCGGGCCGTTGGTTGAGCAATTCGTCGAGCGGCCCGAAGGCGATGCCGCGTTCGGCCAGCGCGCCGGAGCCGACGCATTCGAGCGTCGCGCCGTCGAGCGACGCCATGCGGCCGGAAAGCTCCACGCCGTCGCCCAGCAGTCCGCGGCCGAGCGAATCGGCCGGCGGTTGCGGGCGGTTCGCGGCGGTTGTGTTTTCCGAGCGGCCGAATCCGGGCAACGCCGTGAACTGCTCCCAGCGGAAGCCGCGAACTTCGGTGCGGGCCCATTCCTCTTGCGAACGATCGGGCATGGGCAGCGATTCGAAAAGCGACCAGGCCTCGCGCCGCGCGTCGCGCTGCCAGCCCGGCTCGTCGCGCGCTAAGAGAAACCGCTCGAACGATTCGGCACAGAACCCGTCGGCTACAGAGACGCTCATCTCGAAATCACCCTACCGTGCCTTCCATTTGCAATTGAATCAGCCGGTTCATTTCGACGGCGTACTCCATGGGCAGTTCTTTCACCAGCGGCTCGACGAACCCGCTGACGATCATTGCCGCCGCCTCAGGCTCGCTCAGCCCCCGGCTGCACAAGTAGAAGAGCTGCTCCTCGCCGATCCGCGACACGCTCGCCTCGTGGCCGATCGCCACGTCTTGCTCTTCGATCTCGATGTAGGGGTAGGTGTCGCTGCGGCTGCGGTCGTCGAGGATCAGGGCGTCGCACACCACGTTGGCCTTCGACTTGGCGGCGCCCTTGTTGATTTTCACCAGCCCGCGGTAGCTCGAACGCCCGCCGTTCTTGGAGATCGATTTCGAGACGATGCGGCTCGATGTGTGGGGAGCGGCATGCACCGCCTTGGCGCCGGCGTCTTGATGCTGACCGGCCGAGGCGAACGCCACCGAAAGCACCTCGCCGCGAGCGCCGGGCTCGATCAGATAGATCGCCGGGTATTTCATCGTCAATCGGCTGCCCAGGTTGCCGTCGACCCATTCCACCAGCGAGTCGCCGTAGGCGACGGCCCGCTTGGTGACCAAGTTGTAGATGTTGTTGGCCCAATTTTGGATCGTGGTGTACCGCACGCGGGAGCCGCGCTTGGCGATCACCTCGACGACGGCCGAGTGCAGGCTTTCGGTGCTGTACATCGGGGCGGTGCAGCCCTCGACGTAGTGCATCTGCGCACCCTCGTCCACGATGATCAGCGTTCGCTCGAACTGACCCATGTTGGCCGCATTGATGCGGAAATAGGCCTGCAAAGGGAACTCGACTTTCACTCCAGGCGGAACGTATATGAACGAACCGCCCGACCAAACGGCCGAATTCAGCGCGGCGAACTTATTGTCGGTCGGTGGGATGATTGTGCCGAAGTGCTCGCGGACCAAGTCGGGATATTCGCGCACGGCCGAGTCGGTGTCGGTGAAGATCACACCCTGCCGCGACAAGTCCTCTTTCAGCGAGCCGTACACCACCTCGCTCTCGTACTGGGCTTTCACGCCGGCGAGGTACTTCTTCTCCGCGTCGGGAATGCCCAATTTGTCGAAGGTGGTTTTGATTTCCTCGGGCACGTCGTCCCAACTGGTGGCCTGGTGATCGACCGGTTTGAGGTAGTAGTAGATGTCGTCGAAATTGACGTTGATCGCGCCGCCCCATCGGGGCATCGGTTTCGAAAGGAATACGTCGAGCGCACGGAGGCGGAACTCGCGCATCCACGGCGGCTCGCGCTTCATCTCGGAGATTTCGGCGACGATCTGAGCGTCGAGCCCCTTTCGCGCCTTGAAGACGAATCGCTCGTCCACGCGGAAATCGTACTTGTTGATCTCGCCGATCGGATCGGCCGCCCTCGGCTCGTCGGCACGCGCGTTCAAATCGGTTGCCATGACGCCCTGCCTATTCTAACGCCGGTTGGACAACGCAACGGCTGCGCGCTGTTCGGGGGCTTGTTCGGCCCGCCCCGGCGTTGCTTGTTTCAAGAAGCCGCTGAACTATCGAAAAAAGCCCGACCATCTCAGCCGACGGCCGGCTTCGGGCCGACGGCCATCATCTCGCGCTCCACCGCCGCGGCGTCGGGGTAATCGGCGCGCAGCCGATCGTAGCCGCGTTTGTGCAGTTCGCGGGCCAGTTCGGGCCCGCCGGTTTCCACGATTCGGCCGCCGAGCATCACGTGCGTGAAGTGCGGCTGATTGTGTTCGAGCAATTGTTCGTGGTGCGTGATGATCAGGATTCCCATTTCGTGCCCGCCGATTTGGGCAATGCTTTGGCTGGCCAATCGGACGGCGTCGACATCGAGCCCGCTGTCCGTTTCGTCCAAGATGGCGAAGCGCGGTCGGAGCATGGCTAGTTGCAAAATCTCGGCGCGTTTCATTTCCCCGCCGGAGAAGCCGTCGTTGACATACCGCCGCGCGAACTCCGCGTCGATTCGCAGCGCCTTCATCTGCTCAGTAAGCTCCTTGCGGAACTCGCGCATCGGCAGCAGCTCTTCGCCTTCCTTGCGGTTCGGGTTGCGGACGTTGCTGACGGCGTGGCGGAGGAAGTCGGCCATCTTCACGCCGGGAATCGTCACCGGCCGCTGAAAGGCCATGAACACGCCAGCGCGGGCCCGCTCGTGCGGTTCCAACTCGAGCAAATTGACATCGTCGAGCAACACTTGCCCCGCGGTGGCCTCGTATCCCGGATGCCCCATGACGGCCAACCCCAGCGTGGTCTTTCCCGAACCGTTGGGACCCATCAGGGCGTGGATTTCACCGCGACGTATCTCGAGCGAAACGCCGCGCAGAATCTCCTTGCCGGCCACCGACACATGGAGATTGACAATGCGGAGCGTTTCAGGCGTTCTATCGATCATGGCTTCACCGGGTTGTCCCGTTTCTTGACGTTCTGTTGGTGTTCGAACACCAGGGTCGGTTCGACAATATCGACGTAGCCGCAATGATGCGGCACCGGCAATTCATCTTCCACTTTTGCGCCGGCCGCCGGGCCGACCGGCGCGATCGGCGCCCGTGCAATCCGGTGCCCGGCGATTTTCTCTTGCAGCCGCATCAGGCCTTCCAGCAGCGATTCGGGCCGCGGCGGGCAGCCGGGGATGTACACATCGACCGGCACGATCAAGTCGGCCCCACGCACCACACTGTAACCCCATTGGTAATAGGGGCCGCCGGCAATCGTGCATGCGCCCATGGCGATCACATATTTCGGCTCGGGCATTTGGTCGTAAAGCCGCCGAACGCGGCTGGCCATCTTGTAGGTGATCGTGCCGGCGACGATCATCAGGTCCGACTGTCGCGGGCTGGCCCGAAACGCCCCGGCCCCGAACCGATCGAGATCGAACCGCCCGGCGCCGGCCGACATCATTTCAATCGCGCAGCAGGCAATTCCGAAGGTCATCGGCCAGAGGCTGCTCTGCCGCGCCCAGTTGATTCCTTGTTCGAGCGTAGTGGTCAACACACAATCCGGAAATCGTCCTTCAATCCACGGCTGCGACATCGCTTTATCCCCGAAACCGAGGGGTTTCCGGGCTCGTTGCCCGGTGTGGTGAAACGCCTCAGTATAAAGGGATGCTAGTCGAGTTGGAATTGGCAGTCGCCGCGGCCATCGAGCCGGCAGCGCACCAAATTCACGTCTGCGCCGAGCAGTTCCGAAAACAGCATTTGCTCCATGCGGCACACATCACGATCGTTTTCGGCCAACGTGGGGTAGGGGCAGGCGTGCGTCGTCAGGGTCATCCGTCCGGCCGAATCGTCCACGCTCACCGGAATGCGCCGCTGCATCAACAGTTCGCGCAACGATTCGAGACGCTCGGCCGGCGTCACCCCGCGGATTTCGCGGGCATAGCCGCCCGCCAGCGCTCGGGCAACACGGCGGAGCAAGTCGGCCTTCAGCGCTGGATCGGCCGAAACGCCGATCTCGCTCCACAAGGCCATGGCCAGATCGGTGAAGTTCGAGCCGGTTTCCCGCAGCCCTTTCTCCGTAAGCGAATAGTTGTGCCGCGGTCGGCCGCGGCCGCTACGCACGGCCTCGCGCTGGATCATCCCCCGCCGAAGCAGACGAACCAGCCTTTGGCGAATCGCCGTTGGCGTAACTTCCATGGCCTGCGACATCTCCGTCACCCGAAGCGGGCCGGCGATGCGCAGCAGATCAAGCAAATCTCCGTCGGAATGCGGGGCCTGAATACTCATCGCTCCAACTCCTCGATGTCGGCCGGTTCTCTCTCGTACCGATCACGCTCTATTGACGCACGCGGCTGTTGGGGCCGGCAGCGCAGGCCAGGCCAACGCCCCGCCCAAACCGCCCGCAGCCGGAGCCCATCGCTGCCCCGCTGACGACCGCGCCCAACCAACAGCCGATGATTTTTCGCACGGTCGCCGAAAACGGACCCAACATGGCGCCGCGTATTTTTCGAACAACCGCTGAGCCGGCTGACTGCGGTCCGTGCCGTGCTGCTGCACCAAACGCTCGGCGGTCTTCGCACCCGCTCGGATCAACGCGACAGCAGCCTTTGTGGTAATTGTAGCAGGATAAAATGAGAAAAACAATATCGGCAAGCCGCTTTATCGGGTTGATTGTCGCAAGGCGGTCTGATTCGAGCGCCCTCCGGCTCGATCACCGAGAAGATTAATGAGCGCCGGGGTAGGCAGCCGAGTGGTCCCGTGTCGCCCACCGATGGCGTGCTTGTGCTCTAAATGATTGCTTGGCTCTATGTTGCAGCAAAGAATCGCACCGAGCTATTTGCCGGTTTCCCGCGGGGGCTCACCGGTTGGGACCGCGGCGAAAAATCGTTCGACCGCCGAGCGGAACTCATCGATCGACTGCAACTGGTTCAAGCCCTGTCGAAAAACGCGGGCGCCGGGCAGGCCGTGCGTGTAGCAAGCCGCCACTTTTCGCATTTGGCCCAAGGCGCGGTCGGGTCCGTATTGCAGCAGTCGAAGCTGAAGGTGTTCCAGCAATGCGTCGCGGCGATCGGCGAGGGTGGGCGGGGCCCAAGGCAGGTTCCGCAGCGCGGCCCAACCTTGGGCGAACAGCCAGGGGTCGTTCAGCGCCGCCCGTCCGATCATCACGCCATCGACCGGGTAACGGCGCGCGGCGGCCGCGATGCCTTCGGCCGTAGCGAGATCTCCGTTTCCGATCAGCGGAATGCGCCGCAACACCGACTTGGTTTGCGCGATCAACTCCCAATCCGCCTTGCCGCGGTAGAAGTCGGCCGCGGTTCGCCCGTGGACCGTAATCGCGGCGCCGCCGGCGCCCTCGACGGCTTGGGCCACGTCGAGGATGGTTATTTGCCGACGGTCGGGCCCGAGACGCACTTTGGCAGTTACGGGCGTCGAGCCGCAGGCGGCCGCCACGCGTTCGACGATCCGCCCGATGCGATCGGGAAAGCGGAGCAGGTGTGCGCCGCTTTCGGCCTTGCCGGCCACGTCGGGCGCCGGGCAACCGAAGTTCAAGTCGATCACGGTGGGAGCGAATTGGCGGACGAGCCGATCGGCAATCTCGGCCAGCAGCACCGGATCGTTATCCCAGATTTGCACGGCCAAAGGGCGGGGCTCGTCGGCCACTCCCCAAAGCCGTTCGGGCGGCGCGCGGTCGCGCCGCAACATTTCGAACATGCCGCGGGCGCTGATCATCTCGGTGACCGGCAGCCCGCAGCCTCCCGCACGACGGACCACCTGGCGGAACGCCCAGTCGGTAAAGCCGGCCATCGGGGCCATCAACAGCGGCGTTGCCAAGCTGATCGGGCCGATGGTGAGCGGCCGAGGCGCCGACGGCGTGTGGTCGCAGGGTTCTACCATCATCATTTGCCCGAGTTCACGCGGTTTCGGCCGGGGTTTCCAACCAAATGGTGCGAATCAAATGCAGCTTGCGTTCAACCGTCCGCGGTTGCCGGCCCAAACGGTGGGCGATCTCCGAATTCGAGTAGCCTTCGAGCTTCCACAGGGCGATTCGTTGCAGCGTGTCGTCGTTAAGCCGAACGATAAGCGCGGAGAAGTCTTCGGCCAGCACGGCGGCCAGTTCCGGCGAAGGCTCGGCAGCGACGCCGTCGAGCAGCGCATCGGGATCAGTTCGCCCGTCGATGTTGATGAACGCCGAGTGTCCGCGCACCTTTCCGCCGCCGCGTTTACGGCGGGTTTCGCGCCGCCCGGCCAATGCTGTCTTCCGCACGGCCAGCAAAACCAGCACTTGCCAAAGGTCGTGGCGATCGTTCAGATTCGGAAAGCGGCCCTGTCGGGCGGCTCGGAAAAAGCTGTCGAAGGCGCTCAGGGCAATGTCCTCTTCGTCGCACACGCGTCGGGGCCGGGCGCGCAACCTCGCCCGGACCAGCGACGTGAGCCGCGAGAAGTACGCTTTCCAGAGTTCCGCCGCCGCCTCTTCGTCGCCGTTGCGAATCTTCAGAAGCCACTGCGAAACCGATCCGAGAGTGTCGCCCATCATCGCACAACCCGAACGGCCCGGCCCCGTCGCCTCATTTGAAGAATCATGCTTCGCCGATGGCGCGACCGCGCGCCTATCGACGATCATATCGGCGCGCGGGCCCGTGGGGCAACTGCGTCGGGGCGGGCGCTGCGGCGGCTTGCGTTGCGGGGCTTGCCCGATGGAAAGCGGCCCGGCCAATCGGCGGCGAACGATGTGCGGCGCGCGATAGGCGGCGATCACTGCGGCGCGGCGCGATCGACCACGAACCATTCCACGCCGTCGCCGGCTACACGGAAGCGGATGCGTCCGAGCGATTCGTTCAGGGAATTGCAGGCGGCGAACAGTGTTTTGCGATCGGCCTGTTCGCCCAGCGGTTGATCGACTTGTTTGGGCCACTTCTGCGATTCGAAGGCGTCGAGAATCCGCACGATGTTTCCGGCCTGCGAAACCCGGACGCGGCGGATGACTTCATCACCCCAATGCAGCGCGCCGGTCTGACGATCCCACCGCAAGGGCGGGCGACCATCGGGCTCGGCGGGAGTGCGTTCTGCTTCTGCCGAGGCGACACCTCCCGGCGATTTGCCCGGCGTTTGTGAAGGGGCGGCCGGCCGAGGGGACGAATGGCCCGCACCAGGCAGAACCGGCGAAGACGCAGTTGGAGAGGACACCGTTGGAGCCTGGGCCGTGGGAGACTCGGCAGTTGACATGGGCGCGATGCGCGGCGCTGAAGTTGGCGACGGCCCGGTTGGGGACGTTGCCGGCGTCGAGTCTTCCGTCGGCAAAGCGGCCGAGCTGGGGGGACTGTCCGCTGGTTTGTCCGCGGCGTCGTTAGCATTGGGAGAAGCGTAAGCGGCGTTGTCGCCGTCGCGATCGTTGTTTTGGCTTGCGGGCGGTGGCTGCGGGCGGATGCCGGTTTGGCGGGCCTGCGGATCGATGGCCGAAGTCCCCGTCCAACGACGCCACGCCTGCTGCCCCAAAGGCGACGCGGCAAGAGCGATCACCGCGGCCGCGGCAAGGGCAAGCGCCCCGGCGGTCTGAAACAGTCGTCGCTTATCGCCGCTGGCTGCTTGCCGAACGATCCAGGCGTCGAGGTCGTCGGCCAA
This sequence comes from Thermoguttaceae bacterium, assembly GCA_029975295.1. Classification (GTDB taxonomy): domain Bacteria; phylum Planctomycetota; class Planctomycetia; order Pirellulales; family Thermoguttaceae; genus JARKPK01. Next base: position 36,278 of record JARKPK010000083.1, on the reverse strand, counting down.
TGCGTCGGCCGAAGGGTGGCGATCTTCGGGCGAGGCGCTCATCGCGCGGAGCACAATCTCGGCCAAGGCGCGCGGCACGCCGCGCAACGCATCGCGATCGAAGCGGCATTGGGCCGCCTGGGCGAGTGCCTCGTCGATGGTGTCGCCCTGATAAGGCGTGCGCGAGGTGAGCAGCCAGTAGAGCAGGGCCCCGAGGCCGAAAACGTCGGCGCGGGCGTCGGCCCATTGAGCCGCCCCGCGAGCTTGTTCGGGGCTGGCGTAGGCCGGGGTGCCCCGAAAACAGCCCAGCAGCGCTTGTTGCTCGGCCCATAGTTCGGGCATTAGTGCTAATCCGAAATCGACCACGTGCGCTTCGTCCGAATCGTCGATCAAGATGTTCTCGGGCTTGATGTCGAGGTGGATCAAACCGTGCCGATGGACTTCGGCCAGCGCTCGGGCGGCCTGCGCGGTCCACCGCGCGGCTTGCGCCGGCGCGACCTCGCCCGCGGCGCACCGCTGGCGCACGCTGCGGCCCGGGATGAAATCGAGCACCAGGAATGGGCAGCCTTCGTGGAAATCGAGGTCGTGAACGCGGACCAGATTGGGATGATCAAGCTGGGCCAAAATGCGGCCCTCGCGGAGCAGCGCCTCGACTTCGGGCGAGCCGTCGCCGAAGCAACATCGTCCCCATTTGATCACCACCTCGCGATTCAATGTGGGATGAATAGCGCGGAATACATCGCCCTGCCCGCCGCCGCTCAAGTAGGCCGTGATCCGGTAGCGCCCGATCTGCGATGGTATCGCAGCCGCCCGACGAAACGCCCGGCTGCCCGCGGACACACTGCCGACAGAGCCGTCGGTGCTTCGCGTCGAGTGTTCGGCCGCCAAGGCGCTAGCTGCTGGCGTGGGAGTCGATAGCGAATCGGCCGAAAAGTGCGCGTCGTTCGGCGAAGAATGGGAGACAGCGACGCTCGTTTGGCCGGCTTCTTCGCCCGCGACGGACGACGGGGGAGCCGCCAATCGCAACGCCTCGGCGTACGACGGTGGTTCGGCCGGGCAGCCCGCTGCCGACCGCAGCTGGCGATCAAGGGCGATGAGTTCCTCGGCAGCCGCCGCGCGGAGATCGCTTGACGCCTGCTGCACCCATGCGGCCAATTCACCGCTGCGATGAGGGCCCCAATCGTCTTCGTAACGATCGCAAAGACGATCGATCTCGCTCCATTGAGCGGCCGACAGCGATTGTTGCAGCGACTGGGAACGCCGCGTCATGGCAGCCCGATTGTGTCGTTTAGCCAGCGAGTTCGCTCCGCGCTCGTGGTCCGTTAGCCAACCGTTCCGCCCGGCGACATCCCCTCGATGGGCGTAGGCAACGGCGCCGATCGCTCGTGCGAGGTTGCGGCCTTTCGGCCGAGAGCAGCCAAAACAGCCCAAGCCAGCAGGGCGACCGTACCAGTGGAGAATACTGAATCGAGCTCCTAACGGCAACGGTAGCAACCGGTTTTCAACCCGACGGCCGGTTTTCAACCGGGCGGCCAGGCGGAACCGTGCCGGGGAAATCCGAGGGCGGTTCGGTTGTGTGATGAGCGACATCGGCCGTGTGATAAGCGACTTCGGCGGCACTGCGGCGCTGGCGGCCGCCGGGCGGGCGCCCCGCAATCGTGCAGGGGGCGAACAATGGGCCAGCGGGTGTCGCCTGCCGGGCCGAAGACCTATACCACCGATGCAGTTGTTGTTAATAGGTACCGATCGGGGGGATAGGGCCGAGACCCTTGACGAACTATGCCCATTTTCCTAATCTTACCGTTTCATTCTTTGGCGGCCGACACGCAAGCTTTGGTGGGCAAGGCTCGGGCGATTGGTGTGGCTGCGGACGGGCGTCCGATAAGTGTGATCTGCGCTTGGGCCGCAGCGCCGGGGTCCATTGGTCGAGTCTGGCGATCCTCAGCGTTGTAGCAGTGATCTGCGGTGCGAGGCGGGCGCAGAGTGTGCGCCCTGGCAAAGCGTTGCGCATTGGGCTTGGCAGCGGGGTGAAAAGGCTTGGGCGGCGTTCAAAGATTCGGCCGAGCGCTGTTCACATTTCGCGGGGAGCGAATGAGGACCGTTCGGTCGGAACGGCTCGTTGATGCACCGATAGGTTAATGTTGAGTGCGGCAGACACTTGACCGGCGAAATCCGGCCTTGTGTTGGTTTGTCTCTCGACGTTGTTTTTCTGAGAACCGATCGGCGCCGGGTTGGAGTTTCATTATACGGTTCGCACTTTGAAACGGCGCGTTCGATCGCGAGAACCCGTGGGTTCTTTCACAGGGGGTATGCGCGGCAAGACGCTGTTTCAACGTGAAATGGTTATTAGAGGTTGAGTCTCATTCCTAAAGGAGTTCGCATGTTTCGACACTTCAGAAAACAGTGGCGAAGCGCAACGGCCCAGAAGGCGTTTATCGGCCTTCTGGCGTTGTGCTTCCTCGGCGGGTTTTTGGCCTTGCCCGGCCTGTCGGCTGATCCGGCAACTGCAGCGCCGGCCGCGGCGGCGCCGGCCGCGGAATCGCACGGCGGCCACAGCATTCATCTGTTCGCGCCGTTGACCGAGTACCCGATGTGGGAGCGAATCTCGCTGATCGGCGTGCTCGCCGTGGCCATCGCTGGGTTGGTTTATGCGGTGATGTTGGTCAAACAGGTGGTCGATGCCGACCAGGGCACCCCGCGTATGCAAGAGATCGCCGCGGCCGTGCGCGAGGGCGCCAAGGCCTACTTGGCCGCCCAATTCCGCAAGATCGGGCCGTTGATCGTGCTCATCACCATCTTGCTCTACCTGACGAAATACCAAGACCCGGTGTTCGCCTACGGACGGGCCGGCGCGTTTTTGGCTGGCTCGATCTTCTCGTGGTTGGTCGGCTATGTGGGCATGAACCTGGCCACGATCGGCAACCTCCGCGTCGCCTCGGCCGCCACGCGCAGCTACGGCGAAGCGATGCAGTTGGGCTACCGCACCGGCACGATCACCGGCATGTTGACCGACGGGTTGGGCCTGCTGGGCGGCACCTGCATCTTCCTGGTGTACGGCGAGCAAGCCTACGAGGCCCTGTTGGGCTTCGGCTTCGGCGGCACGTTGTTGGCGCTGTTCATGCGGGTCGGCGGCGGCATCTACACGAAGGCTGCCGACGTGGGCGCCGACCTGGTGGGCAAGGTCGAAGCCGGCATTCCTGAAGACGATCCGCGCAACGCCGCGACGATCGCCGACAACGTGGGCGACAACGTGGGCGATTGCGCCGGTATGGCGGCCGACATCTTCGAGAGCTACGAAGTGACGATTGTCGCGGCCATGATCTTGGGGTTGGCCAGCTTCGGCCACAAGGGCGTGATCTTCCCGTTGCTGGTCCGCGCGATCGGCGTGCTCGGCTCGATCATCAGCACCTACACGGTCAAGGCCGGCGCCGACGACACCTCGGACACCGCGCTGAAAAGCGTTCACCGCGGTTTCTGGATCGGCTCGATCATTTCCATCGTGGGCTTCTTCCTCATTGGTTTCACCTATCTGCACTTCGACGACGAATACCTGAAGCAATACCCGATGGCGGCGGCCGGTTTTCCGGAAGTCGTGCGCGACGGCGTGACGGTTCATGATCCGAAATTGCTGCCCGTTTGGGCCAACTTCGGTGTGGCCGGCCTCGATATGCGCCCGGCGCTGACCTGCTTGATCGGCGTGTTCCTGGCGATCGCCTTGAACAAGGTGACCAGCTACTACACGCACACGTCGCACAGCCCGGTGAAAACGCTCGCCCGCGCCTGCCAAACGGGTCACGCGACGAACATCATCCAGGGCTTTGCCGTGGGCTATGAAAGCACGGTGGCGGCAATCTTCGTCATTGCGGGGGCCATCATCCTTTCGGTGCTCACCTATCTGGGCACCCCGCCGGTGTTCGTGGCCTACGGCGTGGCGATGGCGGGCATCGGCATGTTGACGCTCACCGGCAACACGATCTCGATGGACGTGTTCGGCCCGGTGGCCGACAACGCCAACGGCATCGGCGAGATGGGCTACGATCGCCAAGCGATGGGCGAAGAGAAGTACAAGCGGGCGCGGCAGATCCTTTCCGACCTTGACGCCGTGGGCAACACCACCAAGGCGGAAACGAAGGGCATCGCCATCGGCTCGGCCGTGATTGCCGCCGTTTCGTTGTTCGCCAGCTTCATCGCGGTGATCGCGGTGGGCAGCGAAGACAAGTTGAGCTCGATGACTCGGGCTCAGTACGATTTCTTCGCCGGCAAGCTGACCGTGGCCGACCCGCTGGTGCTGATCGGTTTCCTGATCGGCGGCGCCGTGCCCTTCCTGTTTAGCTCGATGTTGATTCGCGCTGTGGGCCGCGCGGCGTTCTACATTGTCAAAGAGTGCCGCGTGCAGTTCAAAGATCCGGCGATCATGGCGGGCACGAAGAAGCCCAACTACGGCCGCGTGGTCGATATTTGCACCTCGACCGCTCAGAAAGAGCTGATCGGCCCGGGTCTGTTGGCGATTTTGGCGCCGTTCTTCGTCGGCTTCTTGCTCGGCCCGTACGCGCTGGGCGGCTTCTTGGCCGGCATGATCCTCGTCGGTCAGTTGTTGGCCGTGTTCATGGCCAACGCGGGCGGCGCTTGGGACAACGCCAAGAAGATGATTGAAGACGGCGTGTACGGCGGCAAAGGTTCAGAGGCTCACAAGGCCGCGGTCACCGGCGATACGGTGGGTGATCCGTTGAAGGACACCGCCGGCCCGGCCGTCAACCCGCTGGTCAAAGTGATGAACATGGTCAGCCTGTTGGGGCTGAGCCTGGTTCTGTCGTACAACGTGATGGGCATCCGCCCCGACGTTCTTGGCAGCCCGGAGAACTGGTCGAAGAACCTGCCGACCGAATGGAAGATCGGCTTGGTGGTAGCGGCCGTTTGCGCGGCGTTGGTGCTGTGGGCCGTCTGGCGCAGCAAGCACGAAACGGCGGAAATGCGGGAAATCGTCGGCAGCCTGGACGACGCATAGTCTGATGGGACCCGACCGGCTTGCGGCGGATTAGCGACGCCCAAGCCGAGACGCAATCGACAACGGCGCTCCTTGCGGGCTCGGCCCCAAGGCGCGCCGTTTGTCGTTCTTGTCACCGGCGACCCGCTTGTGTCGGATGGCGCGGGCCGATGTGCGACTGATGGCGCGGGAGAGCGGCGGCCAAGGTGAGCTGCGCCGTTCGCCGTAAAAAACGGCGGCGGAAGAATCCGTCTGATCTGCCGGCGGAACGAATGGCGGCGGAAGAATAAGACGCGTCGGCCGCTGGGACGAACGTCAACTGCCGAAGAGCACTTGGTACGAATGGTAGTCGGCGTTGCCGAGGAACTCGGCCAGCGGGCCGGCATGCTGCCACACTTCGTGCATGAAGCGTTCGCGGAGCGCCGCGCGAACCGCGTTCTTCTGCTCGCGACTGAGCCCGGCGTGATCGACGATCTTTTCGACGATTTCGTCGTCACCGCGGGCGAGCGATCGCAGCGCCCACCGGTCGGCCAGCCGGTAGCAGGTCAGTCCGCGAAGGCGCACGCCTTCGGGCGTGTGCTCGGCATGGATTTCGACAAGCCGGAAATCGCCCTGCTGAGGCAGAAGATGCTGATTGCGGACCGCGCTGACCATGCCGCTTTGGGCACGAACCTGCCACCCCTGGCCGTTGTTCTCCCACGAGGCGAAGACCTTTGCGCGGTCGCAGATGTAATAGAGATGATGCCTGTTCAGACGGATCAGGAACCGATGGCTCGGCAGTCCTTCGGCCGTAACGCCGCCAACCTGATTGGCCAGCCCGCCCTCGCCCGAACTGCCCAACCGCCCGTTGTTCGCCGCGGCGCCGACGGTCGCTTGCGCCGCGCCCGAGCCGCTCTCGGCGGCAGGCGCCGGAGCGATGAGGATTTCGTTCTTGCACTTCGGGCAGGGGCGTCGCCGACCGATCAACGCCGCCTTGGCGTTCAACCGAGCCGAACAATGGGGGCAAACAATGGGGATGGTTTCTGACATAGCCTTCAGGTGAGCCGTGCGCCGGCCAAACGAACAGGACCGAAAACCGTAGTTCTCCGGCCGCTTCGGATCGTTTGTCCGAACGCCGGAGGCCCAAGACTCGCTATTCGTGCCGACACCTCCGATTGTAGCATGATGGGCCGCGTTGGTTAACTTTGCCGGTTCGACGAAACCTTCTGGCTGCGATTGCGGCAATCAACCGAAATCGAATCGAGGGCCGACCCGGTGCGCTCGGGCTGCGCACCCCCCATCGTTTGGGTTGAACTTGTGCGAGTCGGTGGTTTGCAAGGTTAGGGCGAACGTGGTAAATTGACGTTTTTCGCCCGTGCGGCGCTGGTGTTCGAGGGTTGAGCGACCGTGGCAGAGGGAAACCTACTTGGGACGTTCTTCGGGCCGTCCACGCTGGTGGAGTTGCTGCGCCATCGCGCGCGCTGCCAACCCGACGACATCGCGTACACCATACTGCTCGATGGCGAGCAGCAACGACTCGATTTGACCTATCGCGAGCTCGATCGGCAGGCGCGGGCCATTGCCGCCTGGTTGGAAACCCACGGGCTTTCCGGCGAAAAGGCATTGCTGCTCTATCCGGCCGGTGCGGAATTCATCGCGGCCTTTTTCGGCTGCCTGTATGCCGGGGTTGTCGCCGTGCCGGTCTATCCGCCGCGGCGGAACCGCTCGTTGATGCGGATTCAGGCGATTTCCGACGACGCCGATGCGAAAGTGGCGCTGACCACCGAGGCCGTGCTGCAACGGGTCGAGCCGATTATCGGGGAAACGCCGCACCTGAAGGCGCTCGCCTGGTTGGCCACGTCGCACGTGCCCCTCGAACTGGCCGACGAGTGGACCCCGCCGAACGTGGACGGCGACACGCTGGCCTTCCTGCAATACACCTCGGGTTCGACCGGCACGCCCAAGGGCGTGATGCTCACGCACGCGAACCTGGTTCACAACTCGGCGCTGATCGCCTACGCCTTCGAGCACACGCGCTCGGGCTCGGGCGTGTTTTGGCTGCCCAGCTATCACGACATGGGGCTGATCGGGGGCATTTTGCAACCGATGTACGTGGGGCGGCCCAACGTGTTGATGTCGCCCATGTCGTTCCTGCAAAAGCCGTATCGATGGCTCTCGGCGATCAGCCGGTTTCGGGGCACGACCAGCGGCGGGCCGAACTTCGCCTACGATCTGTGCGTCGAACGCATTCCGCCCGAGCAACGGCGCACGCTCGATCTGAGCTGCTGGAAAGTGGCCTTCAACGGGGCCGAGCCGGTGCGGGCCGAAACAATCGACCGCTTTTGCGAGGCCTTCGGGCCGTGCGGATTCAGGCGCGAAGCGTTTTACCCCTGTTACGGGCTGGCCGAGGCAACGCTGATTGTTTCCGGCGGGATGGCCGAGCTGCCGCCGGTGATTCGGGCGTTTGACAGCCATGCCATTTCCGAGGGCCGAGTGGTCGATGCCGATGCGGCCCACGGCAACGCGCATCGGGCGGTCGGTTGCGGCGGGAACCTGCCGGATCAACAGATCGTGATTGCCGATCCGCAAACGGATTGCATTTGCCCGGCCGACCGCATTGGCGAAATCTGGGTGCGCGGCCCGAGCATCGCCCTCGGCTATCTGAACCAGCCCGAGGCCACCGAACGCACCTTCCGCGCCTATCTGCGCGATACGGGCGAGGGACCGTTCCTGCGGACCGGCGACCTCGGGTTCCTGCGCGACGGCGAATTGTTCGTCACCGGGCGAATCAAAGATTTGTTGATCGTTCGCGGGGTGAACTGCTACCCGCAAGACATCGAGGAAACCGTCCAGCGGAGCCATTCTCGCTTGCGCCGCGATTGCGGGGCGGCCTTTGCCATCGATGTTGACGGCAAGCAAGAATTGGTGATTGTGCAGGAGCTCGAACGCCATCGGTTTGCCGATTTCCAAGAGATATTCGCGGCCATTCGCCGCGCCGTGGCGCGCGAACACGATTTGCACCCGTACGCGATCGCCTTGCTCAAGGCCGGCAGCGTTCCCAAGACGAGCAGCAACAAAATTCAGCGCCATGCCTGCCGGCAGGGCTTTCTGGACGGTTCGCTGGAGATCGTCGGGCAGTGGAACGCGCGCGATGGCGGAGCCGAACTCCCGCCGGCCGGCGAGGAACCATCAGCCGCGCCGGCCGCTGTTTCGCCCAAGCCCGCAACGCCAGAAGGAGCGGGCCGAACGTCGGTTGCCGGTTCCACCCGCCTTGAGGAAACCCCATGGCAAGCGGCGGGCGGAATCGAGCCGGCCGGCAGGGCAGCCGCAGCGCCGGCCCAAAGCAACGGTCGCGGCGCGGCGCCGGGAAACACGCTGGCCGTGGTGCTCGAAGAGATTCGCCGCGTTGCCCGCGACCGGGCGGCCGGGCTGACGCTTGACACCCCGATTGTGGAAACCGGGTTGGACTCGCTCGAGCGGATGGAGATTTTAGCCTCGATCGAGGAACGCTTCGGCGGCCGGTTTCCACAAGAGATTTATACCGAGTTGGAAACGGCGGCCGATCTGGTCCGGGCCGTGGAAAAGTATATGGGCGGCCAGGCCCGGCCCACTCCGTCGCGCCCGGCGGATGCGACTATTCCCGAAGAGAATTACCGCTTCGACCGGATGCCCGAGTACCTTCGTTTGCGGCAAAACCTGGATCTGCTCGATGCCGGTTTGGGAAACCCTTATTTCACGTGTCACGAAGGCGTTTGCAACGACCGCACGCGGATCGGCGGTCGAGAGCTGCTCAGCTTCGCCACGTACAACTACTTGGGCATGTCGGGCGATCCTCGGGTGGCCCGCGCTGCCAAAGAAGCGATTGACCGCTACGGCACCAGCGCCTCGGCCAGCCGGTTGGTCTCGGGGCAGAAGGTGCTGCATGCCGAACTGGAACGGGCGTTGGCCGATTGGGTGGGCGCGGACGATGCCGTGGTGCTCGTCGGCGGGCACGCCACGAACGAGACGACGATTGGGCACCTGTTCGGGCCGGGCGACCTGATCCTTCACGACGCGCTGGCGCACAACAGCATCATTCAGGGTTGTATTCTCTCGGGCGCGCGGCGGCGACCGTTCGCCCACAACGATTGGCAAGCTGCCGACGAATTGCTCGCCCGTTTCCGCCACGAGTACCGCCGCGTACTCGTGGTGATCGAAGGCGTGTACAGCATGGACGGCGATTTTCCCGAACTGCCCCGCTTCATCGAACTGAAGAAGCGGCATCGCGCCTTCTTGATGGTTGACGAAGCCCATTCGATGGGCGTGATGGGCGAGCGCGGGCGCGGCATCGGCGAACATTTCGGCGTCGATCCGGCCGACGTGGACATCTGGATGGGCACCCTGAGCAAGTCGTTCGGCAGTTGCGGCGGCTACATCGCCGGCAGCAAGGCCCTGGTCGAGTACCTCAAGTACACCGCGCCCGGCTTCGTGTTTTCCGCGGCCATTCCTCCGCCTGCGGCCGCGGCGGCGTTGGAATCGCTCCGGCTGCTTCAAAGCGAGCCGCAGCGCGTGGCGCGGCTGCGCGAGAACTCGCGGCTGTTCTTGGAAAGGGCGCGGTCGCACGGACTAAACACCGGAATGAGCGATCAAACCCCGGTGGTGCCGGTGATCACGGGCAACTCGGTGCGGGCCCTGCGGCTTTCGCATGCGTTGGCCGAACGCGGGATCAATGTCCAGCCGATTTTGCACCCGGCCGTCGAAGAGCGCGCCGCCAGGCTGCGGTTCTTCATCACCTCGCAACATACGCCCGAGCAAATCCGCTACACGGTGGATTGCACGGCCGAAGAGCTGCGCGCGTTGGAATCGGAAGAAATTCGCGTTGCCCACGGGGAGCAATCCCGCTAAAACAATACGGAAGGACGGATCAGCGGCCCCCGAAACGGGCCGAGGGTGAACGAATCGAACAGCCGATGGCCGAAGCCGACCGAACGGCGATTGCCGATCGGAGATAGAATTCGGCCATTGCTTGCGGGCGATCGACAAGCATAATAGGAATACCGACCGTGCGTTGAACCGGTGCGTTCTGTTGCGAACGCCGGCGTGTCTATCCGCAAGGCGAGCAAGCGGCAGATCGCTCGTTCAACGTGGAATTCGCATAAGATGGAGTGGTCAACGTTCCGTTGTCCCAAGAGGTGGTTGTCTTGCTTACCGAACAGGAAATTGCGCGGCATTGGAGAAACCTGTTTCATCGCGGCGGGGTGGACCTTAGCCCGGAGACATTCCAAAAGGCAGAGGCCCTGCTCGATCAGATTCGGCCGGAAAGCCCCTTGCGTCATCGCTTGGGCGCCGAGTTGGATGAACTGAAAAAGCGCCAGGCGGGCGTTCCGAAAAAGCCCGCTCGCCAAACGGCCAAGAAGTAGGCCGGTCGGCGCTCTTAGCGGTTGACGATCTTCTCTGCTTCCCGATCACGGTCGGGCAAGGGCGCTTCGAGTGTTTTCTACGCAAGCACGCGCGCCGATCTCTCTTGAGTGCAACCGCGCCTTCACGCTTTTGAATGGCGCGGGGCCGCAAGCCGTTCGACCGTTGGCGGCGGCCGCAAGAAACGACCATCGGCCCGGTCGCCGGGCGGGCGAGTGCGGGCCGATGCGTGGTTGCTTGTGATCTGCGGCTCGCGCGGCGATGATCGCTCGGCAAGCCGTCTTCTGGTCATCGGTTGATATCGACGCCGACCGTCACGCCGTGGATGAAGGTGTCTTGCCGATTGCCCGCGGTGAGAATCCCCATGCTCGGCAGCGTGTAGTCCACCATGTTGGCGCCGCGAATGGTGTTGTCCATCCACATGCCGGTCCAGCCGCCGCGGATCGACACGCTGCGGGTTACTTGGTATCGCAGTTCGGCGCGGAATTCGACCAACGGGGTGAACTCGGTGAAGCTGCGCCGCGAGCTCGACGAGGAGCCCGTCCAGCTATAGGGCAGGCCGAGGCCGCCGAAGGTGTCGGCTAGCCCGACCGCCAACTGCGTTTCCTGTCGCGCGTTTTGGATGTTCACGCCGCCGAGGAACCGCCCTTCCAGGTTCAACATCCAGCGATCGAACTTGCGGAAATACCGCAGGCCGATCTGCGGGCCGACGATGTGGTTTTCGGCCCGAGTGAACCAGTAGCTGCCGCCCGCGCCGCTGTCGCCGGTGCTGCTGAAACCGCCTTGGGTCGATACCGTGAAGTCTTCGTTCAACTCGAAGTAGCGCGCCCCGTACATGAACTCGATGAAACCGCCGTTGTGCAACTGCCGCGAACGGTAGAGCCGCATGAGCTCGACGCCCCAGGTTTGCACCTTGTTCTCGATGGTCAACTGATTGAAGGTGATCGGGAGGCTGCGAATGACCGGTACCTGCGTATCGTCGGGCAAGGTAATGTAATCGACGATGCCGATGATCGGCACGTTGTCGATGAACACCGTGTCCACGTCGGTGAAGGTTCGGCCCACGGAGGCCGTTTCCAACCGGTGCGTGCTGAGCATCCAGCCGTGGTGATCGACGATTCGGCCGAACTCCACCCGGGTGCCGCCGCTGAACACGGTGCCGATCGAGCTGGTGTCGAGCGTGCTCCGTTGCTCGCGCGAGATCACCGCGTCGTACCAAACCTCTCGGGTGATGACCGACGGCTGGCCGATCGTGGCCGTCTCCGGCTGCGAAATGCCCCAGTACAGGCCATCGATCGAGCCGAAGTAGCCCTCGTTGGGCATCGGACCTCGCCCGTACGAGCTAACTTCGGCCGGACCGAATAGTTGCAGACCGGCGAGGTCTTGGTCTTCGGCCGTTGCCGCGCTGCCGACAAGCAAAACCAGCACTCCAGCGGCCAGCAGTCGTTTTGTGCGGTTGAACATCATGGCACTGTACACCTTTGATCTAGCGCACGATACCGGAAGGGCGCATCGTCCTCTCTGCATGAGAAGTGCGTGCGTATCGTTTGTGTCGGTAGTATCGGTCAAGCCGCCAATGAGAGTTGAGGAACAAAGGCAAACTTTGACGAAATTGCCGGACGTACCAGCTAACCCACAGGCCGCGCAAACGGAAAATGAGACAATTCGATAAACTGGGAGGAATGGCAAGGGGCTGTACTGCACGATTTTGCGGCGTTCGGCCCGCGGACCTTGCATTCGGCACCCTTTTTCTCGCTGTTCGCCCATGCGTGATCTCGCGGCCCAAGCACCAAGAACGGGCCCAGAAAGGCACACAGCTCTCGGACGTTCCCTCTGTCGTTATGCCGGATACCGAAACCGATCCGTCCGCTGGCCCAAGCATTGGGAACGGTCCCAATGGCGGACCGACCGGGCCAAGGGGTTGCCCGAACGACAGACATCGAGTTTTTGCACAGATTGAGACACGTTCCGGGCTGCGGGAATGCAACAGCCTCGGGCTGATTCGGCCGGGTGCCCGGCCGTCGGCCGCGGCCCGTCTTCGCCGCAGCGTTCGGCTCGGCTGCCGGGCGTATGCCGGGCGATTCTGTGGCAAGCCGGTAGCATCCTTGCTAATCTGTTGAGGGGAAATCGCCGCTGTGGAGGGCTTGATTGCTCACCGTCGCGCGATTAATTGCGCACGGTAAATCGGGCTTCCCGGCAAGGCACGGGTTTTCATCAGCACGTTCAACAACAGTGCGTCCAAGCGGTCGGCGGGTTCGGAACGGTCTGTTCAAAAGGGATCAACTCGACGGGGGAACACAGCCATGAAATCCGGGTCTTTGCTCGGTAAAACCACGAACTTTTCCAAGCGGCTTGATCGTCCTGCGTTTGCGGTGGGGCGCTGGCCGTGGCGTTCGGTCGTTTCGACGATCATTTGGGCCTGCCTGGCGGGCAGTGTGTTGGCTTGCTCGGCCGCGGGGGCCGTCGCTGCCGAAACACATGGGCCGATCTCCCTGCATCCCGAGAACGGCTGCTACTTCCTCTGGCGCGGCAAGCCCACGATCTTGGTTACTTCCGGCGAACATTATGGGACGCTGTTGAATCTTGATTTCGACTATGAGCGCTACTTCGCCACTTTGGCCGCCGACGGGCTGAACCACACGCGGACCTTCTCCGGCGTCTATCGCGAAAGCCCGAAGTCGTTCGGCATCACCGACAACCCGCTGGCCCCCCGCCCCGACCGGTTCGCCTGCCCTTGGCCGCGGAGCGATCAGCCGGGCGGCGCCGACGGCGGAAACAAGTTCGACTTGAGCCGATTCGACGAGGCCTATTTCCGTCGCCTGCACCAGTTCATGGCCGCCGCTTCGCGGCACGGCATCGTCGTCGAGATGAACCTGTTCTGCCCGCTCTATGAAGACGACTTGTGGGAGATTTCGCCGATGAACATCCGCAACAACATCAACGGAATCGGCGACTGCCCGCGAACCGAAGTCTATGCGCTGAAGCATCCGCAGCTCACGGCCGTTCAAGAGGCGCTTACGCGGAAGATCGTCGCGGAGTTGAATCGCTACGACAATCTCTACTACGAGGTGTGCAACGAGCCGTACTTCGGCGGCGTGACCGACGCTTGGCAGCATCGGATCGTCGATGTGATCGTCGAGACGGAGAAGGGCCTTCCCCACCGGCACTTGATTTCGCTGAACATCGCCAACGGCAAGAAGAAGGTCGAGAATCCGCATCCGGCCGTGTCGATCTTCAACTTCCACTACTGCGTTCCGCCCGACACCGTGGCGATGAACTCCCACTTGAACAAGGTGATCGGCGAGAACGAGACGGGCTTTCGCGGCCGCCACGATTTCCTTTACCGCAGCGAAGGTTGGAACTTTTTGCTGGCCGGCGGCGCGCTTTACAACAACCTCGACTACTCGTTCACCACGAAGCATCCCGACGGAACATTCCGCGACTACAAGTCGCCCGGGGGCGGCAGCCCGGAACTGCGCCGCCAGTTGGGCGTGTTGAAGCGATTTCTCGAAGGTTTCGATTTCGTCAAGATGGCGCCCGATGCGAAGTCGCTCAAAAAAGCCTCTGGCGGCGTCGAGGCCCGTGTGCTTTCGCAGCCGGGCGCGCAATATGCCGTTTACGTGCAGAACCCGTTGCCGAACAAACCCAAACGGATCGAAGACCATCTCCGCAATGGGATCGAGGCCGTGCTGGTCTTCGATCTGCCCGCGGGCGACTACCAAGTGCAGTGGATCGACGTGCTCAACGGCGCTGTGAATCGCGACCAGCGGCTCACTCACGCCGGCGGGACGATCGAGTTGGCCCCGCCGCCGTTTGACAACGACATTGCCCTGCGGATCATGGCCGCAAAGTGAACCGGGCCGAACGGCCCGCGGCGACGCGGCGCCTGCGGCTTGCGCGTTTCGCGCGATGCGCAGAGCGGCCGCTACAGCCACACGTGATGCACCCAGGCGGGCGGCACGTTGAGCCAAATGCGATCGTGTTTTACGCGACGATTGGCGAAGAGCCGTTTCAGGGCCGCGTCGATTCCGCGCAGTCGGCGGCGTTCGCTCGGGCCGCTCACCAGGCCGCGCATCCGCCGGATGGCGATGTACTCGAAGAACGAGAGCACTCCCCCGGGCCGAAGCAGCTTCAGCAACACGTCGAGGATTTCGGCTACCAGCTCGGCCGAGAAGTTGTTCAGCGGCAGGCCCGAGATCATCAGGTCGTAGCGATCATCGGCCCGATCGAGCATTTCCTGCACGGGGCAGTGGAATATGCGGATCCGTTCGGCCGCGGGCCGGAAAAGAGGATCGTCGGCCAATCGGCGGCGCAACCGCTCGACAAAGGCGTCGTTCAGCTCGACCAGATCGAGCCGGTCGTTCGGCCCAAGGCGTTTGATGATCTGCTCGGTAACCGACCCGGTGCCGGGCCCGACCTCGCAGATCCGACGGCCGTCGGGCTGGGGCGCCACGTTCTGCGCCAGCGCCCGAGCAAGGAACCGCCCGCTGGGCAGAATCGCCCCGGTGGTGTGGAAGTTGCGTACAAACTCGCGGAGGAAGACGGCCGTTTGTTTCATGGGCGTCAGCATAACGCGAAGAGGCGGGTTTGCAAGCCCGTCGCAATGCGGGGAATGCGTCGGGAACGATGCCGCGGGCCGGGCAAGGGATTCTGAAGGCGTTTTGGCCCCAGCAAGCGGCTTGGCGTTGCCGAGCCCGGCTCGTGACGACGGCCCCCCGCCGGAAGGGATTGCTGCGTCGGTTGGCCGCAGACCGCGGGGTGTCGGCCGATGGAGAAACGGCGTCGGCCCGCGCGGCGCAAGACTTTTGCTTGAAAGCCGGTGTTGAGCCGGGTAAGATCGATTCATAGGCTGAGGGCTGTTTCTTAATTCTCCGACGGCGATCGGCAGCGTGTTTCGCCCGGTGGCGGAAACGGGCCTATCTTCCGCCCGGATTGCTGCGAGGCGGGGGCGGAATGGCATTGGGTGTCGCACTCGGGGATTGGCTTCGGGGCGGCTGATGTCGCCCAATGGGCTTCGGGTTTGTGCCGTATCCCCGGAACCGCGAAGGGCAAGATTTCGATCCGTGTGAATGATTACGGCACACGTCATCCGCGTATAGGAGTCCATCCGAGATGATGCGCTATTCTTTGGTGATGGCGGGACTGCTCACCGCTGCGGCCTGCACGTTTGCGGCCGCGCAAGAGGCGGTGCTCGCTCAGTTGTACGGCCAGGGCGTTCATGCGTATTTCGCCCAAGACTTCGTCAAGGCGCACGAACTGCTTTCCAGCGCGATTGATCGCGGCACGAACGATCCGCGGGTGTACTATTTCCGCGGACTGGCGCTGCAACGCCTCGGGCGGCCTGAAGACGCAGCGGCCGACTTCTCGGCCGGGGCCGATCGCGAAGCGAAAGACTTGAACAAGTTCTACAACGTGTCGAAGGCGTTGGAGCGGGTTCAGGGCAACGATCGCGTCGCGTTGGAACGTCATCGAGTCGATGCGCGGGTTGCCGCCATGGAGGAAGCGCAACGGGTGATGCAAGCGCGCTACGAGCAGCGGCGAGAAGCCGAGCGGCATGTGCTGGCCGGCCCGCCCGAAACCGTCAAGCCCGACGAGATCAAGCCGGTCAAGCCGATCGACACGTCGACGAACGATCCGTTTGGCGCGCCAGCGGCGGGCGCAAGCGAGCCGGCGTCGCCACCGCAAGAACCGGCGGTGACCCCGAAGCCGGCCGAGAAACCGGCCGAGAACGACCCGTTTGGCATGCCGGCTGCCCAGCCGTCAGAGCCGGCAGTGACGCCGAAGCCGGCGGAGAACGATCCGTTCGGCACCCCGGCAACCACCCCTGCACAACCGGGTGAAATGCCCGCGGAGAAGCCTGCGGAGAAACCGGCCGAGAATGATCCGTTCGGTGCCCCGGCAACCACCCCTGCACAAGCGGGTGAAATGCCCGCGGAGAAGCCGGCTGAGAAACCGACGGAGAACGATCCGTTCGGCACCCCGGCGGCGGGCGCTGGAACAACGACATCGTCGGGAGCCAAGCCGAAGGGCGGCATCCTTCGTGCGTTCCAACGGGCGGCCTCCAAGGCGATTGGCGGAGATCAAGACGCCACGGGCGCGGCGCCGCAGCCGACGCCGTTTGGGCCGTTGCCGCAGCCCGAGGCCGGGTCGATGCCGGGCGAGCCGGCCATGGCGCCGGGCGCTGCCCCGGGCGCTGCCCCGGGTGGCGACGCGGCCGATCCGTTCGGAGCCGACGAAAAGCCGGCCGCTCCACCGGCGGCGATGCCCGCTCCGGCCGACGCCCCAAAGCCGCCGCAATCGAGCAAGCCGGCTGATCCGGACGACCCATTCGCCAACTGAGCGTCCGCCAACGGACCGTCTGCCGAAAGAACTGCTTGGCCGCCCGCAAGCCGCCTTGCAGCTATTCGCGCCGGCGGGCGAGTCCCAACCGATCAATCACAAACAGAGAGCCGGTGACCTCGCAACGGTCATCGGCTCTTTTCATGCGCGGCGGTGAACGCTTGCAGCAGACGAACCCGGAGCGGAACCGCGGAATCGCAATCGCGGTTTCGGCCGATGGAATCAATCTTCGGGTTCGCTCGGCGCTCAACCGCCGGGCGACGCGGCCGGAGCGGGACTCGGTGCGAAACGGCCGTGTTGCAACAACCAGCACAGGGCGTTGTCGAGCAATTGCCGAAACTGCGGCTGGTCGAAATCGTCGGGATGGCCCAACGAAGTGTAAAAGACCCTCGCTTGGCCATAGGTCCGCGTCCAGGCAACCGGCTCGGTCCATTCGCCGGCCTTGCCTTCGAGCAGAACGCGGGCCTTGGGATCGAGCAGTTTGCTGAGGTAGAGCGAGCCGCGGCTGTGCCAACGCAACGGCTCAACGCCGTGCAGCAGCGGTTCGTCGATGGCGCCAGCCGGAAAGATGTCGGAACCCAACGCGTTGCCTGCGTGATTGCGATACTCGCAGCCAAGCACTTCGCGGTCGAAATCGGGCCAGTTCTCCACGCCCTCGGGCGGTTGCACGTTGGCCCGAACCGCGAAGGCATGCGAACTGGTGCGCAGCGCCAGCAGAGGTCGGCCGTCGGCCAGGTAACGGCGAAGCACGTTGAGCTGCTCGGCCGGAATCGGTCGGCGACGGACATAAAGGACGGTTGCGTCGGCGTGCTGCAACGCTTCGATCCCGTCGAGGCGAAACGCGCCGCGCCCCTGAATCACCGTTGTGCAGAAGTCGCGGCGGAACTCGAGCTCCGCCGCCCAGCGGGCCACCGTTTCTTCGGCTCGATACTCGTCTTCGTTGATCAGAAAGACGACGCGCGGCCGGCGGTCGCCGCGAAAGCGGAACGGCGCGCCGCCGAGGATGTCGTTGCTTTCGATCGTCGGGCACCAGTAGCGTTCGATATGTGCAATCACCCGCGCCGTGCCGCCGAAGTGGCTGATCTTCGGCTCCGCGGCCGGGTCGTACATGGCGTCGGTCAGGTCGCGCACCAGCGCCACGCGTTTGCCTTGATAGACCAGTTGCCGAATGCCGAACGGGCGGCCTAAAACGCACATGTTGGTATGCACGCCGACGATCATCACGTTGCGAATGCCGCGGTGTTCGAGCAAGTTGAGAATGTCCGCTCCATCTCCGATCGCGTCGTCGGGAGCAATCTCCAGCGATTCGATCTGCTTCTGCCATGCCCGTCGCTGTTCCAAGCCCGGAGTGTCGCAGCCGCCGGCCCGATCGTCGATCGGCAGCGGGGCCTCGCGCTGCGGATCGAGTTTGCACCAACCGCGGGCGGGCGGGTCGAGCTTGGCGGCTGGCGCGTCCAAAGTCCTTCGTCGCTGCGGCCAATCTTTGTAGTGGTCCATCGTGCCGCTGGGCGCATGGACGACCAAAACGCCGCGGTTGCGCAACTGAGTCAGAAAGCGATTCATGTGCGGGGCCATCTCCGCCACGCGCGCAGCCGCCGAGCTGCACCAATGGTCGTCCCACATGTCGCAGACGATGACGGCCGTTTCGTTCGGGCGCCACTCGACGGTCTCGAAGACCACTTTGGCCGCGGGCGAAACCAATCGCGCGGCGGCCTCGTCGAGGGAGATTGCGCCCGGGGACGATTCCGCGCCGTTGGCGGCGGGCCGATTCGGCTCGGCCGATGAGTCTTCCGATCCGTGAGCCGCGGCCGCATCGGCCGGCGTTCGCGCTCGCAAATGCAAGACGAGCGCGCCCGGCGAACTCGATGATGCGCCTGCCGGCGAAGCCGACGGCTCATCAGCCGCCGCGGCCCATGGCCCGATCCCCGGACCTGCCGACCAGAGCAAATACCCGAGCACGGCCGGCCCGCCCGCGAACAACCATCGGAAACGCATCATCACTGATCCTCCGATCGATGAGAAAAACTCTGTTGCGGCGATGCTTTCAGGCACGCGATGCAACGGGGGCGACCGGCGCAAGGCCGGTCGTTCTAAAAAGGTCCGTCCAACGCCGTTGCATCGCGGAACGGGGCTGCGCAAGAAAGGAGGCCGTTTGCAGGCGGAGCCATTCGGGCGGTTTGCATGCCGATGACCGAATCGAGTTCTGTCTTTCGCGGCGCCCCGAAGATCGTCCGATCGGATTGCGCGCGAAATGGCCCACGCACCGGGAAGGGCTCAACGCTCGGAACAGAATCGCGGACCCGCGCCGCTGGCGCCCCGGCCGCTTGTCGCGCTGGCGGCGGCGATCGCTTCGGGGCTAACGAGCGCCCAGCCGTGCGGCCTTAGCAACGAGCGGCGGCGCCGCGAGGTTCTTCCAGGCCCAGCCGCTTCATCTTCTTGTAAAGCGTTGTGCGATTGATGCCCAACGCGGCGGCCGTGGCTTGGCGATTCCAATGGTGAGCTTCGAGCACTTCCAGGATGATCTGCCGTTCCGGCGCCGAAAGGGCGTCTTTCAGGCAACCGGCCGTAGTATCAAGAGCAACCGGGGCCGCCGTCAAGACATTGGGCGGGAAATCCTCGGGCACGATTCTCGGGCCGCGCCCGAGCAGCACGGCGCGCTCGATCACGTTTTGCAGCTCACGGACGTTGCCGGGCCAGCGGTAGCGTTGCAAGGCGGTCAGGGCATCGGGCGAAAAGCCTTCGATCTTGCGGCCCGTCTCGCCGGTCACGCGTTGCAGGAAATGCTCGGCCAACAGCGGGATGTCCGAAATCCGTTCGCGCAGCGGCGGCAGTTCGATGTTGATCACGTTGATGCGGAAGTACAGGTCTTGGCGAAATCGGCCTTCGGCGGTCTTCTGCGCCAGGTCTTCGTTGGTGGCCAAGATTACGCGCGTGTCGATGCGATAGGTTTTGGTGCCGCCCACCGGCTCGAATTCCAGGTCTTGCAGCACCCGCAGCAACTTGACTTGAAAGCCGGGACTGGCCGTGCCGATCTCGTCGAGGAAGATCGTGCCGCCGTCGGCCTGAAGGAATTTGCCCATCTTTTCGCCGACCGCTCCGGTGAACGCGCCGGCCACATGGCCGAACAGTTCGCTTTCCAACAGCGTTTCGGGCAACGCGCCGCAGGCCACTTCCACGAAGGCTTTGTCGCGGCGGCCGCTGCGCCGATGGATGGCTCGGGCGATCATCGACTTGCCCGTGCCGCTTTCACCGGTGATGAGCACCGTGGCGCGGGTGTCGGCCACGCTGTCGATCATATCGTAAATGCGCAGCATGCGGTGGTCGCGCCCGATCACGTTCTCCATGCCGTAGCGGAGATCGAGCTGCTGCTTCAGAGTGCGGTTCTCCTCGATGACGCGCCGCTGGCTTTGCGCGCGCTCGATGGCCATCTTCAACTCTTCGTCGATCAACGGCTTGGTGAGGAAATCGAACGCGCCGAGGCGAATCGCCTCGACGGCCGATTCGACCGTGCCGTAGCCGGTGATCATGATCACGCTGGTCGTGGGACGAACTCTACGGCAATGAGCGAGCAACTCGAACCCGTCGTGTTCGCCCAGCCGAATATCGACCAATGCGACATCGTAGTTCTTGCGGTCAACGGCCGCCTTGCCGTCGGCCAGGTTCGATGCCGTGTCGGTCGCATAGCCTTGCTCACGAAGCCAATCGGCCATCGAGGCCAGAACATGGCGGTCGTCGTCAACCAACAACAGAGTGGTTTGGGTTTTCATCAGTGTTGCTCGCGGAACATCAAAGGGCGTCGTGAAATATCTACGTTACAAGTCGCCCCGCGGCAACCTGCGGAAATCGTGCCGGCTGATCGCGCTTTGGCCTCGGGCAGCTTCGATCGATTGCGCGCGTTGCACCGGAACTTCCGCGGCTAACGACGGCAGTGGGGGCCAACGATAGCCAAGGCTATGCCTCTGTTGGGATGTGGTTAACAACATGAGCTTCGAGCGTCCCGACTTGTCGGCCTATTCTTCACGAGGCCCCTCTTCGTTGACTCTCCATGCTTGGGGGGTTATCTTAATTCATAAAGAAAGTTGCGCGTGCATGCGGCCGACGCTAGGGCGTTTGGGGGGGGCCGCTGGTGATTCCGCCCGTGGCGCGGCACAATTTGGAGAAGTCGTGCGCTTCGAGGCGCGGCGGATCAAAGGGGGGAGTGTGTTGGTCGGCAGTGCCGGGCAACGGGGGGGACGAGGCCGCCACGGGCGATTTGCGCATGATCGCCTAACAGAAAAATCTTCGGGCGATTCGTGAAATCAGTTCGGTCGTTTACGGGCGGTTGAGCGCGCCGTTTCGGTCGTCGCTGTGAGACGGGGATTGCGAGGCTGCTCGCGGGGACGGCTTCTCCGGTAACTGGGTTCTTCTTGTTCGCGGCCGGCCGCGGCGGAGTGCGTTGTCATGGGAATTCGAGTGTTGATTTGCGACGATCATGAGGTGATTCGTTCCGGCCTGACCGCCCTGCTTTCTGAAACCGGCATCGAGGTCGTCGGCGAAGCGGCCAGCGGCAAAGAGGCCCTCAAGCAAGCAATCAAACTCAAGCCCGATGTGATCCTGCTAGATATCCGCATGCCCGACGGCGACGGCCTGCAAGCGCTCGACAAGATTCGCGCCAAGGTTCCCTCGGCCAAAGTGGTGATACTCTCAACGTACGACAACCCCACGTACATCGCCCGCGCAGTTGCCTCGGGCGCCACCGACTACGTGCTCAAGGGTTCCAGTCGCGACGATCTGCTGGGCGTGATCAAGGCGGCGGCCGCGGGCGAAAGCCCGTATCACTCCGGCGAGTTGAAGCGCGTGGCCAACGCCATGAAGGTGAAGCAGGCGATCGAAGACGACGAGGTGCCCTTGACCCAGCGCGAAACTCAGGTGCTCAAGCACGTTGCTCTGGGATTGAGCAACAAAGAGATCGGGCGTTCGCTGGGCATTAGCGTCGAGACGGTGAAAGAGCACGTTCAGAACATTCTGCGGAAGATCGCCGTGACCGATCGCACGCAAGCGGCCGTTTGGGCGGTGCGCAAGGGGCTGGTTTAGGCTTTGCACCGGGCGGTTTTTTCCGTCCGCTCTTGGATGACAAGAAGCTCGTCCTCGGCGCGGCGCTGTTCCTGACGGCGCGTTGCGTGCTGCCGCCCGCTTTGGTTCTAGTTGTCTTCCGGGCGATTCCGCTTTCCCTCGGCCCGCGGGTGCGCACGCTGGTAGATTGCGCGCAACGTAGAGGTGCTCACGTGGGTGTAGATTTGCGTGGTGACTAGGCTTTTGTGTCCGAGCAGTTCCTGCACGCTGCGGATGTCGGCTCCGCGGTCGAGCAGATGCGTGGCGAAGCTATGCCGCAACGAGTGCGGCGTGGTGCGACGATCGAGGCCGGCCACCTTCAGGTGTTTCTCGAGCATGCGCGCAACGCTGCGCGTGGTGAGCCGCTTGCCAAATCGATTGACGAACACCGGCGCCTCGGGGCCGGGGGCGATTCGAGCGCTCAGCCGGCGAACGGCGAGCCATCGCTGCAAGGCCGCAACGGCGTAGGAACCCAACGGAGCGAGGCGTTCGCGTTTGCCTTTGCCGCGGACGCGAACGATTCCGGCGTCGAAGTCGAGGTCGCCGTCACACAGGCCGACTGTTTCGGCGATGCGCAGCCCGGCGGAGTACATCGTTTCGAGGATGGCCCGATCACGGAGGCCCAGCGGCTCGTTGGCCTTGGGCGCGTCGAGCAGGCGGCCGATCTCTTCGACCGAAAGGACGTGGGGCAAATTGCGCGACTTGCGCGGCGTGCGGAGCGGCTTGGCCGGATTGTCCGTGGTCCATCCTTCGCGCTGGCCGAAACGGTAGAAGCTGCGCAGCGACGCCAAACGTCGGGCGATGCTGCTTTTCGCGTAGCCGGCTTCGTGGAGAGCGGCCACATAGGCGCGCAGCTCGACGGGGGTCACCGCGCCGGGCTCGGGCGACTGGCCAAGCGATTCGTTCAGCCAGCCGGCCAGCGCCAACAAGTCTTCGCGATAGCTCTTGATGGTGAGCTCGGACGCGTTGCGCTCGACGCGCAAGTAGTTCAGGAATCGATCAATGGCCGAGTGCATGCGCGGTAAATCGGCGACAAGGCGGTTGGTCGAACCGTCGCGACCGCTGCAAAGCTGATTGTTTTGCCGCCTGTTGAGTGTCGGTTGGTAATGGTGAACCGTTTGGATTCAACCATCGAGCGAGAACGGTTGGAAGCGGGCGGGCGTTGCAGGCGGGTGATCGCGTACGGGGCGTGTTGTGTTGCGGGCGGGGTGCAAGGCCGGGAGAGTCGGCCCGTTGAGGCGGCCGACCTAAGCGGCGTCGTCCGATTCCGTGTCGGCGGGCAGGGCCATGCCGAATCGCGACTGCCTCAGGTGACGTTGCGACTCTTGACGAATTTTCTGGCTCAGCACGGCGGCGTCGTACCAAGTGAAGCTGAGTTCGGGGTTCGACGCAAATCGGCCCAGCGTGCGCAGCGTTTCGGCGCGGCTGGCGTCGTCGTAGAGGAAGACGTAGCGCTCGTTGCCCTTGATCAGTGCGAGCACGTTGATCTCTTGATTCACGGCAGGGCATCTCCTTGCGACAGCAGCCCGAGCCGGCTCGGCCGGTCTCATCCATGACGTTCGAGGGGGGGTGAATCAGCCCGGCACGCGACATCACCCATTGTTCTTATCGGACAGTGGGCCAGCGCCAAACCACTCTAGTTTGGCCGGCGCCGCCTCGGGCCGTCAGGGTTTCGGCGATGTGCATGTGACAGCAAAATCGCACGAAATCGTCGCTGCGTTGCAAATAGCTTTGCCAGCCGCCAAACCGCGCGTCGTTGCGGAAGTAGTAGTAGCTGGAAAGGGCCTCGGTGAAATCGGAATCGTGTCCGTGATACGCCTTGGTGTGTTTGATGACCGGTTCATTGGTCGGCTGGCCCCTGGGCGGACGCTTCATCGGCGGAGGGGGTATAAATCCCCGCGGGTCGGGCCAGTCGGGCGGCAGGCCCGGTTCGATGGCCTCGTCGCCAACGACCTGTTGATGACCTGCTGGGCGAACCGCGCCGTCGGCAGACGTGGTGTCGCGCCAGTGATTGGGCTCTTCAATGCCCGGAACATTGGGCCCTGCCGGACGATTGGGCAGCGCCTTGGGGTCTTCTTTGGGTGGCTCGGGCGCAGGAAGCTGAACGGGAAGTCGCTCATACGAAGGGGTTTGCGTCTTCATTTGGGCCTTCGCCAGCGCAAACTCCGCCTCGAAGATCAGTGGGCCGGGTATCTGGTCTTCTTCCGTCGTGCCCCAAGGCAGACCGTAGCCCGGCGGTATGGCGTGGAAGTTCGGATTAGCTGCATACCACTCGACTTGCATCGACATCCGCGGCGGATAATAGGGCGAGTAATCGGTGACTGCCCCGATGAGAATTGCGTCGACTTCGAGGATTTGCGCCAGCCGTCGGGCGTCTTCCGCCCCGCGAAGCTCGATGCGGTAGTCGCGCATGGCTGTCTCAACGACATGAACCGGCACCACTTCGAAACCGGGCACGCTTTGCAGTTCGTGGAAGTAGGCTTGGGCGACACGCCGACCGTCTAAGGTGGCTTCGCCACTGAGGTTGAAGAACGGGGCTACGGCCACCTTCGAGAGTTGGGGAAAGGGGTTGTGGTACGTCGGCTGGTGCGAGATTTCGGGCAACAACGAACAACCGCCGCCCGAGGCAAGCACAATCAGCAGAAACACAGCCGTGGCCCTACTCACGCAACGAGGCTCCCGTAAAAGCCCTATCTTTCCCACATTTCCTGATTGAACGGTCGAGCGGTGTCAATTTCCCTCGATCGGGCAGTTGGCTTCGCGCGGAGACTGTTCGGCCGATTCCGGTGCGGCTCGGTCGAATCCCGACGTTGGCCCTCTGGCCCTGGCATAGCAGTTGATACGCAGGGAATAACCCTTAGTGTCCACTTTATCGGCAAAGTCGGTGCAGATTCTCCAGCCGGAATCTGCAACCCCAACGACTTGTACCGCCAAGCCGTTTCGGCACAATGAACGTGATGAGCACGGCAGCACGAGCGGATTGGCCGAGAAACCCCACCCGAGCGGTAGCGATCGGGTCGATCACGATCGGCGCCGGCAGCCCGATCGCCGTGCAGAGCATGTGCGCGACCAAGACGACCGATGTGTCGGCCACGGTGGCGCAAATCGAAGCACTGCAACGGGCCGGAGCCGACATTATTCGCGTGGCCGCCGACACCCGGGCCGACGCGGCCGCGTTGGCCGAGGTGCGGAGCCGAACCAGCGCCAACCTTTCAGTTGATTTGCAGGAGAACTATCGGCTGGCCGAGGCCGTCGCCCCGCATGTGGACAAGATTCGGTACAACCCGGGGCATCTCTATCATCATCAGACGGACGTTGCCTGGGCCGACAAGGTTCGCTATTTGGCCGAAGTGGCTTCGCGGCATCGGTGTGCGATTCGGGTTGGGGTGAATTGCGGCTCGATCGACCCGGCGCAGAGGGCGAAATTCGCGCTCGACGATCGGCTGGGCCCGATGCTGGCCAGTGCCTGGGAACATTGCGAGTTGCTTGATCGGTTGGGCTTCGTTCCGTATTGCGTTTCGTTGAAAGACTCCGATTGGCGGCTGGTTGTCGAGGCCAATCGCCGCTTTGCCGCCGCGCGGCCCGATGTGCCGCTTCACTTGGGAGTGACGGAGGCGGGCATGCCGCCCGAGGGCGTCTTGCGCACCCAGTGGGCGTTGCAGGAACTGATTCCCCAAGGGATTGGCGACACGATTCGGGTGTCGCTCACCGTGCCCGGGCACCGCAAGCACGAAGAGATTGAGGCGGCCCGGAAGATTCTGAACGACATCGCGGCCGGGCGCCGAGTGGAACCCCCGCCCGACGAATTGGGGCGGCTGGCGATTGTCAGTTGCCCAAGCTGCGCTCGGGTGGAAAACGAAGCCTTTGTCGCCCTGGCTGAAGAGGTTCGCCGACTGGCGCGGTTTGCAGAGTCGTATCCGATTACGATTGCCGTGATGGGCTGCCGGGTCAACGGGCCGGGCGAAACGGATTCGGCCGACTTGGGGCTTTGGTGCGGGCCGTCGCGGGTCAATCTCAAGCGCGGGGGCGAACTGGTCGGAGCGTTTTCCTACGACGAGATTCTCCCCCGATTGCGATTAGAGCTTGAAGCCCTGATCGCCCGACTGGAGGACCGTGGCGGAAAAAACGCGCCGGCATAACGCAATGAGCTTCGGCCGACCGACATGCGCCAACCGAACGTCGCCGCTCGCCTACCGACGGTGTGGGTTCGGTCGGTCCGGCGAGGCGCGGGCCGGCACGCGTTGGCAAACTCGAACGTGCGGCTCGGTTGGGCGCCAAGCGCGCCGGTCTATTGAACGATCAACGCTTCTTGCCGCGCGACGATTTCCAAGAGCATCGCCGTGAGTCGTCGTTCGATCTCTAGCGGCCCAAGTGACCGGTTTCCCTCGGCCGACGCCTGCGGGGATAGTGCCCCTGGCTTGCCGGCAGGTTCTGTTGCGGCGATCAGCGCCTGTTCGTGGCCAGCCATTCGCGCAAGCAGATTTGCGAAGTGATCGGCCGCGGGCAAGACGCTGGCCACAGCAACCTTCCAGCCGCGTTGACGCATTCGTTCCACTTGAGCCAGGGCGGCGCGTTGCGGGTGGTCGATCGGCGCTTCGAGCCAGACCGGCGAAAGACTGCCTGCCGCCCAGGCTTCGACGGAGCTCTCGCTTGTCCGCGCCGTTTGCGGCTCGCCGGCTAGAATGATCACGACGATCTTTTCGCGCGCCGCGGCCGCGGCTGCGGAGGGTTCGTTGGTCAGCATTTCGGCGGCCGTTTGAAGTGCGGCGTCGAGCGGGCGCGGTGCGCGCGTGTCGCCGGCCGCCTGCAAGCGGCCGGCAGCGACCGTGGCCGCAGCGAGGTCGGACCCGAGCCCGTGCCAGACAATCGGTCCGCCGTTGTGCAAGCAGTCGAATCCGATCAGCGCCGTCCGATCTTGTGCCGTTCCGCCTGCGCGCCAGGTGTTCTGGCGATCGAGTTCGATCAACGCAGCCGCCAACGCCCGTCGCACGGCATGCATCGGTTGCTCGCGGGGCAGGAAGCTCAGCAGCCGATCCGCCACGGGCTCCCAATGGGCCGGACAGGCCGGATGATGCACGGAAAGCGGCGAGTAGTCGATGCCGTCGGGCTTCAGATCGCGCCCCAGATCGAGCAGAAACTGAACGTAAGAGCGATTGCCGACGGGCCACGGGGTTTGGAGCCCAGGCGAGCTGTCGAGCAGTTGAACGCCGGACGGAGCGACAGCATGGTACGGAGCGGCAGGGCCGAGCCGCGCGGCGCCGTAGATTTCGCTCAGTCGGCCGCCGTGCCGCAA
This sequence comes from Thermoguttaceae bacterium, assembly GCA_029975295.1. Taxonomy (GTDB): domain Bacteria; phylum Planctomycetota; class Planctomycetia; order Pirellulales; family Thermoguttaceae; genus JARKPK01. Next base: position 9,216 of record JARKPK010000083.1, on the reverse strand, counting down.
GTAGTCGATATACGACCGCCAAAACTCGAACCGATCGAGCGAGGGCGATGGCTGCGCGTGCCTCAGCACGCGGCTCAGTTGCAAGTCGATCAGGGCTGCGTAGGCCTTCGACTGACGCACGTCGGCCGAGTCGTCAGGCAGCACCCGATAGGCCGGAGGAATACCACGGCGGCTGAGCGGTCCATTTGGGGCCGACAAGGTGTGCAGCGGATCGTCCGACCGGCCGGGTTCGATCCGATTGTCGTCGAACACGAGCGTGCCGAGCCGTTCTTCCTCGCCCGGAAAGCTCCCCAGATGGAGATCGTCGTAGAGCAACGCGGTGCAGCGGTCGTGCGAACTCAACTCAGCCGATGCCCGCATCGGCGAACTCAAATCATTCATTGCGCCCGAAAGATCGACGACGAAGCAGAGATCGCGCGGCACCACCCGGGCCACCGCGGCCGCCTTGCCGGAAAAGTCGAACTGCGACCACCATCGACCGAACAGCAGGGTGTGCGCGGTCCACGAGTTGTCGGCCGCGCGGAGCGATATCCGCACCGCGTCGCCGCGCGAACCGCTGGGAACGAATTGCCGTTGGGCCGAATCCCAGCGACCGCGATCGATCGAATCGACGGCAAGACGACCCTCGGTTCGGGCCAGTCGCTTCTTTTGTTCAGCAGGCGAACGTCCCAACGCCAGCGCCACGGCGGCATCGTCGGCCTCGGCCTGGATTTGCGCACGTCGGGCGACCAACAGCCCCAAATCGACCAAGAAGGCGGCCGAAAGCATCAGCCCCACCAGTCCGCCGATCAAGAGAATAGGAGCAATGCCTGTGCGCGCATTGCGGCTCCGCGTCCAACCGGCCGGCACGCCCCTTGCATGGGCGGCTCGGGAGCGGCCGTCCGCTCCGTTCGTCGGGCCCGCGCAGAGCAAGGAAGCAGGTTTGTTCGTCACCAGCGACAGGAATCGCAGCATTGGCTAACCATGCCTTTCCCAACATTCAACGATCGGGCGACGAGCCGGCACGCCCGATGATCTCTTCGATACACGCCTGCTCGGGAGCGTTCTGCCGCACAGGCGGCTATTTCTCTCAGTTCGGCCAACCCCGTCGAGGATGGGCCGGGCTGCTCCCGACACCGCGACGATTCCGAGAGAGAACAGCATCCCCAACTATCTAGGTTGCAAACCGTTGGCCGTCAAACGGAAAGGTCAACAGCTTCGACGAACCGAGTTGCCCCGTTGCGCGCGTAAAATCGAGAAGATGGCGGCGAAACCGGTTCGTGTTGAGGTTGCCGCGGCGAACCGCGGACAGCCGGGCGGAAAGGCCGCATCGGGCCCGCAGAACCGGCGCCGCCGGCACATTCCGTGGAACCCGAACAGGCGGTTGGCAGAGGGGGGCGAAACGACCGTTGGTGCGGCGGGCTGCCGACGCCCATTTGCCTTCAGCGCTTGACGAACGACATGGTCCGTTCGATCGTCTCCGCGGCCGCCACGATGGATAAGCCCCTTCGACCTTAGCGTTCGACAAACCGCAAGGCCTGAGCGGCGATGTCGAGGGCGACCAAGCGGCTCCACTCGCCGAGAAGTTGCGAGAAGACGGGGCCGGGCGATCCGCTGCCCACCGGCCGGCCCTCGAACTGAGTTACCGGCAACAGGCAGAACGGCGTGCTTGAGAGCAGCACCTCGTCGGCCGTGGCAACATCGTCCACCGTCAGGTCGCGGTGTCGCGCGTTCCAGCCGATTCGCCGGGCCAATTCGAAGGTGAATGCCAAACTAACGCCCGGCAACACGCGCTCCAGCGGCGGCGAGAGAAGGCCTTCGTTGCGGCGGAAGACCATGACATTGGCCGTCGAAGCTTCACTGACCCAACCGTGCAAATCAAGCAACAGCGCGCGGGCGCCGGGAAACCGTGCGGCCGCCTCGCGATCGGCCAAGTAGTAGTGCAATCGACTGCGGCATTTGACCTGCGGCGGCCAGCACTCCGGCGGCACTTGCCGCACGGTCGAAACGGCCAAAGGCTGGCCTTCGGCATACTTGGCCGCCCAAAGCCGGAAGGGCAACGGGTAAGTGTGCATGCCCAACAGGGGGCGCGTTTCCCGGCGGGTTGCGTAGGCCGGATAATCGCCCGGAGTAACGAAGATCGACAGCCCCAGATCGTCGCCCTCGGCCAGCAAGGCGTGGTTGTGGGCGACCAGCCGCTCGGCAGCGGCACGGAGTTTGTCGCGGGCCAAGGGCAGTGTCAACCCTAACACAGCGAGCGATCGATCGAGGCGATCGATATGCTCGTCGAAGTGGAAGATGCGGCCCGAGAAGGTCCGCAGTTGTTCGGCTGCCGTCGCCCCTTGCACGAAGCCGCCGTCGATCAACGGCACGCCGGCCTCGGCGGCCGGAATCCAACGATCGTTCAAGAACACCAGTTCGTTCATGGTCGGACCATTATCGCCCAGACGAACCGTTCTTGCCAAGGTCGCGGTTGAGCCGAGCGACACGCGCCCGCTCTTTACCCTAGCGGCGGCAACGCCGAGCGCCGCGCTTTCCGGGGTTAATTCGCCGCCCGCTCGGGCTTGTGCGGTTCGGATTTTTCCCGGCCCGCCGTTTGCGGATCGGGCTTTTGCGGCGCGCGCTCTTGCGGGTCGGGCGCGATGTAGATTGCCGGGTCGATCGCAGCCGCGTAGCACAGCCAGGCGTGCGTCTTGCCCACGGCGCAGGAGAGTTCGACGACGCGCAGCTTGGCGTCGCCGCCGCACGGACCGACGAAGCCGAGCGCCTGCGGCCCGCGACGCCCGTACATCCGCGGATAGAATCGCAAAGCCGTGTCGAATCGATTGCGCGTAATGGTGATTTGGACGGCCGCGCGGGCGGCTGCCGCGAAACGGCCCTGCGGCGAGAGATCGCCGGCATCAAGGGCTGCGGCAACGAGAATCAGCCGGATCGGCGGGAGCGGCGCTGTTTGCGCGGCGGGAGCGTCGCTTGGGCCGCCGATGGGACTGGCGGCACCGGCCGCCGCGGCCCATCGGGCAACCGACTCGACGGCGATTCGCGCCCCAAAGCTATATCCGATGAGGCACACCTCTTGGCGATGGTCGAGCTGCCGCAACAGATCGGATAGATATCCGGCTTGGGTCGGGGTGTAGGCGTGTTTGAGTTGGACGTCGGGACGCTGCCGGCGCCCTACGCGGTCGGAGGGCCAGGCCCAGATCAGCAGGCGGTACTTCCGACCGCTTCGCTCGAGCTTGCTGCGGACCGCCTCGGCGTGGGTGATGGCCGACTGGAGCGATTCGCGATTGCCGTGAATGAAGATGAACGTGCGCCGCGGATCGTCGCGTCCGATCGTTCTCAGCGCGTCGAGCGACTGGCTGTTCCATTGTCCGCCCTCGACCTGCCAGAGATGAACGGGCTGTTCGGCGAGGCGATGCTCGCCGCAGCATGCCGCTTGGCGCGTGCTGAGCAGCCAGATGTCGCCCAGCGGCGCGTCGGGCCGAGCCGCGCTTGCCTGCGCGGCCGGCGCCGACAATGCCGCCACGACCGCAATTGCAAGCAGGCGGGATCGAATGAACATGGACGGGGACTCGACTGGGGAGAGATGTCGTGTCGAACTCGGCTTTCGCCGGCGGCTGAACAAGCGTAGCTCAACATCAGCGCGAAAGGAAAGATTCGCAGATTGATGAAGGTCGCTTTCGCTCCCTTATGGCGTTCGCGTCGCGGAGAAGAGCGGTTCGCTTGGGATTGCGTTGCGTCCGAAGGCCGTGAGCGGGCGATATGGTTGGCATATCGCGCACAAGCGGCGCGCGCGATTCGCTCGGCAAGTCCGGCACGGAATTGTTGCGGAAAAACAACGATGTTGCGTTTGCTCATCGCCGATGGTGGTGTAGAGTTCCTTCGGGCAGGAGCCCTGCGATGGAACGATTCTGTATCGATGGGAGTTCGAGTCATGAAGAAGATGCTGATCTTGACGGTCGTGCTGACGCTGTGCGGCGGCATGTTGGGTTGCCGCTGGTGCGATCGTTGGTGGCGCGGCTCGTCGTCCAATGAGGCGCCGATCATTTACGGCGCTCCGATTTCGGGCTGCGACCCGTGTGCCGCGCCGGCCGCGGCGCCGTGCGCCCCACCGGCCTGCGGATACATCGCCCCGACCGGAAGTTGATTCAACCGACGCGTACGCCGCCCTCAACACACCCTCCGCGTTGGGCTCATCGCCTGTCGGCCGTGCCGTCCTGATCACTGCCGGCAGCGGTGAGCGAATAGCCCGCCCCGATTCGCCCGCCGATTGACGCTCTCGGTGCCGATGCGCTGCGGCCGGCCGACATGCGGTCGGTTCCAGCGGATAGTAGGCCTATTGCCGGCTGCGTTGCGTTTACGGCGATCGACAGTCGCTTCGCGCCCGTGCCGTCGCTGAGATCGGCCTTGACGCCGATTCGGCGCGGAACGGGCCCGTTGATTCGCAGAGAACGATCGGCTGACGTTGTGCAGTCGGGCCGGACGTCCTTGGCTGCGACGATCGCTCCGCGCGGCGCGAATGCCCTTGGTCCTCGGGGCGGGCGATCGCCGTTCGTCTCCGTGCGCGCGCAGCGGCTCAAGGGGCGAAACTCGCCCGAGGGCCGGTTGAGCACGGCTTGCGGCGTTAGGCTCGGGCCGGCTTCCACCGCCGACGGCACCAACGGCCCAGGCGGAGCAACTGCGCGCGGAGGGAGGTGCGCCGGAAGTACGTCAGGCGGCCGACGCTCACGGTGCGCGTCGCCAGCGGCGATTTGCATTCGCCCGATCCCGTGCCCAGGTCGAGCAGGCGGTCGCCTCGTTCGAAGCTGTCGCGAATCGCCATGCCCATCAGCGCCATTCCCACGCTGTAGCGGGCGAACTGCGGATCGTAACCTTGCCGCAGCCCGAACAAACACCCGTTCCAGCAGTAGTTGTATTGAAATGCAACGGGCTGATCGCCGCACCAGAGCAGGCATAGGTCAACCGCTCCGCGCGCGACGGCCGACTGGTGAACGTCTCGCAGGAATCCGCGAATGCTCTCGCTGCTCAGCGTGGTTCCGCGCTCGGCCGACGCCTGCCAACTGGCGGCAGCCACCTGCTGGCACGCGCCGAACAAGTCCCAGCGAGGGTCGGCCGCTTGCGGGGCGGGATAAGCCGATAAGCCGGATTCAAACCAAGCCGGCAGCGCTGCTGGGCCGTCTGGTGCGGCCACGGCTGCGGCGACCGTGGCCATGCACAACGGCGATCGATCGGACTCGCACGGGGCCGCGGGCCGAAATCGCTCGAACCGCACGTCGCCCCGCGACATCAAACGCCGTTCGGCCGCCCGGAAGTTGCGCCGCCAGTGCGAGGATCTGCTCTGAAGGTATTCGTCCCAACTTCCATCAAAGTCGATGACGGCCGAGCGGTCATACTCTCGCAGCACACAGCCCGGCGCAACATCACGAAGCGATGCGGTCCAGTGATCCGCCCGCGAATCCGCGCTGCCCAGGTGGGCCAGATCGATCAACTCCCAATCGCGCGGGCCGCCGCGAAGGTAGTCGATGGCGATCTTCAGAGCCCACGTCGGATCGTGCCCGATCGGGCCGAAGAATGTTCCCCAGGCGTCCAACGGCCAAACGACCATTGGCATCGGGCCGAGTTTGGTGCCGCTGCGCCGCGCGACCAATGGTACGAATGCGCGAATCTCGCCGCCATCGGACACCAGAAGCACCCGCAGCCGGCGGCCTTGGCCGAAGTGCCGCCAGTAGGCTTCGAGCCAATCGAGCGACTGAAAGAACGTGGCCCCCGGCGTGCGCAGCAGCAGACTCTCCCACCGCTGGCGATGGGGCGCAAGGGCTTCGAGCTGATTGAGTTCCACGATGTCGGCCATCGGAATGCCGCACTGCCTGCGCCGCGGACGGAGAGCCCGCCCTACCCTTGAAATCTACATTGCCCCGCGGCAACAGGCGGCACGGGTTGCAGGTTCGAGCGTTTCGAGTCTGCCTAACCGCTACAATCGGAAGATGCGATGCCGCAGGAGTCGTTGTCGCCGGCAGTGATGCACGCCCGTTGCCGGCACGTTCTGCCCGCCCGAGGCCGTTGAGCGGCGCCGGGGCGACGGACACGCAATGGGCGGAAAGAATACGCGGAACGGCAGAGACGCGATGCCGCCCTGCGGCTTAATCGAGGACGGTCTTGATATCGACGTGCACGCGGTCGTTGCGCCCGGCCAGCGCCTTGTGGACGGCCAAGTCGATTTCGTGCGGGATCGGATGCACGGAACCGTCGCAGAGCGACATTTGGAAGACGCGGGCGTGGCAACTGCCGAAAATCCAGTTGAGCGTGGCCCCCTTCTGATCTTGCCGCGGAACTTCGGCCGCGTAGCTCAGATTGTCGTTGTCGTGCCCGACGTACATCCCTTCGTTGTCGTTAGGCGATTGGCCGGAGTAGTAGTGATCGGGGTCGATATACCGCTCGCCGATTAAATACGTGTTGCTGGCTCCATCGTTAATCTTCGACAGCCGAATTGCGCTCTTTTGATAGATCACGCCGTTGTTGGCTTTTGTGCCGCCGTCTTGAAATTGACCGCGCCAACCGACGGCCGCGCCATAGCTGTCGGGCCCGGCCTCGTCGCCGACGCCGACAAACCCGGCATTGCCCGCGTAGTCGGTGCGCGCGAACCGCTGCGGGTTATCAAGATTCCTGAACCCCCCGCTCCCCACGTAGGGATGAACAATCGCCCCGCGCCGCGAGGGGCAGTTGTACAACGGCAACGGCGAGGCCGCCACCTGAAGTAAAATGGTGCGCTTCTGTGCGTCGGGCTTTCCGGCGGCCATCTTGTAAAGCTGGTCTTGTTCGACAAAGGGCAAAATGCTGAAGCACCAGCCGCCCGGCTGCGAAGGGCCGGCCCCGCGATCGGGATCGCCCATCCAACGGTGGCCCCAGCCGCCACTGGGCAGAAAGCCGAACGTGTCGGCGTGATTGATCGACGCCAAGCTGATTTGCTTGAGATTGTTGGTGCATTGCGAGCGGCGGGCCGCCTCGCGCACTTGCTGCACCGCCGGCAGCAGCAGGGCAATCAGAATGGCAATGATCGCAATCACCACCAGAAGCTCGACCAACGTGAACCCAGGCCGGCGCCGACGCATCGGGAAGTCCCCCACCAGCGTTTCAACGGCGCAATCGGCAGGACCAACGCGCTGCCCCGGCCCTATTGCCCGAGCCGACTGAGCCGTTTTCGAAACAAGAGAAGATTGCTAAACAGGTCCAAAAAAAAGCAGGCCAAACGGCCCCAATCGACGCGAATCCGCCGCTTGCCTTCAGCACAACGGCCGATAAGCCGTTCTCGCTTCACGGTTTTTGGAGAAAGTGAGGCCGTCGGGACTTGAACCCGAGACCCACGGATTAAAAGTCCGTTGCTCTACCGACTGAGCTACGGCCTCACATTCTAACCAAAAACGCGCAAAAACGGAACGATTTTGCCTGTTCTCTTGTCCGTCGCGGGCGGCCGAAGACCGGGCGAAAAGCCCTCCCCGCGGGGTTCCCCTGGCTGGTCAGCCGCCATGTTGCCGTGATGGCGGCAACGCGGCCAGAGCTGCGGCCAAGCGATAACCACAACGCAAACAGCCTATTGTCGAACAAATGCCTGGAAGTGTCAATTCCCTGGGCGGGGTGCTTCAACGGCCCGTATCCGACTTGTGGATACGCTACGGGTCGTACTTTGACCGCCCCGCCGGCAGCCAGTACGATGATGCCCGGACGCCGTCGCCAAAACATGGAGCATTTAGTCATCGCAGTCTGCGTTACGACCGCCGCGATGGGCGTCCATCACCCATTGATGAACAACGTTGGTGAACAAAGAGCGAAAAGAGAATCCTCGGGCGGCAGCATCGTCGCGACGTTTGGGCGCCGCGGTCGAGTGAGGCGAAAGCAGTGAAAGCGACGATGCCCCGGCCGAGGGCGAACTTGGCCAAGGGCAAACACGCAGCGTGCGACCGATACGCTGCGGCCGATGAGTGGCCTTCAATGCGTTGCTCCCGATGCGGTGCCCTCGCGACCCACTTAACGGTGCGATTGGTATCGCCCGAAGCCCTTCGGATTGATTGACCGCAGCTTCGGCGCCTGCTCGGCTCTTTCGCATCAAAAACTTGGGGAACGAGTGATGACGATGCAACGACGACAGTTCATGGGCCATCTTGGGGCGGCGGTGGCCTCGGCCAGCTCGTTGTCGGCCGCGGTGTCGAGCGCCGGCTGGGCTGATGCCCCCGCCGGTTCGATGGTTTCCCCGGCCAGCTCGGCGGCCACAGCCGACGACCTGACCGCCACGGCCGCGCAGACGGGCGGGTCGGCCGCGGAACAGGCCGGCTCGGCGGCCGCTTCGGTGGTGCGGACACTCGGGCGGTTTCGTTTCGGCGACGGCCGCGACTGGTTCTTCGAGAAACGGTTCGGCATGTTCGTCCATTGGGGGATTTACGCGATTCCCGGTTGGCACGAACAGCATCAGTGGCGGGCCCGCGTGCCGCGGAAACAGTACGTCAAGCTGGCCGAGCAATGGAACCCCGTCCAGTTCGATCCCAACGCCTGGCTCGACTTGCTCGAGCGGACGGGCATGAAGTACCTCTGCCTGACAACCAAGCACCACGACGGCTTTTGCCTGTGGGACACCAAGCAAACCAACTTCAACACGATGCGCACCCCCTACGGCCGCGACATCGTGCGGATGGTCGCCGACGCCTGCCATCGCCGCGGCGTGCCCCTGTGCTTGTATTACTCGATTGCCGATTGGAACCACCCGAACTATCCCAACCAAGGTCGGCACCACGAATTGCCGCCGCAGCCCGACGACCAACCCGATTGGAACAAGTATCTGGAGTTCCTCAAAGCCCAGGTGCGCGAGCTATGCACCAACTACGGCGAAATCCACGGCTTTTGGTGGGACATGAACGTGCCGAATCACGTCGATCGGTCGATCAACGCCATGATTCGCCAGTTGCAACCCAAGGCGGTGATCAACAATCGCGGGTTCGACGAAGGCGATTTCGGCACGCCCGAACGCGACTACGACACCGCCGCGGCCGAGGCGATGGCGTTCGATCGGCCCACCGAGGCTTGCCAATCGGTGGGCATGGAAAGCTGGGGCTATCGGAAAGACGAAGACTACTACACCGACCGGCATCTGTTGCGGAGCATCGACCGCTACTTGGCCCGCGGGGCGAACTATCTGCTGAACGTCGGGCCGACGGCCGAGGGCGTCATTCCCGACGAGGCCGCGGCGATCTT
>JARKPK010000071.1 GCA_029975295.1 Thermoguttaceae bacterium | reverse complement strand
ACGTTGGCGTTCCGTTCTTCGCTTATTCCCTTAGTTCCTTCTTCGCTTGGGCCGTGCCGCTCTTGCCGCTCGTCGGGCCGCCGGCGCCGTCGCTTTCGCGGAACTCGACAAGCGGATGCAGGGTCGCTTGCCGGTCAGGCGACGGCGACGTGGCGTTCCTTGATCGTGAAATTCGGCGGAATGACCGGCGCTGGGTGCTTGCCCTCGTGAAGGAAAGTTCGGTTGCGGCCGTAGCGCTTCGCTTCGTGAACGGTGGCCTCCAGCCGTTCGAGCAGCGAAATCAGCGTGTCGGCGGGCGTGGCGGCCGTCGCACCGCAACTGACCGTCAGCCGGACGACGTTGGCCCCATCTTCAAAGTGGGTCATCTCCAGGCCTTGCCGAAGCTCCTCCAGCGTGTTGGCCGCGGTGCGCAGATCGCCGTCGAAAAACAGCAGGCAGAAGGCTTGCCCGTTGTAGCGCGCCACGGCCAGGTCGGCGCAATGCTTGCCGCGGAGCAGACGGCCGAAGGCGTGTAGCGCCCGATCGGTCCGCCGATGGCCGTGCGCTTGATTGACGGCCGCCGTTTGATCAACGTCGATCAGCGCCGCAACCAAGGTGCGCATCCGATGCGGATCACGGCGCCAGAAATCGACAATCGCCGATTCCATTGCGGCGCGGGTGAGCAAGCCGGTTTGCTCGTCGAGGGCATAGTCGTCGGGCTTCGCGTCGGGGTGAGCCGCGCGAAGCAACTCAAGTTCCAGTCCGGCCAACGACGCGTCGAATTGTAGGTTCCCCTCGATCAACTGACCGGCGTGCTGCGCCAGTTGTGCGCGCTGGGGTTCGATGTCGGCCTCGACATTGAACCCCAGGAAGGCGTTGTAGGCCTGCTGAATGGTCTCGTCCTGCTGCCGGGCGGCGGTTTCGATTTGCGAACCGATGCCCGAACCGCTTTGGCTCAACGACTCGGCCAACTCGGCCACGCGAGCCTGGCTTTTGTTCCGTTCGAGCAGGAACTCTTCCGTTGCCGCCCGCAACGATTCGAGGCACGATTCGATGGCCGCCGCGTCCCAAGGCCGGCTCTGATCGCGCAGCCGGTCTTCGGTTGCATCAAGCTTGTTCTGATAGTCTTGTGTCCCGGCGCGGCATTCAACCAGCGGAGCGGCCTCGGGCGGAAGGGCGGCGGAAGGCGATAGGGCCGGCTGTTGCGATGCGGCAGGCTGAGGGATGGATCGAGCGGGGGCCGCGCGCGCCGGCGCGGCGGGAACCGCAGGCGACGCCGCTTGCCAAACCGGGCTGCCGGCGGCCATCATCCGCCGCCAACGCTGACCCAGCGCAGCGCCGGCAGCGAAGCCCAAGACCATGTTCAACACAGCCAGCAAGAAGAACACCCACATCGGACCAACGACATCCTTCTGAAAGAAATCACGGTCTAGCGGCAGACATCGCCCATCGCCGCGACATGACACTCTGCGGCCTCTCTCGGTTGCCCTCTCAACCCGCGACCGACCGAGAGCCCCCCAAAAAGTCTAGCTTACGACCGCGGGCGACGTGGTGTGCGCGGTGCCGCGAATACGGCCAACGCATGGATCGGTTCTTGCGAACTTCCCTGATTGCCGCCAAGCGCCGCCGCGCAAGAACCGGACGGTCGCATAATGTTCCGCAGTATCTCGCAACGTTTCGCAGTCTTTCGCAGTTCTCCGTGCAGTCTCAAAGCCCGACGAGGCATCGAAACCGGCGCCCTGGCCCGGCCCGCTCGGCTCGATCGGTCGGGATGTTCGGCTTGTCGGGCTTTGCCGGAACAGTCCGAATGTGCGGGCGGTAGCGGTCTGGGAATCGAAGGCGGCCGCTGTGCCGAGGTGTGATGATCGTCGCCTCGCGGGGTCGATACCAGAAGACGAAGAACAAGGATCGTATTCGGGCACGGACGCGCCC
>JARKPK010000070.1 GCA_029975295.1 Thermoguttaceae bacterium | reverse complement strand
GGCCATGGTTGCCGGGGGCAGTTCGTCGATCAGACGGTAGAGGCCCGGCTTCATCACCACGGTTCGGCCGCTTTGGGCGGCGGCGCGGGCCAACTCGGCCAAACTCGCCACGTGGATCGCGTCGCTTTCGGCGCATGCCGCTGGGGCGGCGATGGCGAAGGCGGCCGCGGCGAGAAGAGTCGTTCTATTCATCTCATTCGAAGAAGGGTGTTCCGGGCGTCTCGATCGGCCCAGGTTCAACTTCTCGGGCCGGCGACGATCGCTTCTTGCCGCCCGGGCCGCAAAGCGGCGCGTGGGCGGTCGGTCGCCCATCGGGCAACGGGGATTCTCGCACGCCAATCAGGCTAATCCAAGGGACGAACGGCGGCAAGTTGCCGACGGCAAAGGTTTGTTCCGGGCTGGGCGGGCGAATGGGGCTATTTGTGCATGCGCAGGCACTACAAGTCCCAGACTGGGCCGAATGACTTGACTTCGCCTTTCTACGGGCAGTATCCTCGGCCGAATGCGTGCAGTGCGGCTCGCTGCCGAGGTCGCGGCGTCGGCCGGATCGGTTCGTGTTTTCGCGCGGGCGGCGATCGCCCTCGCGTCGTTTCGCGACCGACGTTGTCGGGAGCGCAAGCTTTGTTCGGAGCACAGGGTCGATGAGAATGTCTCGGCGATATAACAAGCGATCGGAACGATGGTCGGCCAAGCCCTCTGGTGCAAGGGCTTGGCGCCCGAGGCAGGGATTGGCGCCCGCGGCCCTCGCGGCCGTTGCGGCGACGTGGCTGGCTGCGGCGGCGCTGCCTGCGGTTGGCGCCGAAGGGCAGTCGGAGAGGGCGCCGGCGAAGATCAAGCCGGCCGAGGTTCATCGGCCCGCGCTGCTGCCCGATCGGATCGTTTTGACCTATGCCGGCGATCCGGCCACGACGATGGCCGTCACTTGGCGCACGTCGACGGAAGTGGTTGAGGCTTGCGCCGAGATCGCCCCGGCCGAGGCGGGCCCGAGCTTCCCCAAAGCGGCTCGGCGCGTGGCGGCGCGCACCGCGGCGCTGACCACCGACTTGAACAAAGCCCATTTCCACGCCGTGCGGTTCGAGGGACTTGCCCCGGCGACGAAGTACGCCTATCGCGTGGGCGACGGCGCGAACTTCAGCGAGTGGTTCCAGTTCTCCACGGCAAGCGATCGGGCCGAACCATTCGAGTTCATCTTCTTGGGCGACGCCCAAAACGACATCCGCACGCATTGGTCGCGCGTGCTGCGCGAGGCGTTCCGCGATGCGCCGAAAGCGCGGTTCGCGCTTCACGCGGGCGACTTGGTCAACCGCGGCGACTCCGACGCAGCCTGGGGCGAGTGGTTCCAGGCCGGCGGTTGGCTTCATGCGATGATTCCCACGATTGCCGCGCCCGGCAACCACGAGCAGGTTAAGGGAGCCGACGGTGTTTCGCGATTGAATGCGCACTGGCGGACGCAATTCACCTTCCCTGAGAATGGGCCGCCCGGCTTGGAAGAAACCTGTTACACGCTGGTTTATCAGGGGGTGCGGATCGTCGCGCTCGACAGCAACCGGCAGATCGAGGAACAAGCCCGTTGGCTTGCCAAGGTGTTGCAGGGCGACAAGGCTCGCTGGGTGGTCTGCACGTTCCACCACCCGATCTTTTCGACGGCCAAGTCCCGCGACAATGCGGCCGTGCGCGCCGCGTGGAAGCCGGTGTTCGACCGATTTCGTGTCGATCTGGTGTTGCAGGGGCACGATCACACCTACGGCCGCACCGGCCTGGAAACGCCTGCCGCGGAACCGGCTGCGGCCAAATCCTCGAAATCGGCAGCGGCGACGGAACCCCCGGCGGCGTCCGAACCGGCGCAGCCGGCGCCCACGGCAGGCCGGCGGTCGTCGCCGACAGGCACGGTGTACGTGGTGTCGGTCAGCGGTCCGAAGATGTATCCGCTTCAGCCCAGTCCGCTGATGAAGCGAACGGCCGAAGACACCCAGCTTTACCAGATCATTCGGATCGACGGCGACACGCTGCATTACGAAGCCCGCACCGCCGTGGGCGAATTGTACGATGCATTCTTGCTTCGCAAGCGGCCTGGGGAGATCAACGAACTGGTCGAGCAAACTCCGTCGGCTGCGCCGCGGCAGCGCACCGTTGCGCCGGGCAAATCGCAATAAATCGATTGCGGCGCGGGCGGCTGCGGGCGGTCGGATTCCGCCGTGAGCAACCCAAGGCCGTGGTGGAACGGGCGAAGGCCTTCGTGGAATAGGCCGCACGCAGCGGCGCGGCGGCTACGGCTTTTGGCCGCGGCGCAGGGCGGCCTCAGCGGCGCGGCGCAGCGGAGCGGCCTGCGGATGATTCGGATCGAGTCGCAGGCATTGGTCGATCAACTCGATCGCCTCGGCCGGCCGGCCCAATTCCAGCCGGCATCGTCCGAGCCATAGATAGGCCTCGGCCCGATCGGTCGGGTGCTGCGGCTCGTCGAGCACTCCTTCGAGCAATCGCATGGCGCGGCGGATTTCGCCCTGCTGATAGAGGGCCCAAAAGCGCTGCCAATCGTATTGCCGCGCGTAAGGCCGCCACGGGTATTGGCTCCGGTCGATCCGATCGAGCATTTCGTCGGAGACGGCCTGCCAATGCAAGGCGAACCAGAGGTCGGGATCGGTCGATAGTTTCTCGCGAGCGGCAAAGGGCAGAAAGAGATTCAGGTAGAACGCCCGCGACAACTGCATCGTTTGCTCTTCGTGCTTCCACATCTCGAAGACGAATTGCCTTTTGGTGATCTTGCCCTCTTGGGCTTCGCGGTGCAGACGGACGAAATGCACGGCCAGCCCGATGTTGTGCAACTCGAAGACGGCCCGCGACCACAATTCCTCGAAGGTGCGGGGCCGTCCGCGGCGCGGCCCGTGCTGGTAGTTCAGGTCGATCATGATTCGCCCGGGCTTGCCGGGGGTGGGGGCGATGTGTTCGGCGTCGGAATCGGTCGGCGGGGTCGAATCCCAGAAGACGGGCTCGCCGACGTCTTCGCCGGCGAACTTGCGGGCGGCCCAGTCGCGGAGAAACGCGGCCTGTTCGGCGAATTGGGCCATTGGCGGGCGGTCGCGGAGCATCCGCTCGACTTGCTCGCGGCCGTGCCGCATCGCCTCGGCCGAAAGCTCCGTTTGCCGGTGCGGGCGATAGTCGCGGCCCACGTCGCCGTCGTTCAATTCGATGGCGCGGCGGAGCAGCTTCATGCCTTCGTCGTAGCGGCCCAGTTGTAGGCTCACGGCGGCGCGTTCGCCGACGATCCGCGGGTCGTTCGGCCGCAACTCGTCGGCGCGGGTCAGGTCGGCCAGGGCCTCGGTCAACCGCTGAGCGAGCCGGTAGGTTTCGGCCCGTTGGATGTAGGCCTGCGGGTCGTCGGGGCGGAGCTGGATGACGCGGGTTTCGTCGGCGGCCGCGCGATGGTAGTCGCTGCGGTCGAAGTACAGTGCGGCGCGGGCCACGTAAACATCGGGCAGCTTCGGGTCGAGCTCGATTGCCCGGGCGAAGTCGGCCAGCGCGCCGTCTTCGTCGTCGGCTTGAAGTCGGGCTTCGCCGCGTTGGCACCACCAGCGGGCGTTGGACGGATCGAGCTCGACCGCCTTGTTCAGGTCGCGCATCGCCCGGGGAAACTCGCCCAACTGCACCAGCGCCCGACCGCGGCCGACGTGGGCCGCAGCATCTTTGGGATCGGCCTCGATCGCCTCGCTGAACGCCGCCACGGCCTCGGCCGCACGGCCGGCTTCGAGGGCCTTCGTGCCGCGATGCAGCGCCGAGCCGGTCTTGGGCGCATCGGACGGCTCGGTGGGTGCGGCCGCCGGTGGTTGTGCCGGCGCTGCCGTCGCTGTTGGTGCCGCCGGCGCTGTCGGCGTTGCTGGTGCTGTTGATTCGGTGGGGGCGGATTTGCTTGCGGTCGGCGAGGCCGCGGGCGCCGCGGCCGAGGCCTCGGCCGCAAGGCGCGGCCCGAGGGCAAGCGAAAGAAGGACGAACGGGAGAGCCGGTCCCGACATCAGGCGGCCAATCGTCCGACATGGCAACGCGGCAGCAATCGCCGGCTGGTGCTTCGACGGCATTGGGCCGGCAACGTCACGGCTTTGTTGCATGGATCGAGGAGGGATCATGGGCGGGCCTCATAAGGTTTGCACTGGATTATCGAGTGTTCCGCGGCCAAACGGGGTGTTCCACCGCGGGGAACCGACATTGCCGCCGGCGGTCGGGCACGCCTTGGGAAAGGCGTTCTGCGTTCGCGCCGCGTTTTGCCGAATACTCCATTATGCGCCGCCTGCGACCGCGGGGGCAAACCGAAATGGGGCGGCCCGCACGAATGCCCAAAGCGATTCTGCCGGCGACGCAACGGGAACGACGAGAGATTTGATCGCGGATCAGTCGCGCAGTCACGCTTTCCGGTTCGATTGGTCTGGCCGCAAATGCGAACAGCCGAGAGGCCGCGAAAGCGAAAAAGCGAGAAGACGACATGCTGAAAAAGCGAGAAGCGGAGAAGACGCGGCAGCGTCAACGCGGCCGGATGGCGAAGGCAACAACAGGCCCGCGCGGCGGGGATGAATCGGTCGGTCGTTTACGCTTCGGCGAGGCCGGGCGATTCGGCACGAAGAACATGTTATGATGAAGTCGTCGGGCAGATTCCGCGACGCGGCGAAAGAGGGGAAGCGGTTCGATCAAACAAATAAGGGCTCGCCGACCATGAGATGCGGGTGACGCAATGGCCTCTGCCGGTTGGGGCGTTTGGCATCGAGAGTTGATCGCCGGTCGGATGGGCGGCGTGCGGGCGGCGCTTTGGCGCGCGCTGCTGACGACGATCGAGAAGCCCTACGCTTGGGCGGTTCGGCGGCGGAACGCCCGATACGATCGCGGCCGGGCCTCGTGTTTTTCTGCGGCGGCGCCGGTGATTAGCGTCGGCAATCTGACGTTGGGCGGCGTGGGCAAAACGCCGATGGTCGCCTTGTTGGCCCAGTGGTGCCGAGCGCAGGGGCTGCGGCCGGTGATCATCAGTCGGGGCTATCGCGGCCGCGGCGGGTTGAACGACGAGGCGCTCGAACTGGAACGCCGCTTGCCGGGGATCGTGCATTTGCAACAGGCGGATCGAGCGGCCGCAGCTCGCGACGCGGTGGCGCTGCACGGCGCGGACGTGTTGCTGCTGGACGACGGCTTCCAACATCGCCGACTCCGCCGCGATCTGGACATCGTGTTGCTCGACGGGCTCGATCCGTTCGGGCACGATCGGCTCTTTCCTCGCGGCACGCTGCGCGAGCCGGTTGAATCGCTGGCCCGGGCGCAGGTGATCGTGCTCACGCGGGCCGACGCGGTTTCGCCCGACACCCGCGCGCACATCCATCGGCGCGCGATGGCGGCTTCGCCCTCGGCCTTGTGGCTCGAAGGGGTTCATGCGCCGCAAGCGTTGGTTGGCATTGCCGGCGAGTTGAGCGATCCGGGCGAGGCGTCGGGCCGAAGGGTGATGGTCTTCTGCGGCATCGGCAATCCCGATGGATTCCGCCATACGGTCGAGTCGCTCGGGTGCGTCGTCGCGGGGCTGAAGGTCTTCGATGATCACCATGCGTACTCGGCCGCCGAGGTGCGCCGGTTGGCCGAACAAGCGGCCGCTGCGGGGGCCGACTGGCTGCTCTGCACCGAGAAGGACTTGGTAAAGATCGATCCGCGCTGGTGGCCGCCGGGTCCAAGGCCGGCCGCCGTGCGGATCAGCATGGAGCTTGTCGGCCCGCTCGACGCATGGCATCGGCGTTTGGCGGCCGCCGTTCAATCGCGGAGCGCACAATGACGCGAAGACCCCTGGTGGCGGTGATTGGGGCCGGCCGGGCCGACGCCGGGCTCGAGCCAACGGCGCGGCGCGTGGGGGAACTGCTCGCCCAGGCCGGAGTGCATTTGATCAACGGCGGATTGGGCGGGGTGATGGCCGCCTCGGCCGAGGGGTTTCAGCGGGCCGCGGCCGCATTGCCGGTCGAGCGGCGGGGGATCGTCGTGGGCGTTTTGCCCGGCTCATCGGCGGACGATGCCAACAGGCACGTTGACTTGGCGATCGTTACCCATTTGGGCGAGGCGCGAAACTGCCTGATCGTCAACTCGGCCGAAGTCTGCATTGCCATCGGCGGCGAGTACGGCACGCTGAGCGAAGTGGCCCTGGCGTTGCGCCGCGGCACGGCCGTGATCGGCCTGGAAACCGCGTGGGAGAGCATTCCCGGGGTTCAACGGGCCGATTCGCCCGAGCAGGCCGTCGCCCTGGCGCTGAAGATCATCGCCCAGCGGTGAACGCGACCGAGCCGAGGCGCGCGGGCGGTGGCGTTGTTCGACCGCCGCGGTGATCGATTCCTAATCGCCCGGGCCGAGCCGGACAGCTTTGCACGGTTGGTTCGTCGCGCGCGGCACGGAACGCTACGGTTGGCTTTCTTTGTTTTCGGCGGGCACGGGAGTAGGCGGGAGTTCGCGCGGCGGCGCGGCGCCGCCCGAGGCGATCTGCCGCTGCAATTGCTCGACCGTGCGGGTTAAGGCCTCGACCCGCCGAGTCAGCTCCTCGATGCGCATTTCCATTGACGGTTCCGCCGTCGGCAGAAGATCGATCCGCGGCATGGCAGCCGTCGGCAGGGGCAGGGGGGCCGATCCGGCGGGCCCGAATCGCTGCGGCGAAAGCGACCCCGCGCCGGCCCGGCCCAACATCGCTTCGACATGCGGACGGACGGCCTCGGGCAGGCGATCGATTTGGTCTTCGCGGACGCGATAGGTTTGCCCGCCGTGGGTGACGACGATCTCCGCCGGCTGGCGGCCCGACTTCTGAATGGCGATGGTCGTGTCGTCGGGCAGCGCGGCGCGGGGATTCGGTTCGACGCGCACAATCAGCCCCGGCCCAAGCGAATGCCACCGCATGGCCTGGCGCGCGCGGGCGGCTTGGTCGGCGCCCAACTGCTCGAAGAGCCTGCGCATGCGCTCGGCCTCGGGCAAGTCGGCCGGAAGCGCGGCGCGGAGCTCGGGACGTTTCTCGGGCGCCACGGCGATCGTCATTTCCTGCTCGCCGCGTCGCAGTTTCAGTTCGATTCTCTTGCCGCCCGACTGCTGCACGGCGGCCGGCAAGTCTTCGGGCAGCTTCAGCGGTTTGCCGTCGAGTTGCAAGAGCAGGTCGCCGGTTTGAAAGCCGGCCCGCTCCGCCGGGCTGTCGGGCACCACCTGTTCAACGATCAGTGCCGACTGGCCCACGAGGCCCAACTGAGCTCGCGTCGGCTCGTCGATCGCGCGGCAGAGCAGGCCGAGCCAATACTCGCCCATCGCAACCGCCGCAGTCGGAGGGATCGGCTTAGCGGGATCAACTGTCGCACTGGTGCGGGCCGCGGGCGACGACGTTCCCACCGACTCGGCCCCGAGTCCCTGCGGCAAAGGGCCGAGGGCGCAGGCCGCCGCCCATGCCGCCGCTGCACTCCACCAGATTGCCTGTTTTGTCGTCATGATGGCTTCCTCGATTCAGAAGGCCCGCGGGCGCCGAACCGATGACTGTTCCCTTCGACGCCGTCCCAGGCTCCGCGTCCTGGGCCCGTGCCGAAACATCGGGCCCCAAAAGGGCGATCGACGCGGCCCGATCAATCGATCAATAGACCTCGTCGCCGACAAATCGCAGTTCAACCTGATCGACCGGCACGACCAATCGCCGGCCGTCTTCCAGTTGCAAGGGCACCAGTTGCCGATGCTGCCGAACCTGATAGCCGCTGCGCTCCAGCGCGCGGCGGGCCTCGGGCGAAATCGCTCCGGGCAGACTTTGCAGCCATTGCTCGTCGAGCCGCTCCGATTCGCGGCAGGGGAGCTGAACTTGTGCGGTGCCGCCCGAGGTGGCGTCGGGCACGGCAAGCGTGACGGTTTGCCAGCCCGAGCCCGGACCGCTGCGCGCGGCGAGGGCCGACTCGGGAGTGGATGCCGTTTGCGAACCGCTTGGGACTCGCTGCGCCGTGCCGCTTGCGCCGCCGCCGACGGGGCCCGGACCGCCGTCGCGCCATTGCAGGCCGATGTTCAACGCGATCAAAAAGCAGGCAGTCATCGCCAAGGCGTTCAACCAAGGCCGCAGATTCAACGGCGCGCGACGATTGCCGCGCGGCTGCCCTGCCCGCCGCGACGGCACTGTTGTTTGAGATGGTTGAGCGGTCGATGGCCGTAATCGTCCGTCGGCCTCGCCCCGCTCGGCCGCGGCGGCCGCCCCCGCCTCGACCGCCCGGTTTTCGGCCATTGCGGCCTTGGGGCCGAGGGCGGCCGCCAATGCTTGCGATTCCAAGAACGCCAACGCGCAGCGGCGCCAGCCGTCGGGCTGCGAATCGAGCTGCGCGAGCAACTCGCGGCGGCGATCTTCATCGAGTTCGCCGTCGATCAGCCGATCCAACGCACGATCATCGAAGCCCAACCCGTTCATCGCGGCACCTCGATCACTCCCAAGGCCGACAATTGGTCGCGCATTCGCCGCCGCGCGCGATGAAGTCGGGCTTCGATCGCGCTTTCGCTCAGGCCCAAATGCTCGGCCATCTCGCGGTAGCTCCAATTCTCGGAATACTTCAACATCAAAATCTCGGCATCGCGCGGCGGCAATTGCTTGATCGCCCGGCGAATCAGTTGATCGCGCTCCTTCAACAAGAGCCATTCGAGCGGGTCGTCCGCCACCGGCTCTTCGGCCGATCGCAACTTTTGATAGCGGTCGGCCAGTTTCCGTCGCCGCCCCTGTTTTCGGCGGTACATCAGCACTTGCATCACGGCCAACCGGTACAGCCACGGAGCCAGTTTTTCCGGGTCGCTCAGCGGGGCCTTTTGGGCCACCACGGCCATGGCGATCTCTTGCATCACCTCATCGATCGCCTGCGGTTCGCCCAGCCGCGCGGCCACAACCGTGCGCAGCCAACGATCGTGGGCTGCCAATGCGGCAGGCCAGTCGATCGCGGCCGACGGGTTGTCGGCGTTCGGTCGGCGAGGTTCGCTGGTGGTCATAACCCCAAGAGTCTAGTTGCCGCGGTCGGCGGCCTGCTTGCCCCTGTTTTTTCCGTTTGAGCGTGCCGAGCGGAACGATCGGTTGCCACCGCAGGCCGGTGCCCCGCATCGCGTGCCGTCCTCAACGGCACGCTCGTAAATACGCCTTCTCGCCCGAATCCGTGCGTTTCGAACGCATGAACCGGCATGTTTTTCCAGGCGGGGGATCGGCCGGCCAAGCGTCCCGTTCCGTGCGGAAAGGGCGGGCCAGCCTCTAGAAAATCAGTCTAATTATAGACTTATGATGGTTTGTTGAATACACCGCTTTTGTCAATTGGCGCCCGACGCGCGCTTGCCAGGCGGCAAGCTCGATCCGTTGGCCGACGGCGACGAATGGCTAACGTCTCGGTGATGGCAACCTCGCAGACAGCGGTGGATTGTCTCGGCCGGAACGACCGCGGCTTCGAGATTCAGACCGGCCTTTCGGTTTTCCACGGATCGATTTACAATCCGCGGATATGACCGACCCGCTTGCTTGGATTGCCGACGAATTGGCCTCGTGGGACGCCGCCGGGCTGCGTCGTCGCCGCCCGTTGCGGCAGTCGGCCCAGCAAACGCGGTGTCTGATCGATGGTCGAGAGGTCGTCAGCTTCGCCTCGAACGACTACTTGGCCCTGGCCGCCGACCCCCGGTTGGCCGTCGCCGTCCTTTTGAATATCGATTTTCGGGGCTGGTACAGCGGCGGAGGCCCGCTGCTGGGCGGCTGGGGCAGTGGCGCAAGCCCGCTGCTGGGCGGCTGGGCCGAGCCGCATCGCTGCTTGGAAGAGCGGCTTGCCCGCTTCGAGCATGCCGAGGCCGCGTTGGTGTTCAGCTCGGGCTTTGTCGCCAACGCTTCGGTCGTTGCGGCGTTGGTTGGGCCGGGCGACGCGGTTTTCTGCGATGCCGCCAACCACGCCAGCCTGTTCGACGGATGCCGGCTGTCGCGCGCCGATGTTCGCGTCTATCCGCACAACGATCTCGACCGCCTGGCTGAATTGCTCGCCCGCGGAAACCATCGGCGGCGGCTGATCGTAACCGATGGGCTGTTCAGCATGGACGGCGATTTGGCCCCCTTGGCTGCCTTGGCCGAGTTGGCCCGAAAGCATGGGGCGATGCTGCTGGTGGATGAAGCCCACGCCACCGGCGTGTTCGGCGCGAGCGGCCGAGGATCGCTCGAACATTTCGGCGTAGAGGATCCGGCGATCATTCGCATCGGAACGCTGAGCAAGGCCCTCGGTTCGCTGGGCGGTTTTGTTGCTGGAAGAGCCGAGTTGATCGAGTACCTCGTGGGCCGCGCTCGCGGCTACGTTTTTTCCACCGCCATGCCCGCCGTTGTGGCGGCCGCCGGTTTGGCGGCGTTGGAGATTGTTGTTGCCGAACCGTGGTTGGGGCGATTGGTTTTGCAGCGGTCGGAGCGTTTGCGCCAGAAGTTGCACGCTCAAGGTTGGAACGTGGGGCGGTCGGAGAGCCAGATCATCCCGTTGATTGTCGGCAGCCCGAGCAACGCACTGGCGCTCTCGGAGGCCCTGCGGCAACGCGGTTGGTACGTGCCGGCGGTGCGCCCTCCGACCGTGCCGGAAGACCAATGCCGTTTGCGGATCAGCGTTACGCTTGGGCACCTCGATTCGACGCTCGATGAGTTGGCCGCCGATCTGGCCGAACTCGACCCCGACGGCCCGTGGCGCCGCGACTGTTAGCGTTTCGTTGAAGACAGCCGCTTCAGCCGGCGTTTTTCCACCCCTTCTGATGGCAAGCACCGTCCTCCCGATGGCAAGCACCGTCTCGGTGGCCCGGCCCGTGGATAAGTTGGCTTTGCATCGCTGCGGGTCGGCTGAGTCGGCGTCTGGGTAAATTGGAGTTCAAAGTCGCGTCGGCGCTTTGCCGCGCCGGCTGTACTGCCTGCGAAACGAAGGTCGGCCGATCGAGGTCGTGCGAGTGGGCGGGGACAGTCTCGGCAGGCTGCGTGCAGGGCCGGGGGCATAGGGAGCGGCGGACGGGAGAGCAAAAGGGGGCTGACCGACGACGGGGCGATGGTCGGTGGGTTGGTGGACGGGGAAGTGGAATCTGTCCTTGCATGCGGGGGCGGTTTCTGGTGAAATGATGGCGATTCGCTCGTCCGCAATCGGTGGGGCCGATTCGGGTGCGAAATCCTTTGCCGCTCAACGGATTGAGTCGATCTAGCGAAAAGACGGCCGATCGAAAGGAATGAAAGCGGCGCTGCCGGGCCGGTCGTCGGCCTGCGCTGGCGGCCTGCGGAAGTCGCGGCTAACGGCGGCAGGTGGTTCTCGGCGATAACCCTCTGCCGAAAATCGCTTTACGAATCCTCGTTTTGATGCGATGCTCGCGGAATGTTTTCTGAGGGTGCCGGAAGCGAGCATTTGTTGCCGCTTGGAAGAACAACGCAACGAGGCCGGCGGGTAGAAGACGGAGTTCGGCTGATGAAGGCCGGCGGGGTGTTGCACTATTTTTCTGAAGGTCTCATAGGAGCTTGGGCACGATTGTGACCACTCAGATCACTGCTCGGTACAAAGAGCTCGCCGCACAGGCCGAAAAGGCATTGCGCGAGCGGACGGCCTCGACGGCCATTCGGATTCAAGTTGGTTCGGCCACCTGTGAGCAGGCCGCCGGCGCCAACGACGTGTTCGACGAGTTCCGCAAGCACATTGCGGCCTCGGAACGGACCGACATCTCGCTGCGACTGACCGGATGCACGGGTCGGTGCAGCCGTGAGCCGATCGTCGGGGTGATGATCCCGCATCAGTTGCCCGTGAAGTACGAGCGGGTTACTCGCGAGAAGGTGCACGAGATATTCACTCGCCATGTGCTTGGCGGCAAGCCGGTGAGCGAGTTCGTGCTCGACGGCGCGCTGCCCGATCAGTGCCGGCACGAACTGCTGATCTGCGGCAGCGCGCGGTGCCGCTGGCAGGGTCCGGTCAACTTCCGCGCGCTGCTGACCGAACGGTTGGAGCAGGCCGGGCTTGCCTCGCAGGTGCGCGTGGGAGCGGCCAGTTGCTTTGGCGCTTGCGGGGCGGGCGTGGAGGGCTCGCGGGTGCATGTGTTGCTTCGGCCCGATCGCGTTCTCTACCGCATCGAGTCGGAGGCCGATCTCAACGAGATCATCGAACGGCACTTGATCGGCGGGCAGGCGGTCGAGCGGTTGCAGGTGCCGGGCAAGACGATCGGCCGGAAGTTCCTCGAACTGTACGGCGACGTGGCCTTCTTCAATCGGCAAACGCGGGTGGTGCTGCGGCACAACGGCGTGGTCGATCCCGACAGCATCGAGGAGTATTTCCACTATCGCGGCTTCGAAGCGCTGGTGAAGGTGTTGGAAAAGAACGATCCGAAGTGGGTGATCGACGAGATCACCCGCTCGAAGCTCCGCGGCCGCGGCGGCGGCGGATTTCCCACCGGCCAGAAGTGGAAGATGGCGGCCGCGGCGGCCGATCCGATCCGCTATCTGATCTGCAACGCCGACGAGGGCGACCCCGGCGCCTTTATGGATCGCAGCATGTTGGAGAGCGATCCGCTCAACGTGATCGAGGGAATGATCATCGGCGGGTTCGCCATCGGCGCCCATCAGGGGTTTGTGTACATTCGCGCCGAATACCCGATGGCGATTCAACGGTTGGAACGGGCGATCGACCAATGCCGCCAGTGGGGGCTGCTGGGCAAAGACATTCTCGGCTCGGGGTTCGATTTTGATTTGGAACTGCGGCTGGGGGCCGGCGCTTTCGTGTGCGGCGAGGAAACCGCGCTGATCCACTCGATCGAGGGCGAACGCGGTCAGCCGCGGATTCGGCCGCCCTATCCCACGCAAAGCGGGCTGTGGGGACGCCCCACCTGCATCAACAACGTCGAAACCTTCGCCAACGTGCCGGCGGTGATCAACTACGGGGCCGATTGGTTCGCCCGCATCGGCACGGAAAAAAGCGGGGGCACGAAGGTGTTCGCCTTGGCCGGCAAGGCGCGGCACACCGGATTGGTGGAAGTGCCGATGGGCACGTCGCTCCGCGAAGTGGTCTTCGACATCGGCGGCGGCGTGGCCGAAGGAAAGGAGCTGAAGGCGATCCAGACGGGCGGGCCCGCCGGCGGCTGCATTCCGGCCAAATGGGTCGATTTGCCGATCGACTACGACACGCTCACCCAGGCCGGTTCGATTATGGGCAGCGGCGGCATGATCGTGCTCGACGACGCCGATTGCATGGTTGACATCGCCAAGTTCTTCATGACCTTCTCGCAAGACGAATCGTGCGGCAAATGCACGCCCTGCCGCGAAGGCACCACGCGAATGCTGGAGATTCTCGAACGCATCACCGCCGGGAAAGGCACGCTGGAAGACCTCGACAAGCTGCGCCGCCTGGGCACGTTGATGAAGAAGGCGTCGTTGTGCGGGCTGGGCCGTGCGGCGCCGAATCCCGTGCTCAGCACGCTCGACCATTTCTACGAGGAATACTTGGCGCACGTTTCGGCCGGAAAATGCCCGGCGAAGAAATGCACCGCCTTGCTCAGTTTCGAGATCATCGCCGACAAATGCGTCGGTTGCACCGCCTGCGCGCGGAGTTGCCCGGTGGAATGCATCGCCGGCCGCCGCAAAGAGGCGCATGTGATCGATCAGGCGCGGTGCATCAAGTGCGGCCGTTGTTTCGAGGTCTGCCGCTTCGACGCGGTGCGACGGTCTTAGGCGGGCCGCAGCCGG
Source organism: Thermoguttaceae bacterium (assembly GCA_029975295.1). Classification (GTDB taxonomy): domain Bacteria; phylum Planctomycetota; class Planctomycetia; order Pirellulales; family Thermoguttaceae; genus JARKPK01. Next base: position 6,647 of record JARKPK010000070.1, on the reverse strand, counting down.
CTGAAGCCGGCCCCAAGGGCGGCCGCCAGGCGAACTGCTTAGTACGAGATTGACGCAATCATGGCTAAACGAAAAGGCAAGATGGTTTCGCTGACCATCGACGAAGTGAAAATCCAAGTGCCCGAGGGCACCACGATCATGGAGGCCGCCGAAAAACTCGGCATCCGCATCCCCAGGCTCTGCTACCATCCCGATCTGAGCCTGGCCGGTTCGTGCCGCGTGTGCATCGTCGATGTGAAAGACATGGGCTTCTACATGGCCGCGTGCAGCTCCCAGGTTTGGGAGGGGATGGAGGTGCAGACGAACTCGCCGGCCATCCGCCAGGCGCGGCGCGACATCGTCGAGCTGCTTTGCGACAACCACCCGATGGATTGCCAAACCTGCGAGCGCGACGGGCGCTGCGAATTGCAGAACCTGGCCTATTCGATGGGCGTCCGCGCGCGGCATTTCGAGGGGAAACGCAAACGGTTCCCCATCGACATCTCGAGCCATTCGGTGGTCCGCGACAGCGAAAAGTGCGTGCTTTGCGGACGCTGCGTCCGCGTGTGCGCCGAGATTCAAGGCGTGCATAACCTCAGCCAGCACGGTCGCGGCTTCCATACGGTGGTCGGCCCGGCGCACCTGGTGAACATGGACGACTCGGTGTGCATCCAGTGCGGGCAGTGCATCAATGTTTGCCCGACGGCGGCCTTCGTAGAGAAGCGCGGGGCCAGCGCCGTTTGGGAAGCGCTGGCCAATCCGCAGTTGCATGTGGTGGTGCAGGCGGCTCCGTCGATCCGCGCGGCGATTGGCGAAGGGTTCGGCCTGCCTCCGGGCACGCCCTGCACGGGCAAAATGGCGGCGGCTTTGCGGCGGCTGGGATTCGACGCCGTCTTCGACACCGACTTCGGCGCCGATCTGACGATCATCGAGGAATCGCACGAGTTCCTCAACCGGCTCAAAGAAGGCCCGCTGCCGATGATCACCTCGTGCTCGCCGGGATGGGTCAACTTCCTCGAGAAGTTCTATCCCGAGCTGATTCCGCACGCCTCGACTTGCCGCTCGCCGATGTCGATGGTCGCGGCGATCGTGAAAACCTATTACGCGCAAAGCAAGAATATCGACCCGAAGAACATCTTCTCGGTGGCCGTCATGCCGTGCGTGGCCAAGAAGTTCGAGGCCCGGCGGCCCGAACACGCCCTGCCCGACGGCACGCCGCTGACCGACGCTGTGCTGACCACCCGCGAATTGATTTGGATGATCAAGTGCTACGGCATCGATTTCGCCGCGCTGCCCGACGCCGACTTCGATTCGCCGATGGGCGTGGCCAGCGGGGCGGGCGACATCTTCGGCACCACCGGCGGCGTGATGGAAGCCACGTTGCGGGCCGCCTCGGAACTGGTGACCGGCAAGCCGGCCGATCGCTTGGAGTTCACCGAAGTCCGCGCGGTCGAGGGCTTGCGCGAGGTTTATGTGGCCATCGGCGATCACAACATCCGCGTGGCCGTGGCCAACGGCATTACCAACGCCAAGAAGGTCCTCGACAAAGTCATCGCCGGCGAGGAACACTATCACATTATCGAGGTGATGGCCTGCCCCGGCGGGTGCATCGGCGGCGGCGGGCAACCCTATCCGCCCGAGGGCATGAAGGTGCTCGATCCGAAGCTTCTGGCGTTGCGGGCGCAGGCGCTCTACCGCATCGACAGCGGCAAGGAACTGCGAAAATCGCACGACAACCCGGCGATCGAGGAATTGTACGATCAATTCCTCGGCGCGCCCGGCTCGGCCAAAGCGCACGAACTGTTGCATACCCACTACACTCCGAAGCTGCCGCGAGGCGTTCGATGATGGACGTTCACTCTCCCGGAAAATCTGTTGATGGCGACGGCCGCCAAGCGGTGGTCGCCGCCGCCCGCGCCGCGCTGGGCGATGCGATCGCCCAGTTCATCGATCAGTGCATGCAACGGCCGCAACCGGCCAGCCACCTGATCGCCGTGTTGCACAAGGTGCAGGCCCAACATGGCTATCTGAGCGCCGAGCATCTCGACGCCGTGGCCCAACTGATGCAGGTGCCGGCGGCCAAGGTGGCCGGCGTGGCCAGCTTCTACCACTTCTTCCGCTTGCAGCCGCGCGGCAAATACAGCGTCAATGTTTGCATGGGCACGGCCTGCTACGTTAAGGGGGCCGAACGCGTCGCCCAACGGATCATGGACGAGTTGGGCGTCGGCTGGGGCGAGACGAGCAAAGACGGGGTGTTCACCCTCGAAGGTTCTCGCTGCCTGGGCACCTGCGGACTGGCGCCGGTGGTGATGATCGGCGACGAGGTGCATGCCAACGTCACGCCCGAACAAGTGCCGCGCATTCTCGAAAAATACATCCGCGCGGCCCGCGAAGCGACGGTGTAAGCAGGTCCACCCGGCGGGAAAATCGGCCGCTGGCGCGATTGTGCTTTCAACAGCGCGGTGGTGCGATCGATGGATGGTTTGTCGCGGCGGGTGATGCCGGACGGACCGGGTTTGCGGCCGTGGAGACTGACGGTTGAGGCGGTCGGATCGGGCGGCGGGAAGGCTGCCGATCAGGCCGCGCGAATCGCTTGCGGAACACGCCCGGTTGAGGCGACTTTTCGGCAGGCCGAAACGGGCTTTGCCGGGGAAATTTCTTGCGATCGCAAGCAACAGCCCTGTAATGGGTTGTGGTTTCCATTCTCGGAAAAACGTTGGCGGCGCGCGAATCGGTTTTGACTTGGCGAAACCAGCGCGCATAACATAATAGTTGGAGGCACAAAAGCGATGCTCGCACAGGTGTCTATTCGCCGGATTCGCCGCGGCTGTGCCGGCAACGCATGGCAAGCGCGATCCGGTCCTGTGGCTGGGGCGCGGGGCCGATAGCCATTCGGTCGCTGCGCCCCGACGAAGTCCGTCGCCCGGGTCCCATGTGGGGCGGCGGCTCGGCCTCGAACGCAGCGCGGAAGACCCAGCGGCGCGGTTCGGGGCCGAAGAGTGTGGGTTGCTTCTCTTAACGTCTTTTTCAGGAGGCACGAGCAGTTGTGCGGTGATCTGGCGCGGCCCAAGCGAGGAACAAGGCGCCGCGGCCGGAGGTCGTAAACGGTTCACCTCGTAGACAGGAGTTCTCCCATTTCTCTCTCTACCGTCAGTGCGCGGCGCATTCGGCGCGCATGATGGCCCGGCTTCCGTGCGAACGATCTCGCCCCGCCGAGTACCCGGCGTGCCCCGGGCGAGCGTCGCAACCTTGACGCAGTGGTGCGTGTGGGAGCATCGGCCGGTGGATGCGTCGCCGCCTCTGGCGAACATGTTGCGTTGGACGAAAACATCAGCCTAGACGCTTGATCGAATTGCCCCGCCAATGGGCGATCGACCGCGCGGGCTACAGGGCGCAAAGAATCGGCCGAGTCGGCATCCGACTCGGCCGTTGCGCTTTTCTGTAGTGTACAATCTCACCAAGATCGGCAAGGCGACGCATCGCGCTGAGCCGGGGTTCGGCCCTTGTGGTTCCACCGCTTTCGGACCGTGCCGACCGCGGCGTTCGGCGCCTTCGCGGTCGAGGCCTGGCATGGCCGAGCCTCGTAGCTCCCTTCGTTGCAATTGGTGGCGGCTGCTTCCGCCGATCGCCGGCCGACGGCCTTCAACCGGGCCGATCACGGGCCGATCACGGACCGATCGATTGCGGGTTGCGGGCGAGGAAGTCGCGTGGCCCGCGGGTGGTATAGTACGGGTAAGTGACCGTCGCCTGGCCGATTTGGGCCGGCGCCTTGCCATGACAGCAACAGCGCGCCGCCGGCTGCCCGCACCCGCGACAGATTCCGGTGCGGCAGGGTTGGCAGTTCTCGGGCGCCGAGGCGCACGAACCGTGCAAGCGGCAGAGCCGTCCGCCCCAATGGGCGCAACCGGTGGTCAGGCTCAGGGCGCCAAGCGCCAGCAACAGCAGAAGCATTCGTTTCATGTTCGTTATCCCCTCCTTGGGCGCAGAGTGCGCAATCTTGGCTGTCCGGCGGGCGATTGCCCCGGATCCTCGGCCGGTGCGGCGTTCTTCTGGGTCGATGCCGCGACTGGTCGGAACGTGCGGTAGATTCCTAATAGCTGCTATCGGCGGACCATCCGGCAGAATGCAGAAATTCGGCACAACCGGTCGCTGCGGGAAATCCGCTTCAACCTGAACCCGCTAAACCGTATCGGTTGGGTAGAATATGCGGTGGTCTGCCGCGGGAAAGCGACTGCGGTGGGGCTGTGTTGCCGCCGATAAGGGCCTTTTTTGCGGAGACCTTCCCGGACGCAGGGTCGGCCGCAAAGACCGTGGCGGCCCCTATTGTACGCATCTGAGTCGCCTGCACGGTGTGCCGACGGCGCCAGCCCCCGATTGTTCGGGGGGATGCATTGAACTCGCTTTGGTGAAAGCACTTGAGGAACGAGAGCCCGCTGTCGGTTTTGCCCCCAATGCGGTGACCTTCCCCGGACTGTCGGCTATAGACGACCGGCACTGGGATTGCTACGGTAGAGGGATTGTCGTTTCGGCAGGCGGCCGAAACGCGATCATGCAACGCCTCGTTTGGAACGATACGGCGGAATCCGGGGCCTGCGCCCCGACGCGGCCTGCCGCATGGCGTTGGCTTTGTCGAACTGGGGATTCGGGTTGCCTTATGGTTGCATCATTCGAGTACATCGAGAACACCATCAAGACGTTTGCGCAGGCGGCCGAAGCCAACCTGAACACCCCGGGCAGGCAGGGCAATATCGTCGTCCTCACGCCCGAGTTGGCCGACGACGTGATGATCACGGGCGATTTGCACGGGCATCGCCGGAACTTCAATTTGATCAAGACCACTGCGGCGCTCGAACAGCATCCGCGGCGTCATCTGGTGCTGCAAGAGGCGTGTCACGGCGGGCCGACCTATCCGCAGAACGGCGGCTGCATGTCGCACACGGTGCTGGAAGACATCGCCCGACTGAAGGTGCGGTATCCCGATCGGGTCCACTTCATTCTCGGCAACCACGAATTGGCCGAGATGACCGACTATCCGATCCAGAAGAACAACAAGATGCTCAACATGCTCTTCCGCATGGGATTGCAGCAGATGTACGGCCCGGCGGCCGACACGGTGCGGGCGGCCTACATGCCGTTTCTAAAGAGCTGCCCGTTGGCTGTGCGCCTACCGCACGGAGTGGTGATCACCCACAGCATTCCGGAGAAGGTTGATCAGCGGGGGTTCGACCGCGGCGTGTTCACGCAACCCTTGGAATCCATCAACTGGCTCGACCGCGGCGGCGTGTTTCAGCTTGTCTGGGGCCGCGACTATCGCGAAGAGAATGCCCGCGCCTTCGCCGAACTGATCGACGCCCAAGTCTGCATTAACGGGCACGAACCCTGCCCGGAAGGGCACGGCGTGCCCAATACGGTGCAGGTCATCCTCGATTGTTGCAGTGAGAAGGCCGGTTTCGTGATCCTTTCGACGGATCGCCGCTGGACCCAGGCCGACATCGTCGGACAGATCGGCCGCTTGGGCGCTTAGCAGCCTGCGAAAGATTCCCGATCGCGCGGCATCGGGGCCGGCGCTTGCAAGCCGCCCGCGCAGACGACTAGCGGGGCGAGCGCCGCCAAATCGGCAGAGGGTCGCTTTCGGCGAATCGGAGTTCGACGGCCTCTTCGCCCTCGAGGTCGGCGAAGAAGCGGTCGGCCCAATCTTCATAACGGCCCGACGCGCCGAGCCGCGCCTGCACCAGCGGTTGCAGCACCCGAGGGTCGCTCAATTCGCCGCGGCGCACCAAGGCGGTGGGCGATAGAAACGTCTGCTTCTCGACGGCCGGCGTTGCCCAGCCCCGCTCTTGATCGACCACGCTGGTCGGACGAAGCCCGTCGGGCATGGCCAGCGCGTTTGTTCCGCTGGTCGTCCCTGGGGCCGATTGCGGCATCGCGACGATTGCGTTTTGGCCGAGGACTGCGGACAACCGGGTGGGCAGGGCGGTCACTGCGCCGGTGTCGATCTCGATCATCGCCGGCGTTGAACGTGCGGCGACAATCGCCTGATGCGAAGCGGCGACGCGCAGCACCGCATCGTTGGCCTGCGACGAAGACAGAGCGACCGCGTCGACAGCGCCGTTGGCCGAGGCGCCCGCGCTCGGCGTTGCGCTGACGGCAGGGCCGAGGTCCGCCGCGCTGCTTGCCGCGCCGCCCGAAAGCGGCCAGCTCGCGGCCGAAAGATCGTCGAGCTTCGCTTCGGCGAACGTGCTTCCGGCCGATGCGCCGTCGGTCGTAGCGGCAGCCTCGCTTTCAGATGCCTCGCCGGCTACGTTCAGGTTGAACTGCCGAGTGACCGTCGCGGCGCCGTCGCTGGCCGAAACCAGCACGCGGATGCTGCCCACGAAGCCGGCGGGCGGAGTGACGGTGAGCCGGCCCGAGGCGTCGATCGAGGCCGAAACCGGCGTTTCGGTCGGCTCGGCGCTGAGCAGCAGGCCCGGATCGGCATAGAAGCGCGGATCGAGGTTGGCCACCACAGTGTAGCGTTGCAGTGAGCCTTCATGCCGGCGGAGTTCGCCGTTGGGCATGATCAGGTAGGTGAAGTTGTTCGCGCCGCGGATCCACTTCTCTTGCAGGCCGTAGTAGTTGTAGTAGTAGTTGGCCGCTACGCGCGAAGGCTCGGCGAACAGTCCCAACGA
>JARKPK010000053.1 GCA_029975295.1 Thermoguttaceae bacterium | reverse complement strand
CTCCAGGTACGCATGAAACGCTTCGTGATACAATTGGGCGAACATCCGTCCGGCGAGCCGATCGAACAGTTCTTCGTTCCGCCGATCAGCTCGCTGCACTTCGACGCGTTTGTCGGCAATCTCCTTTTCCAATTGCCGGCGCGTGGCGGCCAGGCTCTTGGCGATTTCGTCGGGAGCAACACCGGCCTGCTGCATTCGTCCGGCCGACTCGTTGAGCCGCGGTCGGAGGTCGCGTTCCAACCGCCGCAGTTCTTCCAAGAGCCGGGCATGATCTTGCCGAAATTGTTCCAGTTGAGCGGCCGAGCGGTTTAAGTCGCTGCCGGCGGCCACCAAGTTCTGCTCCGGCAGGAAGAGGGCCAACCGGTCGGTTTTGACGCCGCGTCGCGCCAAATGGTCGTAGTAGCCCGACAACGTGCCGAACACGGCGATCTCCGGCGGCCGCGCAGGATCAACGCGCGGAGGCAGCAATTGCCGATAGGCCGTAAAAATCTGCTCCAGCCGCACCACGACTTGCCGCGACACGTTTTCGGGAAGCGTGCTTCGCAGCGAGAACCACTTTCCGTCGTAGCACAACAGCGGCCCGCCGTCGTGCGATTCGGAACGCAGTCGCACGGCTTCCATCCGCGCCGACTCGACAGCCGCGCGATTGCGGAAGGCATGAATCTCCTCGCGCAACCGATCGCGGTCGGCCTGTTCGGCAAAGACGATTTCGGCGACGCGGCTCCGTTCCAGCGGGCGAACGACCAGGTGCGTCCGCCCGCGGTTGCGATGAACTTGGATCAGATGCACCCAAAGATCGTCCTGCGATTCGACCAGCCCTTCGTAGGTCATCTGATCGCGGGTGCGCACCAAGTCGGCGGCCGAGCGCGCTGTCGCCGCCTCGCCGCCAACCGCACAACCGCAGCCGACGAGAACCGAGACGATGAAGCGGACGGCCAGTGAAAGGTTCCACGCAATCGGCAATGCGGCCGCCGGCACATCACAGCGCCCGATTGCGCGTTTCGCGGGTGCAGGCCGATTTCCATTTTTCGCGGTTTCAATGAGGCGCAAGGAACCGCCCTCGACGAGTTGATCGGCGCCGCGAACCGAGCCCCATCGGCCGCCCCGAGCGGAGATAACGTTGTTGATCCTCAGGACATCAATGCCGCTTGGCCGACCGCGATGCAATCGGCACAGGCCGGCCTGCCGCACGTCGGCACTGCGGCATTTCTCGTCCGAGCACCCTTATTCTACGGCCCTACGGTCTGCCGATGCAACGCGGCCGGCCGCCGAATCGGCCGACGCGCGGACCGAAGCGGACTCGCATCGGCGCGCCGTCGGCCTGTTGCGATCGGCGGGCGAACGCCTCGGAGTCGGTTGTCCAACGCTTGCGAATCGGTTGTCCGCCGAAGAAACGCTTTCAGCGCGATCGACTTCGAAGCAAACCATCGACGGCGGCCCGATGGCGCAGCTCGAAGCGTTTGATCTTGCCCGTCGCCGTTTTCGGCAGCGAATCGACAAAAACGACGGCGCGCGGATACTTGTGCGGCGCCGCATGGGCTTTGACGAACCGCTGAATGTCGGCGGCCAGTTCCGGCGATGCGCCATGGCCATCCTTGAGCACCACGAAGGCCACGGGCTTGAGCAATCCTTCGTCGTCGGCCGCGCCGGTAACGCCGCTTTCCAAGACGGCCGGATGCTGTTGGATAACCCCCTCGACCTCGGCGGGCCAAACCGCTTGCCCGCTGACCTTCAGCATGTCGTCGGCGCGGCCCGAGTACCAGAAATAGCCGTCGTGATCGACCATGAACTTGTCATGCGTGTTGATCCACTCGCCGCAGAAGGTGCGTTTGGTCGTCTCGTGTTGATTCCAGTAGCCGGCGGCAATGCTGTCGCCGCGGATCATCAAGGTGCCCACCTGGCCGGGCGGAAGTTCGACGCCGTCGTCATCGACGATCTTCGCTTCGTAGCCGGGCACAATCCGGCCGGTGCTTCCCGGCCGCGCGGCGCCCGGCGGATTGGCGATGAAAATATGCAGAATCTCCGTCGAGCCGATCCCGTCGAGAATGTCGAGCCCGAATCGCTCGCGCCACTTCTCGAACAGATGGCGCGGAAGCGTCTCGCCGGCCGACACGCACATCCGAACCCGCCCCAGGCTGGACCGCCCGTGCTGCTCGGCATAGTGCAACAGAGCGACGTAGCTGGTCGGCACACTGTAGAAAACCGTCGGCTGAAAACGGTCGATCAAGCCGAAAACGTGCTCGGGCGTGGGCCGCTCGGGCAGCAGAACGGTGGTGCCGCCCGTCCGCAACGGAAAATAGAGGCCGTTGCCCAACCCGTAGGCGAAGAACAGCTTGGCCACGGAAAACGACACGTCGTCGTCGCGCAGCCCGAGGGTCTCCACCGCATAAGCGTCGGCGGCAAAAAGCATGTCGTGTTGCAAATGGACGGCCGCCTTGGGCTTTCCCGTCGTGCCGGAACTGTAGAGCCAAAACGCCATGTCGTCGCGATGGGTGTCGGCCGGCGCAAGCTCGGCGTCGGCGGCCGACAACTGGGCCGAAAAACTGTCGGCTTCGTTGCCGCCGACCACCAGCACAGCGGCCAGATGCGTCAGCCGGCTGCGAATCGGCTCGATCCGGTCGAGCCAATCGGCATGGACGATCAGAACCCGCGCGCGGCTGTCGGTCAGCATATACTCGTAGTCGGCGGCCGTAAGCAAGGTGTTCATCGGCACCGCCACCGCGCCGATCTTGATGGCCGCCAAAAAGGCCACAACGCACTCAGGGCTGTCGGGCAGAAGCAGCGCCACCCGTTCTTCCATGCGAACCCCAAGGCTCCGCAGCAGATTTCCGCATCGATCGACCGACGCGGCCAACTCTCGGTAGGTAAGCACCGTGGAGCCGCAGACGACCGCCGGGTGCTCCGGGCGTTGCCGCCGATGGTCGTCAATCAGCGCAACCGTCGCATTGAGCCGTTGCGGAAACCGAGAATCCGTCATCGACCGTCCTTTCCGGTGTTCTCCCCCGAAGAGTCTCCCGCTCCGCCCGGCGGAACCGCGCCGCCGCCCGAGGCGCGAACCAGCCCTACTCGTCGTCTTCCGCCAAATGATCGAACAGGGCCACGGCGCGCACCGGGTTGATGCCGTGCCGAGCCAGGGCCAGAACGGCCGCGTCGAGATCGTCGAAGTCGAACAGCATCACGGCCTGATCGCCGCGGCGCTCGGTGATGGCGTACATGTAGGCCACGTTGATCCCCGCTTGGGCGAAGATGTCGAGCAATTCGAGCAGACCGCCCGGTTCGTCGCGGACCTCGACGGCCAGCACGTCGCCCGCGGTCACCGAAAGCCCCGCGGCCGTCAACGCCTCCAGCGCCTTGCGCCAATCGCGCACAATCAAACGCAGCGTTCCGTGGTCGTCTTGATCGGCCAAGGCCAAAGTGAGGATGTTGATGCCGTGCTGAGCCAGAATTCGGCAGGGAGCGACAAGGCAACCCGGCTTGTTGTCGATGCGCAGCGACAATTGCGGCACTCTCATGGCAGGTGTTTCCCGGATGGATCGGTTGCAGCGGAAGCGGACACGATCGCCCCTATCGACGCTCAGAAGAGAAAGGCAACGAAGCCAACCAGCAGGCGGCCGGTTCTTACAAACGACCGGCTGTGGCGCCGTTGCATGGCTCTTCGGACAATCAAAAGGAACGGCAAAAGACTACGGCTCAACGCGGCAGGGCCGACGGTCGAGCCCAGTTTATTCGCCGCGGCAACCGGTGTGCAACATGCCCCCAGTCGATTTCCCGGGGAATCGCCGAAGGCGATCCGCGTGCAATTCAGCGGGCCGTGCCGCGAAACCAATCTCCACTTCCGTCGTCGCCGGGCAACCATCGCCCGATGGGCCGCGAATGGCGATCGAAGAGCCGAGTGAACGGTTCGCCTTTGCCGGGCGCCAAACCGATGATGCTGAGCATCGCCGGGGCCCCCACGGCCAATCGTCCCCTTGGCGGCGTTCGGCCCAAGGCTTCGGCCCCCATCGTCGTGCCCAGGGCCAACACAAGCGGCAACGGCGTCTCAGGATAATCCGCCGCAATGGCCTGCAATTCCGCCCACAGGTTCAAGTCGGGCGACGACGCCCGACTGTCGGTGCCCACGGCCACCGCGACGCCCCGGTCGAGCATTTCGGCCAGCGGGTAGCGATGGCGCCGAAACCATCGGTGGGTGCGCGGACAAAAAACCACGGCCGCTCGGCCGCGCCATAGGGCGAGCACGTCGAGCGAATCAACATCGAGATAGCCGCCGTGAACGATCAACAGGCGGTGAGCCGATTCGAGCAGCCGCAAGTAATCGCTCGGCCCGCTCGGCCCCGGCCAAAGCCCCGCCGACCAAACGCCGCGCCTCTCAAGCAAACAGCGCAAGGGCCCGCCGCCCGAGGCCATGAACTCGATCTCCTCGACCGATTCCGCCAGATGAACGGCCAGCGTTTGACGGCGTCGTTGCGATTGCCTCGCGATCACCGGCCAAAGCTCAGGCAGCACGGTGTACGGAGCGTGAAGACTGAGTCCGCGACTTTGTTCCGGCGACCATGCGCGGGCTGCGCTCATCGCCGACGATCCGCCGGCCCCTTCGTCCCCCGGCAATCCGCCGTCGGACTCGGCCTCGTGATCGATCGGCGCTCCGGCAGCAAACGCTTCGGTTGCATGTTCAATCGATACGCCGGCGGCAAACGCTTCGGCCGCGGCGCAGAACTCGGGGCCGAACTCCGCGGCGCCCTCGGCAGCCAAAGTGAGCAATCGTTGCGGGCTCGGAGCAATGATCTCGCGGCACACCAGAGCGTCGAGCGGCGCAGCGGCCAGAAGTTCCGCCGGCCACGGGTTCGAGGCGATGTCGGCCAGTTGAGTCACCCCCCAACGGCAGCTTTCGGCCAATCCGCGGCGCACGGCCGACCAACAGCCGGCCTGAGCGACGCCCAAGCTTGCGCCGTCCGCGGCCGAGGGCTCACGGCGCTTCAGCAGCAGCTCAATCCACTGCGCCATGCCGATCCCGGGCGAGCCGATCGGACGGTCGAAGAGGGTCAATTCCAGATGAGCATGGGCGTTGACCAGCCCGGCAATGATCGCTGCGTTGCCTAGGTCGATGATCTTCGGTTCGCGGCGCGCCGCTCCGACGGCCGAAATGATGCCGTCTTCGATGCTCACCATGCCGTCGGCGATCGGTTCGCCCTGCGATGGGAAAACCAGCGCAGCTCTCAAGTGATGCGTCATGGCGAATGGTCTTCCCGATCCGAGGAAGGGCTGCGCAACGAGAGCGCCGCCCAAGGATCGGTGGAGCGCACGGCAAGCCAGGCCGTCAACACCGCAACGACGACCGCACCGGCAATCACCACCGGCACGCGGTATTGCAGGCCGCCATCGCCCGGCGGTGACAAGAGCCAGTCGAGCGCGTGCCATTGCTTCCGCAGCTCGACATCGACTCGCGTCAGGCTGACAGCTAGCGTATTGTGAATCAGATGGAAGACCATTCCCGGCAGCAAGCTGCCGCTGCGAAACGCCAGGAAACCGACAATCAAGCCGACCAGACAGGTGATGATCGTCTGTTGCAAGAATCCGTGGGCGAATCCGAACAACAAGGCGCTGAAGACGACTGCGCGCGCCGGATGACCCAAGCGGCGGAACCCGGAAAGGATGAATCCGCGAAACGTCGCCTCTTCGCAAACCGCCGGCAAAAGCGCCATCACCAAGACCAGTTGCCACAACGGGGTTTGCCTGATGATCGCCTCGAGCCGGGCGACGGCTTCGACGTTGGGACCCATCGGATAAAGCCACATCACCAACGATTGCAGCGACACCACCACGGGATGGAAGGCCACGGCCATCACGGCGGCCGCCAACACCGGGCGCACGCCCGGCCAATAGAGCAAGAAGGTCTGCCGCACCCCGCGAATCGAAACGGCTGCAACCAACGCCGTCGGCAGCCCGATCATCAACAGTTGCGTGGCGATCGTCGATTGGGCGAATTGGGCGAAGTCCGTCGGCAGTTGAGCGTTCAGGCTCAGAAAGAACTTCACCATTAGGATCAGCACACCGCACCAAGCCGCGGCGGCAGCCGTCGGTGTTTGCCCTCGCTCGCGCCAGTATTGCTTCGCCCAGAGCGTCAAATCGAGCCTCTCGCCCTCGCGGAACAGCACGTTCTCCGAGTTGAATTGCTCCACCGCCCAGCGAATCGCCAAATAACAGCACGCCAAGGTGACGGCGGCCACCGGGGCGAACATGGTCAAGGCCGTTGTCGTCTGGCCTTCCAACAACGTGCGCAACAGCAGGCAGAGCCCGGTGACCGGAATGATGGCGTTGCCCACGGTCAGTTCCAGGCTGGGCGAAAGCGTGGCCAACACCAGCGGCATGGTGATTAGCAACAAGGGCATCAGATAATACTGCCCTTCCTTGGTGCTGCGGGCGAATGCCGCCAAGGCCAAACACAACGCGCTGAACAGGGCGGCCACGGGTACAAGCGCCACGGGCAGCCAAATCCAGGCCTGCCAGGGCGGCGGCCCGACGTCGGGCATCACGCGAACCACCGCCAAGCCGGTGGCGGCCACGCTCAGCAGGTTGAGCATGCTCGTCGCAACGCTGAACAACATGATCGTCAGCAGTTTACCGACGACAATCTCGATTCGCTTGGCCGGACTGCTGAGCAACGTTTCCAACGTTCCCCGCTCTTTCTCGCCGGCGCACAAATCGACCGCCGGATAGAAGGCGCCGGTCATCGCCCACAGCACCATCATGATCGGGAACAATTGCGCCCACATCCGCGCGCTGCGGCGATGCTTGTCTTGCGGAGTCTGTTCCAGCAACGGAGTGAACGGACGGGCGGCCGCCAACGGAACCCCGCTGGCCTGCAACGTGGCGTCGCCGATCCGATCGCTCCAGCCGCGCAGTGCGTTGCGCAACCAGCCGGCCGTAATCTCCGCCTTCGCCTTCGACGAATTCAACACGATCTCGGGGCTGGGCACCGGCTCGGGCTTGGCGCCCGGCTCGCCCGCAGGCGGACGCTGCGCGGCCATCTGCCGCACCCGCGCCAACCGCACGCTGAAATCGGCGGGAAAAATCACCCCGGCGTCGAAACCTCCCTGCTCCAACTCGCGGCGCGCCCATTGCCGGCGCTGCTCCGGATCGGCCGGGGGCGGCGTTCGGCCGGCGGCGGGCTCTTCCGGCGCAAAGGTCACCTCCAACAGGTCTGCTTCGCGCGGCTCGCTGAAAAGCGATGGGTGGAACCGCTCCCCTTCAAACAGCGGCGGCTCCTCGGGCAACTGCCGGGCGCCCACCACAAGCACCCGCGAGGGCTGCTTCAGCAGAAAGTGCGAGAACTGCATGAAGCTGACGCCCAGCAGCGGGTAAAGCAGCAATGGCAAAATGAAGATCATGAACGCGGTCCGACGATCGCGCAATTGATCGCGGACTTCGCGAAGCAAAATCCATTTCACATTTTGCCAGTTCATCGGGAACCCGTTTTCGGCCGGGCGCTGCCGCCCGGCAATGCCTCGATCGCCCCGTCACGATCCGCCGGAATTCGACGCCGCTTCCGTCTCTTCATGCCGCGAAATCAGTTGAAAGAACAACTCCTCCAGGTCGCTTTCGCCGAACGCGCGCCGCAGATCGTCGAGGCTGCCTTCCGCCAGCGCGCAACCGCGGTGCAAGATCAGAATGCGATCGCACAGCTTTTCGGCCTCGCGCATGATGTGCGTGGAAAACAGCACGCACTTTCCCTGATCGCGCAATTCGGCCACGGTTTTTAACAACGAACGCGCCACCAACACGTCCAAACCGGCCGTCGCTTCGTCGAAGATGAGCACTGGCGGATCGTGCACCAGCGCGCGGGCGATCGACACCTTCTGCTTCATCCCCGTCGACATCTTCGCGCCGAGCATGTCGCGCAGCTCGTTCATCTTCAGCCGTTCGAAGAGCGTTTCCATCCGATCGGTCAGCACCTCGGCCGGCAGTTGATGCAGTCGGCCGAAATACTCGACCATTTCCCAGCCCGTCATCCGGTCGTAGATCGCCGTGTTGCACGAGACGAATCCGATGCGGCGGCGCACTTCATCGGGATCGGCCACCACATCAAAGCCGTCGATCGAGGCCGTCCCGCCGGTCGGCCGCAAAAGGGTGCTGATCGTCCGCAAGATCGTCGTTTTGCCGGCCCCGTTCGGACCGAGGATGCCGTAGATCTCGCCGGGGTGCGCCTCGAAGGTCACGTTGTTCAACGCGGTCACCCGTCCGCGACGCAAATCGCGATAATGCTTCGAAAGACGGTCGACGCGAATCATAGGGCATCTCGCACGGCAATCGGCGATCTACTCGCGCCGAGGGCAAGCGCAGCGCGTTTCGTTCCAGCGAAACAACGAACCACCAAGGGCGGCCGCAAGCGAACGGCACGTCGGATCGCGCACCGAACGTCCGGTTTGATACGCAACCACCGTCGGTTCGCCCGCATCAACCGCAGCCGCCCTCGGCCGGGCCCCTGCTGCGGTCGAGAATTCCCGTTATTGTCTCGAAAACGGAACCGCTCACAAGGCGGGGAGCCGAATATCTTTCCCGGGCGCAACCGCGGCGGGGCGATGCTTCACCGCCCTCGCATCATCCTCGCCGTCAGCCGATCGCGCCGATTGCTCAACCGAGCGCGACGTTTCATCGCGCGCAATGCCGAGGTTGCTCAACGCGACTCATCCCGCAGGCGGTAGAAGACATCGCGACGCCGGGGTCGATAGCCGGCTAGTTCGATCGCACGGCGGATTTCGGCCTCGTCGGCGCGGAATCGCGTGCCGGCGGCAGCCACCACGTTCTCTTCGATCATCACGCTGCCCATGTCGTTGGCCCCGAACCGCAACGCCAACAGGCCGACGGCCAAACCTTGCGTGACCCAACTGGCCTGGATGTTGTCGAAGTTGTCGAGGTACAAGCGGCAGACGGCCAAGGTGCGCAGATAGTCGAACGCCCCATGTTTGGGCAGGTGCGACAATTGCGTGTTGCCCGGCTGAAACGTCCACGGAATAAAAGCGGTGAAACCGCCTGTCTCGTCCTGCAACTGGCGAATCCGTTCCAGGTGTTCGACGCGATCGGCCGGCGTTTCGACATGCCCGAACATCATTGTGGCCGAGCCGCGACCGCCCAGCCCGTGCCACTGGCGGCAAATATCGAGCCAGCGGTCGGTTCGCGCCTTGTGCGGGCTGATCTCCCGTCGCACGCGATCGACCAGAATTTCCGCTCCCCCGCCGGGCAAGCTCCCCAAACCGGCCGCGCGCAACCGCTGCAACACTTCGAGCGTTGGACAGTTCGAAACCTCGGCAATGTGCTCGATTTCCGGGGGCCCGAACCCATGAATGTTCAATTGCGGGTAGCGTTGGCGGATTGCGCGGAGCAGTTCCTCGTACCACGGCAAGGTCAGCGTTGGGTGAAGGCCGCCCTGAAGCAAGATCTGATCGCCGCCCAGGGCTAGCGTTTCATCGATCTTCGCGAAAAGGTCGTCCGTCGAAAGAACGTAGCCTTGCGGCGCGTCGGCCGTGCAGGAAAAAGCGCAGAAGCGGCATCGGCCGACGCACACGTTCGTGTAGTTGATGTTGCGATCGACATTGTATGTGCGATACGGCTCGGGATGCTTGCGCCGACACACGGCGTCGGCGCCGGCCGCCAACACGGGCAATTCATCGCAACCGATCAGGTCGCGGCCTTCAGCCGGCGTCAACCGCCGCCCGGCCGCAGCTTCGTCAACCAACCGGCGAAGGATAGAAGACAAGGCCGGCTCCTCGCGGGGCTAGTTGGTGTTTGACCGCGTAAGCATGAAACAGCCGCAACGCCTCGTGCTCGCGCGGCCCGAGTTGATAACAAAGCGTGTCGCGCAAGTAGCTTAGGCAGTCTTCGGTCGTCAGCCCGAGCCGCGGGCCGTCGGAGGCGGCGATCTCGGCCAAACGCGCAAGCCCCTCGGCACGGGCGGCCGAAAGAATCTCCGGCAACCCATCGAGCGGCGCGGCGGCACGGGCCAGCCACATGGCGAACACCATGGGCAAGCCGGTCCACGCAGTCCACAACTCCCCAAGGTCGTACTGGCGATCGAAGCCGGCGGGGCGCGTTTGCAGGCAGCGATCGCCGATCAGCAAAACGGCGTCGGCGTTGAGCGTATCCAGCCGCGCGCCCAAGGGCAACGGTTCAACGCGAGGCCGCCGGTCGAACTGCTCGCGGAGGATGATCTGAGTGAGCGCCGCGCTGGTCCGAGAACCTTCGTCGAGAGCCACGGAATCGATGTTCTCCAGCGGAACGCGGCTGAAGAGCTTCACGCTGCGCACCGGGCCGCGGCTCGATACGCACACATCGGAAACCACGGTGTAGTCGGCGCGGCGGAAACACTCGATGGAAGGAAGCAGCGCCACGTCGATGCGCCCGGCCGCCACGCCGTCCGCCAATCGGCTGGGAACGTCGTAAACGATTCGAGCGGAAGCCGCGATCGTCGGCAGCGCAAGGGTTAACGGGCGAGAGTTGAGATAACGAATCGCGCCGATCACCAACGGCGCTGAAGATGCTTGCGACATTACTCCACTGTTCCCAGTATTCTCTTTGAAGTCGTCCCGGCGATCTCGGCGATGCAACCCCGCTGCCCAGTGAGCCTGTGCCGCACTATCCGCCAACTTGAAAGCATTCCATTCTACGCCCAGCCGCCGGCGCGTCAAAGTCCCTACAACCGCTACAGCGCGTGACGAAAACTGCCGTTGCGAGCGCCGCGCCAGGGCCGATTTGTTTCAACCAAACGCGTCGGCCGCCGGTCTTTTTTGGTGTTGCGGCTCGACTGCCGCGTGCAGCCCGTTCGCTCAAGAGACAGCTCCTCAAGAAAGCTAAGCTTGAGGTGGTCACCGGGAAAGCCCGGAGCACCGAACCGACAAGTCCGGATGGGAAGGCGGATGCCGGTGGAGGTGTGCGCATCAATAGAAGCCGGTCGGAACGGAAACGGCCCGCATGGGCGAACCGCGCCGATCGATCGCCTCGCTCGCCCGACGGCTGCCTCGCTTGTCGTCAACTCGGGCCGGCGCACCGCCGTTGGTTGTTTGATGTCGCTTTTGACCTGTTTCCGCTGTTCCGTTCCGCTCTGATCCGAAAATCTCTCAGCCATGTTCCATCGCGACCCAAGACATCTGCAAGCATCGTCGGCGCCAGCCGAGCCAGCGGCGGCGGCGGGCCCGACGGGAATCTCCTCGATCCCATCGCCCGACAAACTGGCGGCCGATGCCAAGCTGGCAGAACTGCTGGCCCGTTTGCAGGGCATCGTCAAGACCGAGCCGAACCCCGAGCCGCCCTCGCCGGTTCTGCCCGAGGCCTCTGCGCCGCATGTCGCCTCGCCGGCGGTCGAACCAGCGGCGGTTGAACCGCCGACTGGGGACCCGGCAGCGGAGCTGAACGGCTCGGGCTTCGTGCCGGTCGAACCGGCGTCGCTCGATGCGGCCGGGCTCACGGAGAGCACCGTCGAATCGTTGGTGCTCAAGTTCCTGCTGGCCCGAGGCGATGCCAGCGGCCGGGCCATTGCCGATCAATTGAAACTGCCGTTCGTGCTGCTCGACGAGTTGCTGCGGCGAATGAAGTTCGATCAGTTGCTGGCGCATCGGGGGGCCGCCCCGATGAACGACTTCGTCTATCAGCTCACCGACCTGGGCCGCGAGCGCGGCCGGCGGTTCTCGCAGCATTGCACCTATTTCGGGGCGGCGCCCGTCTCGCTTGCCGATTACGTGGCCAGCGTTCATGCCCAATCGCTCACGCGCCAACATCCATCGCCGGCCGACCTGCACCGCGCATTCGCCGAGCTGTTGCTGAACAAGAAAATGCTCGACCGACTGGGACCGGCGGTGAACTCAGGCCGAGGGCTGTTCTTATACGGGCCTCCCGGCAATGGAAAGACCAGCATTGCCGAGCGAATCACCGCTGCCTTCGGCGCCGAAATTTGGATTCCGCGCGCCATCGGCGTCGATGGCGAAATCATCCGGCTGTTCGATCCGCTCAACCACGAAGAACTGCCGCTGCAATCTACCGGCGGAGTGTACGATCACCGCCGCATCGACAAACGCTGGGCGCGCATCCGCCGGCCGACGATTGTCGCCGGCGGCGAACTGACCATGGCCCAACTGGAAGTGACAATCAACACCTCGACCGGCATCAGCGAGGCCCCGCTGCAAATGAAAAGCAATTGCGGCACGCTGGTGATCGACGACTTCGGGCGGCAACGGATGCGGATCGACGAGCTGCTCAACCGCTGGATCGTGCCGTTGGAAAAGCGGATCGACTTCCTCAGCCTGCCCAACGGAAAGAAGATTCAAGTGCCGTTCGACCAATTGGTCATCTTCTCGACCAATCTCGAACCGCGCGACTTGGTGGACGAGGCATTTCTTCGCCGCATCCCCTACAAGATCGAAGTGATCGATCCGACGCCCGACGAGTTCCGCGAACTGTTCGTCCTGATGGCCGAAAAGCTTCAAGTGCAGTTTGATCAGGCGGCCTTCGACTACTTGATCGAGCATCACTACCGCCGAGTGAACCGCCCGCTGCGATTCTGCCAACCGCGCGACTTGCTGCTGCAAATCCGCAACTACTGCGTCTATCACAGCGTTCCTGCGGCCATGTCGCCGGAAAGCATCGATCGCGCGGTCGAAAACTACTTCGCCGTGATGTGATTGCCGCAGCAGCCGGCCCGAAGCCCGCTGCTCGAACGGCGCGATGCACCGCCTTCTCGCGATGAGGCGGCAGGCCCCCGCACATCTGCCCGGCGGCATCGAAACGCGGATTCTCGCAAGGCGCCCCGCCGCGGCCGCTTGCCGGCAACATTAGCAGCCCGTTGAAATAGTATTTGCAAGCATCCTTGATAGCGGTTGCACACTATCTTGCCCACGAGGGCTTGTGCAAGCATTTTGTTTTTCAACGGGCTGTTAGCCGTGCGACCATTCGAGGCCGAAGGGCAGCTTGCCCTGCGGGTCGGGCGTTTGTTCGGGCGCCAGCTCCTTAAAGAGCAAGCTCGGCTGAATGTCGGTGTTGCGCTGGTACTTGTCGCTGGCATACTCGACGAAGTCGCCCCGAATCTCGTGATAGAAGATCTGGCAGATCGCCACGCCGGGATAGATGCGGATCGGTTGGACGGCGAACATTTCCAATGTCCAATAGCCGCAAAATCCCACGTCGCCGAATCCGGCCGTCACGTGAACGAACAGCCCGAGTCGCCCGATCGACGATCGCCCCTCGATCATCGGCACCAAATTGCGCGTCTCCGTGCGTTCCGCCGTTCGGCCCAAATAGAGTTGATTCGGCTGCAGGGTCAATCCCTCGTCTGGAATAGTGATTCGGCGCACTCGGTTCGCCCGACGCATGTCGAGCACAACCTCCTCGTACACCATGAGCTCATTGTGCAGGGCCAAGTTGTAACTGTTCGGATTCAGCCGGGCGCGATCGAACGGCTCAATCACAATATCGCCGCCCAAACGCCGCTCGATTTCCAATCCGGAAAGCACCATGGCTGCCGTCCTCCGGCTCGCGGCCGCTGCCGAATCGATCAAAACTACGCACCCATCCGAAACGCCGCGGCGGCCCGGCGCAGCCCGCCGCTCGCTCCGAAATCCGATCGCCGCTCGCCGGACGGGCGCGTCTTCCTGGAGAAACCAAACGTCAATCCGCCGAGCGCCGACCGCGAAGCTTGCGATCGGCCGACTTGCCGCGTTTCGCCTTCGCCGCGTCCGATGGGCTGCCCCGTCGCACGGCCGGTTTCTTCGCGCCGCCGCGGGCCGACTTCTGCGTCCCGCCGCCCGCCGCGGTCCGTCTCGCTCCGTCAACACCGATCCGCGGGCAGAGGTCGTTGATCGGGCACTGTTCGCACAACGGCTTTCGCGCCGAGCAAACCCGACGGCCGTGCTCGATCAGCCGATGGCCCAAGGCGATCCATTCCGTTTGCGGCAGCGCCTGCATCAAGTCCGCTTCGATCTTTTCCGGTTGAGTGTGCGTGCTCAACCCCATCCGTTGGCTGAGCCGCGAAACGTGCGTATCGACCACCACGCCGGTGGCCAAACCAAATGCCGTGCCCAAAACCACATTGGCCGTTTTGCGGCCCACGCCGGGCAAGGCGACCAATGCGTCGAGATCGCGGGGCACCTCTCCGCCAAACCGCTCGCAAAGCTGCCGGCAACAGTTCTGAATCGCCGCCGCCTTGGCATTGAAGAAGCCCGTGCTGCGGATATCGTTCTTCAGATCATCCGCGGCGGCCGCGGCGTAGGCTGCCGCGGTTGGATACTTGCGGAAAACCGCGGGGGTCACTTGGTTGACTCGAACATCGGTGCACTGCGCCGAAAGAATCGTGGCGATGAGCAGTTCGAGCGGATTGCTGAAATTCAGCGCGCATTGGGCATCGGGATAACACTTCTTCAATCGAGCCGCGATCGCCGTGGCCAGTGCCTGCCGCGAATGATGCTTCGTCATACGGCGAATTGTCTCTGCCGACGCCGACGATTGTCAAGGGGCGGTCTTCCGCCGGAAAACGGCGCAGCAAGCACGAACAAGCATGGCACCGTCGCCTGCCTTGCGGCGGCGATTGTTCCGGCGCAACTACGGCATCAATACACAATGTCGTCGTCCGAAGGGCCGCTTGGGCCGCCCTCGACCCGGCGGCTTGCGGGCGGCACGACGGGAAGCACCACCTCGAATGTGCTGCCGACGCCGGGCTTGCCGTGAGCGGTAATCGTCCCCCCGTGCCGTTCGACAATCCGGCGGCAAATCGCCAGTCCCATGCCCGTCCCCTCGTAGGCCTCGCGCGTGTGCAATCGCTGAAAGACGCCGAAAATCCTTTCGGCATCCTGATCGTCGAACCCGATGCCGTTGTCTTCCACGAGAATCCGCGCCGACTCTTCCTCGGGGCGGCTGCCGGCGGGCCGCTGGCCGCGACGATGCAAGAAGCGGCCCGAAACTCGAACCAAAGGCGGTTCGTCGGGGCGGCGAAACTTCAGCGCGTTGCCGATCAGATTTTGGAACAACTGGCGCATTTGCACCGGATCGGCCTGAATTGTCGGCAGCCGTTCGATCTCGACCCGCGCACCGACGCGCTCGATTTGGGCTTCCAGGTCGCCGGCAACGTCGCGGGCGATCTGTTCGAGATTCACCGGCACGAACTCCAGTCCCCCGGTCGCCACCCGCGAAAGCGTGAGCAAACCGTCGATCAACGACTGCATCCGCACGGCGGCCGACTGAATCCGCTCGAGACATTGCCGCCCGAGCTCATCGAGATGTTCGGCATGCTGTGTTCGGAGCCGTTCGGAAAACGCCTTGATCTTCCGCAGCGGCTCTTGCAAATCGTGCGAGGCTACGTAGGCGAATTGCTGGAGATCTTGGTTCGAGCGTTCCAGTTCCGCTTCGTGCCGGGCCCGTTCGGCAGCGTCCGATTTCGCTTGGCTGATGTCGCGAATGAAGAACGTAAGAATCGGCGATCCGCCCTCCTGGCTGATCGCCATCGCCAGTTCCGCCGGAAAGGTGCGGCCATCGGCCCGGCGGGCGATCACCTCGGCCCGCTTCCCCAACATCGAGCCTTCTTCGGCGGCCAGGTAACGATCGATCCGCTTCTGATGGTCTTCGGCCAAGTCGGGCGGGAAGAGGATTTCGGCCGGGCGAGTGCCCAAAATCCGATCGCGTGGAAACCCGAAAACCTGCTCGGCCGCACGATTGAACTCGATGATCACCCCCTCGTGATTGATTGAAACGATCGGATCGAGCGACGACTCAAGAATCGAACGCTTTCGAGCGCGGGCTTCAGCCAGCGCCTCGGCGCATTCGCCCCGATCCGCCGACTCGTAGTGAACGACCACCAACAGCCGATCGTCGCCCGATTTCAACGCGAACACGCGCACCTCGGTTTCGTCCGCTTGGCTTGCGCCGGCGGCGCCAACGAGGCGAACACGGCCTTCCCACGATCTCCCCTGAAGAGCGGCAGGAAACGCTTCGTCGCGAAGACGTCGCTCGAACGCGGCCGGATAGATCTGCCCAAGCGAGACGATCCCCGATCGCCAATCGCCGGAGGCGCCCAGCGCTTGTTCGGCCGCGCGATTGAGGAACCGCAGCCGCCCGCGAGCATCGCAGATAACCACGGCTTGCGGCCACTGCGCAACGACAGCGGCCCAGTCAATCGGGTCGGCGGCGTTTGGGCGATCGGGCTGACTCATCAATCACATCCGCCAGCGGCTGTTCGTCGCTCTTGATGCTCGGAATAACATTGCAACCGGGCCGACCAACGGAAAGCCGGATTGTCGGGCCGAACTCGCGCCCGCCGTTGCCGCACCCTGCCCAAAGGGCAGCGACTGCGACGCAGCGGCGCTTCCGCGCGGCCGCGGTTGGCACAACGGCAATCACGGGCCGCCACACTTGGCAACGAACGGTTGGAATGAAACCGCGAAAAACAAAAAGCGGCCCATCGGCTTTTCCCGGTTGATCGAGCATCGACAGTCGATCGAGTGCTCCACCGCGCTAGCGGCCGCTTCCCCAGTCGAGCAAACCCTTGGTCAACTCGCCATCGATTCTCGCACGCAGCCGGTCCGACGGCAAGCAACGCCGGCAACGCCCGCGCTGTGACGAATCGATAGAACACACTGAGCCGCGCGGAACGCGAAGTCCCGGCGGCTCTGTCTCGTTGTTGCTTTGGCAATTGCTGCCAAGATCGCGGGCCACGTTCGGCGAACAGGTCGAGGGCCGATGCCCTCACGGCCGTTCACCCGATCGTGCAAACCCAACTAGCCCTTGCAGCAACCCGGTCCGCAAGGTCCGCTTTTCGCCTTTTTGGCGGCCTTCTTCGGGGCGGCCTTTTTGGCGACTTTCTTGGCGGCTTTCGGCGCAGCCTTCTTGGCGACTTTTTTGGCGGCCTTCTTGGCGACTTTCTTTGCCACGATCACATCTCCTACAATCCGGTCCTTTCTCCGCCGACGCGCCCGGGCATCCTCCGCCCTGCGGCCACAAGCGCCGACGAACGACTAGCAAACACAACCGGACGGGCCGCCGCGCACCAAGCTCATTCGGCGAGCCCAAGCCCCAAGCGTTGCGGGCCAATGGGCGCGCCCTGCTTCGCGAGAGATCTCAGCAGCCATGCGATTCGGCTCGAATCATTCATCTGCGATTCGTCGCCAGAACTGAGAATGGTCTCGACGGGTGCGAAGCGGCATGCGAGTTACCGTCCGATGATCTAATGTTCTAGCGTCTTTTCAAATTCTGACAAGTCTATTTCGCGCGAGAATGCGTTGCTCGGCATCGATTCGCGCGGCGTTCGCGCGGCGCGCATCGATGTTCGCTCGGCCGCGAATAACGCGCCGCCGGCGCGATCAACGATCAACGATCGTGCGAGAATGCCCAACGATTCCCGAGAGCGGGCGAAGAGAATCGCGACGGCGAGATCAACGTCACCATCGGCCGCCGCGGCGATAGGCTTCGAGAATCTGGAAGCTCTGATAGGCCAACAAGCCGAACAGCAGGGCGACGAACACGCTCCGCCACGCGACGGCGGCGTAGGCGGACAAGCCCGCGGCAACAACAATCGAAAGCCGCAGCGACATCTCGATGCCGCGCGCCGGGCTGACGCGCAGGAACACCTCGCGGGCGATCTGCCCGCCGTCCAGCGGGTAAACAGGCAACAGATTGATCAGTCCCCAGAACACGCTGACAAACCAAAACTGGTTGATCAACCGTTGCAGCGGCGCTCGCTCTAATCCTTCAATCCAGGGGGTTATCGAAAGCGGCCCGTAAAAGAAAAGCACATTGGTGCCGGCGGCGAGAACGACGATGGCCACAATGACGTAGGCCGCAGCGAACCCCATCAGCGGACCGGCGGCGGAAATCACGATTTGTGCGGTCGATCGCATGTCGGCCGCGCGGCCGACCGATCGCGGAATGGTCAGTCCGCCCAGCCAGTAAAGCACGATATCGGAATCAATGCCGAATCGCCTCATGGCCAAGGCGTGGCCCAACTCGTGAATGAGAATCGCTAGAAACAAGGCCGTCACCCAACTGACGTACTCGGGCAGCATCGCGTCGGTGCGCAAGTTCAGCAGCACGGCCAACAGCCAGAAACCGGGGTGAATGCGGACCGCGAACCCGAACAGGTTGAAGCGCAGGTCGAACGGCGTGGGTTGTGGTTCTTGAAACAAAGGAGCTTCGCCTCTTTTGATCAATCCGCGGAAAAGCCGCGACGAAGCGGAATGCCGTCTTCTCGAAAATGCTCGGCCGCCCGATGGCCGGGAGAACCGCGAACTCCATTCTGCCCTGCTTCGCCGAGGATCGACAAACGCTCACGCGGCAGCGGCATCGACTTCGGCCGCCGCCTCGTCTTCCGTCGGCCGCCGCCAATGCGGCCCCGGCAACGGGCCCGCTTGCAGGGTGGACAGCAAGTACTCGGCCGCCCGGGCCGACGCCCCACCGTGAGCGACCCGTTCCTTCAATCGTTCCAACCGTTCGACCAGAGCGGAGCGCCCCTGGCGATCGCGCAGCCAGCCGATGATGTGCGACGCAACCTCGGTCGACTTATCTTCGCACGTCAGATACTCGGGGAAAAGCGCCTCGGCGGCTTCCGGAGAGTTCGGATCATACAGCCTCAGATCGTCTTCCGCCAACGCATCGCCGGCCAACAGGTTGACCAGCGTGATGTACTTGACCTTGCGGAAGAACCCCTGCACGAAAAACGCCAAGCGGCTGATGCGATAATGGATGACCGTCGGTTTGAGGTGATAAAGCAATTCGAGCGAGACCGAGCCCGAGACGGCCATGCAGCAGTCGGCCAGTTGAATCAGTTCCGGCGTCTTGCGGCAGAACACTTCGATCGGCAGTCCCGTGGCGGCCGCGCGCGGGCGAGCATAGTCGGCGTGAAGCGGTTTGAAGCAGGCGATCGCGAAACGGACATCCGGCGCCGCCTGGTGGATCTTACGGCAGGCCTCGAGAAAAACGTCGAGATTGCCGGTCACTTCCTGATTGCGCGATCCGGGAAGGACCACGACCAGCGGCTGCCGATGACGGCGCTGTTCGGCCAGAAAGACCGGATCGCCCTCATGGCGGCATGTTTCGTCGAAAAACGGATGCCCGACGAACTCGGTTCGGCAATCGCGTTGGGCGAACCATGGCGCCTCGAAGGGCAGGCTGCAAAGCACATGATCGACCCAGCGGCGCATCTTTCCAATCCGCCATCGCGCCCATGCCCAAATCTGCGGCGGCATGTAGTAATACACCGGGATGCCGCGCCTCTTGGCGGCCTTGGCAATCCACCAATTGAACCCGGGATAATCGACCAGCACGACGGCGTCGGGCCGATGCGTCTCGAAGTAACGCGACGCCTTGCGGTACAACCGCCAAAACGTGGCGATATTGAGCAGCACCCGGCCGAACCACATCACGGCTAGCGCCGTCAGGTCGTACATCAAGTGACAACCGGCACGGGCCATGTGCGGTCCGCCGAAGCCGACCGCGTGGACCTGAGGACACCGCGATTGAAGCTGCCGAATCAGATTGGCGGCATGCACGTCGCCACTCGGTTCGCCCACGGAAAAGAAGATCTTCAAACAATGCGATCGATGAGGCATGACCGCTCGGCTCCTTCCGCACGGATCATGAGGTGCTTTGCTACTCGTGTTTTCGCCTTGAACCGGTGATGCGCCGCGCGTTCAACCTTCAGGCGAACACGCCGGTCTTCGCGGCAAGACGCCCCAGTTCCACTCGGAAACCGGATCATCGACATCGCCACGGCTCGGCCGTTGGCGGGCCCAGAGTATCGCATAGCGGCCCCCAGGCGTGAAGACGAATTCCCGGCCGGCCGCCCGATCCTCGGCTCAACAAGCCCGCAACCGCCCCGGAAAGCCCAAGGTTTGTCGGTCATCGCACCGTCCCGTGCCGACAGCCGCGTGAACGTCCTCGAGCGGTATCGCGGTTAGCCCACCCCGACCGCGCTTTCCACAATTGAGTGCCGGACCCCTTTCCGGACAGTTGTTCAATCCGGCCGCGCGCGAAGCCCGTTGCGAAGGGTACGGCCAGACAGTCCGGTTCTTGCACCCAGCGCGCGGAGTTCCTCTAACGAGAGAAGCCCGAGGGCATTTGGCCAACTCCGACGGCTGGTCAACCATCGCCCGAGGGCTAGCGGGCAACAATATAGAGAAAAAGCGAACTCTGCGCAAATCGCCAGTCCACAAAAACCCGAAACCGCGTTTTCGCTCGCTGGGGTTGGGCACTACAACCGCTGGCTTTGGATCCGCCGAGCCAATCAGGGCCATTGTTATCGTCATTACATTTTACCCAATTGCGCTAACCCACATAGCGGTTCGCAACCGATGGCATTACATTATGGGGGTCCTCTGCGCACTTTGAATGCTTGGGACAACGGACTGATCAACGCATTGTGTAAGGAGTGCAGGTCGTGCGTCGAAATCTGGCCTTGTTGGTGGTGTGGGCTATCTGGGCAGTCTGTTCTGCGCCGGCGATTCGCGCCGAAGGGGTTCGTCCAAGCGAAACCTATCTTCCGAACACAACGGTGGGCTTTCTTTCGGCGGCGCATCCCGAAGCGGTCGTCGAACAATTTCGCAAGACGCAGGTGGGCCAACTCGTGGCCGACCCGGTCATGGAGCCGTTCATTAAGGACATCCAGCGCCAGTTCGAAGACCGCATTGCCAATATCAAAGACCACTTGTCCGTAACGATTGAAGACCTCAAGGGCGTGGCCGGCGGCGAGGTGGC
>JARKPK010000017.1 GCA_029975295.1 Thermoguttaceae bacterium | reverse complement strand
GGTTGTTCACTTCCAGCGTGCCCGCGCCGGCCACATTCAACCGGGTGTGGGCCAAGTCGATGGCCACACCGAGGGTTACTGGGCCGTTGACGGTGAGCTTTTTGCCCGCGGCAATGTTGATCACACTGGCCGCGCTGCCGTTGTTGACGTCGCTGATCAAACCGGCCACGGTTTGATCCTCGTTGACGGTCAACGTACCAACCGTGGTGCCGCTGCCCATGTAGAGGGTGCCGGTGGTGGAAATCGCATTGGCCGCGGCCACAACCAATTGGCCTTGAGCCACGGTCGTGTTGCCGCCGTAGGTCGCCGTCGCGTTGAGGGTCAACGTGCCGGCGCCGCGTTTGGCCATGTGCGAGGTCAAACCGCCGGCCAACGCCGTGCCGAACGCGATGTTGTTCGCGCCCACGTCGAAGGTGGTGGTGTTGCCCTCGGGCAAAGCGCTGATGCGGGCCGAAAGGTCTTCCGTGTTCACGCCCGACCAAAGAATGGTATTGCTGCCTTGCAGGTCGATCGGCTCGGTCGTCCCCAGCGCGCCGGTGACGAACGACGTTGTGCCGCCGCGGAGGCTGATCAGCTTCGGCCACGAGGCGACCGTGGGCAAGTGGATCGTGCCCGGGCCGGCCTTGATAAATCCGGTGGCGGTGGGGAACAACGTGGTGTAGGTGTAGGTGTAACCCGACGCCACGTCGAACCCGATCGCAATATTATTGCCGAACGTGCCGTTGGTCCGCAGGGCGTCCACTCCGGCGTCGTCGAGCCGTTCCGGACCGCCGTAGGGCACAATCAGTCCGGCGTCGTCGGCCACCGTGGTGTAGCCTGCCGCCGTCAGGTTCAACGGGGCGACGTTGGCCAAGTGCAAAATGCCGGCATTGACCACCGTCGTTCCGTTGTAGCGGGTGAAGCCGCCCAGTTTCAGTTCGCCGGCGCCTTCCTTCGTGAAGGAGATGTTGCCGGCAATGTCGCCCATGTAGGTGTAGTTGTCGGCGTTGCCGGCGGTGAGCATGCTGTCGGTGTAGGCGCTGTTGAGGATCGCGCCGCTGTAGCCCAGCCCCACGCCGCCCGGCGAAGGATCGCTGTCCTTCGTGCCCAGGTTGCCCACGGTTTGATGGAAGCCGTTCATGTCCACCCAGCCGTCGAAGCGGGTGGTGAGAATGCTGTCGGTGGGCAGCGTGTCGGTGGCGCCGAGCCGCAAAATGCCCTGATCGACCACCGTGTTGCCGTAGGTGTTCGCCCCGGCAAGGATCACCATGTCGCGGCCGATCTTCGTCAGCGTTTTGCCGCTGCCGGTGATCGCGCCTTGAACGACGAGGATGCCGCCGTTGACCGTTCCGCCGTTCGGCTGCAAGTCGGGATAGAAGCCTTCCTTGCCGGCGTCGACGCCGTCGATGCCGACTTCGAAGTTCTGGCCGATGAACGAATCGGAGGCCAGGTCCACCGTAACGTTCGGGCCCATGTAGCGGAACACCGCCTGGGCGACCGAATCGTTGTAGAGGAAGGCCTCGATCGAACCGCCGTCGAGCGTGATCGTCCGAGCGGTGGTGGGCAGCACGTTGGTGTTCAACTGGAGCGTCACGCCGGAGGGCAACGTGTAGTCGCCCGTGCCGCGGGCGTCCTCCACGTTCCAACGTTCGCCGGAGCCCCATTTCTGGATCAGTTGCGTGGTGCCGACGGTGGCAAAGTTCGCCGCGGCGATCTCCAACGTGGCGCCTTGGCCGATCACGAATGTATTATCGGTGCCCAGAGAAGCGCCATCTTTCACCCTGAGCGTGCCCTGCGAGACGGTGTAGGTGCTGTTGCTCAGGGTACTGCTCAGGCCCGAAAGCTCCATCAACCCGTTGCCGATCTGCTCGATCGTCTTGCCCGTGCCGACCAAAGCATCGGGCTTCAGGGTCGACGACCGGCCACGGCCGTTGTTATTGACCACATTAAGAATCGCCCAATCGCCGTCGAAGGTGATCGTGCCGAGCTTGGCCATTGCGCGGTCGTTCCAATTACGGAACTCCATGACCGACGGCGAGGCCGTGCCGGTGGCCTTGAGGATGAAGTTCCCCGCGCGCTGCGTTCGGTCGCTGCCGCCCATGTCGAAGACCACTCGGTTGTTGTCCCAACTGGTCACGTCGCCATGCGTGTAAACCTGCTCTTCGGCCGAGTTGATTTGGGCTGCGAAGATAATACCCAGCCCGCTGCCGTCATCGCCGTTGTCGGAGTAACCGCCGTTGAGCGTGATCGCCGCAGGCGTCAACGCGCCCAATTGATAGACGCGCACGGCGCCATTGTTCACTTCCAACGGGCAGGTGAACACCGGCGTGGCGCGATCGAGCTGCATTTCACCCCATCCGAACTTCGTCACCTGCGTGGCGGTGATCGTTCCCTGGAAGACCGTGGCGCTGCTAATCATCATCAGGGCTTCGATGTTGCTCGAACCATCGTTGAACACGTAGTTGACGTTGGTCGTGCCGCCGCTGCCGATGAAGCCGCCGGAGCCGATCGTCACGGTGTTGCCCGTGCCGGCCGTGAAGTTGGCGGCGATCTTCAACGCCCAGATGTTGACGTT
>JARKPK010000006.1 GCA_029975295.1 Thermoguttaceae bacterium | reverse complement strand
GGTCAACGTTTTCGCCACGCTGCCCGCCCCGGAGTACAATCGATCGACCACGAAACCGGCACAGCCGATGAACCCCAAGGTGAGGAAGATATACATCAAGAGCTTAGTTGTTTGGTGTTGCTCGGCCAGGCGTTGTGCGTTCATGCCGGAGGTCTGCGGCACTCGGCCCACGGCCAAGCGATAGCAGAGGACGAAGCCGAAGAAGCCGACCGCCAGATAGGCGTAGGTGGCCGGGTTGAGCGACGGCAGGTTCAACGGCCCAAAGTGATAGAGCAAGAAGGCCGACACCCAATAGACGATAAACGGCAGCACCGGAAACCAGATGCGCAGCCGGGTGATCTGGAAAAAGCTGTCGCCGGGATGACCGTTGCCGTTGCCCGTTCGGATCGCAGGCGCGTATGCCGTGTTCATCGGGTCGTTCCGCGTGTTTCGATGGCCACAATATCCTCGTTCCGGCGTTCGATGAACGCTAGTTCGAGGCAGCCGGTTCTCCCTTGGAAAGCCAGCGGCCCAGCGCCTCTGAAAGGCGCCGACGCCACTGGCCGCACTTAAACAGTACCTTCCATCCGACGTTTCGCCAGGTCGTCAAGTTCGAGTAGAACTCTTGCTGTAAATACCGTTGGTAACGAAGATCCGGAGTAAGCACGGGCGGCAGCCGCAACGGGCTGGGCTCGAACGGGTAAAGCTTGCGAAAACTAAACCGCCGGGTGGTGGTGTGCGTGGCGCCCGGGCCGGCCCCAATGTTCTGCACCTGGTTCCGATACGGAAACGCGCACAACCCCCGCCTTTTGAATTGTAGGAGCCAGAACTGAATATCCCAGGTGCTTTCCGTGTGCGTGGAAATCCACTGGAAGCACTGCCGCCACGCCTCGGGCAAGAAGCTGGGGATGGCTCCTTCTCGGGCGATCTCGTCGATGAAGTCGGGCGTCCAGCCGCGAAGCTCGCGGTCGTACCCCTCCCACGCCCGGGCCCAGGTGGCCCAACCCCAGATGCAGGGGAAATGCGTGAACCCCACGTCGAACGGCCCGCGCGTGCGCCGCAAAAAATACGTGCCGGTGATGCTGGTGACGCGGGGCTCGTCGGCATAACGTTCGAGCAGTTCGGCACAGTAGGGGAAGAAGGTAGGGGCGGGCAGGCAATCGTCTTCCAAAATGATCGCCCGACCATACCGCGATAGTGCCCGCTCGATCCCGCTAGAAACCCGTCGGCCGCAGCCGAGGTTTTCCGGGGCGTAGTCGGTATCGACCTCGGCAGGCCAGTCGATCATCGCCTCGATGTCGCGGCGGAGTTGCGCCACCAGGGCGTCTTCGCCGGGCACGTGCGCCCGCGGACCGTCGCTGACCAGCACGACGCGCTTCGGCCGAGCCTCGCGGATGCGCGCAAATACCTGCCGCGCATGCGCCGGCCGATTGAAGAACAGGAAGACGACCGTTTCGGGCAACAGCTCCGTCATGCAATACGAGAGTTCGCTATGTCTTGTTTCGAAAAGAGGATGGCGGGAGCTCGTCGTCCGCTCTTCTTCGAAAATCACGATCGAGCGCGATAGAAATAGTCGTGGTGAGTCATTTGCTCGATCAGCTCGTAGTGGGGCTGCAAGTGGGCGTTCACTTCGTCGAAGAAGCGTGCTTCGACGAGGATATATTTGGGCCGATAGCGCTGAAGATCTAGTCCCTGAAGCACGGGCAGCTCGTAGCCTTCCACATCGAGCGAGAAAAAGTCGATCGGCGGCGGATCGATCTCATCGAGGATTGATGTTAGGGTGCGCGCCGGGACGTCGATGGTATAGGTTTTCTCCAAGCGTTGGATTTCCAGGCCGGTTCTAAGATGCTCCTGCTGCGCTTCGTCGGTACGCAGCGCCCCGTCAACAACCGACATCAAGTTGGCGAAGTGCATGGTCACAGTCGGCTGCGCCACGGCGTCGGCCACCAACGCGCAGTGAAAAACATGCGACCGGCGCCGACGCTTTCGACACCGCTGGTACAGTTCGGGAACAGCCTCGACCAGCACACCCCGCCAGCCGAGCTTCTTTTCCAGATAGTAGGTGTTGCTCTGCGCGTAACCGTCGTTCGCCCCGACCTCGATGAAGAAACCGTTGCGGTAGTTCAGGTACTTGGCCAGCTTCCGATCTAGGTCGTTTAGCGCGGGCCGTGGCGAACGGTACACCCGCCGCCATAGGCCGCGGACGATCCGTTTGAACAAGTGCATCACGGGTTCACCTCAAGGCCGGCCGCATCGGCAGAAGCGAGATCGGCCGTCATCGACTGGTTGCGATAGCGATAAACATAGGTGTACACGCAGGCCAGCCAGGCGGCCTTGCCGAGCATCGATGCGCCGACCACGCCAGTCAGCCCCCAGCCCCAATGAATCGCACCGGCGGCCGCGGCAAGGAACACGACAAGGCCGAATACGGCCGCGATGTTCTGGGCAGCGATCTTGCCCATGGCACGAAGGATATAGAACGGCAACTCCAGCGCCGCCAACGGCAGATAGAGCAGCATCAACTGCATGCAAGGCACGGCCGCAGCATACTTCGGCATCAACAGCCCAATTACCCAAGGCAGCGCGATAAATGCCGCTGCCGCCAAACCCAACGCGCTTGCCAAATTCAACAGCATCGGACGACGGGCCAACGCCCAACACGCTTTGACGCTGCCGGTGCGTCCGAAATGCTCTTCGATTCGGGGGATGTACACGGTAGTACCGCTAAGGGGAACTTGCCGGGCCGCCTCCATCACCATCAAGCTCATCGACCAAAGCCCCAAGGCCTCTTGGCCGACGAATCGCAGGATCAGCGTGCCCTCGACCGTCAACCATCCGACCGCTTGAATGTAGTAGGCCGAGAAGATCGGTATTCCCTCGCCGACCAACGAGCGCCACTCGGGCCACGTGAAGCGCCAGCGCAGCCGCAACGGCCGGCGCAGGTGTTGATACGTCGTTTGCGCCAGGCTGACCAATCCGGCCCGAGCGCACATCGCCCAATAGGGCCAAAAGGGAAACAACGGCAGCGTGAGCAAACCGGTAATGCTTGCCATCAACGACGATTTGGCCACGTCGCGGAACTTGTGATTCGTGCGATAGGTGACGCCCAAATAGTTGCCGTACACCATCCAAAGATAAGTAGCGATTTGCACCAGCCATGCGCCCATCGCATACCAATTGCCGTAGCCCACGCAGTACACAGCCGCTACGGCATATCCCGCGCCGACGATCCAGCAGAGCATCAAGCTCCATGCGCGGGTAACCTCCGCGGCCGCCAGGGCCGAGGCGCGCTGATCTTGCCCCACCAGAATCGGATATCGCCGCTGCAAGGCCTCGAGCGTGCCCATTTGCAAGAAGTAGAGGTAGCCGGTGGCGATGGTGAACCCGCGGAAATAGCCCAAATCCTCGGGCCGAACGAAATTCGCTTGAACCAGCGCTCCAACGGCGTGAACCAGCGTGGCGATCAGGTTGCTGCCGGCCAAGCCCGCGACCACCCAAACCGTCGGCGAGCGATACAACCGTGCGGCGAACGCCCTGAGGCGTTCCGCCGGTTGCGGCCGGACGATCACCGTAGAGTCGCTCGGATTGGCCGATTGAGGCTCGATCGCCTCGACGGCCCGTTTCTCGCCGTTGGACATCAGCGAATGGAAGGGTCAATTCTTCGGCGGGACGCAATACGCTTCAAACTCGACCACATGGAAGCAGGGGTCGAGACTGTGTTTCAGTCCGATCACGCGCACCGCCTTGACCGGCCGGGGCGGGAACTTGATCTCCTGCCAACTCGAGCGATCCTCTTGGCTGTAATCGACCAGCGGCGCGAAGTTCATCCCATCGGCCGAGACTTCGACGCGATAGCGGTACTTGCGCTCGATGTCATCGAGCAGCAATATCCGGATCAATTGCAGGCGATACACGCGATCGAAGGTGATGGTCCACTGGCAAGGAAACGCGGAGTAAGTAAACCCGCCCTTCTTGGCCGAGTAGCCCTGCACGACCCCGTCAAGCATATCTCCCGGGGCATAAATCTGCTTATCCGATGCTACGGTCGTGCCGTTGGTCGCTAGGGCGACGTTGCCGGGTTTAATCACCCCGGCGCCGACCTGCAAGGCTTCGTCGCCGGCGGCGATGGCGTCGGCGATCCGTTTTTCCACACGCGTCTTTTCCAGCCCGGTAAGCTTGGGCAGGACCTTTTCGTACAGGCTGACGGCATGGGCTTCGACGGCCGACCGCTGGGCTTTCACCGTTTCGCGCTCGGCCACCTGCCACCATTGGTCGGCGGCGGCCAAAACGTCTTTCGACTCGGTCGGGCCGGCCAATTCGAGCTGGGCCGCCTCTGCCCAACGCTTGTCGCCCGACTTGGCCAAGTACAGCAGCCCCTTCTCCCATTGACGCTTGGTCAAACAGTACCACAGGCCGACCGCCTTGTTCGCTTCAGCGTCGTCGGGCTGTTCGGCCAGCGTTTGCAACGCCTTCTGCACGGCCGAGTAGCGCACCTTCTGCCGTTCGATCTCGCGTTCGCGCAGTCCGATGGTTTGCTCGGCCTGTCGGTCGCGGCTCTTCTTCGCGGCCGCCAGGGCCGTGCGGCTCAGTTTTTGCGCCGCGTCAAAATCATCGGCGGCAACGGCCGCATCGACCAGCGGCAGAGCCGCCATGAAAATGGCCGTGCCGTTGTCCAACGCGCGATTCTTTACAGATTCGTCGAGCAAGGCCAACTTCACGTTCAACGGTGAAATGGTGAAATGGCCGGCCATCTCGTCGATCGCTGCGAACGCTCGCTGATACTCGCCCGCCTCGATCAACAGCCCAATCGCCAGCCGATAGAGCATGAAGCGTTGTTCCGCGGTGTTGTCGGTTTGGTGGGCCTGACCGAGCAGTGTTTCGGCCAGGGCGCCCCGAGTTTCGGAGGTCTTCGCCTCGGCAAACTCCTTCTTGAACACCTCGCGGATTTGTTTTTCGGCGGCCTGCTGGGCGGCAGCGTCGGGCACTGGGGCCTTGCCGGCGGCGGCCGGGGCGGCCACGGGCGTTGTCGCGTCGTCGGGCGACGTATCCGTCGGCTTGTCGGCCGGCTCCGGCTCGTTCGGCTTGCTCGGCTCTTCGACGACCGCCCGCTTCGGTTCGGCGGTGGAACTGCCGGACGGGTCGAGAAGATCCTCAAGCGTCCGCGGTTGGGCCGGCATGGCAACCGTTTGGGCCGTTGCGGCTGGCGAACCGTTCGCGCCGCCCGTCTTCGATCCGCCGTTGAAACGCGCATCGCCGTTGGGCTGCGAACGAGCGACGTTCGTCTTGCCGACGCGGCTGTTGCCCGAGGCCGATTGTTCCGCCGTATCGCCGGCGCCGGCGCGGGCAGCGGGGCGGCCGCCTTCGCCGTCGCCCACAATCGCCCAAACGCCCAAGGCCGCAACGCCAACCAGAACTAGTGCGGCGGCGCCGATGAGGGCGGGCTTTAGCCACACCGGGCGGGCCGACGGCTCTTTCGACTCCGGCGACGAAACGGCCCGATCGCCCGATTGCGTTGCCGACGCTTTCGCACCAGCACCGCGGCGAACCGCGCCCGTTCGTCGAACCGGATCGACATCGATCTTGATTTCGGGCAGCGCCGGCGATTTTGCCGGCGCGGGCGGCTTGTGCGGAGCGACGCTGCCTAACGTCTGCCGCAGTTGCGCGTCGTAGGCCGATCGCTTTTCCGGATGAAGCAAGCACAGCCGGGCAGCCGCCACCTCGTTGAGCAACTGCTGAGAATACGCCGAGAGCGGACCGTTCTGGAACTGCTTCAACAAAGCCATCCGACCATCGGCCGCTGTGGCAATCACTTCGCTGTCCGGTTCGAAGGGCACCAGCCCAAGCAGTCGATAGTGATGCGGGGGCTGCTCCTCGGGCGGTATCCCCAACCACTTATGATAGGGATCGAATTGCTCGCTCATCGCTCGCCTCTGCCGATTAGCCGTCGCAACTTGCAAACCCCACCTATTCTGTCAGCCCCAGGCGGCGAATGCAACTGTGACGGGCCGCAACGCGGCAGCGATACCCCCCAGATCGATTGGCTGTTGAGGCAACTGTGGAGACGCTCGGCGCGCAGCCTCGGCCGAAGGCAGGGCTTGGTTCGAGCTTCAGCAGCTTTGGCGGCACTCAGTCGGCGCCATTGATTTCGTAGAACGACCGAACGGCCTCAACGGCCGATTCCGCCTGCGCGTCGGTCAGTTCGGGATAGATCGGCAAGGCCAGCGTTTCGCGGGCGGCCGACTCGCTGACGGGGAACTCGCCGGGCCGATGGCCCAAATAGGCGAAGCACTCTTGCAAGTGCAGCGGCACCGGATAGTAAATCTCCACGCCGATGTTCCGCGTTCGCAGGTGCGCAACCAGCTCGTCGCGTCGCGCCGCGCGGATCACGAATTGGTTGTAAATGTGGCGGCGATGCGGGGCCTCGACCGGCAACTGAACGCAGCCTGTGCCGATGAGCCCGGCCTCGGCAAACAACCGCCGGTAACGCGACGCGTTGGCTTGTCGCATTTGCGACCAACGATCGAGATACGGCAGTTTGGCGTTGATCACGGCGGCCTGAATCGCGTCGAATCGGAAATTGCCGCCGATCATCGAGTGGTAGTATTTCGGCTTCGATCCATGCACGCGCAGCACCTGCAACAGCTCGGCCGCCTCACTGTCGCTACAGGTAACCATGCCGCCGTCGCCGGCGCAACCAAGGTTCTTCGATGGGAAGAAGCTGAAACAGCCGTACTTGCCCATCGAACCGGCGCGGCGGCCGCGATACTCGGCCCCAATCGCCTGCGCGGCATCTTCAATGATCGTCAGGCCGTGCTTTTCGGCCAGACGAAGGATCGGGTCCATGTCGGCGCATTGACCGTAGAGATGCACCGGCATAATCGCTTTCGTCGCCGGCGTGATCTTCGCCTCGATCTGTGCCGGATCGATATTGAAGGTGTCGGGCAAGATATCGACAAACACCGGCTTGGCCCCTACCCGCGCGATCGAGCCGGCCGTGGCGAAAAACGTGTAGGGCGTCGTAATCACTTCATCGCCCGGCCCGATCTGCTCGGCCATCAGGGCCAGCAGCAGCGCGTCGGTGCCCGACGACACCCCCACCCCATGCCGGCAACCGCAGTATTCGGCGATCCGCGCCTCGCACTCCGAAACCACCGGGCCGAGAATGAACTGCTGGCTCTCCAGCACGGCCGTTACGGCGGCAATGATCTCCTGACGAATCGGAGCGAATTGGGCTTTCAGGTCGAGCAACGGCACGGGAACCGAACTCACTTGAGAGGACGACGGTGCGACAACGGTGGCCATAATCGTTTCCTTCAGCACGCTGCACCGCAGCGCTGCGGCGCAAGTTTCCGATAATCCGCCGAGGGCGGCTCCAGCGCCCAAACTTCTACCCGGAAACATGCTACGAAGGAAAGATCAATTCCTCGCAAACACACCCTTATCGGGGGCCGCGCGTTCTCGAACACACTCTGACGTTCTTGCGCGACCGTCCGACGATGAGATTCACAGCAACGTGGTCCGCGGGTGCAACTCGCCCGCTCAAAAGGCCGGTCGCGTCGGACCACCTACCGACCAATCGCGGAGACTCGCGGCCGAACGACCAACGGACCGGAAGGATTTTCGCTCGCAACTCTCTGCGATACTGGTTCTTATGAGCGCTCGACCGAGGGCCGGCCCAGCGATGTCGGCGCGCACTCCGTTCCCGTGGGGCGACCGTCTTCAGGCCGAAAATGCCGGCCCGGCGAACCATCGCCCGTCGATACGCTGCTGCCTGCCCCCCCAACTCAACTCGGAAACGGTTCCCAAACGAACCGTCATCTGCTTACGTAAGACTACATCACAAATGCCATTGGGTGAGCATAAGACGAAAGATCACTCCGCCGATCATCATTTCCTCATTCCCCCATAAGGCATTTCGGCCTTGCTGATCGAGCAAGCAAACCCGGCAGGCACGTCCGTTCGTGTCGATCATGACGGTCGGGCGGCGGGCTGCTCTTTCGGCTCGGCGGCGAGCGTCTGCCCGTTGAGCCATTCGGGGACAATCTGGTGCAACGCCCTTCGCAGGGGCTCTTCGGGCCCGTTGACCAACTCGGCCAATTCTTCGAGCGATCGACGCACCTCGGGCAACGAGAAGGGACGATGGTACGCCGCGCGGACCTTGGGATGAGACGTGGGCAGCGTCTGCTCGTCGGTGAAGTAAAGCTCCTCGTAGAGCTTCTCGCCCGGCCGAATGCCGGTGAAAACCACCTCGATGGCGTGTTCGGGCAATCCCGAAAGGCGAATCAGATCGCGGGCAAGATCGACAATGCGAACCGGCTCGCCCATTTCGAGCACGAAAATCTCCCCACCGCGGCCCATCGCTCCCGCCTGCAAAACCAGCTGAGAGGCCTCGGGAATGGTCATAAAGAACCGCGTCATCCGCGGATCGGTGATCGTGATGGGCCCACCCTGGCGAATCTGCTCTTGAAACAGCGGCACGACACTGCCGTTGGATCCGAGCACGTTTCCGAAACGCACCACAGTGAACCGCGTGCTCGACTCTTGCGACAGGGCGTGAACATAGCGCTCGGCCAAATGTTTCGAAACGCCCATCACGCTGGTGGGGTTGACCACCTTATCCGTCGAGATGAGCACGAAGCTTTCCGCGCCGATCTCATCGGCCAGGTCGGCCAAACAGCGAGTGCCAAACACGTTGTTCTTGATCGCCTCTCCGGTATTGAATTCCATCAACGGCACATGTTTGTGCGCCGCAGCGTGGAAGATCACTTCCGGCCGATGTTCGAGAAAGACGTTCCGCATCCGCTGCGCATCGGTCACATCGCCGATGCATACCCGCAAGTCCGCCTCGGGATACAGCCGCCGCAACTCGTTGTTGATTGAAAAGATGCGGTTTTCGCCGCGGCCCAAGAGAACCAGCGCGGACGGGTTGAACCGCAGCACTTGGCGGCAGATTTCGCTGCCGATGCTGCCGCCGGCCCCGGTGACCAGCACGCGGCGCCCCTCGATCCACCGGCCGATCTTCTCGCTGTCGAGCTGCACCGGGTCGCGGCGAAGCAAGTCGGCGATCTCAATATCGCGGATCGGCACTCGTTCGTCGGCATTGAGGTGTTCGCCGGCCGATCGGATGATCTTCAGGTTCAGTTTGGCGTTGCGGCAAACGCCCATCAAATGCCGCAATTCGCCGCCGCCAAGCGTGCCGGCCATCACGAGAATATCGCGGGCTTGGACGGCCGCGGCAATGTCGAGCAACTGGTCGAGGGATCCGAGGATCGGAATCTGCCCGAGTCGGCTGCCCGGCTTCGCCCCATCGACCCCGGTCGAAATGAAGCCCCGGACGCGGTAGCCCAAATCGTAATGCGATTGAATCTGATACGCCAGAATCGCGCTATTGTGGTCGACGCCCACCATCAACGCGCCGCGAACGTCTTTGCTCCAGAGCGGGTGGATGTTCTCTCGCACCAATCGCCAACTGGCCCGCAGCGCCGCCAAGACCGTCAGGCTGATCATGCAATCGAGGATCAACACGCTCCGCGGGATTTGGTAGGCGGGCACGAGGAAATGATCCACTGCGGCTACAGCCACCGCCGCAATCAGGGCCGCGCGAAGCATCGCCACCAGATCGCTGAAGGTGACGAATCGCCACCAGCCCTGAAACTGGCTGGCCGAGTAGAACACCAAGCACTTGAGCACCACCACCCAAGGCAGGCAAACGCGGAACATCTCCACGAAGTAGGTCGGCGGCTCGAAATCGAAACGCAGCAAGAAGGCCGCCCACAAGGCCGCGGCGAAAACCGCCGCATGGCCGACGGCAATCAGCGCGCCGCGAAAGCGGAGCATGGCACCGAACAGCTTGTTCATCTTGGGCGACTACTCCGCGGCAGGCTTGGGCAAACCGCTGTTGACAACCAACCAATCAAACGTTTGCTTGCCCACTTCGACCAATCGTCGCTCGTCCGCTTCCTCATCGTCGGTGGCCGGGGTTTCCAGCAACACCTTGATGACGGCGGGCCATTGCTTCAGCCCGCGCATCCGCACCCGGACGGCGCCCAGGTCGAGTCGATCGAAAAAGGTGTATTCGCCCCATTGAAACCAGTATAGCACTCGAACCTTGCGCCCGCCCTGCTGCCACGTGGAAAAGCTGGCCTCTACAGCCGCGTCGCCCGAGGAAGCGATCACTACCCTTCGCTCGTCGAGCATCTGGTAGGCTTGGCCGCGATAGCAGTGGATCGGGGTATGGATCACCGCCGTTTCCGGGTTGACGTGGACGGCGCAGTGCAGCGTCACCGGCAGCAACGCCGGAGCGACGTAACGACGATTGACCAACTCTTCCGCGCCGGTCGCCGTGGCAATCCGCGGATCGAGTTCGACTTCTTCGCCCTGCCAGTTGCCGAGCGATTGCGGAAGCTCGTTCAGCGGGCGCACCGGCATCAACACGTCGTCGCGCGTCAAGCCGCCGCGGGTCCAAAGGGTCAGCCCGAACACCACCAGCAGCAGCCCGGAAATCACCAGCAGTCGCACGCTCGTTCCGTTCATAACCGTCTCTCGATTCCGGTTTCCCGCTGGCTCCACCGGGCCGCGCCGGTTCGGCCCCTCGGCGCGGCAATTCGAACCGCACGAACGGCGGCGAACCGGCCAGAGCCAATCCTCAATTATCCCCGCTGCGACGCCGGCGAATAGCCGCCCCCCAATTCCCGGCCGCGCTCTCAAACACAATCCACACGATCAGGGGCACGGCGTGGGGCCTTCGACTGCGGCCCGATGCGCGAGATTCTCATTCCGTCCACGTTAGCAAAGGGCTTGCCGGGCGCACCCGAAGGTTTGCCCGGCCGTGTTGGAATAGAAGCCAGCCTCGGAAAACGCGGCCGGACAAACCGACCGTAGCGCCCACATCCCCCCACCGAGCTCGGCCGGCTTTCCGCCGAACCGGTCAACCGATCGGCCCGCAGGGCGAGGCGGCCGATCGGATGACCGATCGGCGCACCTCGCTGTTGCGGGCATCGTCGTTACCTGTCGCCGGCCGGCGCCATGACCACCGTTTCGAGCCGCCGGGCGCCGAAGGCGTCGAGAATTTCGCACGCCGACTGCACCTTGGGCGACTGGCTCACGTCGCGGAACACAGCCAGAATCACCATATCCACATGCTGACTGATCAGGCGGGTGTCGGCCACCGGCAGGACAGCCGCTCCGTCGATCACAATCATTTCGAAATCGTTGCGCAACTGGGCGAACAGTTCGCCGATCGAGCCTTTGGCCAACGCCGCCA
This sequence comes from Thermoguttaceae bacterium, assembly GCA_029975295.1. Taxonomy (GTDB): domain Bacteria; phylum Planctomycetota; class Planctomycetia; order Pirellulales; family Thermoguttaceae; genus JARKPK01. Next base: position 120,701 of record JARKPK010000006.1, on the reverse strand, counting down.
ACGACTGGCGGTCCAACCGGCCGGCCGAGATCACCGTCAGGCCATCGGCCTCGGTTGGGCGGGCGATCTCGCCCAACGACGCCTCGCCGCGGAGCCATTCGCACACGCCCGGGGCGTCTTCCACCCCGAAGAGCCGATGCAGCACCGGGCGGCGGAAGTTGCCGTCGATCAACACGGTGCGGCGGCCGTTTCGAGCCAAGCTGGCGGCCAACTGCGTGGCCGTGGTCGTCGAACCTTCGCCGCCGACCGCGCTGGTGGTGAGCACCACGCGGACATTGTCCGAGGCCGCCACCCGCATCACGCGGGCGGCCACGCTGTCCACGGCCGCGGTCAACCGCTCGGCCCACGCGCTTTGCTTGGCGGCCGGGCCGCCCAAGCGCCGCAGCACGCGGCCCGGCACGATCGGCAACGCGCCCATCAGCGGCGCCCGGCCCGCAAGCTGCTGCGCCACTTCTTCCACCGAGTTGATCTTCCGTCCGCGCGAATCGCCCCAAATCACCAATCCCACCGGCAGGCAGAACGCCGCCAGGCTGGCCAGGGTCACCAACAGGTAGCGGATCGAAGGCATGTACTCGTCCTTCGGTTCCTCAGCCCCTTGCAGCGGCGTGACCCGCGGGGCCGCCCGCTGCTCGACCCGCAACCGCTCGCGTTCTTCGTGAACCTGCTTCAGCGTGTTTTCCAGTTGGGTGATCTGATTGCGCATCATCTCCAGGTCGATCGACGAGGTGCTCAGCCGCTCGGCCTCTTGGCGCTTCACATCCACTTCGTTGGCCAGTCGCTTCTCGAACTCCACCAGCCCGGCGAATTGCGCTTCGAGCTTCTGGATTTCCTTGTTGATCTCCGAGCGGCGCATCGCCTTGAGTCCCTCGCGGATCGAATCGTACACCTCAGCCAGTTGCGACCGCAGCGATTCGAAGTCGGTCTTGTACTTCGACGCGTACCGCGCCTTCTGGTTCTCGGCGGTGTGCGAATCGATATAGGCCATGTCCATCCGCCGCCAAGCCAACTCGGTTTGCAGATCGCGGGCCACCGGGTCGTTGCGGGCCAGCGAGTCGATCTCGTAGTCCGAAATATCCTGGTCGTTCACCGCTTCCAGCAGAGCGACCTGGGCGTCGAGTTCGCCCTTGGTCCGCCGCAGTTCGAACTGAGCCTGCATCAACTGCCGTTGATATTCGGCGTATTGCTGCATGGCGATCTGCTGCTTCAGGGTGATCGTCTCTCGGTCGGAAGTGCCGAGGTCTTCGGCCAAGGCCTTCAAGGCGGTTCGAACTTGGCGGACTTCGCCTTCCTTTTCGTTGAACACGCGGTCGAGGTCGTTGAGCCGTTCGCGCCGCTGACGCGACTCGACGTTGACGATGTCTTGCAGGTAGGCGTCAACAACCGCCTGCACCAAGATCGACGCCTCTTTCCCATTGCGGCTCCGCATGGCCACTTCCATGATCTCGGCTCGGCCCGGGTAACGCACGATCAGTTCTTCGGCCAACCAGCCCACCGGATCGCGTTCGCGCTTTTCCAGTTGCAGCGACTTGACCTCGGGGTTCTTCAGGGCGTTGTTGAGCACGAACCGGCTGCGGACCAACTGCTGTTGGGTGTTCTTGAACACCTCGTACTCGTTGATCAAGTCCACATAGGCCCGCGTGTTCGGCAGAATCTGTTCCTGCCGCATCGACACGCGGAGAAACGCCGCCGCCTCATAGCGGTAGCCGTAGCCGAACCAGGTGGCCACGCCGGCAATGGCCGCGGCCATCAGGCCCAGCGCCGTGCAAAGGAACCAGTGCCGCCGGAACGCGTGCAAGTACGGCGCAATGCCCACGGCGTGCGTTTCCGCCGGGGGCGCCGCCCAGACGCTCATCGCCGGCTCGCCGCCGGTGCGCACGACGGTCGGACCGCCGTTGACTTCCGCGGGAATCAGATGAGTCTCGTTGCTCGACATGGTCAGCTCAACCTACTAAAACGTGGTGAAGAGAAGAATCTCGAAAAGCCTCTGTTCCAACGACGGCCGCCCGAGGGCCGCCCGCTTATGCACCCGGCGCTTTGCGCGGTTCGCCCGCCATGGCCAGCGTGAGCGGTTCGTCCATGCGTTCCTCGGGGAAGAGTTTCCGCAACAGGGTGATCTCGGCCCAGGCCAGAAACAACGCCAGCGGCATCATCGCCAGCCCCGCCAAATCGTGAAAATGCTCGTCCAAGTACTCCGTGCTGTAGAACTCGCGCTGCATGCCCGTGGCCGTGATGCGGCAGACGTTCGAGATGATGGCGATCGGTATCGCCGAAGCGATGATCACCAGCTTCTCCCACAATGGGCCGCGCATCACGAACGACGCTCCCACGCAGATCGTTACGAACAACATCAACATCCGCAGTCCGCTGCACACGTTGGCCACTTCCAGCGGAGGCGGCTCGGAAAGGAAGATCGCGTTGCCTTGCGCCACGGCCGGAATGCCCATCGTTTGAATCAGAAACACGCTCACCACCGTGGCGATCCGTTGCAACCGGAAGCGGAACAAATCGGCGATCGTCCCGGGCAGCGGAAACATGAAGAACATCATCAACAGCGATGGCCAGGCCCAACGCAGGCCCCGCCAGCCGCCCAAGGCCAACGTGATGCCAGTCATAAACGGGATGACCGACAATCCGTCCACCGTCGGATAGTAGAAATAGGAGTGAAACCACCGCATCGCGCCCCAAACGACAAAGCACGGAACCGACCAAAAACTGAACCCGCTCGGCAGGTCCGAGTCGAGCATTTCCCGCCGATACCACAGCAGGAAGATGGCGAACGGCGGCACAAAGAAGAAATGCTGATGGTCGTCTTGCTTGGCATGTTCGACGAACCAAAGCAATCGATCCCAGTAGGTAACGACGAACACGGCCGCAACGGCCAGCCAGCCCAAGCGAACCGACCAACTGAGCCGCTGCCATCCCGCCCGGATCGATACAACAAACTCGTTGCTCATAACCTTTTGATTCCCCGCCGGCCCAACGGCGTCGATTCCACTTCGCGGCCGGTGTTTCCCGGCCTCCCTCCCTGCCCTGCATCAATGCGGACGCAAACTTCAGTTTCCCCGTGCCCTCAGAAAATGTCAACGATTGGTGTTCTTACTCCGAAGGCCACCCTTCGCGCAACTGTCTCACTCAGCCGAAATCGCGGGCCGTTGCTACCTCCGGCCAACGGGAAACTGGTCTGGCGAATCCCCAGAGAGCCTCGCCGGCGACAACTCTTTGGGTTTTGCAAAGCCCGTTCCAAACGCCGAACAATCGCCCCCATTCAGATCGGGCCAACGATTTCAGGATCGCAACTCTATTCAGAAAAGCGAGTTACAGCACGACCATCGATTGCCGTTCGAGTTAAATGGCGGAATGCGGCCCATTGATGGTCCTTCTCGAATGTTGCCGAAACGCCACGGAACCACGCAAGAAGGCAACATTCCTTGTAAGAAACGCCTCGGGCAGCCCCCCAGTTGGCCATCTATAATGCCGTCAAGCGTTTTCACCAACAAGGAGATCGAGCCATGCAAACAAGGACAACTTCGGTGCTCGCCGCTTGTCTGTGCGCCGTGGCCGCAGGCGGGGGGCTGTGGCTTTGTAGCGCCGGAGCAGCGACCGCAGCCCAGCAAGCGGCCCAGCGCCCTGCCCAGCGCCCGACCGCAACGGCCGCCAGGGGCGGAACCGATGAGATCATCTTCCCGCAGGACGCGTCGGTCATCGATCTGCGCCGCGACTTCGGGGCCGCCGGCGACGGGAAGACCGACGACACGGCCGCGCTGCAAGCGGCCCTCGACGCCGCCAGCAACCGCCGGGGCAAAGACGGCACCAAGGCCCTGTTCGTTCCCAATGGCACGTATTTGGTGAAGAAGACGCTGGTGGTCGAGCAGCGTGTCGGGCCGTGGGTGTTCGGCCAGTCGCGCGACGGTGCGGTGATCCGTCTGGCCGACGGCGCCGACACCGAAACAACCGCCGTCATTCGCACACATCCGAGCGACACGAAAGCCTCATCGGCCGACTTCTTCATGCGCAGCTTCCGCAACCTGACCATCGACGTGGGCGACAACCCGCATGCCGACGGCATCCGCTGGTACGGCAACAACAGCAGCATTTTGCAGAACGTCCGCGTGATCGGAAAAGGCAATGTGGGGGTCAACTCGGGCTTCCTCGGTCAGAACGGCCCGAACCTGATCCAAGACGTCGTGGTGGAAGGGTCGTTCGAAACCGGGGTCCGCTGCGCGTGGAGCTGGGGGCAAACGCTGTCGCGCGTAACGGTGCGCGGCGCGCGAAAGCACGGCGTCTATGTCAATGCCACCGCCGTGGGCATCGAAGACTTGGTCGTCGAAAACACGCCGGTCGCCCTGTGCAACGAGTATCCCAACGATTGGAAGTGGTGGGGCGGCGTGGTGGCGCTGGTGGGCGGACGGTTCACCGGCGGCAGCCCTGATCAGCCGGCCATCGCCAACAGCAGCGTGCTGTACGCGCGGAACGTAACCGCCGCGGGATTCAAGCAAGTGCTGCTTGATCCGGGCGAAGGCGTCGCCGGTGACAAGATCGACGAATACGCCTCGCCGCCCATCAAAAAACTCTTTGCCGATTCGCCCGACGGCGCGCTGAAGCTGCCGATTCGCTCCGAACCGCGCGTGCCGTGGGAGTCCCGAGCGGAGAACTGGGTGTGCGCCAACGACCACGGAGCAACGTTCGGCGACAATCGCGACGACTCGGCGGCGATTCAGGCCGCCATCGACGCCGCGGCGGCCGCGGGCAAAACGGTCGTCTATTTCCGCGGCATCAGCGGCGGCGATCCGAATTGGTACAACGTCGATCACGAGGTCCGCGTTCACGGCAGCGTGCGGTTGGTGATCGGTTTGGGCTTCGGCCGCGTCCTCGGCGGCGCCGAGGGGCGATTCGTCGTCGATGACCGCTCGGCCCCGGCGGTGAAGTTCATGCACCTTCACGCCTTCGGCGGGCGGCCCGTGAAGGTCGAAAACCGGTCGGCCAAGAACACGCTTGTCGTCGAAAGCTGCGATCTGGCCGTGGTGGGCCGCGGCGGCGGCGACATCTTCGTCGCCGACTGCCCCAGCTCGGTCGAATTGCACGCGACGGGCCAGCGACTTTGGGCGCGGCAACTGAATCCCGAGGGCGACAGCGACACTGGCCTGGTGCGAAACCACGGGGGGCGGCTTTGGGCCTTGGGCGTGAAGCACGAAGGCAAGGGCGTCCGCTTCCGCACCGATGGCGGCGGGCAAACCGAGATTCTCGGCCTGTTCAACTATGCGCCAAACGTGCCCAAAGACGATCTTCGCCCCGCGTTCGACATCGCCGACGGGCTGTTCAGCGCCGCCGGAGTGCGCGAAATCTCTTTCGGCAACACGTTCAACGTGAAGGTCCGCGAGGCCCGCGGCGGCGACGTGCGCACCGAAACCGGCGGCGGGTGGATCGGCTGGTCGCTCTACAGCGGCCGCCCTACAAATGCGGAAAAACCATCGCGGTGAGATGCGAAACGGCGGTCTCCGCGCACGGCCGCGCCGGAGGGCCCGTCAACAATGCATTGGCGTGGCGAAACGTTCGCGCCTAGCGAAGATACCCGGCAGGCCGAACGTTGGCATCGACGGCTTGGTAAGACGGCGAGGCCTGCGGATCGACGCTGGCGGGTCGTCGGGGGACGTAGTCGCTCGTGCCGCCGGGGCGATAGCCGTTGTCGGCGGGCGGCGGGGCGGCCGCGGCCGGAGCGTACGGCGCGCCCGACGGCGAGACGTACGGAGCCGTGGGCGCGGCATAGGGCACGGCGCCGGGAGGGCTATAGCCCGTGTTGCCTGGCCGGTATTCGTTGGCGGCCGGAACATATTCGTTGCCCTGGGCGGGCAAGCCCGGCGGGGTGTAGGAAACCGGGGCCACGTTCGTCGCGGGCCGGGCCGCGGCGGGGGCAGTGGAATCCGTGGGGCGCGCGGGCGGCGCGAGCGGGCCGGTCGCGGCCGACGGACTCATGGCTTGCGGATTCGACGGCCAGCTCGGCGCTGGCGGCAAATGACTTTCGGCCGACGGTGCGGCGCCAGGCTGACTGGGCGGGTAGTATCCACCGGCCGGCGGCATCGGCGGACGATATTCGCCCGACGCGTTCGCCGGCGAAACGCCAGCGGCGCCGGTGGCCGGTGTGGTGGCTCGAACCGGGTTCGAGGCCATATAGGCGGCCGGAGCACCCGGCGCAGCGGCAGCGGGATAGCTCGCCGGGGATTGAGCCGCCGGGGGGATCGTCGCTCGCGGATCGGCGGGAGCTGCCGAATAGGCCGAAGCAGCGTAGCCGCCCGCGCCCGCAGCAGGCGGCACGGCCGAGTAAGCGCCTTGTTGCGGTTGCATCGAAGCGGTGGTGCCGTTGTAGCCGCCGGCAGGCGACCGCGAAGCGGTGGGGGTCGAGGTGGTCGATGGGTAGGGATACTGACCCGTGCCCGCCACGCTCGGCGCGGTGTTGCTCGGGCTGGTCAATCCCGCACCCGGCGGCGGCAATTGGCCGTTGCCTGCCAGCGTCGAAGGCCGCGCGGGGGCGGCCGGATCGCCAGCCACCGTCTCGGGCTTCACGCTGTCGGGCTTGGCAGCGTCGGACGATTTCCAGAACGCAAAGTTGGGCATGGTCCATCGACCGTTGCTATAGCAACCCGACAGCAACACGCCCACGCTCACCAAGCACAGCAACCCCAAGTGCTTTGCAGACATGACTTCCCTGTCCTCCGCTAACGCGGGTCGGGCCGCCTCATGCAGCCCCCGATTGATCAACCCCTCGACTCGTCACCCGGCAAATCCGACCGGCAAACCAACGGCCGGCGCCGGGGCAGCCATCAACTGGCTTGACCGACTGGAATGGCTCGGCCACCGCTAAGAAGCTCGCCAATGGGTGACATCAGCGCTCTTCCGCACCATTTCAGTGCATCGGCCGCTAAAGCCGGCGGATTGAGCCGATTATTCCGCTTCTAACGAAAAAACCAACGGATCGTTGTTTTACGCACCTTGCAAGGGTCGCCCCAACGATTCCCCAAAGAACTGCGCCCAGTTGGCGTCCCGCCAACGCGGCAGCCCCCGTCGGGTCGGCGGGCATAGACAATCCGAGCGTTGACTAACACTGGGAAAGCCGGGCGGATTATAGACTTTTCGCAATGCGGGTCAACGCCAAAAAACGAGTGGCCCACCAACCCGCTTGCGTCGGCAACAGCCGTCGTAACTGCCACAATTGCTGAGAGTAACGCGCCCCAGCGCCATGATGGTCCGCCGGCTTGCAGCGGAGATGAGTCTGGTTCTCGGACCGTTTCCGTGGCCATAAAATACAAAGACCATGCCGAACCTCCCGTCTCAGCCCGAACCGTCTTACGGCGACAAACACGCCGGGTCGGGGTCCGCCGATCAGCGCAATCAACCGCAAACACGTGCGCAGGCCGCGAATCAACACGAAGACGCGCCAAGAGAACAGGGAACCGCGAACGAAAGCGAAGTAGCGCGAAGAGAACGAGAACATGAATCTGCGAATCGATGCGAAGGGACACAAATAGAAAGAGATGGCGGCGCGGCGCAAGGGCGCCAAGAACAGCCCCTTGAAGCTCGAACAGCCAACGGACGGGAAGCAGCAGAAGCGGTCGGCGCCGGGCAGCAAGGCGCCGGGGGCGATGCGGCCGGGCAGCGCCCGGGGGGCGATTCGACAAATCGAGGCGCGGCCGTCGCACGCGGGTCGGCCGGCGATCGGTTGTTTCAGCCGGTGCAGTTCCTCAAGGGAGTTGGTCCGTATCGGGCCGAACTGTTTGCGCGTTTGGGCGTGCGGACGGCCTGCGACCTCGTATTCTATTTTCCGCGCGACTACCAAGACCTCACCGATCGCCGCGAAATCCATCAGTTGCAAGAAGACATCGTGCAGACCGTCCTCGGCACGGTCGACGACATCGAGTTGCGCACCGCCCGTTCCGGCCGAACCGTGTTGGGTGTGTTGATCCGCGGCGAGCAGGGCGGAATGCTCCGCGCCCTGTGGTTCAATCAGCCCTTCATGCGAGAGAAGTTCGCCCTGGGGCGGCGCGTCGCCCTTTCGGGCAAACCGCGTTATCGCGGGCTGATGTGGGAATTGGTGCATCCGCGTCTGGTCGTGTTGGCCGACGATGAACAACCGCCGCCGGGCCGCATCTTGCCGGTTTATCCGCTCACCGAAGGCCTGCAACAGTGGCAGGTGCGGCGGGCTGTTCGCTCCGCCCTCGACGCCTGCCTGGATTGCCTCGAAGAGGTGTTCCCGCCCGCATTTCTCGAAACCCATCGCCTTTGGCCGCTTTGTCGCGCGTTGCCGCAAATCCATTTCCCCGACGACCAGCCTTCGCTGGCCCAGGCGCGGCGACGATTGGTGTATCAGGAGCTGTTCATCCTGCAAACGGCGTTGGCCGTGCGGCGCCATCGACAACACGATCAGCGGCAGGCGATTCCCTTGCCCGTGGACGAACGCATCGACGCCCGCATCCGACGGCTCTTTCCCTTCCCGCTGACGCCCGGCCAGGAATCGGCCGTGCGCGAGATCGCCGCCGACTTGGCCCGTTCCGTGCCGATGAATCGCCTGTTGCAGGGCGACGTGGGCAGCGGCAAAACGGTCGTGGCGCTCTACGCCGTGTTGGCCGCCGTGGCCCACGGCTGCCAGGCTGTGTTGATGGCCCCCACCGAGGTGCTCGCCCGTCAACACGAACAAACGATTGAAGCCCTTCTGTCGGCCAGCCAAGTCCGCCGCGTCTCGTTGCGCGGGGGCCTGTCGGCCGCCGAGCGGGCCGAGCGTTTGCGGCAGATTGCCGCCGGCGAAATCGATCTGGTTGTCGGCACTCAAGCAATTATTCAAGACGACGTGCAGTTCGCCCGACTGGCCCTGGTGGTGATCGACGAGCAGCACAAGTTCGGCGTGCGGCAACGGGCGCGGCTGAAGCAGGCCGGTCCCGATCCGCACTACCTGGTGATGTCGGCCACGCCGATTCCGCGCACGCTGACGATGACCCTCTTCGGCGACCTGGATGTTTCCACCATGCGCGACATGCCCCCGGGCCGACAGAAGGTTCGCACCTATTTGGCCGACGCCGATCGCCGCGCCCGATGGTGGGAGTTCTTCCGCAAGAAGTTGCAGGAAGGGCGGCAAGGCTACGTGGTGACGCCGCTGGTCGACGAATCGGACCGCACGCCCGGTGAAAGCGTCGAGGGCGCTTACGAGCGATTGACCAACGGCGAGTTGGCCGAGTTCCGCGTGGGCCTGATCCACGGTCGGATGCGGCCCGAAGAAAAAGACAACGTGATGCGCCGGTTCCGCCGAGGCGAGCTGCAAGTTCTGGTGACCACGGCGGTGATCGAAGTCGGCGTTGACGTTCCCAACGCCACGGTGATGACGATCGAAAGCGGGCAGCGGTTCGGCTTGGCTCAGTTGCACCAATTGCGCGGGCGGATCACCCGCGGCCGCTACCCGGGCCACTGCTGCGTGTTCGCCGACGATCCCTCGCCGGAAGCGATGGCCCGGCTCAAGGCGTTCGTCGCCACCACCGACGGATTCGAGCTGGCCGAGGCCGATTTCCGCCTGCGCGGCCCCGGCGACCTGTTGGGCACGCAACAGCACGGGCTGCCGCCGCTGCGGATCGCCGACTTGCTCCGCGACGCCGAGTTGCTGGAAGAGGCGCGGCGCGACGCTCAATCTCTTGCCGCGGCCGACCCGGGACTGGCCCGGCCCGAACATGCCCGGCTGCGGCGGATGGTGCTGGCGCGCTACGGCCGCGTGCTCGAATTGGGCGACGTGGGGTGAAGCGAATCGGCGCCCAAGCCGCTGCGCCCGTCGCCGTCGGCCGGCGCGAAACGCGGGAACAGTCCTTCGCGTTGCAGTTGTTCTTCCCGCTGCCGGCAGCAATCGGCGAGCTGCCGCGGGTCGTCGCCGGTTTGGCTGCTCAACTCGCGCCGCACCCGGGCCAGGGCCGACAATTCACCTTCCGTCATCGGCGCAGTCTCCATCGATGAAGCTCAACGGCGTCAGAACCACCGGAGTCGATAATCCAAGCTCGTAATTGATCACGCGCAATTGGTTCAGATAAAGCGGGTGGGCCAAGCGCCGGCAGGCCCACGTCAGCACGATGTCGATGCCGTGAACGGCGGCCAAGGCCAAGTGCATGGCGTCGGCGGTGGTCGGCTCGGCCAAGGCTTTGCGCGACAGGTAAACGCGGGCCACGTCGGCCACCTCGGGCGCCACGGGCAACAACTCCACTTGCCGCAGAAGTTCCCAGGTGTCGCCGTGCCGCCAATCCGAAAGCCGCTGAAGCTCTTCAATCACCAATGCGCTGGAGACCAACTCGAACCGCCGATCGTACTGACTCCACCACTGCTGAGTCCAATTGCGGCGGGCCACCGACTCGGGGCAGCTCCGCGGGGTGTCGAAAAAGGTGATGATCGACGTTTCCAGGTAGACTCGCGGAACCATCGTCTGGGCGTGTAAATAGAAACAATGAGATGGGAGACGAGAGACTCGACAGGAAGCCGATATTATAGCCGCATGCGCGGCTTACGAATCAAGAGCATTTTGGTCGAGTTTGTCCACCAAATCGTCCAGATCGTCGCGCGGGGCCGAGTGCGCAGCAGGACGATCGGCGCGAGGTCCGTCGCCGGCGATGGACGAACCGCTCGGGCCCGCTGCCTGCGCGGGCGTTGCTTCGGCGACAAACTCGGCCCGTTCCCGATGGGCTAAATCGGCCGCCGGAAACGCCCCGAACAACTGCACCAGATCGGCGTTGAGGTCGGAGGCCGGACCTCGCACATCGCCCGCGATAGCCGGGTTCTGATGTTCCGGAAACATGATGGCCTGCGACGGGCAAACGCGGGCGCAAGCCGGGCAGCCGTTGCGGCAGGCGTTGGGCTGTTCCACCAAGATTCGGGCCTTCGGATCGAGCCCGAACACGCCGAACAAGCAAAAGTTCAAGCACTCCATGCAGGTGTGGCAGCGGCTGTAATCCACCACCGGATACCAGCGCGGACGAGTCGGCTCGTCGATTCGCTCGTCGGCCGCGGCGACCGAGACAGCGGCAGAATCTTTCGGCATGGGCGGCCCGCCCCGAGCAATCACCATTCGCTCGATTTCGGCCAGCAGCGGCTCGGGATCGTGATGGGGCCGAAGATCGATCAGCCAGAGCGTCCGCGCGCCGCTTGATTCCGCCTGAGTCGTTTGATCGGATTCCGTCATCTCCTCGGCAGGAAAGAACCGCGTTTGGCCGATCGTGCCGCCGATCCCATGCGCGGCCAGCACCCATTGGATGGCCCGCGTGTACATCCAAGCCGCCACCAAAAGATCGCCTTCGACCGCCCGCAAGTAGTTCATCGCCGGCCCGTACGGCTCCAAGTCGTACAGGTGCGGCAACTCTCGAACCGTAACGCCCGAGTACGCGCGCAAACGTTCGAGCAGTCGGGCGTGCAGATCCTGCTGCCGGGCGTGCGCAACCCGATCGCGGCAGAGGGCGACGATCAGCGGGCGATAGCAGTCGTTCATGGCAACTCCCTCGCGGCGGCGCGGCCGATGCCGCGCCCGATCAATGCGTTGCCGCGCAAACCGGCCTTCGGCAGGCACGCCCGCGCCGGCAACCGGCTCGGCGCCGCAAAGCCGCCCTGCAGCGCGGCGTGGACGCCGTGCGCGCCGCCTTGGTTTTGCGGCAACGGCCATTGTCGCATCAAGGCTCGCCCGCAAGCAAGTCGAGGCAGTACAACTGCCCCCGCGAATTGCCGATGACCAGCCGGCCCTCGGCCACGGCCGGCGAACCGGTGATGTCGCCTCCCGCCTCGAACACGTCCACTTCTTTGCCGTCAGCCAGATCGACCATGTACAATCGCCCGTCCGACGCTCCGGCGATCGCCCGTTGCCCGACGATCACCACCGAGCCGTCAACCCGCCCCTTGGCGGCGAAGTGCCATCGCGGGCGTCCGGAAGCCGCCTCGAAGGCGTGAAGGTGTTTGTCGCGTGAACCGACCACCACCGTCTCTCCGTCGCACGCGGCCGACGACCGATAGGCGTTGGCGTTCGGGCGATGCTGATAGCGCCAAGCCACGGTGCGCTGCCGGAAGTCGATCGCCAAGAATTCATTGCCCTCGGTGCCCACAAAGGCCAACGCGCCCGAGGCGGCGGGGGTGGATCCGGTGGGATTGCCCAAATCCACTTGTCCGTCGAGTTGCCCGTCGCTGAGGCGAACGATGTGCAGCCGGCCGTCGCAGCCGGCGGCCAAAACCCACGACTCGACGATTGTCGGCTCGCAACGGAGCTGGTCGCCGGCGTCGTACTTCCAACGCAGCTCGCCATCGCCGGCGCGAAGGCAATAGAGCCAACCATCTTGCGAACCGAAGAGCACGCAATCGCCGTGCAGGTTCGCGCCGTTGTCGATCGTGCCTTCGGTGGCGAAGCGCCATCGCTCCTCCCCGCTTTTTGCGTCGAGGCAACGAAACACCCCGTCCACATCGCCGAAATAAACCGCTCCCTGGGCCACAGCCGGCGTCGCCGTGATTCCCTCTTTCGTATCGAACTCCCAGAGCTTCGATCCATCGGCTAGGCGAAGCGCATAGAACTTGCCGGCGTTGTCGCCCGCATAAACTGTTCCATCAACAATCGCCGCCCCGCCCTCGAATCCGCCTTCGCCGCGAAACGTCCAACGCAGCGCCATCGCCTTGGGCGACGGCCCGCCGTAGGCGGCCGTCCCCGCGGCGTCGCCCCGCGCGGTGGGCCATGCAGCCGGGCCAATCCGTCCCGCATGGTCCGCCGCTGTTGCCGGTTGTTCGGGTTCGGGAGTGTCCGGCCGGGGCTTCGATGGTTTTGGTTGATGGGGCGCAGGCGGCGCATCAACATTCTGCCCGCTCGAATCCATCGCTTGCGCCGCCTCCGCCGGGGCGCCCGGGTTCGTCGCCGCGCCTTCCACAGGCTTCGGCGACGACGAATCGGCAAAGCACCACAGCGCATGGTGGGTGCGGATGAAAATTTCGTCGTCCACCAGCGCGGGCGTGGCATAGCAACGCTCGCCCAGGCGATTTTCGGCCAACAGGCGGTACTGGTCATCGGCGGCGAACACAGAGCAAATGCCGTTCTCGCTGACGGCGAACACCCGCCCGTCGGCAGCCGTCAAGCTGGCTGTGAACGAGCCCGACAACCGTTTCCGCCACAGGCACGTGCCATCGCCCGCGTTGTAGCAAGCCAGTCGGCCGCCGTCGTCCACCACGAAAAGCCGTCCGCGATAGGCGACGGCCGAGGGAATATACGGCCCGCCGTGGCGCGTTCGCCACACCACATGCGTCGAACTGACATCGCCCCGCCCGCCGGGCGCGATGGCCATGATCGGCCCGTTGCGCCCGCTTAAGCTGTACACCCATGGTCCCAATTTGAGCATGGTGGGCGTCACGAACGTTTCCGTGCCGCCGACGCGCCACAATTCGCTGCCGCTTTCCGGATCGTAGGCGATCACCCAGCCGGCGCCGGTTGGATCGTGCGTCGTGCCGTTGACAATCAACTCCGTTGCCGCCCCGCCCGGCGGCGAGACGATCACCGGCGTACTCCACGATCCCCGGCTCGGCCGTTCGGTCTTCCACCGCGGCGCGCCGGTGGCCTGATCGTAGGCGGCGATGAACGATTCTTGCTCGCCGTCGGCCGCCACAATCACAACATCGCGGTAAAGCGTCGGGCTGCCCCCGTAGCCCCAAACATGGTCGGTGTTGGGCAACTCGACATGCCAAAGCCGTTCGCCCGACATATCGCAACAAAACAAACCCGCCGCGCCGAAGAAGGCGAAAATGCGTTTTCCGTCGGTGGCCACCGTGGGCGAGGCGTAACCATTCTTCGCGTGGGTCCGACCGCGGGCCGCCCCCACCGGCGTCTTGAAGCGGAGAGAACCGTCGCGCCGCGAAACACCCAACACGGCCAATCGCGTCCCCTCGGCGAAATCTTCGGCCGTGGTCAACAAAACCAGATCGCCCCAAATCACCGGGGACGAATGACCGATGCCGGGCAACTCCGCCCGCCAGCGCAGATTCTCGGCCGGACCGAAGCGCGTCGGCGGGCGCCCAAAGCCGATCCCCGCCGAATCAAAACCGCGCCATTGCGGCCAATGATGCGCATCGACACCAGCGGGCGGCGACGGATCGGAGGTTTCCAGCGGCCAAGGCTGCGCGTCTTTCGACAATTCAAGATTGGGTCGGCAAGCAGCCAGCACGGCAAGCAAACCCAAAATCGCCGCCGTCGTCGCCGTCCGCGCCGGTCGCCAGCATCCGCCGTCCGCCTGTACGGGGCTTCGGCCCGAGCCATCGGCGTTTCGCCACTCGGCAGAGCACCGCGGGCGCAGCGCCGATTCGTTCAACACTGCGGCCGACTCAGCCGCGGCGGCGCCTGCCCATATTCTGCCTCGAGCATCCGTTCTGCCTTGTGCATCCATTGTTCACCCCCGATTGCCGTCGATTGGAGCCCGCAAACGGCAGACCGGCTTGTCGTAAAGACGACGAATCCACCGCCGCTTCCATTCTCCAAAGGCAGACAAGCGCCCCGATGCGCCCACGGGCGGCCGTGCCGATGAACGTCGTCGCGCCGCGCGCTTCTTTGGTCGTTGCGTTGAACAAGCAAACAACGCGGTCCGAAACGGCCAAAACGTTGCGCAGGACGCGGCGGCAGCAACGCCGGCGGCAGCGGCAAAAACTCGGGCCGGCGCGCGGTCCGACAATCGCCTGGCGACGACAGCCCGACCCGGTCAGGCCGTATTCTGCGGTTTGCCCGGCGCCGGCGACGCGCTGAGTTGCGCCAGCACTTGCACCAACCCGTTCAGATGCGCGAACCGGGGCCCGAAGCGATCGACGAACTCGTTGAGCATGAATTCGCCATCGAGCAGGTTTTCCTGGTTCTCGTTGATTTCTCGCGTCATCGACGAGAGGAACTCGGTTTGAACGCGCCCCAGCGTTTCGGCCGCTTTGCGGCAACTTCGGGCCAAATGGGGATTGGCCGCCTTCCACTGCCCCAATTCGGTGGCCTTTTGCCGCTGTGCCGAGTTGAGCTGATTGACCAGCTCCTCAAGCAGCTCATTTTGCCGATCTTGCGCGGCCAGAATTTCCCGCAGCAAGCGTAACTGCTCAAGTTCGACGGCCCGGGCAGTGGGCGACATCGGACTGGGGCTGACATCGATTTGAGTAAAAAGCGGCGGTTGCGCGTGAGATTCCTGACTCATGGCATAATCGCTCCTGGTGGTCTTTTCAGTATAACCAGCAAGCGCGGCCAAAGTCGAGGGTCGGAACTTTTTTTGTGCGTGGCGAACCGCCGCCGTGCATGCACTTCTCTGCGCATTGTGCCGACTAGGCAATCTGTGCCGTCGGGGAAATCCGCAATGCCGGCAACAACCGCATCCTCGCGCTAAAGAGAACGGCCGTCACTGCCCGAATTACAGGAAGCCCACATCGGCTTTTGCGCCGGACGCTCGGATTGCGCGCCGGCCGCGGGGGCCGGCACGCCGGCAACAGAATCCCGCTCGACCGCCGATTTCGCAACGTTTCCCAGCGAAAGAAGTTCCTCCGACGACGCGCACCATGGCAACCTTGCAGCAACCTTCCCTGGGCTTTCTGACCGTGATCGAGCACCCCCAGCAAGGCTTCTTCGGCGGCTACCTGCTGCTGAACCGCCTGGCTCGGCCGCTCGAATTCCACTGCACCGCTCCGCTCAAACCGAACCGCGCACAAGAGATTCTTTACGGCCCCACGTTGTATGACTACCTGTTCGGCGAACAGATCGGCCAAACGTTGGTGGCGCGCGGAAGTCGTCGGCCCAGTGTGATCTACACCGATTGCCCGCCGGTGATGTCGTTGCGCGACCTGATCGAGGTTCCCGTCGCACTGTTGCTGCCGCCCGAGGGCGACGACCCGGCCGAAGCGACGACGGCCTCGCCCGAGCCGGACTGCCAAGCTGGCGAATCGGCGGCGGGCAGCGTGCCGCGCTGGCGCATCGACCAGGCCCATCTGCATCGCCGCTGGCATCTGTTCGCTTGGGAAGGGCGCCGGTTGGCTGTGGCATCGAAAGAAGACGAGCAAGCGCTGCGCGACCGCGCCGATGGTTTGCTCGAGGGTTTCGACCTGGCCGAACCGTTCGGCCGAATTCGCGCAGCGATCGACGAAGCCCGTCAGGCGGTGCGGCCGACATGAACCAAACCTGGATCAACTCGCCCGAGGGCGTCGCCTGGCGGCCGGATCCGCCCCCGGGCGTAGCCTCGGTTTCGTGCCGCTGCGTTGCCCCCGCCGCGTTCTCTTGGCCGTTGCCCGCCGCTAAGTCGGCCGAACCGCCAACCCACCATGCCGACGACGACGGCAGCGCCACCGCCGCGGAGGTGATGCAATCGATCCCGGTCCAACAACTCGTGTTGTCGCGTCCGGCGGCGTTCCGCGTGGCCGTTCCGCCCACGGCCATCCGAACGCACGGGTTCGTCTTCGCCCCGCCGGACGGCGACGACGATCGCCCGGCGACGGCAATGGCCAATCGCGCGGAGAACCATGCTGCGGCCGCTTCCCCGGCCGTCGCCGAGGGTGCCGGCGCGCAAGCGGCGGCAGGTGATGCGCGGCGGCTTCCGGTTTCGCATACCCGCATCGCGCCGCCCGGCGATCTGATCAAGCTGGAAGACCGGCTCCGTTATGTCTTGCAGCCGTCGCTCGAATTGTTGCTCCGCACCGAGGCGCTGCGGTTCCCCTTCGAGCCGTTTCCATTCCAATTCGAGGGCGTCGCCTTTCTTTATCCTCGGCACAACGCGATTTTGGCCGACGAGATGGGCCTGGGAAAAACCATGCAAGCCATCACGGCCATCCGGCTTCTGCTGCATCGCGGCGAGGCGCGGCAGGTGCTGTTGATTTGCCCGAAGCCCCTGGTAACCAACTGGGCCCGCGAGTTCAACGTCTGGGCGCCGGAAATCCCCGTGCAGGTGGTCGAAGGCGATCAATCGCGCCGCCATTGGCAGTGGCGTTTGCCCGGCGTGCCCTTGCGGATTGCCAACTACGAAGTCGTCTGCCGCGATCGCGAAATGGTGGGCGACGGTCAGATGAGCTTCGACCTGGTCGTGCTCGACGAATCGCAGCGCATCAAGAACCGCGGCAGCGCCACCAGCCAGGTGGTCCGTTCGATCGACCGGCGGCGCAGTTGGGCGCTGACCGGCACTCCGGTGGAAAACAGCGCCGAAGACCTCGTGGGCATCTTCGAGTTCCTCGCGCCCGGCTTCCTCTCGCCCGACATGAAACCGCGCCGCCTGGGCAAGACGATTTCGGACTATGTGCTCCGCCGCACCAAAGACCAGGTGCTCAAACAGATGCCGCCCCGCCTGATTCACGACGCGCCGCTGGAACTGACGCCGGAACAACGCGAAAGCTATCAGTGCGCCGAGCAGCAAGGGGTTCTCCGCCTGACCGAGATGGGCGAGGCGGCCACGATCCGCCATGTATTCGAACTTGTTCTTCGGCTCAAGCAAATTTGCAATTTCGATCCGGCCACCGGGGCCAGCGCCAAACTCGAACGGCTCGAAGCCGATCTGGAAGAAATCGCCCAAAGCGGGCGCAAAGCGCTGGTGTTCAGCCAATGGGTCGATACGTTGCGGCGGCTTTCCGGCGCGCTGGCCCGCTTCGGCCCCCTTGAATATCACGGCGGCATCCCTTCCGGCCGGCGCGACGCCGTGATCTCCCGCTTCCGCGAAGACCCCGGCTGCCACGTGCTTTTGATGAGTTACGGGGCGGGCGGAGTCGGGTTGAATTTGCAGTTCGCCAATTACGTCTTTCTCTTCGATCGCTGGTGGAATCCGGCCGTGGAAGACCAGGCCATCAATCGCGCCCATCGGATCGGCGCTGCCGGAGCCGTCACGGTAACGCGATTCATCGCCGAAGAAACGATCGAGGAACGCATCGACCGCGTGTTGCAAGAGAAGCGAGAGCTGTTCGCCACGATCTTCTCCGGCGCGACGCAGCCATCGAAGCTGGGGCTTTCGCACGACGAGCTGTTCGGGCTGTTCCACCTGCGCCCGCGCACGCCGCGGAACGCCCCGGGACGAGCCGCCTGAAGCGGCGCGGCCCCGACCACGCCGCCGATCCGCCGCGGCACTGCCGCCGCACGGCCTGAATAGCCTGCCGAACGAGATGCAACCGATGGAGCGCTGGCAACGCAACCCGCGGGGGAAAGACAGAACGCACAGCCGCGCGACTGGAATTCTTCAACGCGCTGTTAGGCGGCGTGGCGTCGCGGTTCCGACCGCAAACGCTCGACTAGGCTGCTGGTCGAGTAGTCGGCCTTCATCGGCACCGTAACCACCTGCCCGCCGTAGCTTTCGACGATCTCGTGGCCCACCACCTGATCGGTGCGGTATTGGGCCGCTTTCACCAACACGTCGGGACGGACTTCGGCCACCAGCGGGGCCACGCTCGTTTCGTCGAAGAGCACGACGCAATCGACACAGGACAGCGCGGCCAGCATCGCCGCCCGATCGTGTTGCGGAATGACGGGCCGCTCAGGCCCCTTCAGCGCCCGCACGCTGCGGTCGCTGTTCAGTCCGACGACCAACGCGTCGCCCAAGGCGCGGGCGGCCTGGAGCACGGCCACATGGCCCGGGTGCAGAAGGTCGAAACACCCGTTGGTCATGACGATGCGCCGCCCGGCCCGCCGATGCGCGTCGAGCACCGCAGGCAACCGCCCGCGGGCGACGATCTTTCCCTCGCCCCCGGCCGCATGGCGATCCAACTCGGCGGCGATTTCGCCGCGCGAAAGCGGCACCACGCCCAAGCGCTCGACTTCGAGACCGCCGGCCGTATTGGCCAATTCGATGGCCGTGGGAAAGTCGGCCCCGGCGGCCAGGGCGAACCCCAGACTGCTCAACACCATGTCGCCCGCGCCGGTGATGTCGCACACCTGACGAGGGCGGCAAGGAAAGTGCTTGGCGCGGCCGGCCGCGTCGGCCCAGGCGATCCCGTCGCGGTCGAGCGTCACCAGAACGGTTTCGATCCCCAGCGAAACCAACTGCCGCGCCGCTTCCAGCCCATCGGCCGGCGAGCCGATTTTCCGCCCGGTGGCCAGTCCGGCTTCGTACCGGTTGGGCGTGATGCACGAGCATCCCCGGTAGCGACGGTAGTCGCACCCTTTGATCGGATCCGCCAGCACGCGCACGCCCGCCCGGCGGGCCAACTCGATCAGCCGCGGAATCATCTCGCCGGCGCAGACGCCCTTGTTGTAGTCGCTGATCAACACCAGATCGACGTGCGCAATCGTTTCCTCCGCCGCGGCGAGCAACTCGGTTTGCAGCGCGGGCGACAAGGGCCGATCGTCTTCGCGATCGACACGCATCATGTGATGCGGCGCCCGCTGCTGCGCCTGGCCGAGCAGTCGCTCCTTCAGCGTGGTTGCCCGTTGCGGGTCGGTGCGCAGGCCGCGGGCGTCGATCCCCTGCCCGCCGAGCAGCGCGGCAATGGTTCGACCCTCGGGATCATCGCCGACGACGGTGCAAAGCGTCGGTTCCGTATCGAGCGCGGACAACATCGTGGCCACGCTGCCCGCACCGCCCAAACGGTGCTCTTGATGGCGAACGCGAAGAATGGGAATCGGCGCCTCGGGACTGATCCGCTCGACATCGCCCCAAAGATAGCGGTCGAGCATCACGTCGCCGACCAGGAGAATCCGCGGGCGCAGCGGGATTTGCAGCAGGTCCATCAATGAGGCAGACATCCTTGTCGTCCCTTATTCAATCCGAACACGCTTTCCTGCGCCGGCTCCATCCGACGGTTGGCGCCCCACCGCGCTCACCTCGGCGGTCGGCCTTGCTGCGTTTCTGTTGCGAACCTCACGGAAAAGGTCCGCACGCAACCCGAAGCGGCCATGCGCGGGACCGAGCGGCCTGAGGGAGCCTTACGCGCCTCTGGGCCGCTTTCCGTATTCCGCTTTCCGTATTTCCTGTCTCGCGGTTTCCTTCAGCAGTCGCCCGAGGCGGCCTGGGCCGAGCGCCGCGGTGCGTAGCGTCCGACCGAATTGATGCGGGCGAACACGTCGTCGACCACCCAATGCAGCGCACAAACATGGACGCTTTCGACCATGCCCATGTCGTTCAACGGCACGTGCAATCCGGCGTGTTGCATCTGGCGCAACCGGCCGCCGTCGTAGCCGGTCATGCCGAACACCTTAATGCCGTGCCGAGCGGCCCAGTCGGCAGCCGCCAGCACGTTGGGGCTGTTGCCCGATCCGCTGATGGCCACCAGCACGTCGCCGGCTTGCCCGAAATTCATCAATTGTTGCACAAACACTTGATCGTAGCCGCAGTCGTTTCCCAGAGCCGTCAACCAACCGACGTTGTCCGTCAGGCTCAAGATCTTCAACCGCCGCTTCGATTCGTCGCGCAGGTCTTCCGGCGCCAACGAGCTCTTGCCCAAGTCTTCGGCCATGTGCGAGGCGGTGCAGGCCGACCCCCCATTGCCGATGACGAACACCATGCGGCCGTCGCTCCACGCGCAATAAATCCACTCGGACAACTCGGCGACAGCGGCCGAATCGACCTGATCGAGCTCGCGATGCAGCCGACTCAGATAGCCATCCCAAACCAGCTCAACGCCCAGCATGCTCAGTCACCTCAGCGGCGCCCCGGCCGAGAACGGGGGCAACGCACAACCTTGAAGTCGTTTTATTCATAAGGGTTACCGACCGGCGGCGCAACAATGCAGCCGCAAAAAAGCCTGCGGTGCGCAGGACGATGGTCGGACTCGTCGCGTCGCTATTGCGGGCTTCAATGCGTTGCTATTGCCGGCTTCTATACGACCAAGACGGTTGCATCAAGATAGCCGATGGCCAGACGACGGCCAAGAGCAAAACAACCGGGGCAACGCGCACGACGACGCAACAAAATCGTCCGCCAGCAGAAGGGCCGAATGGCCGAAGCGTTGCTCGCCGGGGACAATGCGATTCGGTTCGACGCGGGCGGGCGACGATGCCGCCCCCCACATGCGAAAGGCTTCAGAACCGCCCTTCGCGGACCGCAACAAAATGCCGACAGGCCGTCGGATCTGCCCGCCGGTCAGTTGGTTACGCCCAAGTTGGATTCGATCTGCCGAGCTTTGTTGCTAATTCCCCAGAACTCGTTGGCCGGTTCAGAGGAACGGAAATCGCGGGGCAGCTCTAGCATCGGGTCGTGTTCGTACTTCGGCCCGCCCAAGTCCCACGACTTGCATCCGCAAACCCCGAAACAGAGCATCAGCCCAATCAGGGCGAGGCTGCACCCAGAACGCAACACGGTTCCAAGCGTCGATGAGCAGCGGTTCATGGCATACACCTGCACGCTTCGTGCCCGATGAAAGCGGGCGGAGTTTCGCAAATCCTTCCTATCGCGTCCAGAGCAATTTTCGTGAAATATTGATGTGAATATGAGCCTGTTCCCGCCGGTGGGTCGGCGGCGGCCGGCATAAGGCGACGGACAACCGCTGCGGCGGCAAGCCGGGCGTCCACCCTTGGGAGGGACGAAATCCACCGGCCCTTCGTTGCCGCCCACCCAGATGGCAATCGGCCCTGCGGCATGGCCGCCCCACAGGGGCCGGCTTCGCCGCGCCGCGTGGACGGGGGGAGAGACATTGACCGGTCGAGGATTGACAGCCCCAAGCAGAACAAGAGCTTGCGTCGCCAAAACAAGGCGCGCTCAGCGACGGCCGATCGGTTGGCTGCCCTCGTCGCCCGATTCGTTAATACCTTGACCGGGGGAATGGCTTCCGATAGATTGCGCGATGGATTGGCGCGCGCCGGGTTGGCTTGATCGCAGGGTTCGAAGCGGGCGGCCGATGTCGCTTCGCAGCGGAAGTTGTTGTCGCCATGTGGTTTTAGGCGGCAAGTCTGCCAAGACGGTTATTCCACCGTCGGTTGCCGATTGGCCTGTGGGCGCACGTGCGTTCTTATTCCTCTAACTTTGTATTCAGACAGATAGTCTTGGGGTTGGTTAGGCGCTGCTATTGACCGCCGGAAAAGCAAGGCGACGGTTGCGTCGAATTCGGTTGTCCCGAGGTCGGCCTTGGGCCGCTGGGCCGCACGTTGCATTGCCCTTCTGAGTTTGAGTGAACAGAGTTGCCTGCGGCTCGGCCCGTCGCGACGGAACCGACAGGGCGCGGGCGGCCGCCTTTCCGACGCACGGATCAGTTGACGAACCGATGGAAGAAGTTCTCTCACGCGTGGGCGAAGCGGTCAGCGGGTTTTTCGGCTCGCTGGCCCAAGGTGTGGAACGGGTGGTGACGGGCCTGTTCGGCTCGGCCAACGCCCGCCTGTTGCGCAAGTTGCAGCCGATGGTGGCCGCCGTCAACGGGCTGGAATCGCGTTATCAAGCGATGACCGACGCCGAACTGCGCGAACAAACGGCCAAGTTCCGCAAGCGGTTGGCGGCGGGCGAAACGCTCGACGACTTGCTGGTCGAGGCGTTCGCGGTGTGCCGCGAGGCGGGCCGCCGCGTGTTGGGGATGCGGCATTACGACGTGCAATTGATGGGCGGCATGGTGCTGCACCGCGGCTCGATTGCTGAAATGGTCACCGGCGAAGGAAAAACGTTGGTCGCCACCCTGCCGGCGTATCTCAACGCGCTGGAGGGCAAGGGCGTCCATGTGGTGACCGTCAACGATTACCTCGCCCGCCGCGACATGGAGTGGATGGGCCCGCTCTACATGTCGTTGGGGCTGACCGTCGGGGCGATTCAGGCGGACATGGAGGCCGGCGCGCGGCAGCGGGCCTACGAATGCGACATCACCTACGGGACGAATAACGAATTCGGCTTCGACTACCTGCGCGACAACATGCGCCCGGCGCGGAAGGGCGACAAACGCTACCCGAAGAATTTTCAGCAAGTGCAAGGTCGGTTGCACTACGCGATTATCGACGAGGTGGACAACATCCTCATCGACGAAGCGCGCACCCCGTTGATCATCGCCGGCCCGGCCCACGACGACGTGAGCCGTTATCTCGAAGCCGACCGGATCGCGCGGCAGTTGCGCAAGGGCGTTCACTTCGAGGTGAACGAGAAGGACCATAGCTGCCATCTGAACGACGAGGGCGTCCGCGCGGCCGAGCGGTTGGCCGGCGTCGAAAGCTTTTACACGGCCGGGCACATGGAGTGGCCCCATCTGATCGACAACGCCCTGAAGGCGCACCACCTTTACAAACGCGACGTGAACTACATCGTCGACGCCAAGGGCGAAGTGGTGATCGTCGATGAGTTCACCGGCCGCTTGATGCCGGGCCGCCATTGGTCGGACGGGTTGCATCAGGCCGTCGAGGCCAAAGAAGGAGTGAAGATCAAGGAAGAAAACCAAACGCTGGCCACGATCACGCTGCAAAACTTCTTCAAACTCTACGACAAGATTTGCGGCATGACGGGCACGGCCATGACCGAGGCCGGCGAGTTTTGGAAGATCTACAAACTCGACGTCGTGGCGATCCCCACCAACCGCCAACTGAAGCGGGTGAACCATCCCGACGTGGTGTTCCGTTCCGAGCGGGAGAAATACCAGGCGATCGTCGATGAAATCGAACGGATGAACAAATGGGACATCCTCGTCAATCTCAAGGGCGAGGAGTACCTGGGCCGCATCGTCCGCGAAGACGACCGCGTGGTCGAGTTTCGCGGCCGCGACCAGTCGGGCGTCGATATTATCGAGAAGTCGAAGATTAAGGAAATCCAGCGTCGCGGGCGGCCGATCTTGGTCGGCACGGTGTCGATCGAACGCAGCGAGTTGCTTTCGCGGATGCTCGAAGCGCGCGGCGTGCCGCATCAGGTGCTCAACGCCAAGTACCACCAGCGCGAGGCGGAGATCATCGCCCAGGCCGGACGCAAAGGCGCCGTGACGATCGCCACGAACATGGCCGGCCGCGGCACCGACATCATCTTGGGCGGCAACCCCGAGGCGATGGCCTGGGCCTTGCTCCAAAACAAATACCCCACGCGATTGGAAGTGCCCCAAGACGAGTGGGACCGATTGGTTCAAGAGATCGAACAGCGCGAGCAGATGAAGGCCGAAGGCCGCGAAGTGGCGGCGATGGGCGGGCTGCACATCATCGGCTCGGAGCGCCACGAAGCCCGCCGCATCGACTTGCAGTTGCGCGGCCGGTGCGGGCGGCAGGGCGATCCGGGGAGCAGCCGCTTCTATCTCTCGCTGGAAGACGATCTGATGCGGATCTTCGCCGGCGAGTGGGTGAAGAACATGCTCACCCGCCTGGGGATGAAGGAGGGCGAAGCGATCATCAGCCGCATGGTTTCGCGGCGGATCGAGGGGGCGCAGCGGAAGGTCGAAGAGCGCAACTTCGACATCCGCAAGAACCTGCTCGAATATGACGAAGTGATGGACGAGCAGCGCAAACGGGTTTACGGCTACCGCCAGCGGGTGCTCGAAGGCGCCGGCTGCAAGGGATTGATCCGCGACATGGTGCAGCGGCAAGTCGAGCACCACATCGGCCAATTCCTTCAGCCCGACTTCGGCACCGCTTCGTTCGCCGAGTGGGCCGGCAAACAACTGGCCGTCGAGATCGACGCCCGCGAGCTCCGCGGCATGGACTACGAAGCGGCGGCCGAGTTCGCCCTGGGGCAGGCCGATCGCGAGATCGAAACGCTCGTCTTCGAGGCGATTGAAGAAAACCTGTCCGAAGACGTCGATCCGGGCGATTGGAACTGGGAAGCCCTGACGAAGTGGGCCAATACGCGCTGGCGTTTGAAGTTGCGCGAGCGAGAGCTGAAGGAGTGCGGGCGAGAGAATGTTGCCGAGAAGCTGATCGAGGCGGGCCGCGCCGCCGTGGCGCAAGTGGACCTGAGCGAGGGCCGGCATTTCCTCGAACCCGACTTCGGGCTTTCGATGGCCTGTGCCTGGGCGCGGAGCAAGTTCGGCGTGGAACTGACGCCCGGCGAGCTGGCGGGCATGGAGCCCGAGGCCGTCAAACAGCGGATCAGCCGGTTGGCCGACGAGGTGTACCAGCAGCGCGAAATCGAGTATCCGGTTTCGGCCGCGATGCGGCACTTCAGCGGCGTCGACGCCGCCGGACTGAAACGGCTGGACCGCGAAGGGCTGGCCGCTTGGGCGGCCAACCGGTTCGGCGCTTCGATCGGCCCCGAGCAATTCAAGAACCTTCAGCGCGAGGAGATTCGCGCGGCCTTGATCGAGATCAGCCGGCAGTTCAGCGCCGGTTTGCCGGCCGCACAGAAGGAAGCCGCCGAGCGATTGAGCGAATTGATCGGCTCGGAGGAAGCCGCCGCCGGAAGCAGTCGTGCCGACCGCGATTACCAGTTCGAGCAGTCGCTGCGGGCGGCTGCGGCCGACGGGCGATTGGCCAAGTTTTGCGACTGGGTGCGCGAGCGGTTCCGATTCGATCTGACTCCCGACGAAGCCATCGCCATGCGCCGCGCCGAGTTGGAGAACGAGATATCGGCGGCCGTCGAAGATTTCTACCGGCCCGAAATGCGCCGCATGGAACGCGCCGTGCTGCTGGAAGTGCTCGACAACGCCTGGAAAGACCATTTGCTGGTGATGGATCACCTGAAGAACAGCGTGGGCCTTCGCGGCTACGCCCAGGTCGATCCGAAGGTCGAGTACAAGAAGGAAGGAATGCGGACCTTCGAGAACATGTGGCGTTCCATCGCCGAGCGGATCACCGACTTGGTCTTTCGCGTCGAGCTGGTGGACGACGGCTACGTGGGCTCGACATGGAATCGCGCGCAAACCGTGAGGCAAGAAACGCAAAGCACGGTGTCGCAGATCGCCGCCCAGCAGCAGGCCGCCATCGAGGGCACGCAAACCTCGGGCAAAATCGAGCCGATCCGCAATCGCGACCAGCGCGTGGGGCGCAACGATCCCTGCCCCTGCGGCAGCGGCAAGAAGTTCAAGGTCTGCTGCATGAAGAAGAGCGTCGGGATGGGCTGAACTGGGCCGCGGCAGAACAAACGGGGCCGCGGGCGAACTTCGCCGCCGATTGTCCGCCCGCGCCGCCGGCGCCGGGTTCATTCCTCCGCGGTTGTTTGATGGGCGTCGTCGCGGCGGGCCGAATCGCTCCGGCGGCGCCGGCGAACCGATGGACGCATGTCGTATCAATCTTTCAAACGCGTGTTGGGCGAAACCAGCCTGGAGCGCAAGTGCCGGTTCCTCTTCGGCGCTTGCCTCTTTCTGTTGATCACCACCAGTTTCTGGTATTACGGCAGCCAGACGGAAAAACTCGTCGATCAGCAGAACCGCATGGCCGGGCGATTGCTCGTCGATCAGGTGATGCTCATCAAGCACTGGGGGGAGCTGGAAACCAATCAGAGTTTTCGCCCGATCGTGCAGAATCTGACCGAACGGCTGAGCAAGCAAAAACACGATTGGTGGTTCATTCGGCCCAAGGCGCCCGAAGAACAACCCAACGTCGCCCGCTCGCGCGTGCCCTCGGATGAATTCGAGTGGAAAGCGTACGACGACTTCCGCAACGCCGCCCAGCCCGACGACGACGGCGTGGAGTACCGCGAGCGGCTTTCGCCCTCGCGCGACCATTACGAATACTATCAGCCGATTCGCGCCGAAGAATCGTGCTTGCAGGTGTGCCACCGCCCACCGCCGGGCGGTACGGGCATCGACATGTCGGGCGGGGGTGTGGCCTTCGGCGGAAGCGGGCTGAGCGGCGCCGCCTTGGCCGAGGGCGACTTGATGGCCGTCGTGAAGGTGTCGATCCCCAACAAGCCCACGCAGCGGGCGCTGAATTGGAACCGGGCCATCCTGCTTTCCACGGCGATCATCACCGTGTTGGCGGCGATGATCGCCTCGTACGCCATCGTCCGCTACGTCATCGTCAAGCCGTTGCGGCATCTGACGGAGGTCAGCGACGCCGTCAGCCGCGGCAATACGGCGCTGCGGGCCGACATCCATACCGGCGACGAATTCGAGGCGCTGGCCGCCTCGTTCAACCGCATGTTGCGCCACCTTACCGCCGCGCAAGAGGAATTGCGGCAGGCGAACACGAACCTCGACGCCAAAGTGGACGAATTGGCCCAGGCCAACATGCAGCTTTACGAACTGAATACGCTGAAAAGCGAATTCCTGGCCACGATGAGCCACGAGCTCCGCACGCCGTTGAACGGCATCCTCGGCTTCAGCGAAGTGCTCGGCTCGATCGCCACCCTGGAAGAAAAGCAGAAACGCTACGTGCAGAACATTCAGAAGTCGGGCCGGCTTCTGCTGGACATGATCAACGACATTCTCGACCTGGCAAAGATCGAAAGCGGGAAGATGATCGTGCGGCCGACCGATTTCCACATCGAGCACGTCGTGGCGGCGCAATGCGACCTGGCCCGTCCGCTGGCCGAAAAGAAGAACATCGATCTGGTGTGCCGCATCGCGCCCGAATTGCCCCCGCTCCGCCAAGACCAAGCCCGCGTGCAGCAGATTCTCAACAACCTGCTCTCCAACGCGATCAAGTTCACGCCCGAAGGAGGCCGCATCACCGTCAGCGCGGGCCGCGACTCGGACGATCGTGTGGCGATTCAAGTGGCCGACACCGGCGTGGGCATCGCCCCGGAAGACCAGCAGGCCATCTTCGAGAAGTTTCGCCAAGGGCGAACCGCCATGCCCACCGGCGACCCGATGACCCGCGAGTATTCGGGCACCGGCCTGGGGCTGTCGATCGTCCGCGAGCTGTGCCGCCTGTTGGGCGGAGAGGTCAGCGTGGAAAGCGAGCTGGGCGTGGGCAGCACCTTCACCGTTCGTTTGCCTTGGCGGCTGGAAGAACAACCGCGACTCGAC
Source organism: Thermoguttaceae bacterium (assembly GCA_029975295.1). Lineage (GTDB taxonomy): Bacteria > Planctomycetota > Planctomycetia > Pirellulales > Thermoguttaceae > JARKPK01. Next base: position 92,960 of record JARKPK010000006.1, on the reverse strand, counting down.
TCTCCGCTGGCTGAGGAGTTCGAGCAATTCGCCCGAGCCCGCTTTGAACCGCGGCATAAACCGGCCGACTGAACGGATGCCGCCGATGGCTCGTCCGCCGACGACCGCAAAGAGACGCGGAGCGATAGGTCCGCGAAGGATGCGAACGGAAGCGAACGAATAGATCTCCGAATAACGCGAATCGACGCGAACCTGGGAGCAACGAGACGCGAAGGAACACGTCCCCCAACAATAAGAATGAAGGCGAACGGAAACCGGGGGAAACCGCAGGGCGCGTATTGTGGACTTCAGTTCGGCCCCTTTTTCGGCCGGTTGCGTTCGACAGAATGATTGAACTGTTCCAGAGAACCTGCTTAGCTTCGGACCATCGATTGTGAACTACTTTCGACCAGAGATTGTCGCCATGTCGGGCTACACGCCCGGCGAGCAACCGCAAGATGACGGATTCGTCAAACTCAACACCAACGAGAATCCGTATCCGCCTTCGCCCCGCGTTGCCGAGGCGGTGGCTGCCGCCCTGCCGCGGTTGAACAAGTACCCCGATCCTACGGCCGGCGCGTTTCGCCGCACGGCCGCCGAGGTGCTCGGGCTCGACCCGAACTGGATTCTTTGCGGCAACGGCAGCGACGACGTGCTGACGATCGTCACCCGCGCACTGGTCGGACCGGGCGAGGCGGTCCGCTACCCCTACCCCACCTACATCCTCTATCGCACCCTGGCTCAGTTGCAGGGTGCCCGATTCGAGGAAGTCCTCTTCCAGTCCGACTGGACTCTGCCGACCGACTTCGCCGCCGAAGCGGAAGGGGTGAAGCTGGTTTACTTGGCCAATCCGAACAGCCCTTCGGGCACGATGATCGCGCCGGACGACGTGTTGCGGCTGGCCGAGCGGCTGCCGTGCCCGCTGCTGGTGGACGAGGCCTATGCGGACTTCGCCGACACGAACTGCCTGCATCTGCCGCAACAGTGCGACCGAATCATGGTGTCGCGCACCTTGAGCAAGTCGTACGCCTTGGCCGGCCTGCGGTTCGGCTTTCTGGTGGCCCGCCCCGAGTTGATCGAGCAATTCGTCAAGGTGAAAGATTCGTACAACTGCGACGGGCTGTCGATCGCCGCGGCCGCGGCCGCCTTGGCCGATCAGGCGTGGCTGGCCGAGCATCGCGCCAAGCTGCGGGCGACCCGCGCGCGGCTTACCGTGGCCCTGCGGGATTTAGGGTTTGTAACGGTGGAATCGCAGGCCAACTTCACCTGGAACACGCATCCGACAGAACCAGCCCGACCAATCTACGAGGAACTCAAACGGCAACGCATCCTGGTCCGATACATGGACTATCCCCGCTGGGGCGATGGTCTGCGCATCACCGTCGGGACCGACGCCGAAATCGATTGCCTGATCGACCGGTTGCGGAAAATCGTTTGACCGTTGCAACCCGATCGGCTCGTTGCCGACCGCCCGCCGCGGCGGGTGTCTGACGCGGGCGACCAACGATCGATCCGCCCCGAAACGCCGAGAAGCTTTGCCGAGGTTGTCATGAGCCGCACCGCGCAAATGCACCGCACCACGGCCGAGACCGACATCGACCTGAGCCTTTCCCTCGACGGATCGGGCCGGGCCGACGTAAACACCGGCGTGGGATTCTTCGACCACAAGCTGACGCTGTTCGCCGCCCATGCCGCCATGGATTTGACGCTGCGGGCCCAGGGCGATTTGCACGTCGATCAACACCACACGGTCGAGGACGTGGGCATCTGTCTCGGGCAGGCGGTTCGCGCCGCCTTGGGCGAAAAGCTCGGCATTCGGCGTTACGGGCACTTCACGCTGCCCATGGACGAAACGCTGGTGACTGCGGCGATCGATTTCGGCGGGCGGCCTTATCTGGTGTTCGAGGCCCCCCTGCCTGTGCCGCGCATCGGCGAGTTCCAATCGGAATTGCTGCCCGAGTTCTGGCGGGCATGGGCGGTGAACGCCGCCTGCAACTTGCATCTGGTTCTGCATCACGGGCGAAACGCCCACCACATTGCCGAAGGTCTGTTCAAAGCGGCGGCCCGCGCGCTGCGCATGGCCGTCGAAATCGACCCGCGCACCCCCGGCGTCCCCAGCACCAAAGGCGTGCTCTGAACCAACGGCAGTTGGCGCCGCTTTATGGGGCGACGCCGACCGCAGTTCCCTTCCGCCGGGGTGCCCCGTGTCCCGTGTGCCTTGCACCGTGCCGCAGGCCAATCCGCCAAAGTGGCGCTGTGGCGTTGGCAGGGTGGCGGCAGGGCGGCGTCGGCAGGGTCGAGCAGTCGGCCATCGCTGGGAGGCGGCCTTCGGGCCCGGTTCGGTTCCGATCGACAAAATGGCTCCGCTCCCAAAGGCGCAACGCTTTCCGCGGTTTGGGTTTTGGCTTATTCTGAAATTGAGCCTGTCGCGGAGCAGCGCGGTCGGCCGGCGCCGATGCCGTTTGGGGCGGGCAGTTCGGCCTCAAAGCGGCACGGCGGCCCGATCGCGCCGGCAGCTTCCCGGCTCGGCCGAAAGTTTGCCGCGCCGGGCGGAACAACTGCATGTCGCCGCCCGCCGTTTCTGATAGAATAGAATAAGTGAGCAGGGCATCGCCGACGATCCGAGCGGGCCAACAGAGGTCGTCGCGCACTGTAGCCATGATCTTTTCGGAGGAGTATCGTCATGCCCAGTCTTCAGGGAATCGCCCGACGTCGCGCGGCCGCGGGAGAACGGCTCGCATCGCCCGGCGCAATTCGTCGCAGCGCATCGGGCGCCGGCGTTCCGCTCGGCCCTGCGGGGCGGCGCGGCTTTACGCTGGTTGAGCTGCTCGTGGTGATTGCAATCATCGGCATTTTGGTGGGGCTGACCGTCCCGGCCGTGCAAATGGCGCGCGAGTCGGCCCGCCGCGGCCAGTGTTCGAACAACTTGCACAACCTCGCCCTGGCGATGCAGCAGCACTTGGAGGCGAAGAAGTGTTTTCCCACCAGTTGGGGAACGGTGCTCGACCCTTCGACCGCGCCGGCCGACACGTCGTCGCGGGGCCATTCGTGGATCGCGTATCTGCTCCCCTACCTCGACGAAAAACCGCTTTGGTCGCAGATCAAGTTCGACGATACGATCGGGGTAAACCTTCAGGCCGCACAGCAGGTGATCGCCATCCTCCGTTGTCCCTCCGACCTGCACGACGGCACGCTGAACAACCAGCGGTTCCAGCCGAATATGAACGTGGCCGTGACCAACTACAAAGCGGTGGCCGGCGCGAATTGGGAAGGCACCGCCAGCAACCGCTGGCGCTATCGCAAGGCCGATCCGGCCGTTTCGACCGAGGCGAACCTCAACGGCAAGACATTCCGCGGACGGAACTACGAGGTGTACGACGGCCGCCGTTTCGGCGACGGGGTGATTTGCCGCGGCTGGGGCCAGGCGATTATGTCGAGCGGCAACCCGCAGTATCCCACGATCAGTTGGCCGAACAACTGCCCGCGAATCGCCACCTACGACATGGAAATCCGCGACGGCATGAGCAAGACCTTCGCCATCGGTGAGGCCGTGCCGGCGTTCTGCGCTTGGTCGAGCTGGTATTGGTGGTATGGTTCGACGGCCACCTGCGGCATCCCGCCCAACTGGACCGAAAGCGGCATGGACCGCAACGCCCCGCAGTTTCAATTGGACTGGAAGACATCGTGGGGATTCCACAGCCGCCATCCGGCCGGCGTGAATTTCGCCATGTGCGACGGCAGCGCCCGGCTGATCTCCGACGATATCGACATCGGCGTCTATCGCGCACTGGCCACCATCGACGGCGGCGAAATCGCCAATCCGCCCGAATGATCTCGGCGGGCCGACGCGCCCGCCAAGTTTCGTTCCGCTCCGCTGTCCCCTGCCGGCCTAACGGTTAGGGTAGAACTGCGCGCTGGGGCGCCGCCTGTGATTCGCGTCCCCAAAACAACCTGCCGCGCTGTGTCGAACTGTTGATCGTCGGGCCGTCCGTATGGTAGTGTGGCTGCGGCCGGAAGATCCGCCCTTCCCTTCATTCCGTCCACCATTCACCCCACCAGGAGCATCATCATGAGCGCACGCGAGAAGACCGTGCAAAAATCGGTTAGCCCGCGACGGACGTTCTTAGGCCGAGCCGCAGCGGCCGCCGCCGCGGTCGCCATTGTGCCGCGGCACGTGTTGGGCGGAGCGGCCGGCCCGGCCCCCAGCGAAAAGCTCAACCTGGCGGGCATCGGCGTGGGCGGCATGCAGGGCCTCGGCGATGTGCGCTCGGTAAGCGGCGAGAATATCTATGCCCTCTGTGATGTCGATCAGAATCACCTGAACAAGGCCGCCGAGCAGTTCCCCAAGGCCAAACTCTATCGCGATTTCCGCGAAATGCTCGACAAAGAGCATAAGAACCTCAACGGCGTTACCGTCACCATTCCCGATCACATGCACGCCACGGCCGCGGTGTGGGCCATGGAGCGCGGCGTGGGCGTGTACTGCCAAAAGCCGCTCACTCAAACCGTTTGGGAGGCGCGGCTGCTGGCCAACGCGGCCAAGAAGTACAAGGTGGCCACGCAGATGGGCAACCAGGGCTACTCGCACGTGGCCACGCGAATCGCCTGCGAGAGCATTTGGAACGGCGACATCGGCGAGGTGACCGAGGTTCACTCGTGGAACGGCGGTGGGTTCTCTCGCGGCATCGTCAAATGGCCCGAGCCGGAAACCCCGCCGCCCACGCTCGATTGGAACCTTTGGCAAGGCCGCGCCCAAGAGCGCCCCTACAGCTCGAAAATCCACCCGATCCACTGGCGCGGGTTCCTCGACTACGGCACGATGATGATCGGCGATTGGGGCATTCACCAGTACGGCCCGGCGAATTGGGCGCTCGGCCTGGGCGATACCTATCCGATCAGCGTGCAATGCACGGCCGTCGAGGGCGCTAACCCGGTCACCTATCCGAGCTACGCCTGTAAAATCCAATTCCCCGCGCGTCGCTGTTCCTACGTCCAAAGCGGACAAATGCCCCCCGTGGCGGTCTATTGGTACGAAGGGAGCATGACCAAGCTGTTCAAGCCGCCCCAAGGCCTGACGGCCGAAGACGTGAAGAACATCAATCAAGTGTTCGTCGGCACCAAGGGGTTCCTGGGCACCAGCGGCCGCGGCGAAGGCGTGACTTTGCTCCCCCGTCCGAAAGATGGTTCGCGGCTGCAACCGCCCGAGGTGCTCAAACGCTCGCCAGGGCACTTTCAGGATTGGCTCCGCGCCCTTCGCGGCGGCGATCCGCCGTGCTCCAACTTCACCATCTCCGGGCCTTACACCGAATGGATGCTCTTGGGCGCCATCTCGTGGCGGTTCCCCAACGAGGAACTGAAATGGGACGGCAAGAACCTGCGGTTCACCAACAACGAAAAGGCCAACGAGTTCGTTCGACCCCGATTCCGCAAGGGCTGGGAACTGAAAGAGATCACCGTCTGACCGCCGATCGCGGCGTCACGCGATCACCGATTGCTGTTGCGATTTGCTGTTGCGCAGCGGCGCCGGCGCATGCCAAGTTCGGCGGGTTCGACGCATGCCATTCCGCCTGAATGGCCGCGGCCTACGTTGGCCCGTCGTCGGCTGCGGGGTCGTCGCCCTCGGTTTCTTCCAAGGCGCGATCGGTGCTGGCCGGGTCCACCCGCCGGCAGCTTTCGGTGAAGATCGAAGCAATCTCGTTCAGTTCGCCGCGCCATTGGTCGGGTTCGACCTCGGGCGGAACGAGCTGCGTGAACTCGCGGACCAACAAGATCAACCGCAGCAGGTGGCGGAAGATCACCCCTTCTTGCTTTTGCAGCGACTTGGCCGAGATATACTTCTCGAAGTCGCCGTTGAATTCCAACAGTTCGCCGGCCGCCCAGACGGGAAAAGTGCGCAGGTCGGTTACGCCGGGAAAGTCGTAATCGAACAGTCGGCGGAGCTTGTCGGCCAGAGCGAGCACCCGCGGCGGCGGTTCGTCGAAGCTGCGCCGCGGCCGCGGCTCGTCGTCGTCGCGTTCGACGAGTTCGTCCTCCGTGGCCAAGCCTAATTGCAAGAGCAGAACATCGAGCCGCCCGACGGCCAGCGGCCCGGGGGGCAAGTCGCGCTGCCGCGGCACGCGCACGCATCGGCCCAGCGAGGGGGGCAATTCGAGCACGCTTTCCATCGCCTGCAATCGCTCGGCGCGGTCGGCCATGCCCAAATGGTCGATCAGGTACACGGCATAGAGCGGGTGAATCCCGCGGAACATCAACAGTTTGTTCAAGTTCTTGGTGGGGTGGGCGGCCTCGGGGCGATAGCGCGGCGGCGGAGCATCTTGTTTCGCGGGCGAACCTCCGCCGGCGCCCTTGCCGCGCGAGAACAACGCCTCGATGTCGGCGGCCGTTACCGGCCCGGCAAGCAGGTCGGCCGCCGTCGGCGCCTTCTCCGGCGGTTGGAGTTGTTCGTCTGCGTCGGGCTCCACCGGCGGGGGCGGCTCCAAACGCACGTAGCCCGCCCGGTGCAACGTCAGCAGCATCCGATCGAGTTCGCGCTGCCCTTCTTCGAGGGCCGACGAGGGCATGAGCCGTTTCGCGACCAACTTTCGGATGCGGTCGACCTCGGGCGAGGCGTCGAGCATGTAGGCCAGCAGCCGCCACGGCAGCGCGCCGCGGCTGACCAGTCGGGCCGGGTCGGCGTCGCGCAACCGTTCGAACTGCTGCTGGCTCCAATAGGTTTCGCCCTCGCGGCGCGTCGGCATCTTCCGCTTCAGCTCTTTTTTGAGCTTCAGCATCGCGGGATCCTTGGTGTCGGCCGGAATGCGGTCGAACTTCTCGCGCCAGCGAGCGATCTTCACATCGTCTTCGTGGGCCAGTACGAACACATAGCCCTGCGCGTCGTACTGCGGACGGCCCGCCCGGCCGAACATCTGATGCGCGCTGCTCGGGTCGAGCAATCGCCGCTTGCCCGGCGGACCTTTGGCCAATTCGGGCAGCACCACGCTCCGCGCCGGCAGGTTGATCCCGGCCGAAAGCGTTTCGGTGCAAACGGCGCACGAGAGCAGTTTTCGTTGGAACAGGTCTTCAACAATCCGCCGATAGCGCGGCAGCACACCGGCATGATGCACGCCCACCCCGCGAAGCAGCAACTGCCTGAGCTTCGAGCCGGCCCCGATCGAAAAGTCGTACTCTTCCAAGGCCGCGGCGATCTTCGCCTGCTGACCCGCCGCCAGCAACGCCTTGCCCTTGAGCGTTTCGGCCGTGGTCCAGCATTGCTCGCGGTTGAAGCAGAAGATCAGCGCCGGCGTGAGCCGCTGACCATCGTCGCCGTGCGACATCCATTCGAGCTGCTCGGTCAGCAGCATGTCGGGCACCCATTGGAAGACCAGCGGCACCTTCCGCTGGTGCCCGTGGACGAGTTCCAACTTCCGTTGATGGGCCAGGCGCATCCATTGGACGAACTCGGGCGCATTGCCCACCGTGGCCGAAAGCAACAGCAGCCGCACGTGCGGGGGCAACAACCCCAGGCTCAACTCCCAGACGATGCCGCGCTCGGGATCGTTGAAGCTATGGAACTCGTCCATCACTACGGCCGACACGCGATCGAACTCGCACGGCTCGCGATGCAGCAGACGGTTCAGCAAGATCTCGGCGACGACGACGAGCACCCGCGCATCGGGGTTCTCGCGACGATTGCCGGTGACCAGTCCCACGTCGTCTGGCGCAAAGCCCCACCGCACGGCCGAAGCCTGCAACTCGCGGAACTTCTGCTCGCACAGCGCGATCAGCGGCGTGGTGTAGTACGCGATGGCGCCGGTGTGCAGCGCCTCGAACAGCGCGGCCTCGGCGATCATCGTTTTGCCGGTGCCGGTCGGCGCGCACACCAACACCCCCTCTTCGCAGGAAAACCACGCCAGCAGGGCGTCTTCCTGCACCGGATAGGGCGGATAAGGCAGTTCCTCGAAGAACCGGTCGGCCAGTTGCGAGCGGTCCGCTGCTTGCGACATGAATGGTGACTTTCCTCGGCGGGCCGCAGCCCTCGGTCGGCCGTGGTCCACGCGGTGCCGCCTTGGTGCGCCGGGGTGTTTTCGGTCGGCGCCCAGCGTCGCCGATCATCGATGGCGGCCGAACATTGGCAAACGCGTCCCGCCGCGACTATGATACGGCATGCGGAAACGGCCCGAAAGGCGGCCGGCTCGAGGCCCGCAAGCCGGTCGAGCATGTAAACACCCACAGGCAATCGTTTCCATCGTTCCGCTTTCACTGCGATTCGATCAAAAGTCGATGGGAATCAATCCACCCGGGAGAACATCAACCATGTCGCCAACGCACTGCGAACGAAGGGCTTTTCTGAAAACCGTGGGGCTGGGGGCTGCGGCCCTGGCGGCGCCGCAACTACAGTGGACTGCCGCGGCCGAGGCGGCCGACGATGCCGCCCCCTTGCACGTGGCCACGAATGTCTATCCGTGGCTGACCTTTTACAAGCGCGACAACCGCGACTTCAACGCCGAGTTGGACGCCGGCATGGCCGAGATCAAGCAGGCCGGCCTCGACGGCGTCGAACTCTTCCTCGGATCGCCCGAGGTCATCGAAAAGCAGACCGAGCTGTTCAAGAAGCACGGGCTGCAAGCCCGTTCGTTCTATGTCGGCCCGCCGATGCACGACGAGCGTTCGGAGCAAAGCATCGCTTCCGTGCTGGCCTCGGCCGAAAAGGCTAAAGCGCTGCTCGACACCCAGATCATCGTCATCAACCCCCAGCCGCAGAAGAACAAGACCGACGAGATGCTTCGCCACCAAGCGGCCGCGCTGGAACAACTCGGCCGTCGCCTGCATCAAATGGGCATAACGCTGGCCTACCATTTCCATTCGGTCGAGTTGGAGAACGCCGCCCGCGAGTTCCACCACATGCTGTGCAACACCGAGCCGCAGCATCTAACACTGTGCTACGACGCGCATTGGATGTTCCGCGGTTCGGGCAACTCGGCCGTGGCGGCGCTCGATGCGGTGAAGCTTTACGGCCCGCGGATCAGCGAGGTGCATCTGCGGCAATCGGTCGATGGCGTATGGACCGAGGCGTTCGGCGAGGGAGACATCGACTATCCGGCCATGGTGAAGTTGTTGCGCGAGGCCGGAGCGAAGCCGTTGTTGGTGCTCGAACAGGCGGTCGAGGCGCAATCGCCGAAGACGCTCGACGCCGTGGCCGCCCATCGCCGCGGGGCGGAATACACCCGGCGGCTGTTCGCCCAGCCGGTCGGCTGAGGCATCGCTGGGGTGTTTTGCCCTTGAGCTGCTGTGCGTTCCGCGGTTTTGTTTAGCCCATCGGACGCCCGATGACGTTCACCTTCCTCGACGTTGCGATTTTCGTCGCCTTCTTCGCCGTGGTGCTGGGGCTCAGCCTCTATCAGAGCCGCGGGCGAAAAGGAAGCGAACAGTATTTCCTCGGCGGCCGCGCGCTGCCGTGGTGGCTGATCGGCGTGTCGGTCGTGGCGGCCAACATCTCCACCGAGCAGTTTGTCGGCATGGCCGGGCAGGCGGCGGGCAATGTGGGCCTGGCCGTGGCGTCGTGGCAATTGATCGGCACGGCCGGAATCGTCTTCAGCGCGTTCTTCTTCCTGCCGCGGTTTCTGCGAGCGGGCATCTACACCATTCCCGAGTTCCTCGAATACCGCTACAACACCGCCTGCCGCATCCTCATGTCGGTGCTGACGGTGATCATCTACGCAGGCGTCACCGCGGCGGCCGTGCTCTATTCCGGAGCAACCGCGCTGAAGACGATCTTCGATGTGAACCACAACGCGGCTGTTGCGATGATCGCGGCCATCGCTTTGGGCTACGTGCTGTGGGGCGGATTGCTGGCCGCCGTGTGGGCCGACCTGCTGCAAGGCTCGGCCTTGCTGATCGGGGGATTGATCACCCTGGCGATCGGCGTGTGGATGTGCGGCGGTCCGACCGAGTTCTATCAAACCAACACGGAGAAGATGCGCCTATTGCTGCCGCAAACCCACGAGGAACTGCCCTGGCGCGTGCTTGTGAGCGGCATGTGGATTCCGATCATCTACTACTGCGGGCTGAACCAATTCATCATGCAGCGCAGCCTGGCGGCCAAGTCGCTCCGCGACGGGCAGTTGGGCGTGATCTTCGCCGGGGCACTGTGGCTGCTGGTGCCGTTGGCGGTCGTCATGCCCGGCATCGTCGCCCATCAACTCTACGGCGACCAGATCCAACGCATCGACCAAGCCTATCCGCTGCTGGTGCGCCATCTGATCCCGCAGGGGCTGCGCGGCTTCATTTTCGCCGCGCTGGCCGGGGCGGTGATCAGCTCGCTGGCCTCGATGCTCAACTCGGCCTCGACGATCTTCACCATCGACCTCTACAAACGCCTCGTCGATCGCCGCGCGGACGAACGCCGGCTGGTGTTCGTCGGTCGGCTGGCCACGATCGCTTGCCTGGCGGCCGCCTGCGCCGTGGCAACCTCGGGCGCGCTGGAGGGCGGGGTGTTCAAGTTCATTCAAGAGTTCCAAGGCTATGTGTCGCCGGGCATCGTGGCGGCGTTCGTTTTCGGGCTGATCGTCCGCCGCGCCCCGCCGGCGGCCGGGTTGGCCGCTCTGCTGCTCAGCGCGCCGATCTACGGGGTGATGCACTTCTTCGGGGTGATGGGTTGGCTGGGGTGCGAGCGGCTGGTGTATCTGGATCGGATGTTTCTCACATTGATCGCCCTGGTGCTGGTGATGTCGGCGATCACGATCGCAAGCCCACTGGCCAAGCCGCGGAGCCTGCCCGTAAAACGCGAGCTGGAAATGCGTCCGGCGGCGAGTGTGGTGGCGGCCGGGGCGCTGGTCGTCGCCGGCGTGGCGGCCTACTTCATCCTTTTCGCGTGAATCTGCCTGTGCCGCTTACTTGTGCGGATCGCACAGCATAAACCTTCCGTGAATGTGCCCACCGTGGAGACCTGCCGATGAAACGAGCATCTTTCAGAAAAACCGCGGAAAACCAACAGCGGCTCGAAGGCGCGAGGTGCGCCCTCGGCCGAAAGGCTACGCACACCGCCGCTTGGGCGATCGAGCGAATCATTGTGGTTAGCCGAGGAGCCGTCGGGCTTTGCGTCTGGGTTATTTTGGCAGCGTCAGTCGCCGCGGCGGCAGATGTTTCTCGCCGTTCCGACGCTTCGGCGCCTGCGGCCAGCCCCGCCGCCGTCGCTGCGACCGAATTTTCCGCAGGGCCGAAAGCCGACGAGCGTTCGCTGGCCGGCCGGTGGCGGTTCGCACTCGACCGCGACGATACGGGCGAGTCCGATCGCTGGTTCGCCCGACCGCTGCCCGAGACGATTCAACTGCCCGGCGCGCTGACGGCCCAGGGTTTCGGCGACGCGCCGAGCTTCCAAACCCAATGGACTGGTACGGGGTGGAGATACCCCAAGATGTACCAAGAATATCAATCGCCGGAAAACTTCAAGTTCCCCTTCTTCCTTCAGCCGTCGCGGCACTACGTGGGCGCCGCCTGGTATCAGCGGGAGATCGAGTTCCCGGCCGAGTGGAAAGGCAAACGCGTCGAATTGTTCATCGAGCGCCCCCATTGGCACACCAGCGTTTGGCTCGACGATCGGCTTATCGGGAACCAGAACAGCCTCGGCGTGCCGCACGTGTTCGAGCTGACCGCGTCGGCCGAGCCGGGCCGGCACGTGCTCACCATCCGCATCGACAATCGGTTGCACATCAACGTTGGCCCGTTGAGCCACAGCGTTACGGACCACACGCAGGGCAACTGGAACGGCATCGTCGGCACGATCGCGTTGCGGGCGACCGCGCCGGCGCACATCGCCTCGGTTCGGGTCTTCTCGCGGGTGGACGATCGCAGCGTGCTGGTGCGGGTCGAAGCCCGCGGGGCCGACCGCGGCCGAGTGCGGCTGACCGTGGAAGATGAAGAGGCGAAGGCGGTTGCGGCCGAGGGCGTCGTAACGCTCGACAAGGGGCGCGGCGAGGCGCGGCTTTCGCTCGGTCCGCGGGCCGAGTTGTGGAACGAGTTCCGCCCGAAGCTCTATCGGCTGACGGCCTGCCTGGAGGCGACGGCGGAGGGTGCAGCCTCGCCCGCGGAGGCAGCACAGCCCACAGCAAGCAAGGCGGGCCACCTGCGCACCGTGCGGTTCGGGCTGCGCGAGGTGGGCACGGCCGGCGGGCGAATCACGCTCAACGGCCGGCCGATCTTCCTTCGCGGCACGTTGGAGTGCTGCATCTTTCCGCTCACCGGGCATCCGCCCACCGATGTCGAGAGCTGGCGGCGGATCATTCGCATTTGCAAGGCGCACGGGCTGAACCACATTCGGTTCCATTCGTGGTGCCCGCCCGAGGCCGCCTTCCACGCCGCCGACGAGTTAGGGTTTTACTACCATGTCGAGTGTTCCAGTTGGGCGAACTCCGGCGCCGAGATCGGCAGCGGCGGCCCGCTCGACGATTGGCTCGAGGCCGAAACCGGGCGGATCATCGAGGCCTACGGCAATCATCCCAGCTTCGTCATGCTTTGCTACGGCAACGAGCCGGCGGGCAAGAATCACGTCCGTTGGCTGAAAGAATGGGTGGCCCGATGGCGGCAGCGCGACCCGCAACGGCTTTATACCACGGGAGCCGGTTGGCCGGTCGTCGAGGGCAGCGACTACCATAGTTCGCCGCAGCCGCGGATTCAGGCATGGGGCGGCGGGCTGAAATCGCTCCTCAACGCCCGGCCGCCGGCGACCGACTTCGATTGGTCGGAAGTGATTGCGCGGATGCCGCCCGGGCCGGTCGTATCGCACGAAATCGGCCAATGGTGCGTTTACCCCAACTTCGCCGAAATCGACAAATACACCGGCTATTTCCGCGCGAAGAACTTCGAAATCTTCCGCGAAGAGGCCCGGCGCAACGGCGTGCTGGGCTGGGCGAAAGAATATCTGCACGCCTCGGGCCGATTGCAGGTGCTGGCCTACAAGCACGACATCGAGGCGGCCCTGCGCACGCCCGAGTTCGGCGGGTTCCAACTGCTCGACTTGCACGACTTCCCCGGGCAAGGCACGGCCTTGGTGGGAGTGCTCGACGCCTTCTGGGACGAGAAAGGTTATTGCACGGCCGCCGAATACGCGCGGTTTTGCGGCCCGGTGGTTCCGCTGGCGCGCATCAAGCGGATGGTGCTCACCGATTGCGAGAAGCTCGAAGCCCGATTCCTGCTGGCGCAATTCGGGCCCGAGGATCTCCGCGAAGTCGCGCCGCGGTGGACGCTGACGCTGCCCGAGGGCACGATCGTCGCCGAAGGGCGTTTGCCGCCGCGCGCATGGGCGGCCGGAAAGTTGCACGAGCTGGGCGAATGCTCCATCGCACTAGATCGCGTGAAGGCGCCGGCGAAACTGAAGCTGGAACTATCGGTCGGTCCGGCCGTCAACGCTTGGGATATCTTCGTCTTTCCGGCCGCAAAGGCCGACGAGCCGCCGGCGGCTGAGCTGACGATCGTTTCGGAGGTGGACGCCAAGACGCTCGAAGGGCTCGAGTCGGGCGGCCGCGTGGTGTGGTTCGTGCCGCCGCGGTTGGTTCGGCCCGATCCGCAGCGCGGGCCGATCGTTACCGGCTTTTCGCCGATCTTCTGGAACACGGCCTGGACGAATGGGCAGCCGCCGCACACGCTGGGCATCTATTGCGACCCGAAACATCCGGCCCTGGCTCGTTTTCCCACTGAGAACCACAGCAATTGGCAGTGGTGGGAGATCGTCTCGCGCGCCGCACCGATGATCGTTACCCAGCACCGCGACTTAGAGCCGATCGTCCACGTGATCGACGATTGGTTCACCGCGCGGAAACTGGCTCTGGTGTTCGAGGCGAATGTGGGTCGCGGAAAGATTCTGGTATGCTCGGCCGATTTAGAGAGCGACCTCGATGCCCGGCCTGCCGCCCGGCAGCTCCGCCGCAGCTTGCTGGACTATGCGGCCGGCGAACGGTTCGCGCCGAAGGCCACTGTTACAGCGGCCGACTTGGCCGCGATCGTTCGGCCCGCCAATGCCGCCGACCGGATGGGCGCGCAAGTGCTTCGGGCGAGTTCGCACGCGCCCGACTACCCGCCCGAGCACGCGCTCGACGGCAACCCGCAAACCTTTTGGCACACGCCTTGGGGCGAAGGCGCGCCGGCGTTTCCGCACGAGCTGGTGATCGAGCTGGCCCGCCCGGGCGCGTTGCAGGGCCTTAACGTTTTGGCCCGGCAAGACGGCAACCGCAACGGAATGATCCGGCGCTGCGAGGTGTATGTTTCCGACGACGCCAACGATTGGGGCGTCCCGGCCGCCAAAGCGGAGTTGCGGCGAACCGATTCGGCCCAACCGATCAACTTCGATCGGCCGCGGAAGGGCCGCTTCGTGCGGATCGTCGCCCGCGATGGCTTCGACCGGCAGCCGTTCGCCTCGTTGGCCGAGGTAGAGTTGATTCCGGCTGAGTGAATTTGCGCAGGGGGGCATAGTGTCATGCGCGCGGGAATGTTCATAATATCGCTGAGCATCTCCTTTCGATTTGCGGATGCTCGAACCTGCGTTTTCCTGCGCACGCCGCTCGACCTAAAGGACCGACCATGAACGGACGAGAACGCTTGGCCGCCACATTGAACCACCAACAGCCTGATCGGGTGTGCGTGGATTTCGGCTCGACCCCGGTGACGGGCATCCACGTTTCAGCCGTCGATCGGCTCCGCAAGCGCCTGTTGGGCGACATGAACTGGCGGGTGAAAGTGATCGAGCCTTATCAATTCCTCGGCGAGATCGACGACCGGCTGCGCGAGGCGATGGGCGTCGATGTGATCGGCGGCCTGGCACGGCGGAGCAAGTTCGCTTCCGACGGGTCGGCCTGGAAGCCGTTCACCATGTTCGACGGCACCGAGGTGCTGATCCACGAGAATCTCGTGATCCGCGAGGAGGAGGGCACCGGCGATCTGCTGGCCTATCCGCAGGGCGACACGAGCGTGCCGCCCTCGGGCCGCATGCCCAAAGGCGGGCTGTTCTTCGACGCGATCATTCGCCAAGACCCGATCGACGAAGACCGCCTCGACCCGGCGGACAACTGCGAAGAGTTCGCCCCGCTCGGCGCGGACGATCTGGAATACTATCGCGGAGTGAAACGGCGGTTCAACGAGCAATCGCAATGCGGCGCGATGCTGATCATTCCCGGGGCCGCCTTCGGCGACATCGCGCTGGTGCCGGCCGGTTGGTTGAAACACCCCAAAGGAATCCGCGACATCCAGGAATGGTACATTTCCACCGTGACGCGCAAGCCGTACATCCGCGCGGTGTTCGAGCGGCAATGCGAAATCGCTTTGCAGAACATCAACACGCTGATCGACCTGTTCGGCGACACGGTGCAGGCGGCGTTCATCTCGGGCACCGATTTCGGCACGCAGCGCGGGCTGTTTTGCTCGCTGGCCACCTACCGCGAGTTGTACAAGCCGTACCATATCGCGGTGAACAAGTTGATCCACGAGCGGACCAACTGGAAGACGTTCATTCACACCTGCGGCAGCGTGTGGGACTTGCTGCCGGATCTGGTCGAAGCCGGTTTCGACATCCTCAATCCCGTGCAATGCTCGGCGGCGAAGATGGACCCGGCGGCGCTGAAACGCGAGTTCGGCAAGCAACTGGTGTTCTGGGGCGGAGGGGTCGATACGCAGAAAACCCTGCCCTTCGGCACGCCGGAAGAAGTGTACAACCAAGTCCGCGAGCGGATCGCCATTTTCAACGACGGCGGCGGATTCGTTTTCAATACCATTCACAACATCCAGGGCGATACGCCGGTGGAGAACATCTTGGCGCTGCTCCGGGCGATTGCCGACAGCAGCAAGGGATAATTCCATCGCCGACGAATGCCGCTGAGCTGGGGCAACGATTCTGATCTAGTCCATGTCTTATCGCAATTTGCAGGAATGCATTGCCGACTTGGAGGCGCACGGCCGGCTGATTCGCCTTTCAGAGCCAATCAACGCCCGTTTGGAGGCGGCGGCGCTGCAACGGCGGTTGTATCGGCTGGGCGCCCCGGCCCTGCTGCTGACCAACGTGGTCGGCTGCCGCTTCCCGATGCTGTGCAACCTGTTCGGCACGATCGAACGCACCCGATGGCTTTTCCGCGATTCGCTGGAATCGGTGCGGCGGCTGGTGCGGCTGCAAATCGACCCGTCCGACGCTTTGCGCCGCCCGCGGCTCTATCTTTCCGCGCCCTGGTTTGCGCTGGCTTCTCGGCCGAAACAGGTGCGCGGCGGGCCGGTGCTTTCGCACCAATGCGCGCTGAGTGATCTGCCCCAGTTGGTGTCGTGGCCCGGCGATGGAGGGGCCTACGTCACCTTGCCGCAGGTGTACACCGAAGATCCCGAGGAACCGGGCTTCACCCGTTCGAACCTGGGGATGTATCGGGTGCAGATTTCCGGCGGCCGATATGAGCCGAACCGCGAGGCCGGCATGCACTATCAACTGCATCGGGGGATCGCCGTGCACCATGCGGCCGCGCTGCGCCGCGGCGAGCCGCTGCGGGTGAATGTGTTTGTGGGCGGCCCGCCGGCGATGACGCTGGCGGCGGTGATGCCGCTGCCGGAGGGAATGAGCGAACTGGCTTTGGCCGGCCTGCTCAACCGCCGCCGCGTGCCGATGATTTGCCGCCCGGGGAAGTTGCCGATCCATGCCGAGGCCGATTTCTGCATCGTCGGGCGGCTCGATCTGTCGCGGACGTTGCCTGAAGGCCCCTTCGGCGACCACCTGGGCTATTACAGCCTGGCGCACGATTTTCCCGTGCTCCGCGTCGAGGCCGTCTATCACCGCCCCGGGGCCATCTGGCCGTTCACGGTTGTCGGCCGTCCGCCGCAAGAAGACACCGTCTTCGGCCAGTTCATCCACGAGCTGGTCGGGCCGATCATCCCCAAGGCGATTCCGGGGGTGCGGGCGGTGCGCGCCGTCGATGCGGCCGGCGTGCATCCGCTGCTGTTGGCCATCGGCAGCGAACGCTACGTGCCCTACGATCCGGTCCGCCGCCCGCGCGAACTGCTCACCCTGGCCAACGCGCTGCTGGGTCATGGGCAACTGAGTTTGGCCAAGTATCTTTTGATTATCGCGGGCGAAGATGCTCCGGAGTTGGATGCCAACCACACCAAGGCGTTCTTCATCAAACTTTTGGAGCGAATCGACTGGCGGCGCGATCTGCATTTTCAAACCTGTACGACGATCGACACGCTCGACTACAGCGGCACCGCCTTGAACGAAGGTTCGAAGGTGGTGTGGGCCGCCGCTGGTCCGCCCGTCCGCGAACTGCCCCCCGAACTGCCGCCCGAAAGCGGCCTGCCCGCGGCGCCCGGCTTTGGTCCGGCGCGGGTGGCGCTGCCCGGCGTGCTGGTGGTGCAAGGTCCTCCGTATCAGGCGGAAGGGGACGGGCGCGATCGGACGATCGAACGCTTTGCGGCCGCCGCCGACCCCGGTCGGCCGTTCAACCGCTTCCCCTTGATCGTCGTCGCCGACGACGCCGAATTCACCGCGCGCACGCTCGACAATTTTCTCTGGGTCACCTTCACCCGCAGCGATCCGGCCCGCGACACCTACGGCATCGGCGCCTTCCAAGCCGACAAGCACTGGGGCTGCCGCGGCTCGCTGGTGATCGACGCACGCACGAAGCCGCACCATACGCCCGAGTTGGTCGAAGATCGGGCGGTCGAGCAGCGGATCGATGCGTTGTTCGCACGCAACGGCCCGCTGGGGTTCCTGGAATGAACCGATCTCTTTCGACCGCGCAAACAGGATACTAATATTCGCGCGACGGCCGCGAGTCGCATTGGCGCTAGGTTGGAATGGAAAGCGCCGCGCGCTGCGCACCGTCCAGTCGTCGGACGTTTACACTGGCCGCTCGCCAACGCTAAGATGAAAGGCGCGGCGCGGGCCGACTTCCGCAAGGCGGCTTGTCGGCCGTTGGCGTTGTTCGAACCGGGCGATGCGATTTCGCGCACGGCGCCGGGCGATTCGACTTCGCAAAGGGCATATCGAACGACCGGAAAGAGCCCGTCAGGATCGGCACAGACGGCTGAAAGAGGGCACAATTGATGAGTGCGACGACGCGATGCCCCCGATGCGGGCGGACGATCACCGGCAGCGCCGATTCTCCCGCAACCCTCTGCCCGCAATGCGCGCGTTCCGACCAGCGCGCGGATTCAACGGCGGAAGAGTCGGGTGCGCCTGATCGCGAGCCAACCGGCGCCGGCCCGACTGCTTCGCCGCGGGTCGTTGCTCCCAAAGCCGCGCCGCCGCGACCGAAACCGGCTGCGGCCCAGGCCGGTTCGCCGCGAGCGCCCGCGGCCGCTCCCTCGCCGCCCGCGCCGGCAACAGCAGCGCCGGCGCCGCTGATCTCGGTCGATCCGTCGCCTCGGTCGGCGGCCAGCCGGCGGCATCGGGCCGCCGGCGCCGCATCGCCGATGTCGGCGCGAGTGGCCGGGCTGGCCATTTGGCAGTGGTTGGCCGCCATGTTTCTTACCGGTTGCGCGCTAAGCGCGCTGGTCGTCTATCTGATTTGGCCCCGGCCGCCGCAACGGCTGATCGTCGGCGTCGATCAACGGGCCCCCGCCAAGACGAACAGTGCTGCAACCGGCGATTCGTCCGCAGCCAAGCCTTCCGTCCCCGGTCCGCGAGCCGGAGGCAAAGCGACAAGCGATCAGCCGACGACCGCGCCCGACGGGTTCCCGCGCGCGGCCAAGGCGCGAAACGTCAACGAGGTGATGCGGGCGATTGTGAAGATCGAAGTTCCTTCCGCGGCCGGCCGCGAAGGCGGCAAGGGAACGGGATTCTTCATCAACGACAAAGCCTGGATCGCCACCTGTTGGCATGTGGTCAACGACGCGACCTCGGCCGCGCAAGCCCGACTAGCCGATGGGTCGGTGCTGCCGTTGTCGGGCATCATCGCCAAAGCGCCGCAGTACGACTTGGCGATCCTTAAGCCGGCCCAATGGCCGGCGCAACTGACCTACCTCGACATCAGCTTCGACCAAGAACCGCCGCTGGGCGGCGAGGTGTTCGCCTTCGGTCATCCGCTCAACGAAGACTTCGTGGTCCGCAAAGGCGCGATCGGATCGCTGCTGACAACCAACCAACTGCTCGACGAAGCCGAAAAGAATCACGTTCTGGGGGCGAAGGTCCACTTCGCCCGCAGCATGCAGTGGATTCGGCACGACACGGCGATTTTGCCGGGCAACAGCGGCGGCCCGCTGTTCCTCAGCGATGGACGCGTGTTGGGCGTCAACTCGTTCATCAATCTCCTGACGCGCAGCGGCTACGCGTCGCACGTCCGGCATCTCCGCGACTTGGCCGCCAAGGCCCGCGATCAGGTCGAGCCGTTCGGGTCGGGCGAAGGGGGGCTGGTTTTCGATCGCGAGCCGCCGTTCTCCCCCGGCGAGATCGATATTTCTCCAAAGCGGATCGAGGAATTGGCTGAATCGGTCGTCGCCGGCCGAGTCGAGCCGACCGAAGCCGAGCAGTATGCTCCCTGGTCGGACCTGGCCCGCCAAATGACCTTTGCCCATTACAGCCGGCTCGATGCCGCGCCCGAGGCCGCCGATGTCGTCGCTGCGCGGGCGAAAGCGGCCGATCAAGCCTTCAACCGGTTGGTCCGCCGCGAGTATCGGCCCGCCCAAGTCAACGCCCTGGGCGCGCGGGCGGCCGAAAACCTGGCCCGTCCGAAGTCGGGCGTGGTGTTCTTCGGCATTGTCTTGGCCGACATGCCCGGGCTGATCGTCTTTCGGGTCGAAGGAACCGAGCGCGTCGTGGCGGTCCCCAACGAGGGTTCGCCCAGCGAAGACGCCCCCGGCGGGCGACGGCTTGTCGTCGGCGTCGTGGCCCCCCGCACCCTGACCGTGAGCGGCCCGCAAGGCCCAATGCAGTTGCCCATGGTGCTTTCGCATCACTTTGGGCCGCTGCCGTAATGCGATCGATGGATCACCGGGGGCGCGGGCGCGAGAGACGCTCGCGGTTGTCGTCATGGCCATCTTGACCGCTGTCTTCTGGTTCGCCTTGGGGGCGATCGTCGGCAGCTTCTTGAACGTCGTCGTATATCGTTTGCCCGCCGGCTTGAGCGTGGTGACACCCGGCTCGCATTGTCCGGCCTGCCGCCGCCCGATCCGCTGGTTCGACAACGTGCCGATCTTCGCCTGGCTTTGGCTCCGCGGGCGGTGCCGCGACTGCGCTGCACCGATCGCAATGCGCTACCCGATGGTCGAGTTCTCCACCGCCGTTCTCTTTCTCAGCATCGGCTGGCCGCACACGGCCGCATGTCTTCCCGGCGTTGCAGAAGTCGGCCCCCGTTCCGGCCAAGCGCACCGTTGGGCATCAGCGGCCCCCGCCGGCGCCGCGCCGACGGATTCTCCGTCGGCTGTTCCTCCGTCTGCCGACATTCTGCCTCCCGATAGCTCGCCTGCCAAAAGCGGGCCTGCCGAGCCCCCGCTGGCCCAATCGCCGGCCCAGGGCGTCGCCGAGAAGGCGCCGGCTGATGTGCGCGGCGCCGCCGCGGTAGCGATGGTTCATCTGCTGCTGCTCTCGACGCTGTGGGCCGCCGCGCTCATCGCCTACGACGGCGGCCCGACGCCGCGCCGGCTGTTCCTTCCAGCTTGGATCGTCGTCCCCCTGGCCTACGCGCCCGAATGGGGCCAATCGGCCGCGGTCTATGCCGGGCTTGGGCCATGGCGAGCCTACCAACCGGTGCTCGGCGCGCTGGTCGGCGTGCTCGGCGGATGGGTTGTCGAGATCACGATGCGGTTCTGCTCGGCGGCCCCGGAGGGCGAGGCGGCCCAATCGTCGCCCAACCTTTCCGCGGAGCGCGCGGCGGAATCATTCAGCGCGCAGTTGCTCTCGGTCGTTTTCGCATCGAAGTCGTCGCGCCGTGGTTCGCCCGCCTGGGCGTTGGGCTGCCTCGGGGTGGCACTGGGCTGGACCCTCACCCTGGCGGTCGGCGGCGTTGCCTTGGCGGCAGCGCTGGTCGCCTGGGCAATCAGGCGACGCGACGGCCGCGCGATGTTCGCCTGTTGGTCCGTCGCGATCTTCCTCTTCGCATGGGCATGGCTGCTGGCGGCGGCTTGGCGCCTTTGCTAACAATCTCACGCGAAGCGCGCCGGCCGTCCGCTTGGTGCAGACAAACACGGGGCCGAGTTCGCGCGTTTCTCGAACAATCAGCACCCGACCGCTCGACATTTTTTCCGCCCGACCGACGCTTGGAGCAACAACAACCGCAAAGCCGTTTCTCGCGTGAAATCGGTTTGATCTGTGCGCCGGGCCGCGAAACCCGTAATCTATAGGCTCTCCGGTTCACGGCGTCTGATCGCCGCTGGCGTTGCCGTTTCTCTGCGAAAGGTCAGGAGCGACAATGGAACACAACGAAGAACATCAAAGGCGAGTCCATCTCGAGCGGATCATTCATTCGCCCAGCTATCGTTTGGCCTATCAAGACATCGACTTTTTGATGCGGTCCGAGCTGCGCCCTCAACGGATGGAGCTGGAGCTGCTCAAGCCCGAAATCTACTTCGCCGAGCACGGCATCGAATCGACGATCGTGGTGTTCGGCAGCACGCGGATCGTCGAGCCGGCCGAAGCGGCCAAGAAGGTCGAGCGGGCCAAGGCGCGCCTGGCCGACACCCCCGACGACCGGCGGCGCCAGCGCGCCCTCGACAAGGCGGTCCGTCTGGCCGCCAAGAGCAAGTACTACGACATGGCGAGGCAATTCGCCCAAATCGTCTCGGCCGCCCAAACCGAGGTGAAGCGGCAGTACGTCGTCGTCACCGGCGGCGGGCCGGGCATCATGGAAGCCGCCAACCGCGGCGCGTTCGACTTAGGGGCCAAGTCGGTCGGGCTGAACATCCACCTGCCCCAAGAACAGCAGCCCAATCCGTACATCACGCCCGAGCTGTGCTTCCAGTTCCGATACTTTGCCATGCGGAAGATGCACTTCCTGCTGCGGGCCAAGGCGCTGGTGGTCTTTCCGGGCGGGTACGGCACCTTCGACGAGTTGTTCGAGGTGCTCACGCTGCGGCAAACTAAACGGATGCAGAAGATCCCGGTGATCCTCTTCGGCCGAGAGTTTTGGCAACATGCGGTCGATTTCGCTTTCCTGGCGGACGAGGGCACGATCGACGACGAAGACCTCGACCTGTTCCGCTACGCCGACTCGGCCGAAGAAGCCTGGGAGATGATCCGCCAGTTCCATCACGACTGACCGTGATGAACCGCGCAACGGCCGCAACAAGCCCACCGGCGACGACGCGCAACTACTCGATCTTCGATTGATCGATCGGCGTGCCGTCTTTGCGGTTGGCCAACTGCTCGTGGATCACCGGATCGAGCGAATAGCTCAGCATCCGCACCGAGCGATCGCACAGCGCCACGTTCCAGCCGCTCATGTGCGCGCTGCCGAAAATATAGACGTTGTCGAGCCCGGGCGTGTCGGGCCGCGGCAGCAGCGATTGCTTGCCCCAGCGAAGCGTGTCCCAGTCGTAGCCCAAGTCCCAACCTTGGTCGTCCGAGGCGGGCGAACCGGTGAAATAGTGATCGGGATTGGCGTAGCGCTCGCCGATCAGGTAGGTGTTGCTGTCGCCGTCGGGAATAATCTTCACCTCGCTCCGCAGGTAGGAGATGCCGGTGGAATTGACCGCGTCGGAGGCCCAATCGGTCTTGGTCAAACCGGCGGCAATCGTCGAAGGGCCTTTATCGATGCTGCCCGGGTTGAGGTGCCCTGAGTTCACCGCGTAGTCGGTTCGCGCGATCCGCCCGCCGGCGGTGATGCTGGCGTTGTAATAGGGCGAACTATGAACGTAGGGAAAGGTGGCCGCCCGCCGCCGCGTCGGGCAGTTGTACAGCCCGATGGGAATGGCCAAGCGGTCGCGGATGGCGTCGCGTTTTTGCGACTCGGGCAGTCCGCGGCCCATCTGATGCACGTTCTCTTGTTCGATGAACGGCAGGATATTGTACGCCCAACCGCCCGGCTGATTCTTGGTGAATCCCTGTTCCGGTTCGCCGGCCCAGCCCCAGCCCCAGCCGCCCGTGGGGAAGTGCCCGTGCGTTTCGCGGTGGCGGATGGCCGCCAGGGCCAATTGGTTCAGGTTGTTCTTGCAACTGAGAATCCGCGCCGATTCTCGGGCATTCTGAACCGCCGGCATCAACAGCGCGATCAGAATGCCGATGATCGCAATGACGACCAACAATTCCACCAGAGTAAAGCCTGCCTTCTCCGCTCGCGCCATGATCTCGGCCTTCACTAGAGAGATGTTTTGCCTTGCCTTATCAATCGAACCGCAGCGCGCCCACGCGGCAACGGCGCCAACTTACCTCGCAAAACGGAAAGCGGTTCCACTGTCGTTGGCGCGTCGCCAAGGCCCGATTCGCTCTCGGTCGCTTTTCCGCTGTTTTGATCCGTTCCGCGGGCCGCGCAAATCAACAGAGGTGTCGGCCCGGCCGCCCGACTCGTTCGGGCCCCGGCTGCCTGATCGTTCCGGCCCGAAAACCGCTCAGACAATCGCCTACAAGCGGGAACTGCGCCCCGCGGAAGACAAGTCGGCCGGCCATCGCTGCCGACCATTGCATCGGCTTGGGCCTTTGCGTCGCTTTCGCTTTTCCGGCCCTCCATTTAGGATAGCCCAGCCGCGCCGACCGCGTCAACTGGTTGGTCCTTCGGCTTGCAAGCACCGGAATGGCCCGTCGGCGGATCGAGGGCACAGAAACGCGCCCGAAAAACGCCCCAAGGCCCCGAGCGCGAGGGTCGCGGACGGAGTTGTCGGCTGCTACCCCGGCGGCTATAATGAGCGTTTCGCCATGGTTGCATGGTGGCTGTAGCTCAATGGTTAGAGTACCAGACTGTGGATCTGGGTGTTGTGGGTTCGAGTCCCATCAGCCACCCTTCGTCGGGGAGAAATGATCTCACCAGACACAGCGCGAGGCCGACCGCCCCTTCTGCCCGCAGAAGCCGGCCTTTCGCGGGCCGGCTTGTCTCGATAGTTCGGCTGAAGCCCGACAAACCGCGTTCGGCATCCGATCGGGCCGGTGGATCTCGGCGCGCAACCGATGAATGCCTCACAGACGCTTTCACATCCCCCGCTCGACGACCGGCCCGGCGTCGGCAGGGCGGCAGGCGCGGCCTTTCTTGTTGCGGCGGCTGTTTGGGGCCTTCTCTTGGCAACTGCCCCGATGACGCCCATGGTGTGGGACGAGGGCGATTCCATCCTTCGCGCCGCTGCCATTCCGCGGCAGTTCGAATATACCACCACGCGCGAAGGACATCCGGCCGGCTACGGTTGGGTCATTCGATTGGGCCAGGCAGCGGCCGACGGCCTCTGTTCCCCGCTTCTGGCGTGGCGGATGGGCCCGATCACCTTATTCGCCGCGGCGGTCGGTGCGGTTGCCTATCGGCTTGTCCGCGACCTCTCCTGGGCGGCCGCACTGGGGGCAACGGCCGCCCTGATTTGCCTGCCGCGATTGTTCGCCCACGCGCATTTCGCGTCGTTTGACGGACCACTGACCTCCTGCTGGCTGATCAGTTGGGTTGTCTATGCAACTTGGCTCGGACGGCTGCGAGCAGAATCGTCGTTCGAAGGCGCAAGCCGGTTCGCCCAACCGCCCGAGAACGCACAAGCCCGGACGGCGGCGGGACAAGCGATTCGCGGGTTTCGGCGGGCCTTCGAGGATTTTCGATCGCGCCGAGCGGTTTGCGAAACCGCCTGGGCGGTTGCCGCCGGCGTTATGTTAGGCGCAACGATGAGTTGCAAAGCCACCGGCTGGCTGGCCGCAGCGCCGCCGGTCCTTTGGGCGTTGTGTTGCTGGGGCCGCGCCCGTCTTGTCCAGCGGAAGGCCGACACCGCCCCGACAAACGCGCCCGACGCGGCCGTGCACATCCGGCAGGCCCAGCTCGCCCGACGAATCGCGGTGCGCACCCTCGGCCTGGTTCTGCCCGCAGCCCTGGCCACATTCGTCGCCCTGAACCCGCCCCTTTGGACGCAACCAATTGCGGGACTATTGGAGTTTTGGCGGCTGAATCTCCATCGGGGCGGCGACGCCGGATTGAACATCTCCACGCAATTCTTCGGCCGACTCTACAACCTCGACTATCCCCTGCCTTGGTACAACACGATCGTTTGGACGGCAATCACGGTGCCGCCGGGCATCCTCGCTCTGGCAGGGTTGGGCGTCGTTTCGCTCAAGGCGGCACAACCCCGCAGCACATCGGGCGGCTCGTCGCTCCGTCTTCTTCCAGCAGTCGAACATGGCGGAACGAGTGTGCCCACCGGCAACCCGGCGGCCCGGGTTTGCGGCGGCCTGCTGCTTGGGCATTGGTTGATTCTGCTTTTCGTTCGCGCCTTGCCCGGAGTGCCCCCGCATGATGCCGAGCGGTTGATCCTGCCCAGCTTCGCCTTCCTGGCGGTGCTTTGCGGACTGGGGACCGACTGGATGTGGCGATGGACCGTCGCCGGGCGACGCTGGCCCGCGCGTTTGATCGTTGCAGCCGTCTTCGCGGTGTCGGCCGTGCCGACGTTCCGGTTCGCCCCGCAGTGGTTGTCGTACTACAACCCGCTCATTGGCGGCCTGCCCGGCGCGGTTGCCCTGGGCATGGAGCCAACCTACTACTGGGACTCGTTCGATCGAGAAGTGATCGATTGGCTCAACGCGCATACCGCACCCGACGAGCGAGTGTTGCTGCTGGCCGCGCCCGACGACAACCTCGCCCTGCTAAGACAATGGGGCGTGGTGCGGTTCGAAACGGATGCAAAGACTCCGCAACGGTTGCGATGGGTCGTTGTGCAGCATCGGCCCAGCGGGTGGCAGCCGGCGGCCCAAACACTGATCGAATCGGCGCACCCGGTCATGACCAAGCGGCTCGGCCGCGGAGGTTGGGGCCCTTGGCGGCTCGACGTGCCGCTGCTAACCATCTACGACGCGGCCGACTACATCGATCTGCCGCCCGCGGCGCCACCAGCGCCCTGACCATCACCGTCCGATCGGCGCACGGCAACGGGCGACTGCGGCGCTGAATCCTTCGGCCGGCTACGGCGATCAACCAACCCTTCCAACATCGTATCGCCGCGGCGATCAACCAGCCCTTCGGCCCGCGCGGCGATCAATCCTTCAGCCGAAAGAGCCGGGCCAGCGCGTCGAGCAGCGTTTGGTAGTTGCCGCGATGAGCTTCGTCGCGCAGCGACTCCAGCGGCGGATGGAGCAGTTTATTGATCAGCCGATCGAACGAACGGCGAATCTCCTCTTCGGCCTTGGCGTCGAGTGGCGGCAACTTGTGCAGCAGCCGCTGCAACTCGTCTTCTTTGGGCTTCTGCCAGTCGGCCCGCAACCGGGCGATCAACGGGTGCGCCGCCCGGTGCCGCCATTGGGCCGCGAAACGCTCAACCTCTTCCTCGACAATCCGCCGGGCGGCGGGCAGTTCGCGGTCGCGTTGGCGCCGATTGCGCTCGCAAGCGGCCTTGAGGTCTTCGATCGAGTAGAGGAACACGTCGGGCCGCGCGCCGATCGACGGATCGAAGTTCCGCGGCATCCCCAGATCGAGGACGAACAGCGCGCCGGGCTGCCGCGCGCGCTCGATCCGCGCAAACTGCTCGACCGTGATCAACGTCTGTTCGCTTCCCACGGCGCTCACGACCAAATCGGCGGTAGCCAGGGCTTCAATCGCCTGATCCCACCCGACAGCCCGACCGCCGACACCGGCCGCCAGGGCCTCGGCCCGGTCGATGCTGCGGTTGACCACCGTGATGTGCCGCGCGCCGTTGTCGCGCAGGTAGCGCAACGTCTCCTCGGCCATCTCGCCCGCCCCGAGAACGACCGTGTGCTTATCGTCGAATCGCTCGAAGATCTGCTGGGCGAAGTCGGCTACGGCCAAACTGGGAATGCTCACGCGGCGGTGGTGCAGCGCTGTTTCGTTGGCCACGCGGCGCGCGGCCTGAAGGGCGGCCTGAAAGGCGGCGTGCAGCATCGGGCCGGCCGTGGCCTGTTGCACGGCCGCCTGATACGCCTGCTTGACCTGATTGAGAATTTGCGGTTCGCCGATCACCATGCTGTCGAGGCTGGCCGCCACGGAGAACAGATGCCGCAGCGCATCGACGCCGAGCCAGTGTTCGACCGAATCGGCGGCCTCGATGCCCGACAGCCCGCGGCGGCGCGCGAGGAAGTCGATGCAAAGATCGGCCTCGGGCGGGGCCTCATCCTCGGCAGCCGCATAGAGCTCGACCCGATTGCAAGTGGAAAGCAACACCATCTCGACCGAGGCGAACTCGTCGCGCCAGCGTTCCAGCGCTTCGAGGGTTTGCGACGGCGAAAAGCTGAGTTTTTCGCGCACCCCCAGCGGCGCCGTGCGATGAGTCCAACCGACCATGCGGATGTTCATCGCCGCGCCCCCGCCGTTGGACCGCCGGGGCCATCGAGCGTTTCGTTCGGATGGTTGCCTGCCGGCTCGCGCCGAACGCCGTGCTCGCTCAACCCGCTCACCAGAGCCGCCAGAACCACCACAAGAAAGACGAAACTGACGATCGTCGCATAAGCGACGCGGCGGCCTGCCGTCAGCCGTTTCCATGGTCCGACCATGGCCAACGCCGCGATCAACCAGCCGAGCATCGCCATCGTGGCCGCCACCAACGGATCGGTCCAAGGCAGCGGCCCGCCCTGACGAATGACGTTGAGCAGCCAACCGGACACCACGCCCAAGGCCAGCAAAAGGGTGGCTGCAACCGTCGTTCGCGCGTTGGCCTGCTGGAGCCATTCCAAGCTGGGCAGTCTCAGCCTTTCCAGGGCGATCCGTTTCCGCTTCAAGCGGCGCACCTGCGTCAAATACATCAGGCCGGTGATGAATCCCAAAACGACGGCCACCGCGCCGCCGCCCAAGGCCGTCCCGTGAACCGCCGCCCACACTCGGCCGGCGGGCTCGCGGGCAATCGGCGTCGGGTCGGCAAACCAAACACCCACGGCAATCAACGCCAGCGCGCCGGGCAAGAGGAACAGTCCGAAGGCGGTTCGCGGGTGGAACCACAACAGAAAGAGATAGACCACCACCACAACCCAGGCCGCGGAAAAACACCACTCTCGCTGACTGGAAAGCGGCGGTCCGGCCGCAACTGCCACGCGATTGATCAGGTAGATCGTGTGCGCCAGCAGCCCGGCTCCGGCAAAGCCCACCATCACGGCGCCGCGCACCCCGCTGCGGAAGAACAGACGGGTAACCTCCAGGGCCAGCGCGACCCCGTAACTGGCGGCGAAACAGATCACTCCAACGCCGGCGAGCATCTGTGCGTTCTTCGAAGGCGGGTTGATCGCGCCCGACGCGCGCCGGGCCTTCGACCATTATTGCATTATTGATCCCCGGAAAAGGAACGCAACGGCGGCGGCGGATTTCGCGCAGAAACGCCGTCGCGCAGGTCGGTCGGCCAAACCGCGATGGCGCGCCGCGCCCGCCTTGTGCGCCGCCACTTTGGCAACGCGCTTCGCCACCCTTCGTTTGCCGACGGGCGCACTCACTTGCCGGCGATCTTTCCCGCAGTGCGGAGATAGGCGACCACCTCGTCGGCCAGCGTTTCGGCCGACTTCGTTGCGGCGTCGAGCCGCAACTCCGGATTCACCGGCGGTTCGTACGGGTCGTCGATTCCCGTGAATCCCTTCAACTCGCCCGCGCGGGCCTTCTTATACAACCCTTTGGGATCGCGGGCCTCGCACACCTCCAGCGGGGCGTCGACAAACACCTCGACGAAGTCGCCCGGGGCCAGCGTTTCGCGGACGCGGTCGCGATCAACGCGGTAGGGGCTGATGAAGGCCGTGATGGCCACGATGCCCGCCTCTGAGAACAGCTTGGCCACGGCGCCGATCCGGCGGATGTTCTCTTCGCGGTCTTGCGCGGAAAACCCCAGCCCGAAGCGCTTGGCGAATTCTTCGCCGTGTTTCGGCCGCAACATCGCCGGCGCGGCATTCAGTCCGTGGCGAACGTTGTCGCCATCGAGAACGAAACTATGCACGCCCAATTGGTGCAACTTGTGATCGACTAGGTTGGCCACCGTGCTCTTGCCGCAGGCGCTCAACCCGGTGAACCAAACAACGCAGCCTCGATGCCCGTTAAGTTGCTCGCGTTCTTCGCGTGAGACGGCGTGTTCGTGCCAGTGGACTTCAACGTGTTGTGTCATGATGGGTTCCGTGACCTCGCAAGGTGTATCGCAAAGGCAGAGAAGAGATACGCCAACAATTCGATTGGGCGATACGGAGCGTCCCTTCCCCATGGGGGCTGGTCCGCCGTCCGTCGCACGACGCCCTTGACGGGCTGCTGCTGTGCGCCCCGATGCAGCCGGCGATCGGCGGAGCCATGCCCGAACCCGCCGATACCACAAAACGAATCATGTTAGGCCACTAGGAACGGAAAGGCAATGCCCGACGAAAAACCACCCCGCCAACCCACACACACTATTTACCCCATTTTCACAGCACAAGGATCGTTTTGTGTTGACTGGGGCTTCGGCGACGTGGAATCTTCGGACGGGAGTGGGAAGGGGCAGACTGTTTGGGCCGTGGAAAAGGGCGAATCTCTCGGCGCGGCCCACAATCCGGGGTCGAAATTGCAGGCACTCACCGCTATAATCGCGCGCTTGAGTTGCCGAACCCAATATCATTCCAAGAGAAAGGGAATGATGATGAGCCAAGTAGAGAATCCCCCGATTGGGATGCGCAAACCGTCCCCAACGATCGGACTGACTCCGGAAACGCTGTACGAAAAGTGCATGACTTTGGCGCGGAATTTGTGGTGGAGTTGGCACCCCGAGGTGATCAACCTTTTCCGCGATCTCGATCCGATTCGATGGCGGCAATTGGACCACAACCCGATCGCGCTTCTGTCGGAGTTTACGCCCGAACGGCTGGAGCTTCGCGCGGCCGAGTTGGTGCTGCACAGCCGCATCAATCATGCGTATCGCCGGCTGAAGGAGTACCTTGCCGAACAACCCCTCTGGGGCCGAACCAATGCCGGCGTTTTGGGGTCGAAGCCGGTGGCGTATTTTTCGCTCGAGTTCGGCGTGCATGAATCGGTGCCGATCTACTCGGGCGGGTTGGGCGTGTTGTCGGGCGATCACATCAAAAGCGCCAGCGCCCTGGGCGTGCCGCTGGTAGCGATCGGCTTGTTTTACGATCAGGGATATTTCAAGCAGCATCTCGATCTCGACGGATTGCAGCAGGAGGAATACCTCAACACCAAGGTCGAAACGCTGCCGATGGAGCCGGCCCGCGGCGCCGACGGCAAACCGATCACCGTCGAGATTCAGACGCGCACCGGCCGGCTGTTGGCGAAGGTGTGGCTGATGCGGGTCGGCCGCGTGAAGCTCTATCTGCTCGACAGCGACGTGGCGTCGAACAGTCCCGAGGATCGGGAACTTACCTCGCGGCTCTACGGCGGCGACACCCGCACGCGGATTCGCCAGGAATTGGTGGTCGGCGTGGGCGGCATTCGCGCGCTGAAGGCGCTGGGCATCACCCCGGGCGTGTACCACCTTAACGAAGGCCATTGCGCCTTCGCCACGCTCGAAGCGGTGCGTCAGCGGATCAAGGAAGACGGCAAGAGTTTCGACGAAGCCGTCCGCGAGGTGGCCAAAGCCACGGTGTTCACCACCCACACGCCCGTGCCCGCCGGTCACGACCGGTTCGACGGCGGTTTGGTGGAAGAGCACCTCGGGCCGCTCCGCGACGAGTTGGGCGTTTCGTTCGAGCAGTTGATGGGCTTGGGGCGCGTCGAGCCGCAGAACCAGCACGAGCCGTTCTGCATGACTGTTCTGGCCCTGAAACTTTCGCGCCGCGCCAACGCCGTGAGCAACTTGCACGGCCACGTGTCGCGGCGGATGTGGGCGCACCTTTGGCCGTGGCGCGTGGAAGAAGAGATACCCATCGGGCACATCACCAACGGCGTGCATATTCAGAGCTGGCTGGCCTATCAGATGCAGCAGCTTTACGACCGCAATTTCCCGGTCGGCTGGATGGATCGGCACGGCGAGCCCGAGGTTTGGCAGGCGATACGCAACGTCGATCCGGGCGAATTGTGGGAAACGCATTACGCGTTGAAGAACCAGCTTTTGGCATTCGTCCGCCGGCGGGTCAGCCGGCAGTGCCGTCGCCGCGGCGAAAGCGACGAAGCCGTGGAAGCCGCCCGCAACATCCTCGATCCGAACGTGTTGACGATCGGCTTCGGACGGCGCTTTGCGACCTACAAGCGGGCAGACCTGATCCTTAGCGATCTGGATCGCTTGGCCGCGATCATCAACGATCCGCATCGCCCGATTCAGATCATCTTTGCCGGCAAGGCCCATCCGGCCGACGAGCCCGGCAAGCAGTTGATCCGCCGCATCGCCAATTTGCGACACGATCCGCGGTTCGCCGGACGCATCGCTTTTATCGAAGACTACGACATCAACGTCTGCCGGCACATGATTCAGGGCGTCGACGTGTGGCTGAACAACCCGCGGCGGCCTCTGGAGGCCTCGGGCACCAGCGGGCAGAAGGCCGTGCTCAACGGCGCGCTGAACCTCTCCGTCCTCGATGGTTGGTGGGCCGAAGCCTACGACGGCTCGAACGGTTTCGCCATCGGACACGGCACCCACCACGTGGACGATCGAATCACCGACGCCCGCGACGCCGCCGATTTGCACCGGGTGCTCACCGAGGAAGTCATCCCGCTGTATTACGATCGTGACGTTGACGGCCTGCCGCGAAACTGGATCAAACGGATGATGAACTCGATCAGCTCGCTGGCGTGGCGGTTTAGCGCCCATCGCATGGTGGCCGATTATGTGCTGCACGGCTACTTGCCCGCGGCAGGCGGCACCAGTTGTTCGATGAACATGCGGTAAGCGGTGCATCTGCGGTGAACATCGTCTTGTTCGAGGACGACGCTACGGCCGGGCTGAACCCGGTCGCCTTGGGCCGGCCGGCCTTCGAGCTTTCGTGCGGGGGCTATCGATTGATCGATCTGGCCGCTCGATTCGGCCGCCCGCTGCGCGCCGAGGTCCGTCCGCACCTGCGCCCGCTGCTGGCGGCAACCGCGCCGGCAATGCTCGATCCCCTGCCGCCCGACACCCCATGCGTGTTCCTTCACGCGCGGTTGGCGCCGATCGCCGCCTCGGTGGAACGCTTGCGGCCTTGGATTGAAGCGGCCCGCCCGTTCGTCGCCGTGCACAACGGCGCGCCGATCGCCGGTTGCTTGAGCCGCGCCGGAACGTCGGCCGACCTCCGCTCGCCCGGGTTGCCGGTGATCGACTTCGATCACCCGCTCATCGAATACCCGCATGATCTGGTGCGCTACCATTCCTCGATTTTGGGCGAGAACCTCCGCGACCGCGTCGCCCGCGGCGCCTACCGCGAACTGCTCCCGGGAGTGTTCGCCGCTGACGAAGTCGCCGTCCATCCGTCGGCGGTGTTCGACGCCTCGCGCGGCCCGATCGTCATCGAACAGGCGGCGGCCATCGGGCCCCTGGCCATTGTGCATGGCCCATGCCGGCTCGGCCCGCAATCCGTGGTGAACGACCATGCTTCATTGCGGCCCGGCGTGACCGCCGAGCGCGGATGCCGCCTGGGCGGCGAGCTGAGCAACTCGGTGCTCGAACCGTTCGCCAACAAGCAGCACTACGGATTCCTCGGCGACAGCTACATCGGCGCCTGGGTCAATCTGGGGGCGGGCACCACCAACAGCAATCTGAAGAACACCTACGGCGCCATCACGATGCGCTATGCGGGCCGTTCCGTGCCCACCGACATGCAGTTTCTCGGCGTAATGATCGGCGACTACGCCAAGACGGCGATCGGCACGATGATCTACACCGGCAAGGTGATTGGGGCCGGCAGCATGGTGTACGACACCGTGCGCGAGAACATTGCCAGCTTCGTCAATCATGTTCCGCCGCCCGGGCGGCCCACGGCAATCGACTATCAGGTGCTTGCCGCCGCCCAGCGACGAATGTTCGGCCGTCGAAATCAACCGTGGACCGAAGCCCACGCCATGGCGCTCCGCGCAATGTTCGATCTGACGGCGGCCGAACGGGTCGGCTTGGAAGTCGCTCCGCCGAACTTCGGCTCGGGCTCGTACATGGCCGAGCGGGAGTGCCTCGGTTGACGGGCCGCGTCTGTCGATTACGGCCTCAACGCGATTCTCAGCCCGTCGTAGGCCAAAGCGACACCGGGCGGCAATTCAGCCAGCGTGGCCCCGTGCGGCAGATCGTGCGAAATATGGGTGAAGTAAGTCGTCGTAGGCCGCAGGCGGGCGACCACCTCAAGCGATTCGGCAAGGCTGAAGTGCGTCGGGTGCTTGCGGCGACGCAAGGCGTCGAGCACCAACACCCGCAAACTGCCGAGCAGCTCGACGCTCGACGGCGGAATCGCATTGACGTCGGTGCAATAGGCCACATCGCCGATGCGGAAGCCCAGCACCTCATACGGCCCGTGCTCGAGCGGGATCGGCACGATTCGAGCCCCGAGAACCTCGAAGGGCGACGCGTCGATGCGGCGAAAGTCGAGTTTCGGCAGCCCGCCCGCCGGAAACCCCTGCACTGCCGGATCAAAAGCGTAGTCGAAGGCCTTGCGAATTCGCTGTTCGACCCGCAGCGAGCAAAAGACCGGCAGATCGGCACCCAAATACTGGGGGAAGATGCGTAAATCGTCGAGCCCGAACAGATGATCGGCATGTTCGTGCGTGTAGGCCACCGCATCAATCCGCCCAATCCCCTCGCGGAGCAGTTGCAGCCGAAGCTCGGGAGGCGAGTCGATCAGAAGGTTTCCCTCAGGCAAGCCCAACACCACGCTGCATCGCGTGCGTTGGTCGCGCGGATCGCCGCTTCGGCAAACCGCGCACGAGCACCCGATCACAGGCACTCCATGCGAGGTGCCCGTGCCCAAAAATACCAGCCGGCCCGCAAGCCGATCGCCCGACCCGTCCGACGGTGTCGCCAGTTCGGTCTTATTCCCATGCTGGGGCAACGTCATACTTCACTCACTGTTCTGGCGGAATACACAGGATAGCCAAGCCCGCAGAGGCCGCCAAGCCTGCCAAACCGCGAAGTCCAGGCAAGTGCCGCAACGGCTTGCTCGTGTCGCTCATGGCGATCGAGACGCCGTGTGGAACCCGAACGGTGCATGGCCGGCTCGGCGACAAGTCGGCACGTCGGTAGAGCCAAGACGATCTTGCCCTGAACAGGGGATTTTGCTATCTATCGCGCGCGGCTGAGAAAAGCAACGTCCATAGGCCGTTTCGCTTCTTTACAGAATGTTGAACGTTCAGAGGCCGTTTTGCTTCTTCACAGGCCGATTCGGCCGCAGCGAATTCTCTGGCGCAATGGAACTCCACAAAGGGACTGCGACGCTGGCCGCATCTTATTCCCGACCAATCGAACTTCGGGGATCAGCCCCAGTGCACTGCTTGTCGCGGGGCGACGAATGAAGCCGCGCAGAACTGACGCCGACGATGCGCAATCGGCCTCGCGGGCCGCCGGCGCCGCACTGCGCCGGCCGACGCCCTGGTCCTTCTCGCGCATGATGCGCGCCTTGGTGGCTTTCGAATCTCCGCGGTTCCTCTTGGGTTTGTTCGCCCTGCTGGGTGTTGCCGGCTGCGCTTCGGCCACCCGCGTGACCGAATTGGAGTCGGAGAATCGCGCGCTGCTGGCGCAAACTCGGGCGCAAACCACGGAAATCGAAAACCTGCGCTCGCACAGCCGCAAGGTGGTCGATGAGCTTGCCCGAACGGAAGCCGTGCTGGCGAAGATGGAGACCGACGCCGAGCGGCAGCAATTGCTGATGGCCGCCTATCAGCGCGAACGCGAATTGGTTCATCAACAGTTGGCCCACTGGACGCCGCCGGATCAACTGCCGCCCTCACCACAGTCGATCGGTCAGCTCGAAGCGCTTTCGCAGCGGGTGTCGGCGGTCCGTTTCGATCGCGCCACGGCCGTGGGCAAGCTCGAAACCGACGTGATGTTCGACAGCGGAAGAACGGAGCTGAAGGCCGGCGCGGTGCAATCGTTGCGCAATCTGGCGAAAGCCTTGCAGTCGCCAGAGACGGCCGACCTGCGAGTGGTGGTCATCGGGCACACCGACTCGCGGCCGGTTGCCGGCCGCCCCCTGCGCGACGAATTGCCGACGAATTTGCATCTGAGCGCCGCCCGCGCGCTGGCCGTGGCCGATTGCCTGCGCGAGGCGGGCTTGAGCGAAGATCGCCTGAGCATCGTCGGTTTCGGCGCGCAGTGGCCCGCCGGAAGCCCGCTGCCTTCGCAGGCCGACCCGCGACAGCATGAGCGACGGGTGGAGGTGTGCGTGGTGGCCGCCGATGTTCCGATCGTCGGCCGAGTTCCGTCGCCGAGCGGCTTGCGACGTTGATGATCGCCGGAGAAGAAGCCTCGATCACCGTTGGCATTTCGTCGGCCGTGGCGGGTTCCTCGATAGCCCCAGGTCGGCCCGTCGTTGCCTGAAAGCGTCCGGCCTCGGTCTTCTCGTCGCGCAAGGGGCCATCGCCGCATTCGCTGGTCCAAAAGGCCCTGAGCGGACCCGCTGTCGCCGGCGGCGCGGCAGTGCTTGCGGGCGCGTGCGGGTGTTTTTTCTCGGGGCAAAGCGATATAATCCTCTGTTCCCCGCCGTGCCGTTCTCGGCCCTTAGGACGTGCGAAAGCCGTCGGCGGGCGTTCCGTTCGGGGAAGTTCCGAAGGCAGCCGCCTCCCATCACCCGAATTCCCAGGCGGCGCCAAGCCACGCTGTCCCCGTTCGCATTCCGATGACAGAATCCGATCGTTCCCTTCCATCGAGTCGTTCGGCCGGCATGCCGCGTTCCGCATTGAGCGGAGCCTTCCGGGCGTTGTTCCGCGCGTCAGCCTCGCTCGAACTGGCCGTGGCGCTCATTGCCGCCTACATGGCCGTGTTGATTTGGGCCACGATGGTGATGAGCCGCTGGTATGCCGACAGCGAACTGAAGTTCGGCATCTATCTGGCGCCGTGGTTCCTGGCCCTTAATGCGCTGCTGGCGATCAACGTGCTCAACGCGGCGCTGATCCGTTGGCCGTGGTCGAAGCGGCAGTGGCCGTTCGTGGTGATTCACGCCGGCATCCTGGTGCTGCTGATCGGCTCGTGGGTGAGTTATCGTTTCGGGATCGACGGCACGCTTTCGGTCTTCGAGGGCACGGCCGAGCGGCGGTTGTTCAGCGGCGAACACTACTTCCAGCTTCGCGTTGCGGCAACCGGCGGCGCCGACGACGCTGCCCGGGCGCAGCCTGAGGCGAGCGATTCGGCCGACGCCGAGATCACCGTGCCGTTTCGGTCCGGGCCCTTCAATTGGCAAGACTACGGCTCGGAGCACTCGTGGTTTCCGTGGTCGTTGGCGCCGCGCGACCGCGGGCTGATTTACGATCGCGACGGCATTCGTCTGGAAGTGCTCGACTACTTTCACGATTCGCGCCGGTTGCCGATTCCGCGGCTGACACTGTCGGTGATCGAAGACGCGGCAACGCGAGCCGGACGCTTACGGCGCGAACCCGAACAAGCCACGCTGGAAATCTCGCCCGCCCCGCGCGGCCATGGAGCGAATCGCCCGTTCGGGATGGGATCGCGGGCGGAACTAGCCAACGGAACCCGGCTGCTCTTCTGGATGACCGCCGACCGGGACGAAACGGCGGCCTTCCTCGCCAGTGCGCCGGAGGGTCCGCTCGGACCGCAAGGTCAACTGGTGCTCCACCACGACGGCCGAGCCTACCGATTGAGGTGCGACGAGCTGCTCGGCGGCGGAAAGGTTCCGCTGGGCCAAAGCGGGCTGGAGGTGGAGCTGGTCGGGCTGAATCCGCAGGTGATGGGCTTTGCCGTTCCCGCAGCGCAATTGATGGTTTCTCGCGGCGACGACTTTGCCGAGCGGATGCTGCTTTACGCGGCGCTGCCCCATTGGAATCATCACGCCCGAAAACTTCGCGTGTACGGCGCGTACTGGCTGGGTGCGTCGGCCGGCGACGAGCGCGGTGACGACCACAGCGACGAGCGCGCCGCGCAAGTCCGCCGCGACACCGAGTCGCCACGTGTCGATATCCTTCAGGGCCACGACGGGCGACTGTACTATCGCAGTTGGCGGCTGCCCGACGAGTGTCGCATCGGTTCCTGGCCTGCGGCCGACGCAGCGCAACTGGCCGCTGGGGCAGAGCTCGGCGTGTTCGCCGAAACGCCCGCCGCCATGCGTTTGCGCCTCGACGAATATGTCGCCTCGCCCCAGCCCGACTGGAAGATCGAGGCGCTGCCCTACCGGCGCAAGCCCGAGCAAGTGCGCCAGCCGCGGGCGCTGGTGCGGGCCACCGTTGACGGAGTGCAGGAGG
The DNA here is from genome assembly GCA_029975295.1 of Thermoguttaceae bacterium. Classification (GTDB taxonomy): domain Bacteria; phylum Planctomycetota; class Planctomycetia; order Pirellulales; family Thermoguttaceae; genus JARKPK01. Next base: position 55,674 of record JARKPK010000006.1, on the reverse strand, counting down.
AGTTCTATCTGGCCGGTCCTTCGGGCGAGCGAAGCGACGATCAGCGGCGGATGATCGAGGGCAAACAGCGCCGCGTAACGGTGAGCATGCCGCAGGAGGCGGTGCCGTTGGGATTCGAGGTTTTTCTGCACCGGTTCATCCAAAAACTCGATCCGGGGCAGCGACGGCCGTCGTACTACGCCAGCGTGGTCGATTTTCGCCTGCCGACGGAGGAGGGCGAAGTGAAACCATTCAAGAAAGATGTGCTGATCGAATTGAATCGGCCCATCGACTTCGTCGATCCGAGCACGGGTCGGAGTTATCGGCTGTTCCAGGCCAGTTTCGAGCCTCCGCGCCGGCCGGGCGATCCGCTCTTCGAACAACTGGTGCGGCCCGACGAACCGCGCGGCAAATTGAATCGTTCGATCTTCAGCGTCAGCTACGATCCGGGCCGAGCGCCGAAGTATTTTGGTTCGCTGTTGATCGTCGGGGGGATGATCTGGTTGTACTACGGCCGACGGCCGATGCGCCGCCGAGCCTCTGAGGAAGAAGCGTGATCATGGCCCTCAATTGCCTCCATGCAACCGACCGGAAGGAATGTTCTAGCTCGGCCGACCGCCGCGCTCGTCTGCCGTACAACGGCGTCGCGATCGTCGCGCTGACGCTGGCGGCGGTTTGTTCGTTTGCCGCCGCTGCGCCCGGCGGCGAGCAACCGCTCGACTGGGACGCCTGGGAGCGCCTGCCCGTGCTCGAAGCCGGCCGCCGGATGCCGCTCGACACCTTCGCCCGATCGCTGGTGACAACCGTGTGCGGGCGGTCGAACCCGAAGCTCTGGCTGCCCGAGCCACTAAGGGGGGCCGACGCGGCCCAAATCGAAGCGGCCCGCGCGCTGTTTCCCGAGGGGAGGCCGCGGCGATTTCGAGCGTCGGAGCTGGTGTTCAGTTGGCTCGTCGAGCCGCAGCGTTGGCAGGCCGTTCCCTTTCTCGCGGCCGAGCACAAGCAATTGCGCGAGCAAGTTTTCGCGCTGCCCACCCACGATGCGTTCGGGCGGCTGCGTTTTGTCTCGCCCATCGAGGCCCAATCCTCCCGCGAGTTTCATCAACGGCTGCAAGCCCTGGCCATGGAACGCCGGCGGCAAGATAAGAGCTGGGAACCGACGGGCGTGGATCGGGCAATCGAACGGCTCGACGAAGCCTACGGGTATTTCGCCGAGTTCACCGCCGATCCGCGCGACGCCGCCACTACCGGCCGGCGCATGCGCCGGCATTTGGAATCGGTGGTCAACCAGGCTGAGCAGGCCGCACAACTTTTGCAGCGGCAAGGGCGGATGACCGAAAACGATCCGGCCGCCCGCCTGCTGGTTGCCGTGGGAGAAGCGATCGACCCGCTGCTTGCGTCGGCCGATCGGTCGGCCGGGCCGGGCCGTCGCGAGTCGCAGCTTTCGGCGCTGCGGCGGGCCTGCACGGTTTGGGCCGAGCATTGCCGAACGAACGAATCGAAACGCTTGGGGATTCTGGCGGAAACATCGCTCCGTCACGCGGTCGAGGCGCACTTCACTCGATACGACCCGCAAATAACCCTCCGCGTTGCGCCCGGGCTGAATCCGGCCGCCTTTGAACCCGACCGCGACCCGGAAGACGATTTTCAACCGTGGATCGGCTTTCGCGCGTTGATCTTCGGCTCCGACGCGCTGATCGAGGGCTATCCGCTCGACCAAGTGCGCGCCGTCCGCACGGCATGGGAAAAAGTCACGGCCGTTTACGGTGATCGCAACCGCAATGATCGGCCCGCCGCCTTCGCCGCGGCCATGAACGAGTTGGCCGAATCGCTCGGCGCGTTGGGCCGCGAAACGACCCTCCGCCGCGACCGGTTGCCGTTGGTCCGCCCCGACGACGACCTGCTCCGTCAAACGGCCTATCCTCCGCCCGGGTTCACCGATACGGAGGTGTTCTATAATCGGCTCGATCCGTTCTTCTGGTCGTGGTTGGTCAACTTGGCGGCCCTGGCGTGCTTGGCATTGAGTTTCGGTCGGCAAACCCGTGCCATGCTCTTCGCCGGGTTGTGCGTTCTGGCGGTCGCCGTGGCGGTAACGACGCTGGGCTTCGCCTTGCGGATGGCGATTATGCGGCTGGTTCCGCTGACGAACATGTTTGAAACCGTGGCCTTCGTCAGCCTCTGTGTTCCGCTGTTGGGGGCATGGTTCACGCTGCTGCCAATCACTTGGCCCGGGCTGCGACAGGCGTGGCTGTTGACCGATGCGCGGTTGCTTTGGCAACCTAAATTGGCGGGAAGTGCGGCAGGCAGGGGGTCGGCCGGCAGGCCGCTCTCGTCGCAAGAGGCTGCCGGAGCGAACGTCGAAGCGGGAGCAGTCGGCTCGACGGCGCCGGTCGTTACGGCCGGGGCCGTGTTGCTGCGGCTGGCGCTACTGGGCCCCATCGCTTATTTCACCACCCGCTACATTTCGCTTTCGATCGAATGGGCCGACCAGAGCTGGGGCCAACGCGCCGGGGAATTGGCCGTGTGGTTGGTGGCAGCCGCGGTAGTGGCGGGCACGGTCTATTTCGGCTCGCGGCTCGTGCCGGTGTTGTTGCTGGCGTTGGCGACGGTGCCGCGCGAGGCGCGGCGGCTGGGCGGGCGGGCCCTTTGGGATCAGGTGGTCGATCGCCGCGTGTTCGCATTGGTGGGGGCGGCCGTGGGGATGCTGACCGCGTTGGTCGCCTACTATGCGCCCGACACCGTAATCGACAAAGACATCGCACATACCCAGCCGGTGCTCCGCGACAATTTCTGGCTGTTCGTCCACGTGCTGACGATCACGGCCAGCTATGCCGCCGGCGCGTTGGCCTGGGGCGTTGCCAACATATCGCTGGGCTACTATCTCTTGAGCAGCTATCGGCGCGAAGGGGACGCCGTCTTGCCGCCGTCCAGCGTCGCCCCGCTGGCCCAGTATGCGTATAAAGCGACGCAGGTGGCTGTGCTGCTCTTGGCCGCCGGAACGATCCTCGGCGCCCTATGGGCCGACAAAGCATGGGGCCACTTCTGGAGCTGGGACGCCAAAGAAGTGTGGTCGTTGCTCACACTGCTGGCCTACATGGCCATCCTCCATGCCCGACATATCGGTTGGGCGGGCAACTTCGGCATGGCGTTCGGCTCGGTGCTCGGGGCCACGTTCATCTTGATGGCATGGTACGGCGTGAACTTCCTGCTGCCGGCAGGCAAACACTCGTACGGCAGCGGCGGGGCGGGCGGCCAATGGTACGTCGGGCTATTCGTGCTCTTGAATTGGCTCTTCGTCTTGGCCGCCACGATTCGCTATCATGCCATTGTCGGCAGAGCGCCAACCGGCAGCACCACGCCCGCCGGCGACCACTCCGCCGCTGGCGGTCCGCCGGAAACCGACTCCGAGGCGAGCGACTCGGAGCGGTGATTCTTTGCATTCGCCAGGCAACGGCGTCAACCTCGCTCGCCTCGAAACACGCGACACGAAACGGCCGGAAGGCAAGCCCCGAACGGCCGCAACAGAACAGTCCGGCGCTCCGGCCGGCGCCCGTTCTCCCCGATGGATCGCCCCCCAAGGTCCAAGTGCCTCGTCATCGCCGGTCGCGCGGCGTTGATTCGTTGGGCGGCAATCGCATTCCGCCTAGAGCGGCGATTCACCGGCCGAACACGATTCGCCCGCCCTCGAGCCGCACCGTCTGCCCGCCGATGACGGCGCGATCGTCCTCGACGCGCACTTCGGGAAGCTGCTTGTTCTTGCTCAACATCAGCAAGCTGATCGTTCGGCCGCCGAGCTGCGCGGTGCGTTCGCCGTGCTCGCCGGTCAGTGCGATCAGAGCGTCGAGCCCGCTTGCACCCGAGAAATCGACGCCCAGACAATCGGCGGCGGTTTGCACGATCGTCGATCCGTCGTCGCGGGTGTCGAAGGCGGTGATCTTGCCGGGCAGCCGCCCCCAGCCGAGCTTCTTGCCCAGCGCACGGATCTGAATCTGCCGGTCGGCCGGCGCGCGGATGAAGCCCCTCGCGTTCGCGCCCAAATGGGTGATCACGATGTCATCGTCGTCGCGGTATCGATTGCGGATCAGAAAGAATTGATGCTTCGAATCGTGAAACGCCAACGGCCACGCCCGGGCCGGATCGATCGGCTCGACGCCCACCGGCCAATTGACCAGCGAAAGCAGGGCGTGGTGCGGATAGGGGCTGACGGTGTCGAAGGGCGTGCCGTTCTTTTCGTCGGCGGCCTTGAAGAACCGATCGTAGTACCCCAGCACGCCCGCCCTCGCCTGCGGGGCCAGCACCCCAAAGGCGATGGAGAAGTAGCCCGCCCCGCTGATGTCGCCCCGGGCCCAGATGTTGTGCGGGTAGCCGCCGCGTTGGGGCCAGAAGTCGGCCCGCCCGTCGCGGCTGACTGCCTGCGCGAACCAGCGCAGCGCCATCCATTGGGCGTTGGGCCGAGACGCGATGAAGTCTTTGCCGGCGGCCGTGCGCCACGCTTGCAGCGCAGGCAGAAAGACGATGTGGCTCGACATGCTGCCGGTGCCGTCGCCCTCGGCGAAGAAGCCCCCGTCGCCGAAGCCCTCGGTCATGTTGCGGATCATGCACTTGGCGTTCTGGTCGAGCAATGGGCCGATCATCTTCATGTCCACACCGGGGTCGTCTTTGATCGCCAGCAGCGCCAGCGCCGCCCCGCCCACCTGCATCCCCCAATGATTGCTGCCGGGATGATGCCGCGCGCCGCGGGCCAATTCGGGCAGCGATTGGAACGGGCCTTCGTTGTAGTCTTGAATCGCCCGAGCCGCCTTGACGCGGAACTCGTCGTCCCATCCGTCGTAGCACAGGTCGTAACCCACGGCATACCAGCCCAGGACCACCCCGGCGCGGAGCGCGCCTTGCGGGTCTTTCCAAGCGTAGCGGCCTTTGGCGTCGCGGTCGCGGATGCCGCGCCAAGCCCATTCGAAACATTCGCGGCCCAGATCGGCGTAGCGGCGTTCGCCGGTCAACTGATAGAGCAGACCGTAGCCCGCCGCATGGCTCATGGTGTAAACACCCTCGGGCATCTCAACCGGTTGGCTGCGGTCGCCGTAGGGGGCGTCTTCTGGACGGTGTTGTTTGGGCATGGCGTTGCCGCCGGCCCCATCGAGCAGTTTCCGCAAGCGGGCGACGACGGCTCGGCCCTCGGGCGTTTCGGCTTTGGCGCGCAGCGCGGCAAGCTCGCCTTTGCGGAAGAACAACCGCGGGTGCTCGCCCGGCGCCGGCGCGGCAAAGCCCGGCACGTTGCTCGGCCACGGCGAGGCCGCCTCTCCGGCCGCAACGCCGCCGCCAGCGCCGGCCGCCACTGCCGAAATCAACGCGCACCGAAGAATCACGCCCTGCAAACGCGACCGGAAGCTGCTCTTGCCCTTCATTACGATGATCCCCCTTGTGTGCCGATGCTCCCGCGATTTCGCGGCTTCGACAAGGCCTCGACTATCGCCCACTGTGCGCGCCGTCGGACGCGGGCGCATCGCGCGCAGGATGCCCATGCAGCCGCGCGATGCCGATGCCCTGCTCGCCCGCCGCGGAATAGAGTAAATAGATTTTGTCGTCTTCGCAAAAGACGGCCGGATCGCGCAGTTGGCGCACCGGCCCGGCGGCCGCGCCGTAAGACGAGGGCTTGTGCGGCAGTCGGCCGCCCTCCCAATCGCGTTCGGGCAGAAGCACCGTCTGCGGCGGCGAGAAACGCCAATTCGTCCAATCGTCGCGCAAATCGATCGACGAAACGCAGATGTGCTCCGGCCGATCCGCCTCGCCCACCAGCGAGTAGAACACGTAGAGCATGGCGTTTTCGCGATCGACCCACACGGCCGTATGGCGCACCTTCGGCAAGCACCGCGGTCCGGGGCGGAACCCGCCAAGCGGATCGCGCGACCGATAGATGATGCCGTCTTCGTTGTCGTTCTTCGCCAGGGCGTAAAACCATCCGTCGTATTCGAACACGCGGAAGTAGAACTTGCCGAGCACTTCGCCGCGCGGTTCGAACTTCAGACCGTTGCCCGAAACGGCGACAAACGAAACCTGGCCCGAGATCGGGCTGCCGGGCGGTCCGGGCTGGTGGAAGTACATGCGGATGCGCCGCTGGGAGGGATCGACATGCACGTCGGGACTGGCGATGTGCCCCCGGCCCGGCGCTTGCTCAACGCCGAGCACCCCGCCGGGCACGATGGTCCATGGGCCGGTCAACTGGTCGGCATAGGCCAAACGGATGTGCTTGCCGCCGTGATGCGCGAAGTAGAGGTAGTACTTTCCCTTCGCGTCGGGAAGCCAGTCGGGCGTGCGGATCAACGACGGGCCGTTGATGTTGTCGCGGCCGCCTTCGCGGGCCAGCCCTTCCATGCCCGGGGCGATGATCGGCCGATCGAGCAGCCGCTCGGCCGAGAAGCGCAGCGGCCGACGGCCCTCGGCGGCAACCGCGAAGGTGGCAGCATCGGCAGCGGCCGCCGAGGCCATCGCCGCAATCACCGGCGCGAAGAACACCGCGAACACGGCCGTCCGCAAAGCCGTCCAATCGCCCGAGCCAATCCGACGCGGCACACAGCGCCGGCAGGAGTGTGTCGATCGTCTCCCGCGGCGTCGGGCAGCCCAGCCGAACTCCGCCCGGCCGATCACACCATCAGCAACGTCTGCTCGGATGACGCTCTCTCCACGACAATAGACCGCGCGCAGTGTTCGTTGAAGCATATCTTCGTTCCCCAACCACTGGTCGAGAGTCGCGAACGGGCGTTGTCGGATGGGCAGTCGCCCCGGGCAAGCGGCTCAATCGCAACCCGTGATAACCTACGTCCGCGATGCAACGGCTGTCAATCGTAACGCAACCGCGGCCGACAAGTGCGGGAACCAAGCCCGGCCGGCGCTGCCGTGCGGAAAATCCGGCTCGGCCGACACCCCAATTCGATTGGCCTGCCTTATCGATGCACTCGCCCGGCCAATGTTCTCGGCGACTGTGATGGGGTACGCGCAGCTTGGTCGGGCGTCGCGCCGCCGGCCGAAACTCGGGCAGATTGCCGCCGACGCCCTGGCGTGATAATCTGGCGATGCCTCGCGTTAGGAGAGACGAACCATGGGCAAGGGACAAGGCAAGCAGGGCGTGCGGATGCCCGCCACGAAATTCCCGAAGCTGAAAAAGCGGCTCGAACAGCGGCGGATCGAGTCGCGGATCGTCGCCCGCAAACAGCCGGGCGCGAAAAAGGGAGGATGATCGCCCGATGCCGAGCACACAGCAATATCCACAGCCAGCGCCCGTGATTGTCGATCACCCATCAGCGGTACCCATTCGATCAGCGGCAGTCGTCTTTTCAGGCCGGCAGGCGATCATCGAGCGGCGTTGCCAACGCGCCAGCGGCACAACGGCCCGGGCCGCTGCGGCCCGACTGGAGGCGGCGTTACCAGCAGCGGCCGTGCTTGCGCGGGCTTGGTGCGCAATAACGGCGTGCGCGGCAGCGGTTCTCTTCGCATCGCCCCTATCGGCCGACGGAGGCGGCGAACCCGGCGTTCTGCCGATCAAGGCGTTTCCCGCGCCGGCGGCCGACGATTTCGACGGCGTGCCGCAGCGGATCTACACAGCCGCCGAGAAGCAGGCCCGCCATTTGCTTTCGATGGTTCGCCCGTGGTCGGCCGATCCGTCGCTGAAGCTGTTGACTGCCAGCGCCAGCGGCGAACACATGATTCGGCCCAACACCTCGGCCATCGAAGGGTTCGCCTTTCTCTATCGCTTCGGGCCGTACGACGAGCGGGTGGTCGGCGTCTCGCGGCAAGCGCTGCTGACAGAAACGATCCTACCGATGATGCGCTATTGCGCCGCGACGCACGCCACCGGCGGCCGGCCGACCGACGACGGCAAGTGCTGGGGCGACGCTTGGCAGTCGGCCTACTGGGCCTACATGCTGGGGCGCGCGGCTTGGTGGCTGTGGGACGACCTGCCCGACGATTTGCGGCAATCGGTGCGCAAGGTCGTGTTGCACGAAGCCGGCCGCTTCCTCCGCGCCCAGCCGCCGCACCAGATTCGCTACGACACCAAGGCCGAGGAAAACGCTTGGAACGCCCTGATCTTTCATGCCGCCATGCTGATCGCGCCCGACGATCCCCGCTGCCCCCAATGGGCCGAAGGTTTTCAGCAGTGGACGTTGTCGTCGTTTCTGCGGCCCGCCGACGCTCGGTCGCAGGCGGTGATCGACGGACGCACCGTGGCCGAGCAGTTCACCGGGGCGAACATCTTCGATGATTTCACGCTGGAGAATCACGGCTTCGTTCATCCCGACTACATGACTTGCTTCGCCCTGACGCTCGGCGCGCACGTCGATTTCACACTGAGCGGCCGAAAGCCGCCCGAGGCCTTGCTCTACAATGTCCGCCCGATCTACGAGAACCTCAAATGGTTCAACCTGCCCGACGGCGGGTTCGTTTATCCCAGCGGCCAAGATTGGGAGCTGTTCCGCAACCCCAATTTTCTCGACGATCACCTGGAGATGGCCATCCATGCCGCAGATCCCGACGCCTGGGCGATGGCCCTGCGTTCGCTGCGCACTTTGGAGAAGATGCAAGCGAGGAGCGAATCGGGCGCGGTTTTCTCGCCGGGCGAATGGTTTTTCGCGTCGATGCAGCACTCGCAGTTGCGCTCGTTGGCCCAGGGGTGGCTCGTGCTCGCCACGGCCGACCGCCGCACGCCCCGCCCGGCGGAGCCACCGCCGCTGTTCGGCGTGCGACGTTGGGACGCAGGCAAAATCATCATTCACCGCACGCCGCGGGCGATTCATTCGCTCAGTTGGGGCGCAGTGGTGATGGCCCAACTGGTGGCAATGGACGAAGACCGTATCGTGTCGCCCGACCAGCGCAACGGCATCGGACAGATTGTTTTGGCGGGCGAAAACAAGCCCCTGCCGGTGAAGCTGCATAGCGCAAATGTCGAACTGCTGACGCCCGCTGCGGCCGCGGGGCAACCGGCGGCTGACGAAGCGGCGGCCAGCGGATTTCGCGCTGTGATCGAAGTGGATCACGGCGCGCATGTCCGCGCCCAGCTTACGCTGGAATCGCGGGCCGACGGCGCACTGCTTGTTCGCGAAGAGCTGACCGCGCTGGCCGACGTTGAGATCGCCCTTTGCGCCACGGGCCTGATCGGCATCCTAAACAATGCCAACTGGGTTTACGAAACCGGCCGGCGCGTTGTGCGCTTTGACAATCACGAAACGCCGGTCGCGGCCCTAAGCGGCAAGAAGATCGGGCCGTCGCCGACAGCGAAGATCTCCCTCGACGGCCGACTCGAAATCAGCAGCCCGGCGCCGCTGCTGGCGGCCTACTTCGGCGCGACGAAGATGGAGCGCGGCCGAGCCACCGACCGGCTCTACCTGAATTATCGTGAACAACTGCCGCGCGTATCCGCCGGCGAGACATTGGGACGCTGGGAGGCCGAACTGCGGGTGGCCCACGCCGGCGAAACGGCGAAGTAATGCAGCCCGAGAACAGTGCAACCCTGAGCCGAACGGATCAGAACTGCGCGAATTAGAACGACTCGTTCTGGCGCAGAGAGAAGAGAATTGAAGCTGCGCGAAACGAATTGACGGCGGCGACGGAACCACCTTTGCCCACACCGATCGAGGAATTATGACCGACGACGTTCATCGAGTGCATGTCGCCTTGGGCGAGCGGAGTTACGACATCGAGGTCGGCGCGGGCCGGTTGGCGCGGCTCGGGCCGACGCTGGCTTCGCTGGGCAAGGCCACTCATGCAATCGTCATCACCGACGCCAACGTGCAGGAACCCTATGCGCTGCCGGCGGCCGAGAGCCTGTCGGCTGCCGAGATCGACGTGGACATCATCTCCGTCGAGCCGGGTGAAGAGAGCAAGTCGGTGGAGACAGCCGCCGGGCTGTGGAATGGGATGCTCGAACTGGGGGCCGATCGGCAAACGGTTGTCGTCGCTGTCGGCGGCGGGGTAGTGGGCGACTTGGCCGGCTTCGTCGCGGCCACGTTTTTGCGCGGGCTGCGGTTCTTTCAGGTTCCTACTACGCTGTTGGCCCAGGTCGATAGCTCGGTGGGCGGCAAGGTGGGCGTCAACTTGCCCGAGGGAAAGAACATGGTCGGGGCGTTTTGGCAGCCGATCGGCGTGCTGATCGATCCGACGGTGCTCGGAAGCCTGCCCGACCGCGAGTATCGCGCCGGCCTGGCCGAGGTGGTCAAGTATGGCGTGATTCTCGACGCCGAGTTCTTCAGCTTTCTTGAAGCGCGGACAGATCAACTCAACGCCCGCGATCCGAACTGCCTGGCCGAAGTGATCACCCGCTGCTGCCGGCTGAAGGCCGACGTCGTCGAGGCCGACGAATTCGAGCGGAGCGGGCACCGGGCGATTCTCAACTACGGGCACACGTTCGCTCACGCCTTCGAAACCCTCAGCGGCTACGGTGCGCTGCTCCACGGCGAAGCGGTGGCGATGGGCATGACCTGCGCCGCCCGGCTGGCCGAGCGGATGCGACGCGTCGATTCGGCCTTCGTCGCGCGGCAGACGGCCTTGCTCGAACGGCTCGGGTTGCCCGTCAATCCGCCGAAGTGCGATGCCGAGGCCGCTTTGAAAGTGATGGCCCGCGACAAAAAAGTGAGCCACGGCGAGCTGCGGTTCGTGCTGCCCAGCCGCTTAGGCGCGGTGGAGCTGGTCGGCGGGGTCGATCCGCGCGAGGTGGCGGCCGTGCTCGGCTGAGGACGGATCGACGGACCGCGGCTCGGCGGACGCTTGCGCGAAGCCGATCGCCCGCGGACGATCTTATCGAAGACTGGAAGCGGGAATTGCTTTTTCCCTCCGTGTGTCGGGAAGTCGCTTCGATGGCCGGCTTATTCGATCGCTCTGCACCCTCTGCCCATGCACATCCGATGAACGACGAAAACGCGCCGGCCTCGAGCGATGGGCAAGCGGCAGCGCCGGCAACCGACTCGGCCGACACGCTGGAAGACGCCTTGCGGCTGATTCTCATTCCCGGAGTGGGGCCGCGGACGCGCAAGGCGCTGCTCGAACGGTTCGGTTCGGCTCGGACCGTGCTGGCGGCCGATCGGCCGGCCCTCGTCGAGGTGCCCGGCGTGGGGCCGAAGCTGGCGAGCAAGATTCTCGAAGCTGGTTCGATCGATGTCGCCGCCGAGATCGAACTCTGCCGCCGCGAAGGGATCGAGATTCTGTTGGAAAGCAACCCGGCCTATCCGCGGGCGCTGAAGGAGATTCACGACCCGCCCGGGGCGATCTTCGTCCGCGGCTCACTGCTGCCGCGCGATGCGGCCGCGGTGGCGATCGTGGGGACGCGCCACGCCTCGGTGTATGGACTGCGGCAGGCCGAACGGCTGGCGGCGGCCCTGGCCCGGGCGGGATTGACGATTGTCAGCGGGCTGGCGCGCGGAATCGACGCGGCCGCCCATCGCGGGGCCATCGCGGCCGGCGGGCGGACCTTGGCCGTGCTGGCCAGCGGCGTGTTGAGCATCTACCCGCCGGAGCATGCCGCTTTGGCCGACGAGGTTCGCACGGCCGGGGCGCTGATCAGTGAATCGCCGCCCCGCGTCGAACCGCTGGCCGGTCAATTCCCGCAACGCAATCGGATCATCAGCGGGCTGTCGCTGGGGGTGATCGTCGTCGAGGCGGCCGAGCGGAGCGGGGCGTTGATCACCGCCAAGCACGCCCTCGAACAAGGCCGCGAGGTGTTCGCCGTGCCGGGCAGCATCGAAAGCCGCACCGCGCGCGGTTGCCACCGGCTGATCCGCGACGGGGCGACGCTGGTGGAATCGGCCGACGATGTGCTCGAGGCCCTCGGGCCGTTGGTCGAGGCCGCCCCGCGCGACGACGGCCCGCCGCTGCGCCGCCCGGCTGAATTGCTGCTCAACGACACCGAACGCGAGGTGCTTGCGGCCGTCGGCGAACAGGGCACGCAGATCGATCAGATCGTCGCGAAGACGAATCTGCCCACCGCCCGCGTGCTGGCCACGCTCAGTGTGCTGGAGATGCGGCGACTGATCCGGCGGCTCAGCGGCACGACGGTCGCCCGCGTGTAGCCGCCGGCAGCGCAAACCGCGGGCGAACAGGCGCAACGGGACCGTGGAAGAGGGTTCCAACCAGGGGCGGCTTCAGAGCACAGCGGCGGCAAACCGGCCGAGGCCGATCGGAGCGATAAGAGACGGCCTCTCCCAAGCCGCGTGCAACCCAGCCCGTCGCGCGCAATTCGGCCCAGCCGCCTGCAATTCAGCCGCCTAAGCCAGCGGCCACTCGTCCCAAACAGGCCGATAGAGCGGCACGGTTGGGAAGAGGATGCGCCCGAATTGTTGGGCAAGGGCGGTGGAGCACTCGATCCGCCGATCGCGGAGGGCCCAATCCCAATCGAGTTGGCCGAGCAGCAGGCGGGTGAAGTCGGCCACGTTCATCGCCAAGTAGCTTCGCCCGAGCCGATGAGCCGAAGCCTGCGCCGAATCGCCATCCGCTTCCAAGAGGTATTTTCGGCCTTCGACGAAGAACCCCAACTCGACGGGCGAACTCACCCGGGCCCGCTCCACTCGGCGGCGGAAGACCTCGGCCATCGCTTGCATCAGTCGCACCGGATCGAGGGCCCGCGCCATATGGACCTCGCCGCGGTCGGCCTGGACGTGTTGGTGCAGTCCGCCGGCGTCGAGGAAAACGCCGTGCAGCGGATGCTCGGCCGGGGCGTGGAACGTCAGATCGGAACGATCGTGCTCCAAAGCGTCGGTGGCAATTCGGGCCAGCAGCTCCAGGGCCGCCCGCGGCCGATCGGGCGCGGTCAGCAGTTCGATGATTCGCGCTCCGCGGACCACGGCATAGCCGATCAACCGCGTGTTGCGTTCGCCCAATTCGAGCTGTTCGGGCCCCTCGATGGCCACGTAGATTTCGTCGAACGCCGGCCGTCCGAGCAGCCAGTTCCAATAGCCGTCGTCGCGAACCGGCCAGCCGTGGGCGCCGAACAGGTTTTGCTGATAGATGCGGGCCAGCGAACCGGTTTCCCACTGCCGCCAAGGCCGAATATGCCAAGCGCGGCCGCGGCGTTGCGGCACGCCCCGCTGCCAAAGCTGGGCCAATAGCGACCGGGCGTCGGCACGGCTGTAATTGTGCCGGCCGCACAAAGCCCATCCCGATCGGCGAAAGAAATGCGGCGACGACGTTCGCAGCCAGCCGACATACGCGCCGGCGTCCGCCATCGCCCGTTCCGCCGCGCCCAGAAGATACGCGCCGTAGCCCTGACGCCGCATCGACGGAATGATGCACAACTCGTGCAGTCCGTAGGCGGGCACGCGGCTGCAATCAAACTGCATCGTCCGCCGACTGATGCGAACATGACCCAACAAACGCGGTCCGCGGCGCAGCAAGAGCCGATCACCGGGCCGATAATTCGGGTCGTCGCAGGCCGCGCGGAACTCTGCGGCCCAATTGCGATCGAACACGGCCTCGAGAAAATAATGAATCGCGGGATGATCCGCCGTCGCCGCGGGGACGATGGGCGTGCGAATGCGTTTCGCGCCGGGGCGCGTGGCAACAAGCGGCGTCGGTTCCAGAGACGAGATCGCGGCATCCATCGCGCGAATCCTTTCTCCGGTATCAAAGCATCTTTATTCAACCTTGTGAAGTAGCCCGTCGAAAAAATCCCGCAATGTCGAAGCCGGGTAGAACAGGAATGGCACGTCGCGACGGCGCAACACGCCTTCGATGCGCCGCGCGCGGCGCAAGGCTTCGCACTGTTCGAGCAGTTCGTGGCGGACGGCCTGCGCAAACTCGCCCAGCGCGCGGTTGACCAACTCGATCGCCCGATGCCGCGCCGCAGCCGGCATGTTTGATGGGCCCGCTGCCGTCAGCCGTCGCTTCTCGAGCGCCAGCTCTTGCCAGCGCCGCCGCGTCGCCGGGTCGCTCGGGGGCGGCGCGGCCGTTTCGGGATGATAATCCAACTCGCGCAATCGTCGGGCCGTTTGCCGCAGAAGCTCGTCGCTGCCCGACGGCGATTCGACCGGCAAATAGAGCGTGCCCGACACAACGGCAAACTCCGGCGGTTCGACGCCGAAATAGTCGGCAATGATCCGATCGGTGACTTCGTCGTAGGCGGCCCCGCCCACTCCGTGGATGAACAGATCGCCGAGGAACAGACGGGCCCACAGCGTGGTGAGCAGCGCGCGGGTGCGCAAGCGAACGCCCTGCGCTTCCAGCCGTTGAATCTCGTCGGCGGCCGCCTTGCCCCCGTCGTCCTCGGCAGGCGGCAGCAACGCGGCAAAGCCTTTCTCGCCGGCAATCTCGATGCCGCGGGCCGTCCTCCGCGCAAACAACCGATTCCGCCGCCCGTCGGGCGGGATCAGCCAAAAGGGAGCTTCCCACCGATCGCCTTCGACCGCCAGGCTCGGCGCCGGCTGCGCGGCATTGCGCACCCGATGCGCCCGGCGGTACTCGGCCAAGGCCCGATTGTAGGCGGCGGCCAGCCGCGGCAGGTCGCTCAACAGGCAGGCGGCCCAGCGGCGGAACGACGGCAATCGGCACACCCGACTTTGCGGCACTTCGAGCGTATCGACGCCCCAGCGGCCTTCCCATTGCCGCCGGGCTTGCGCCAACGCCGCGCCCAGGTTGCAGCCGGCGTCGGCGCGGGCGACGACCAGCGGCCAATAATCGGCCGCCAAGGGCCGATCGATCAGCGAGGCCAGCCGCTCCGACGCCCGAACGGCAAACGTCTCGAAGACCGCCCGATCGGCCACCGGCCGCAATTCCCAAACGGTCTGTTCGTGCGGACCATCAAAAGCCAGCGGCTCGAGCGTCGGCGACGCCGCCGAGCCGCCGGGAACCAACGCCGAGGGAAAGCGGAGCACGTCGTCGTCGATCACCAGGTTGACCGCTGTGGCGCCGACCGGACGAGCGGCAACATCCAGCACGAAGTTCTTCAACCAAACCCCCGGGTGGAACAGTCCCGGTTGATGGCCGGCCAACACGATCCGGCGCGTTCCGCGGTTGGCGCGAGCCACCGATTCCGCGTCGAGAAATTCGGCGGCATAGTCCGCGGCGGCGGCAATCAGTTCGCTGCGCGCCGCGGCGGCAAACGCGCCCCAATCGGCGCCGGCGATTGCGCCTTGGCGCGCTTCGGCCCGCTGCGCGTTCCGCTCGGCCAGTGCGGCAAGCTGATCGAGCGAGGGATCGATCAACCACGTGCGATCGTCGCGCGGCGCCTTCAGGCTGCGCCGTGCAACCGGCGCGCCCTTGGTGGGCGGAAAGCAGTTGGCGGGAGACGGCTGGTTGATCATAATCCGGCATTCGATCGGATGACGTTACGCCTTCCCGTCGGCCGGCCGCTTGGCGGCCGTGCGGGCGGCCGCATCCATCCACTGATCGAACCGCTCGCGAATTCGGCGCGTGGCCACGGCAAAGTCTTGCAGCAACAACTCCGTGCTCTGGTAGCGTGTCAGGTGGGCGAGTTTCGCCAGTTCCGTCGGGTCGGTCGGAAGCTGGTCGCGCGCCGTCGAATTCATCAGCCGCAAACGGCCTTCGATGGTCCGCAACAGCCGGTAGTTGAAATAGAACAGCTCATAGTCGTCGGCCGACAGACAACCGGCCTCGAACAACGCCCGCAGCGCCTGCAACGTGTTGGGCGAACGCACATGCGGTATTCCTCGGCCATGTCGCAGTTGCAGCATTTGCACGAGGAATTCGATATCGACGATTCCGCCCGGACCCCGCTTCAGGTTGCCCGCGGCCGCGGTTTGTTCCAACCGGTGCCGCATGTGCCGGATCTCCGCGGCGTCGGCCGCTTGCCATCGGCGTTGATAGACGGCGCGGGCCACGACATTCATCGCCAGCCGCGCCGCCCGTTCGCTGCCGAACACCACGCGGGCCTTGGTGAACGCTTGCCGTTCCCACAGTTGCGCCTCGCCGCTGGTGAAATAGCGGAGCAACTCGGGCAGCGAAACCGCCAAGCTGCCGCTGCGGCCGGTGGGCCGAAGCCGGGCGTCCACCTCGTACAACCGACCATGCCCGCTGAGTCGGCTGATGAACTTGATGATCCGCTGCCCCAATTCGCTGTAGAAATGCTGGTTCGAGGTGCCTTCGCGCCCGGGCGGCGGCTGCGTGTGTCCCTCGGCCTCGTACAAGAAGACGATGTCCAGGTCGCTGTGGTAGTTCAGCTCTCGGCCGCCGAACTTGCCCAAGGCCAGAATCACCAACTCGCACGGGCGTCCGGTGCGCCGACCGACGTGAACGTGCGGGGCCCCGAACTTGGCCGTTAAACGATCGTACTCCAACCGCACGATCTGCTTCAGGCACGTTTGGGCGATGTCGGCCAAGGCGCCGGTAGTGTTCTGCACGTCTTCCTTGCCGAGCAAATCGCGCACGCCGACGCGAAGCGTCTGATCATTCTTGAAACTGTGCAAAATCGGCTCGACATCCTCGGCCGACTCGCACAGATCGGCCAGGGTGCAATCAAGGAAGTCGGCCGCCGGGAGTTTGTCGAGCACCAGGCTGTCCATCAATCCATCGAGCATGCCCGGATTGCTCGTCACGATGCCGGCTAAGTACGGGCTATAGGCGCACAATTCGACGTACAAACGCAGGCTGGGCGGGTTGAAACTGAACAGTTCCCACAGCACTCCCTTGCCGCCGATCGAATCGCTCACTTGGCAAAGCTGCACCAGCGTGGCGTCGGGATCGACCGTCTCGGCCACGGCCGAGAGCAGCCGCGGGGCGATCGAGGCCAGAAAGTGCCGGCAACGCCGCGTCGAAAGAAAGGGGATGCGCTCCTCGCCCAACGCCATCAGGTTGTCGTAGGCCCGGTTCAAATCGCGAAACGGGTACTTGCCCAACACTTCTTCGATGCGGCCCTCCGACGGGTCGGGGTCGAGCACCAGATCGACCTCGGGGGCAGTGTGCGGATCGTCGGCAAAGGCCTCGTGCAGCAGGTGATCGAGGATCTTGCGATTCAGCTCGGTTTTCTGCCGATAGTCGTCGACAAAGGCGGCAAACGACGCCGGACCGCCCTCGGCATAGCCCATGCGCAACGCCAGTTTGGTCAGTTCGCCGGGATCGTCGGGAAGCAGATGGGTTTGCAGATCGAACATGATCTGCAACCGATGCTCGATCTTCCGCAAAAAGGCGTAGTTCTCGGCCAACAGCGCGCTTTCCGTGTGGCTCAGGCAGCCGCTGGCTTCCAGACGCGACAGCGCGTCGAGCGTGTTCCCCGTGCGCAACTCGGGCAAGTCGCCGCCGTTGAGCAATTGCAGGAACTGAATGGCGAACTCCACGTCGCGGATGCCGCCGCGGCCGGTCTTTACGTCGCGGGTTTCACCGCCGGCCTGCTGGGCCTGGCGCTCGATGCGCCGCTTCAGAGCCTTGATGCCGGCGATGTCGGCCGCCGAAAGATAACGCCGATAAATCCACGGCCCGAGGCGTTCGAGAAAGTCCCATCCCAAGTCCAAGTCGCCGGCCACGGGCCGCGCCTTGATCATCGCCTGCCGTTCCCAGGTGCGCCCGCGCAGGTCGTAGTAGCTCAGCGCCCCGGCCAAACTGGGCACGGTGGGCCCGCGCTGGCCGTCGGGCCGGAGCCGCAAGTCCACGCGATAGCAGCTTCCCCATTGAGTCGCTTCGGTCAGCAGCCGGACCATTTCGCGGGCGACATAGTCGAAAAACTCCACGTTGGTCACGCTGCGGCGGCCGTCGGTGCGTCCATCGCCGTCGTAGAGGAAGATCAGATCAATATCGCTGGAATAGTTCAATTCCAGCCCGCCAAGCTTCCCCAACCCGAGCACGACGAAGCGGGGCGCGCCGCGGCCTTCGGGCAACTGCGGCACACCGCGCTGGGCGGCCACCTTTCGATAGGCCGCTTGAAGGGCGGCCTCGACCACCGCGTCGGCCAAATAGGAGATTTGCGCCGTCACCGTCTTCAGGCTCTGGCCGCGAATGATGTCGCCGTAGGCGATGCGCAACACCTCGCGGCGCTTGAACCGCCGCAGCGCCCGCGCCACGGCCGTTTCGTCGTCCAAGGCCATCACTTCGGCCACCAATTCGCCGACCAGCGGTTGCCGCGCCACCGGCAGGCCCTCGCTGAGCCGCAACAGGTCGTAGCTCTCCGGATCGGTAACCAGCAAATCGCTGAGATATTGACTGGTGCTGAACAGGTGCAGCAACGGCGGCAAGGCCGTCGGGTCGCGCTCGAAGAGCGTGCCGACTGCCAGCGGATTGCGCGCCACGGCAATAAAACGCTCGAGGTTGTTCAGCGCCATGTCGGGATCAGCCGTGGCGGGCAAATGCTCGGCCAGTTGATCGCAGAGCACGGCGAGCAAGTCGGGCGTCATCCCGCCCGCGGCAATGCGCAGCAGGCACTCGTGCGCGCGGCGAACGTCGGCCACCTTCCAGGCGCGCAACCACGCCGCAGCCGTTGCGAAATCGGCAAGGCGTTCGCGCAAGACGCTGATGTCCATGTTCGATTCAGTGCGTAGCCGCCGGCAGCGCGATTGGGATGAAAGAACATCTTATTCTAACAAGCCGCCCCCTTGTCGGCGCTAAGCCGAGAAAATATATTCTAGACCGTCGTGCGTTGGTGTGCAGGCGCGCCGCCTCTCGGCCGCCTGACTAACAGGGAATCCGGTGAGAGCCCGGAACGGTCCCCGCCGCTGTAACCGAGCGGTGCGTCGCGCCCTTTCGTTGCCATTGCCGCCCCAACCGGGGCGGCGAGAAGGCCGGCCGACGAAGCTCGGGAGTCAGAAGACCTACCAACGCGAAATCGGCTTATGTTCCGCGCGGGACGGAAACGGCCTGAACTCGCTCCGGCTTAGGCTTCGTCGGTTCGTTCGCCAACGCGGTTCAGCGCGCGCTGTGCGCGCGGCGGCAATCGTCTTGCGAATCGCGCACCGCGCCGCAAACAAGGTGCGCCGATTCCCCGTCGCCGCGCGCGCAAGGCGCGCTCAACCGCTCGCACGATGGGCTCGATTGTCTCCATGATCGCCATTCGGGATGACAACACCCCGCATGACAACACCCCGCGACGCAGTCTTCCGCCGAAGGCTCGCCGCCGGGAGACGACGCCCCTTGATCTCCGCCGACGTTCGCCTGCCGAAGCGCACACCCCATGTCGTGCCGGTTTCCCGCCGCACGACGCACCACCAAAGATCGGAGGGAACATGACTCGCTGGACTGGCATGCTTATCGGATGGGCGCTCTGCACCGCAGTGGCCGCGGAACAGGCCGCGGCCGGCCCCTATGCGCCGGGCGCCGGACAGCCCGGCTCGACGGCCATCGCCAAAGACAACCCGCTTTTCGCCGCCTGGGCGACCGGCTGGCGCGATTACCTGGTCGGCTCCGGCTGCGACCCGACTTGGCAAACGCCCGAGAAAGCCCTCGGCCCCGCCCTGGGAACCAGCACCGACATCGTCTGCCTCGGCAACGGAGGAAGCATCACCCTGACTTTCGACCTGTTTATCGTCGATGGCCCGGGCTGGGATTTCGCCGTCTTTGAAAACAGCTTCAGCGACACGTTCCTCGAACTGGGCTTCGTCGAAGTCTCATCGAACGGGACGGACTTCTTCCGCTTCCCCAACGCATCGCTGACTCCGTCGCCCGTCGGCGCGTTCGGCGCCGTCGATCCGACCAACATCGACAACCTTGCGGGCAAGTACCGAGCGGGCTTCGGCACGCCGTTCGATTTGGCGCAATTGGCCGGCGTTTCGCCGCTGCTCGATGTCAACGCCATCGGCTTCGTGCGGATTGTCGATATCGTCGGCGACGGCGGCGCGACGGATTCCGCGGGGCGGCCGATTTACGATCCGCACCCCACCAGCGGCAGCGGCGGGTTCGACTTGGAGGCCGTCGGGGTGATCAACGCGGCCGCCGTCCCCGAGCCGCGCGCGATGGCGATGGCGCTTTCGGCGATCGCCGCCTGCATCGCACTCGCGGCCCAACGACGAACCCCACCGACCGGCCGGCGATGATCGCCGTTAGTCGTCCAAGGGCTTGACGCGAATGCTCTTGAAATAGACGGTGCTTTTCGGATCGTGCGCTTGCAGGGCGAACGTGCCGCGATCGACGCGGCGGTCGCCCTTGTTCCAATCGTCGGGCTCGGTGTAGTCAACGATCGTTTGGCCGTTGATCTTCGTGACGATTTTCTTGCCCGTCACGATGATCTCCTGCGTGTACCACTGGTTGTCTTTGCAGGGCGGGTCGAGGCAATCGCGGATGCCGTACAGCCCGCCCGACTTCTTCGGGTCGCTGTGCGAGACGTTCACCTGAATTTCGTAGCCCTTCTTCGGCCAGCCCGATTCCTGAAACGCCGTGTGGAAATAGATGCCCGAGTTCGCCCCCGGAAGCGTCATCACCTCGGCCTTCAAATGGAAGTTCTTGAAGTTGGCGTTTTTCACCGGGCCGACGTAGAAGAGATGGGCCTGGTTCTTCACGGCCCGGGCCACCAGTTTGCCGTCCTCCACGAAAAACGATCCTTCCGGCCCGCCCAATTTCCAACCGTCGAGCGACTTGCCGTTGAAGAGCTCGTAGAACCCATCGGCGCCGGGTTGCGGCGCGGCGGGCGACGCGGCAAACAACGGAGAGACCAGGGCGGACACAGCCGCCGCCAACAGCACACAGCAGGCTTGAAGCGGTTTCATGGTCACAGTCCAAAGGGGCGGGAAGGTGAGGAACTCTCAGCGACGCAGCGGCGGCCAACGCCGTCGGCCCGCGCGATCGGGCGATCGGGGCCGCGGGCAACCGGCCCAGCAATCGTCGGCGACATTCCAAGGCATTCGCCGACGGTTCCGCGGTTCGCCGCCGTTGCGCCAATATGATTCAGCCGGCGCCGCTTGGCAAGCGGAAAACGCATTCGGACCCGTCCGAGCGTCCGATGGTCACCAGCGCGCACGCCTTCCGCGGCGGCAGTTCACCGAGGCCGTCGTCGGGCGCGGCTCAAACCGCTTCCAGCGAGGCGGCCGGCCCGCCCTCGATCGGCGGCAACGCCGGCGGCGCGGTTTCCTTCCAGCCATCCACAAAGCTCGAAAGTTGCCGCGAGCGGCAGGGATGTTGCAGCGAGCGAACCGCCTTCGTCTCGATCTGCCGGACGCGTTCGCGCGTAACCGAGAAGATCTTGCCCACTTCCTCCAAGGTGTAGGAGTAGCCGTCGGCCAAGCCGTAGCGGAGGCGGATGATCTCGCGTTCGCGGTAGTCGAGCCCTTCGAGCACGTCGGCAATGCGCTGCTTGAGCAATTGCGCGTTCATCTCGTGCAGCGGGTCTTCTTCGCGGTGGTCGGCAAGGAATTCGCCGAAATAGGTGTCGTCGTGATCGCCCACGGGTTGATCGAGCGAAAGCGGCTGCCGGGTCATGCGAAGCACGCAAGCGGCCTCGTCAATTGGAAGCCCGGCGGCCGTGGCGGTTTCTTCCACGCTCGGCTCGCAACCGTGCGTTTGCAGCCATTGACGCGAAACCGCCCGGACTTTGCCCAACGTTTCGATGATGTGGACCGGCAGGCGAATCGTCCGACTCTGGTCGGCAATCGCCCGCGTAATCGCCTGGCGAATCCACCACGTGGCGTAGGTGGAGAACTTGTAGCCTCGGGCGTGTTCGAACTTGTCGACTGCCCGCATCAGCCCGGTGTTGCCTTCCTGGATCAAATCCAAAAAGCTCAGCCCGCGATTGCGATACCGTTTGGCGATCGAGACAACCAGACGCAAATTTCCCGCCGAAAGATAGCGCTTGGCCGATTCGTAATCGTCGAGGTGTTTTTGAATGCGCCCCAACGTGCGGTGCAGCGTGGCCGGGCTTTCCAGGGTCAACCGCATCAGATAGTGCAGTTCTTTCCGCAGCTCGGCTCGCTGGGCCGACGCCTCGGCGCCAGCGGCGACCCCTTCGAGCTGCCGCTGGATCTCGGTCATGCGGCGGCCGATCTGGCGCAGCTTCTCCAGCATCGGTTGCAATCGCTGGGTCCGCAGGCAAAGCTCCTCGACCAAACGAACGCCCTTGCCGCGCCGCAGAACGATCCGCCGCCAGGCGGCCCGTCGCTCGGCCTTCGGCCGCCGCCGATGAATCGCCACGGCATAATCACGGCGGTTGGCGGCCAGCAATCGCTTGAGGGTCGTCAAGTTCGGCGCGAGAATCTTCAGCAGCCGCTTCTTCTCGCGAACGTTGATCACCGAAACGTCGATCGTTCGGTCGAGTCGCAATTGGCCGGCCTGAATCTGTTCGAGCAGCGAAGCCGCTCCCTGCAAGATGTAGTCGCCGGCCAACAGGGCGTTGCGAAACCGCCGCCGCCCCCGCTCGATCCGCTGGGCGGCGCGAATCTCGTCTTTGCGGGTCAGCAGGGCGATCTCGCCCATCTGCATCAGATAGATCCGCACCGGATCGTCAATCTGGTCGTCTTCCCCGGTGCGGAGCAGCTCGACGTCGTCGAGCAGGTCTTCGTCGAGATCGACCTCGGCCGCGACTTCGCCTGAATACTCGTCGTCGGCCTCGAGCGCTTCGACCAGATCGTCTTCCTCGAATCGCTCGACGGCTTTGACGCCGTTCTTTCCCTTGGCGTTCGGGGCCGAACCGTTGATTCGCGCACGCTGACCAGTGACCACGGCAGGCTTACGGAGAGTCTTAGGCAAGGGAGCCACCTCTACAAGTGCGAAGGCCGACATTCGTGCAACATCCCGAACTGCTCAGCCAATGAAGCACTTCGGATGCCAATGGCGACGGGCCGTATCGCACAACAACGCAAAGCGTTTGCCTAAAAACCATTTAGGAAACAGGCCTCACCCCGTGAGTCCAACGCCGTTGCCGACGCTGGGGCAATTGAGCATCAGGTGCGATCCCTCCGTGTTGCCTTTTTTACTCCTATGCCGCAAATTGTGCAGATCATTCAAACTAACGAATCGCAACTGGTTGTCAAGTAGGCAATTTAGATAAAATCAACAAGATCGCAACATCCCTCCCGCCCGCGCCGGGCCGGTTTGGGGCTTGAGCAATTCCCCCCGGGGGCCTACGTTATACCGACCTCGGGTCGCCAAACCGCAGACCGGGCCGCCCGACCGCGGAAGACCCGCGGAAGACCACGGGATCCGAATCCTTTTGCACTCCCTTGCGAGTTATTGCCATGCCCTCTGAGCCGCAACTTTCTGCGCGTTCTCGCTTCGGTCGTTTGATGGGCGTGCAGATTCTCGGTGTCGGCAGCAGCGTGCCCGAGGTGGTCGTCACCAATGAAGACTTGGCGAAACTCGGCTGCGATGCCGAGTGGATTCTGCGGCGGACCGGCATCACCCAACGGCGACACGCGCCACCCGGCTTGGCCACCGGCGATCTGGCCCTGATGGCCGCCCAACGCTGCCTGGCCGATGCGAATGTCCCTCCCGACGAAGTCGATTTGTTGCTGCTGGGAACTTACACGCCCGACCAACTCATGCCGGCCACGGCCAGCATGGTTCAAGCCGCCCTGGGCGTCACCGCGCCGGCCTTCGACATCCAGGCCGCCTGCACCAGCTTCGCCTTGGCCCTGCTGACCGGCATGCAATACGTCGCCACGGGCTGCTGCCGTCGCGTGTTGGCCCTTGGGGCCGACGTAAACTCGCGCGTTGTCGATCCGGCCGACCCGAAAACCTATCCGCTGTTCGGCGACGCCGCCGGCGCGGTGCTGCTCGGCCCCGGCGGGCCGCAGCAAGGCATCTTGGCCTACGCCGCCGGCTCCGACGGCTTGGGCGGCCCGTTGCTCTATCGCCCCATGGGCGGAACGCGCGAACCGTTTGATCCGTCGCGGCCCGCCGAGCAGTTTTTGCGGATGGACGGCCGGGCGGTCTTCAAATGGGCGATTCGCACCCTCCGCGAAACCACCGAACAAGTGCTGGCCGCTTCGGCCCTGACGCTCGCTGACGTCGATCTGGTTGTGTTTCATCAAGCGAACCTGCGGATCATCGATTCGGCCGCCGCCGAGTTGCGATTGCCTCCGGAAAAGGTGTTCAACAACCTCGATCGCTATGGCAACACCGCCTCGGCCAGCATTCCGCTGGCGCTCGACGAGGCGGTTCGCGCCGGCCGAATCGTTCGCGGAAGCCGCATCTTGTTCAGCGGGTTCGGCGGAGGGTTGAGTTGGGCCACGATGCTGTTGCAATGGTAGGCGCCTGATGGCAGCGCACGCGGCGAGGCACGGACAGCCTCGTCGCCGAAGCAGGCAAGGAAGTATCGCCGCTCGTCAGAAAAACCCCATCGCTGTGACGATCGCAGAGCGTCGCAACGAGACATCACATCGGACAACGGCAACCGCTGCGGTTGCGACACAGGCAACAGGAACAACGCATGGACCAATCCATCTCGCGGGCGCCGCTTCGCAGCGAAGTTGATCTGGCCCACACTTGGGACTTGAGCAGCCTATTTGCCGACGACGACGCTTGGGAGGCGGCCTTTCGCCAGTGGGACGCGCAGATGGCCGAGTACGAATCGTTCCGCGGCCGATTGAGCGAAAGTCCGGAATCGCTGGCGCGTTGCCTGGGCTTTCATGGCGAGTTCGACCGCCGCGCCGAGCGGCTCGGGGTGTACGCGTTCCTCAAGTCGGCCGAAGACGCCGGCGACAGCCGCTATCAGGGGATGCTCGGGCGGTATCGCAATGCGGCGGCGCGCGCGGCCCAAGCCGCCTCGTTCATCGAGCCGGAAATTCTAGCGATCGATCCGCAACAGATCGCCGGCTGGCTCGAGGCGGAGGCTCTGGCCCCGTTTCGGCTTTGGCTCGAGCGCGTCTTGCGGCGGCGCGCGCACACGCTCTCCGCCTCTGAAGAGCGGCTGCTGGCCATGCAGGCCGAGATGGCCTACACGGCCGACACGATCTTCCGCCAATTGAACGACGTGGACCTCGACTTCGGCACGGTGACGGACGAAGCCGGCCGTGCGACCGCGCTGACTCATTCCTCGTTCTCATCGCTGCTCCGCTGCGCCGACCGCAACGTCCGCGCCGCGGCATTTCACGCCTATTACCAGCAGTATTTCGCCCATCGGCACACCTTGGCCGCCGCCCTGGCCGGGGCCGTTCATCGCGACGTGTACTACGCGCGGGCGAGGAACTACAACGGATCGCTCGAGGCGGCGTTGTTTCCCGACCAAGTGCCGCGCGCGGTGTACGAGAACCTGATTGCCGCCGTGCGCAACCGGCTGCCCGATCTGCACCGCTACTACGAACTGCGGCGGCGGAAGATGCGGTTGCCCGAGCTGCGCCACTACGACCTCTACGCCCCGCTCGTTCCCGAGCTGAAAACCTGCATCGCCTGGGACGACGCCGTCGAGACGGTGCTCGAAGCCGTTCGTCCGTTGGGCGCCGAGTACGGCCGAGCCCTGGCATCCGGCTTGCGCGGCCGCTGGTGCGATCGCTACGAGAATCGCGGCAAGCACAGCGGCGCCTTCTCGTGCGGCTCGTACGACGGCGATCCGTACATCTTGATGAACTATCGGGCCGACGTGTTCGAGGAGTTGTTCACGCTGGCGCACGAGGCGGGCCACTCGATGCACAGCTACTATTCGGCGCGGCGGCAACCTTACCTCTACTACGACTATGCCATCCTGGCGGCCGAGGTGGCCAGCACCTTCAACGAACAACTGCTGGCCGAACACCTGCTCCGCCGCGACGGCAACGACGCGTTGCGCCGGGCGGCGATTCTCAGCCGCCAAATCGACGCGGTGCGCGGCACGATCTTCCGGCAAACCATGTTTGCCGAGTTCGAAATGCTCATCCACGCCGACGCGGAGGCCGGCGTCCCGCTGACGCTCGACTACTTCACGGAAACCTACGGCCGGTTGCTGGTCGATTACTTCGGGCCGCGGTTCACCCTCGATGCCGAATTGAACCTCGAATGCTTCCGCATCCCGCACTTCTACCGCGCGTTTTACGTGTACAAATACGCCACCGGCATGTCCGCCGCCTTGGCCCTGGCCGACGCCGTGCTCAGCGGCGACCCCTCCGCGCAACGGCGCTACCTCGACTTTCTCTCGTCCGGCTGCAGCAAAGACCCGATCGATCTGCTCCGCGATGCCGGAGTGGACCTGGCGCGGCCCGAACCGATCAACGCCGCCTTGCAGCGATTCGCCCATTGGGTCGAGCAACTCGACGCCCTGCTCGCCGAGTAGCGCGAGCCGCCCAAGCAGCCCGCCCTGTCCGCCGCGTCGGCCGCGCACACACGAAGCGGCCGACGGCAGCCGGCCTGGTCGGCAACCCGATGCCTGATGCCGATCGAGCGGTTACAATAAGGATGTCACGCAAGCCGACCGTGCGGCCGGGATCGGCATGGTGTCTTAGAAGAGCAATGTTCCGAGGCCAACCAACGCAAGGTCGGATTTCGCCGACAATGTCGTTGACTGCGACCAACATTGCCGGTCGGAAGATCAATCCGCATTGGTCAGAGAGCAGGAGCAGGCAAGCCATGCCATCAGTGCCCGGCAACGCGCGCGGTTGTTCATGCAATACCGCAGGAAGTCGCATCCGGCCGAAGCGGGCGAAACACGCCGTCGGTCGCTTTGCCGGGCCAGAGGCGGCGGGGCGGCGAATGGTTGTCGGCACTGGGCTTTGCCGGACGACACATCGGCTGTGCCCCGTTGGCTTGTTGGCCTGCCTGGGCCTCTTGCTGATGCCGGCGGTGCTGTGGGGCGGCGAAGGACCGCCCAAGCGTTCGAAGGAAACGATTGCCGCCTCGCCGGCCGCGGCCGCTGCGCCGCCGGCCGCCTCCGGTCCGGTCCCTGGCTCCCCCTCCGCTTTGCCTTCCGTTTCGCCTTCCGCTTTGCCCGCGGCCGCGGATAAAAGCGACACGGTCCCGATCGATTCGACGCCCGAATGGGAGTCGGCCGTTCGTCGCTTGCTCCGCCAGCTCGACGCCGACGAGTTGGCCCAGCGCGACGCCGCGGAGACGGAACTGGTTCGCATGGGTCCGGCCGCGCTTCCCTTGCTTCGCGGGGCCGAACCGCGTCTTTCGGCCGAGGCGCGAACCCGCGCGGCCCGCGTGGTGCAGCAACTGCAACGCATCGAAGGTTTGACCGGCGCGGAGGCCTCGGTTGTCGATGTGGAAAAACGGCGCGCGCCGGTCTCGAAGATTCTCGCCGAACTCGAGCGGCAAAGCGGCAACCGCATCATCGACTACCGCGCTCAGTTCCATCAAGTGGCCATCGATCCGCAGGTCGAGGTGCAATTCCGCGAAACGCCTTTCTGGCAGGCGCTCGACGAAACGCTGGATGCCGCGCG
This sequence comes from Thermoguttaceae bacterium, assembly GCA_029975295.1. GTDB lineage: Bacteria > Planctomycetota > Planctomycetia > Pirellulales > Thermoguttaceae > JARKPK01. The sequence continues at coordinate 28,507 of JARKPK010000006.1, read as the reverse complement.
ACTGACCGTCTATGCCTACGGAGCGCCGCGGGCGATTTGCGTGGTGGCTCGGCCCGAGGGCCACGGCCCGCGCCGCGCCGGAGCGTGTTATCGCGGCCCGTTCCGCTTCGAGGCCGTGGCGATTCGCGCGCAGCGCAACCCGCGTCAGCCCTCGGCCGACGGCCTGACGGTCGAGATCGAGCTTTCGTGGGAGCCGCGGGTTCAGCCGATCGTCTTGCGGCACAGCTTGGCCGACTTGAGCGCCAAGCTCGATACGGGCGAGAGTCTGGCGTCGGCCCAACAAGCCGGTTCGGTCGAAATCGCCGACTTCGCCGATCGCACCGCCCAGCGGCTGCAATTGCCGCTGCCCCTGCCGCCCCGCTCGGCCAAGCGATTGGCCCTGTTGCAGGGACGCCTGCACACAGTCTTGCCGGGCCGGCCGGAAACATTCGTTTTCGACGGCATGGGCGGCGCTCGACCAGTCGCCAAGCGCGGCGCGGCAGCGGCGGTGGTCGTCGAGCAGAGCCGGCAGCGGAACGATCAGTTGGAAGTTCGCCTGACCTTGCGATTCGACAACCCCGGCGAAGCCCTGGCCACCCACCGCGGCTGGGTTTTCCGCAATCCCGCTCGCCTGCGCACGGCCGACGGCCGACTGCTTTCGCCCATCGGCGCGGAAACGGTCAAACAGAGCCTGCGCGAGGTAGGCATCAGTTTCACCTTCGACTACCCGGGCGAGCCGAACGCGGCCCAATTCATCTACCAAACGCCCACGATCTTGGCCGTGGCCGACTTCGACTACGAACTTTCCGACTTGCCCTTGCCTTGAGCGCCGCCATGCCGTTGCACCTGCCGAGGAAGCGGCGAAGCGATGTTCGGCCCATTCGCCCGCCTTGCGCGCGGCCGAGCGACGAAGCCGCCCCTTCAGCCGACGAAGTTCCGCTTCCGCCGGCCCGATGGTTTGCCGCGGTGCGCCGCGCGGCGCTTGGGTGGTTTGCCCGGCATGGGCGCGATTTGCCTTGGCGACGGACTGCCGACGCCTACGCCGTTTTGGTCAGCGAGTTGATGTTGCAACAAACAACCGTGGCCGCGGTCGAGCCCCGCTGGCGGCAATTCCTCGAAACATTTCCAACGGCGGCCGAGCTGGCGCGAGCCGACTTGGCAGACGTATTGCGGGCATGGGAGGGCCTGGGGTACTACCGTCGAGCCGGCCAACTGCACGCGGCAGCGCAACGCATCGTTGCCGACCACGACGGCCGCGTGCCCGACGACCCAAACGCGCTGGCCAGCCTTCCCGGCCTGGGGCGCTACTCGGCGTCGGCCGTGCTCTGCTTCGCTCGCGGCCGCTCGTTGCCGATCATCGAGGCCAACACCCGCCGCCTGTGGGCGAGGCTGCTCGGGTTTCGGGGCGAAGCGGACTCGACGGCAGCCGACCGGTTGTTTTGGGCGGCGGCCGAGCAAATTGTCTGCCGCAGCCGGAATCCGCGGAGCGTGAATCTGGCGCTGATGGACTTGGGGTCGGCAGTCTGCGCTGCGCGGCAACCGCAATGCGCTCGCTGCCCGTTGGCGCCCCACTGTGTCGCTTGGGCCGAAGGCGTTCAAAACGAACTGCCCCGAAAGCGAGAAAAGACAACGCTTCAGCAGCGGCATGAGGCGGCGGTGGTGCTCCACCAGGGACGGAAGGTGCTGCTGGTGCGTTACGGCACGGGCGGACGTTGGGCCGGCCTGTGGGACTTTCCCCGCATGCTGCTGGCCGATGAAGCGCCGGCGGTCGCAGCGTGCCCGCCCAACTCGCCCGCCGGCGTGCAACGCCGGCTTTGCCCTCGCGGCGCTGCGGCCCGAAGCCCAACGCGAGGCGGCAACTCAACCCGCCGGGCGGCCAGGGGAAACCCAACGGGCGAAACGGCTGCAACAGACGAATGGGGCAACCTTCTCGCCCGGCAGGTGAAGGAAGCGTTGTGCCGTCTCTTGGGCATGTCGGCCGACAATGAGGACAGAAACTCCCGATGCATCGGCAGCGAAGCCGCGATCGTCGTCGAACGGCACTTGGCCCAATGGAAGCATCGCGTGACCCGCTTCCAAATCACGTTGGATTGCCTGGCGGCTCGATGGATCGCGCCGGAGGATTCAAACGGCGCTGACAAACGCCCATCGGCCGCAACGGCCACACCGATGATCTTGAAGAATGCCGGAAAGGAGTTGGTCGGCAGCAAGGAAAGCTCGCTTCGGCCGCGGGGTGAGGCAACGTCTCGCCGAGGGCCGACGGGCTCTGCGGCGCAGACGGGCGACTGTTCTTCTGTGAAGCCGAGCGGCTGTTCTACTGCGCCGACGGACGGCTTGAGCCGAAAAACGATTGCGACGCCGAGCGGCGATTCGATCGGCCCATGGTGCGAAACCGCCTGGGTGGAGCCGGAGGCCCTGGCCGACTTCCCCATGCCATCGACCGCTCGCCGTCTCGCCCGAATGGTCGTCGCGGCCGCAGAGGGCCGGTAGTCCAATGAGAGAGCGCCCATTTCCAAAGGCCGGCAACGAGCGACGCACTCGCAAATCCAGAGCCGATCAAGGCGACTCGAATTCGCTTCGCGGCACACCGGACTGACGAATAATCGATCGCAGTGTGTCCAATCGCAATTCTTTATGATCCGGCACCGGAACAGTGATCGTCCGCTCGCCCGTGTCGCATTGCATAACGATGTGGCTGCCGCGTTGTCGGACGCATTTGAAGCCGTAACGTTCGAGAATCGAGCAGACTTCTCGTCCGGAGAGCACTCGAAGGCTACCCACCCGCCACCTCGACTTGTGTGACGAACACATCCTGCCCCAATCGCTCTTGGACCTCGGCGGATGAAGCGCACTCGAAGAACAACTCGAGCGCTTCGCGGAGATTATCCCGAGCCGATTCGACCGAGTCGCCTTGGCTGGCGATGTCCAGTTCGGGACAAAGGGCGACGAATCCGTCGCCCTCACGATGAATCACTGCCGTCAAACGCCTGCTCATCTTTTTCCGCTCCGACAAAGCCGCATGCCGCTCTGCGCCGATCGCCAAGGGAGATGGGAGATATACCGACCCGATGATGCCGATCGCTTCTTCTGCCAGGCCACTGAGTCTCTTCGTATTGTATCTCGACACACGGCTTAGGGTAACAACAGCGGAGAGGCATTGAGTTCAGAACCAGCTCCGGCCGAGTTCTGTCCGCGGCCAACGCACCGATCGGCCATTGGGCACTTGCCGCCGGCGGGCAAATGCATCGCACCGATCGGTCGGCCCGAAGCGGTTGTATCGGTTATCCGATCGGTCGTCGGGCGTCGGATTGCGGCCGTCTTTAGGCCGGGTCGGAAAAGCCGCCTCGCCGACCGGCCGGCGGTCGCGGCCCCGTCCCCACAAGCTAGCATTACAAAGAGGGTTGCGGCATCGCGGTTTCAGGTCTGTCTCGCGGCCTGGGATGCAGGGCCGACCAGCGGAACTCGCCAGCGGCCGATCGCGCCGGGGTGAGCCGCCCAAGGTTGCCCGATCGCGCCGCCGCCCTGGCCGTTCGTTATTTCGGTCGTTCCTCGGATCGAAAGGGCAACGGCGCGATCACATCCGACAAGTTACCGCCCGCCTGCCATCATAGAATCGTCCTCGACGTGAAACCCGCCTGCTTCGATCCCTCTGCCGCCGATGTGCCGCTGCCGGGCATGGCGATCGTTCCGCCCGCGCCGGGTTCGTTCGCATCGACCGATGACGCTCCCTGCGCCCTCGATGGGATGAACGCACCTGAAGCCCAACTCGTTGCCGCCAGCGCATCGACGACTCAGCCGCTTGGATGGGGCGACGATTGCCCGCCCGCAAGCGGCGATCGTTCATCGGCGGCGCACGACCGGAACGAAACCGACGCCCCTGCGGCCGGCGAAGGCCTTATACCGCCGGTTGACCCCGCCACATTCGAAATGCCCTATGCCGAAAGCCTGTTGGCCGGCGTTACGGCGATGTTGGTGATGGCGGTGGCGCAACGGGCGATCGGCATGGTGCGCGCGATCCTCTTTTGCCGCTGGCTCGATCCCGATCAACTAGGGCTGTGGGACATGGCCTGGGGGTTCATCACGTTGATGGCCCCGTTGGCGGTGCTCTCGTTGCCCGGGGCGTTCGGGCGGTATGCCGAGCATTTTGCGCAGCGCGGGGCGCTTCGGCCGTTCATTCGGCGGACGGCGGCCTTCTGCGTCGGCTCGGCCGCCGTGTTTCTGGCGATGATCGTCGTGCTTCGGCAACCGCTGGCCAAACTGGTCTTCGGCGATCTCTCCTACGGCCGATTGATGATGACGGCGGCCGCGGCCCTGGCCACCACGATCACCTACAACTACCTCACCAGCCTGCTGACCGCGCTGAGGCAAGCGCGGCGCGTGGCGATGCTCGATTTCCTCAACAGCGGCATGTTCGCCCTGCTGGGAATCGGGCTGCTGGCGGCCGGGGCCTCGACCGCCCATGCCGTGGTGCTCGCATGGAGCGGCGCGTGCCTGGTGTGTTTGCTGCCGGCCGGGCGATGGCTGTCGCAAACATGGCGCAGGCTCGACGAACCGGCGGCACCGCTCGCCCGCGGCGCGGTGGCGCGAAAGATGGCCCCGTTGGCCGCGGGCATCATGGTGGTCAATTTGCTGACGAACCTGTTCGGGTTGGCCGATCGGGCGTTGATCGTGCATTTCGCGCCCGGCGATTCGCTGGCGGTGCTCGGGCAATACCATAGTTCGCGGGTGCTGCCGCTGCTGTTGGTTTCGGTGGCCGGGCTGCTCTCGGCGATCATCTTGCCGCATTTGAGCCACGATTGGGAAGCGGGCCGGCCGCGCCAAGCGGCCGCAAGGCTTTCGCTGGCGCTGAAGGTGTCGTCGTGGGGGCTGACGGCGGCCTCGGCCGGGCTGCTGCTGTTCGGCCCAACGCTGTTCACCGGCGCGTGGGGGCAGAAGTTCGCCGACGGGCTGGCTGTGCTCCCGTGGACGCTGACGATGTGCGTGTGGTTCGGCATCGTCATGCTCGCCCAACAATACCTGTGGTGCGCCGAGCGGACCAGTTGGGTGTGCGCGGCCCTGGCCGTCGGGCTGGCGATCAACGTCGGGCTGAACATCGTGTTGCTGCCCCGATGGGGGCTGCACGGGGCGGTGTGGGGCACGACGGTAGCCAACGGCGTTACGTTGCTGATCATCTTGGCGATGAACTGCCGGCTGGGCTTTTGCTGCGACCGCGGGCTGGCACTGGCCTCGCTCGCGCCGCTGATGCTGCCGCTAGGCGCGCTGCCGACGCTAGGGCTGCTGGTCGGCCTGGCCGCCTGCGCCGCGGCCGGATGCGGACTGCTCTCAGACGAAGAACGTGAGATGATCAAGCAACGTCTGCAACGGCACAGCCCGGCAAGCGAAGCGACAACGACGGACGAGCCTACTTCGGGCCGATAGCATCGAGGAATCCAAGCCGTGAGCGGGCCATCGTTGCAGTTGCCGCCGAGGGATATAGATCCCGGGCCGAGCCGATCGGTCGATATTCGGCTCGTCGGGCTGCGGCCGGTGTGCTTAGAGAGTGCGGCCGAGCTGCTGGCCGAGGCCGCCCGATGGGACCGCCTGTGGTGGGAAAGCACGACGACGATTCCGACGGCCCGAGCGGCGGCGATCGCCCAATGGTGCCGGCAGTTCGCCCCGCAGGCCCCGGTGCGGTTTCTTGCCGTGGCCCAAGGCGAACGATTCTTGGCGGCCCTGCCGTTGGTCGAGCGGCGGCTCGCCGGGCTGGTTCGCGTCGGCGCGCTGCCGACCAATCCCTGGCTCACCTGCGGCGACCTGCTGGCGGCCGCGCCGGTCGATGCTTTGGAAACGACAGCCGCCCTCGATCTGCTTGCGGCCGTGATTTGCCGCCGGGTTCCCTGGCCGCTTTTGTGGCTCAACGAGGCCCCGCTCGGTCAGCCGCATTGGCAGGCCCTAACGGCCGCCCTGCGTCGCTTCGGTGCGGCGCACGACGCCCGTCCCTGGGCCGAGGTGGGCAAGCTGGCCATCGGCGATGATTGGGCGGCCTACCGTTCGAGCTGGTCGCGGCGGCATCGTCAGCGGTGGATGCGGCAACGGCGGCGGTTGGAATCCCTCGGCCCATTGCGGCTGCGGCGCGTGCGTCCGCGAACGCCCGAGCAACTCGAAGCGGCCCTGCGCGAGGCGTTCACCATCGAACACCGCAGTTGGAAAGGCCGCGGCGGCACCAGCGTGCTTTCGTCGCCGGGGATGTTCGGCTACTTTCTCGCCCAGGCAAAGCCGCTGGCGGTCGAAGGGCGCGTGGAAATCGCCTTCCTCGAAGTGGGCGACCAGCCGGCGGCGTTCATCTTCGGGCTGCACGGCAAGGGCGTATTCCATTCGTGCAAGATCGGCTACGAGCCGCAATGGGCCGACTACTCGCCCGGCCAAGTGCTCCGCGGACTGCTGCTGGAACAACTGTTCGCCGAGCGAATGGCCGATGTTGCAAACGACCGCGAACGAATCGCCGCGATCGACTTCCAGGGCGCGCTCACTTCTGCGCATCGCGCATGGCGGCCCGAAAGCTACGCAGTGGGGCGGCTGGCCGTGGGCGTCGGACCGCTGGGCCGACTGATGGTGATGCTCATCCGAACGCTGCGGCCGTTGATCCGCTCGGCCCGTTGGCTGACCGCTTTGAAGAACCGCGAATGAGTCCCATAAGGGACTGTTCCGCGAGGCGGCGCGAAGGGATCGCGGCCGGAAGTGAACGCGAGGAAGCGCGCAGGTTGTCAGCCCTGCGTTCGTTCAAGCGTGGCATCGCGGCTGCAAGTGAACGCGACGAGATGCACCGTGGGTTCCGCCCGCTGATGCACGCAAAAGCACACCAAGGGCTGCGAAGGCGTTCTCGACCGCGAATCGACGCAACAGGGCCGCGAAGGGGTTCTCGACCGCGAAAGTGGAAAAACGGTTCCCTCAGCCGCGGTCATCTATTACAGTAAGAGTCCGGCGCAGCAGAATCCGGTTGGCCGCGCGCCGGAAGACTGAGTCGAACGCCGCCCCCTGCCGCGAAAGGCACGAAACCCGCAATGGAGTCGTTCGCGGACGGCAATGCAGCCGTTCGGCCACGGCCGACCGCCGAGGCGCTTCGTCCACCGCCGGACTTGTGTTCGCAGATCGCGGCCGTGTAATCCGTTGCCGGCAACCGGTAAGCAGTCGCCGGGCGGCTGCGTCGTTTCGCTTCCCCATTCCTTCCTGTCATTCCTCGAAGCCATGAAAAACCGTTGCACACCTCCGAAGTTGGCGCCGACGTTCTTTCTGTGGAGCATCATCACAAGCATCATCGCGGCCGGCGCGGCTGCGGGCTTCACTGCCGCTGGTGGTTCGCGGGCCGAGGCCGCCGAGGCCTGGCCGCAATGGCGCGGCCCGCGGGGCGACGGCGTCAGCTCGGCCGCCGATCTGCCGATCAGTTGGGCTGAAGATTCCGGCATCAAATGGAAGTGTCCGTTGCCCCCCTGGGGCGCAAGCACGCCGGCCATTTGGGACGACGCCGTGTTCGTCACCACCCAGGCCGACGATGAACGGCTGCTTCTGCTGCGGATCGACGCGAAGAAAGGCGACATCGTATGGACCCGCGAGGTGGGCCGAGAACAAACCCCGCGGGCGGCTCAGCTCCGCAAGGCGGGCGAAGAGCGCCGCGCGCAGAAGTTCCACAACACGCACAACCTGGCCACACCCTCGCCGGTAACTGATGGGCAGTTGGTCGTGTGCCACTGGGGCAACGGACTGCTGGCCGCCTACGACTTCGACGGCAACAAACTCTGGCAACGCAATCTGCAAGAGGAGCACGGCAAGTACACCATCTGGTGGGGACACGGCAACAGCCCGATCCTTTACGGCGACTTGGTGATCAACGTGTGCATGCAAGATTCGCTGGCCGACCTGCCGGGCGATCCGTCGCCCAGCTACATCGCGGCCTATCATAAACGCAGCGGCGCGCCGGCCTGGAAAGTGCTTCGCCCCACCGCGGCCACAGCCGAAAGCTGCGACAGCTACACCACGCCGATCCTCCGCGTGAACAACAAACGAACCGAAATGATCGTTTGGGGCGGACAAATCCTCGACGCCTACGACCCGCAAACCGGCCGAAAGCTGTGGGAGCTGACCGGCCTGTCGGGCAATCGGGTGATTCCCTCGCCCGTTTTGTACGGCGATATGATCTTCGCCATCCAAGGGATGCGGCAGGCGCTGTTGGCCGTGCGTCCCAGCGGCGATGGCCCGCGAACCCGCGACGACATCGTGTGGAAGTTCGACCAGGGCACCTCCGACAGCCCTTCGCCGATCGTCGTCGGCGAGCAGTTGTTCATGATCTCCAACGACGGGGTGCTCCGCTGCTTCGATCCGGTGGAAGGCCGACTGCTTTGGAAAGAGCGGCTGCGGGGCGAATATCGCGCGTCGCCGATCGCCGCCGCCGGCCGGCTGTACTTCGTCAACATGAAAGGGCTGACCACGGTGGTTTCCGCCTCGCGGCGATTCGACAAACTGACCGAGAACCAGCTTGACGACGAGTTCGTTGCCTCGCCGGCCGTCGCCCACGGCTGCATCTACCTCCGCGGAAAGAACGCGCTCTACTGCATCGGGCGGTAGGTGCGCAACAACCAATCGAATCACCCAAAGCAACATCGCGACTTCGGCCCCGGGGGTTCGAGCCGGATTGCTGCGCCTGCGTCGTCCGGCCGGGCGTTGAAAAGCACTTCGTACTGCCGGCGTTGCAGCAGCAGCGCCCAACCGCGACGGATCGCAACAGCGGTTCGTTTGCAGCGCATCGAACCATCGGCCCTGCCCCCGTGCGTTGCACACTCCGGGTTTGGGCAGCGACAATGGCGGCGTGAAGCGGCCGGGCATGTCTCGAAGATAAGGAACACGACGATGGCATTTCTCTCATCGTGCTTGTCCGTTGTAATGGTGCTTGCCACGGCCGAGGGTTCGGGCGCCGCGATCGATCGGTTCGACTACCCCGACGCAACCGCCGCCCGAGCCGCGTGGCAGGCCTCCGAAGGCACCGGCGCGGTGGAAACTGCCCGCATCGAGTTTGCCGGACGGAGTCGATCGGCATTGAGGCTGCCCATTGCCTTTGCCGACAGGCCGGAGCTGAAGCGCGGCGTTGTCGATCGCCGGGTGAATCTCGACCTATCTTGGGCGAGCGAGTTCGAGTTGGACGTGGCGGTCGATCCGCCCGGGGCCGTGCAGTCGTGGACCCTGTACTTCCGCAGCGGTGAGGGCTGGTACGCCTGCGGGGCCGCCATGCGCGAAGACGACGACGAGTTGGTCGCGATCGAGGCCGCCGGAAGCCCCAACGCCAACGCGGCCGGGGGCGCAACGGCGGGAACAAAGGCCGCAAGCCCGAAGGAGCCCGCAGGCCAGCGGATCGTTACGCTGCGGTTTCCGCGTGCGGAGTTCGGCACGGAGCAGCGGCCGGCGTCGTGGCGTAAGATCGGTGGCATCCGCATTGCCGCCTGGCGAGGCAGCGGGCCCGCGAAGAACGCCGTGGTTCATCTGGTCGAGCTTCGGGCGGCCTCCTACCCGGTGGCGATCTTGCTGCCCGACCGCGAAGGTGAGAACAACGGCGAAAACCGCACGGCGATCGATCAGGCCCGCTTGTGGTCGGAGGCATTGAACCAGTTGGGCATCCGCTGCGAGATGCTCCGCGACGGGCAGTTGGCCGACCGGCTTGCCGCCGCAGGAGCCGCCCCACCCGGTGCGCCTGGGCAGCCGGCCGCGGCCGGGGCTTCAAACAACGAATCCGCGGCCAACACCGGCGCGCCGGCGGCGATTCGACCAGCCGTTGTCGTCCTTGCTTATCGGCCCGGGCTACGCGGCGCCGCCGAGGACGCTTTGGTGCGCTATGCGGCCGGCGGGGGCAAGGTGGTCGCCTGCTATCAGTTGCCGCCGCGTTTGGCCGCCGCGTTGGGTTTCGGACAGTTGCGCTATGTGCGCGACGAACCGCCGGGGCGATTCTCGTGGATCGAGTTCGATAAAGGGGCTGCGGCCTTGGCGGCATTGGGGCGCATTGGCCAACGTTCGTGGAACATCACCGACGCTCGGCCCGCAGCCGACGACGCCCGCATCGTCGCCCGTTGGCTCGACGCTGAAGGCCGGGCCACCGATCACGCCGCGTGGCTGCTCAGCCCGCGGGGGGCGTTCTTCACGCACGTCGTGCTGGGCGACGACGTGGAGAAGAAGCGTCGGATGCTCGGCGCGGTGTTGGCCCAACTTCATCCACCGCTGTGGGCCGACTTAGCGGCCGGGGCGGCCGCACGGCTGAGCGACATTGGCCACTGCCGCAGTCTGCCGTCGCTCGAAAGCTATTTGCGCGGATCGCCGCGGTTGGAGTCGGGCCAGGTCGATCGGCTGCTGGCCCAACGGGCGGAAGTCGATCGCTTGCTTGTCGGCGGCGATCACCTCCGCGCGCTGGACGCAGCCGAGGAATACCGCCGCCAAGTGGTCGATGCGTATCTTCGTGCCGCTCCGTCGCCGGCCGTCGAGGGGCGAGCCGTGTGGAACCACTCGGGCACGGGCGCATTTCCCGGCGATTGGCAGCGCTCGGCCCGATTGCTCGCAGAGAACGGCTTCAACATGGTGTTGCCCAACATGCTTTGGGGCGGGCTGGCCCATTACCCCAGCGACCTGTTGCCGCGCAGCGAAACCTTCCGCCGCTACGGCGACCAGATCGAGCAATGCTGCCGCGCGGCCGAAAAGCACGGCATCGAGGTCCACGTATGGAAAGTGAATTACAACTTGGGCAACGCGCCGACGGAGTTCGTCGCCTCGCTCCGGCGTGAAGGACGACTGCAACGCACCGTCCAGGGGCGCGAGCAACCGTGGCTTTGCCCGTCGCATCCCGAGAACCAGCGCCTCGAGCGCGAGTCGATGCTCGAAGTCGCCCGCCGCTACCCCGTGGCTGGGCTGCATTTCGATTACATCCGTTACCCGGGCCGCGAAAACTGCTACTGCGACGGTTGCCGGCAACGGTTCGAGCGCGACAGCGGCAAGCCGGTGGCCCATTGGCCCGGCGACTGCTACAACGGCCCGCGCGAGGCCGAGTATCACGATTGGCGCTGCCGGCAGATCACCACGTTGGTCGAATCGCTTTCGCGCGAGGCTCGGGCGATGAAGCCGCAGATCAAGATTTCGGCCGCGGTCTTCGGCAGTTATCCCGATTGCCGCCGCAGCGTGGGCCAAGATTGGCCCGTGTGGGCCGAAAAAGGCTACGTCGATTTCCTCTGCCCGATGGACTACACGCCCGACGATCGGCAGTTTATCCGCTTAGTGCGCAACCAACGGAGGCTGGTGAAAGTGCCGCTTTACCCGGGCATTGGGGCGACCGCTTCGCTGATGGCCCTATCGGCCGATCGCGTGGTGGGGCAAATCCACTGGGCGCGGCAGTTGGGGGCCGAAGGCTTCACCATCTTCGACTTCGGCCCGGGCACGGCCGCGTCGATCATTCCGGCCGTGGGCCTTGGGGCGGGCGCCACACCGGCCGTTGCGCCGCATCGGCGATAAGAGCCGGTTGATGCGAGCCATCGAGGTCGAAGGAATCGCCATTTCCCATTCACGACCGACTCGCCTGAAGGAGCCGATCTGATGAACGCGCAATTGATTCGGCAAAGAAAACCCGCTTGTTGGGAGTCGTTCCATCTTCGGCCGACCGCAGTAGCGCCGTCGCAAAAGGCTTCTTCGCGTGCGGCGCGGCGGCACATGGTGATTTCGCGTGCGCCCCTATTGCATGTCGCGGTTTCACATGAGCGGCTGTTGCGTGCGGCATGGCGCGCGGCGAGCGGGTTGACGGCGATGCTGTTGTTGACCGCGGCTGTGATGCCGGCGACTTCGAGTGCGCGCGCACACGCCGGCGAGGCTCGCCCATTGTCGGTTGCCGCAAACGTCTCGGCGTCGAACCGGTCGCTGTTGCCCAACGGCGAGTTCGACCAAGGCGACCAAAATCCGACCGGCTGGCGGCTTTCCGGCGGCGAGGGTCGGTGGGTCGATCGCAACGTGTTGGAAATCTCCGGATCGGGCAAGGGATCGGCGCAATGGTCGGCCCGCTGTCGGTTCGAGCCGGGCGGGTTTTATCGCTTTCGCATGACCGCCCGCGCGGTTCGCGGCGACGGCTGCGTTACCTCCGGTCCGTCGTTCGCCAACCACGATTGGCGGCTGACGCCCCAGTGGCGCGAGTATTCGTTCGTCTTTCGCGCGCCCGACGATGGGCGCGAGGCCGACGTGCGCCTCGGCCAATGGGAGGCCGACGGCACGTTCCAGTTCGATCGGGCCGAGATCACGCCGGTGGCGCCTGTGCATCGGCTCGCCCCGGCGGCGCCTGGCCGTGAACCGTTCGCTTTGGGCGAAGGGGAACTGATCCGCGACGGCCGCTACGTGTTTGCGGCCCGCTTCGACGGCCCGGTCGGGATGTGCCATCGCCCGCTGACGCGCGCCACGGCCCCGTTGAACACCAACCGCTGGTGTCTGGTCGAGGGCAAAGAGGTTGTGTATCGCTTCGGGCTGCCCGGGGCACTGCTCGGCGAAGTGCGCGTGGAAGCGTCGGTGTGTTATCGGGCCGGCGGTCGGCTCTTGATCGAATACAGCACCGACGGTGCCCAGTGGCGCGAGGCGGGCCGAGCCGAGGCAGTCGGCACGGCGCGCGCCGAATTGCCCGCCGAGGCGCTGCCGGCCGCGGTCGTTTGGCTGCGGCTTCGCGGCGAAGACCGCGCGGCGAATCTTCAAGTCGATCGCCTCAACGTCGAGGCACGGCTTGTCGCGGCCGGGGCGACGCAAGGCCCGGCGGCCAATCCCTCGGCGGCCGCTGGCCCGACCGCCGCGACGAACACCTCGGGCAAGCCTGCCGCCGGGCGGCCGATCGGAATGCCCAGTGCCCCGGGCGAGATGGTCATCGGCCGAACGCTGTTCGCCATCGTCGAAGAGCAGGCCGAGGGCGTTGCGCTCGATCGCATCGACTTTGATCCCGAGGCCTCGTTGTTGAAGCTCCGCGTAACCGGCGTGCCGAAAGAGGCGGCGCTGGAAGCCCCGGCCGAGGTACGAACGGCCCGCGGGCGGCAAAGTGCCATAACGGCCCTGACGCGGCTTGAAGAAAACGCAGCGGTCGGGCTGCACGTGAAGCTGGAAGGACTTTGCCCGGGAACGAATGTGGCCTCGATCGCTCTGGCTTTGCAGGGGCGCGCGTTGCTGCGGCTGGCCGTGCCCGTCGAGCTGCATCATTACCACCGCAGCGACTATGGCCGACTGCTGCCGACCGGGCCCGGGGCCGACTTGGCGGCGCTTTGGTGGTGCGAGTCGGGCTGGAAGGTTTGGCCGCATCGGGCCGCACCGCAGCCATCGAACTCGGCCGAGGCCGTCGAGCTGGAGGCCGCTCGCGGCGACACCGAGGCGGCGCAATTGGTCGTCCGACCGCGGGTGGCGCTTCGCGGGCTGCGGGCCGAGGTCGGGCCGCTGGTCGGGCCGGGCGGGGCGCGGATCGAGCCGTCGGCGGTCGATCTGCTCCGCGTGGCGTATCACTTCGTCGAGCAGCCCACCGATCGCAGCGGCATCGTCGATTGGTGGCCCGACGCACTGCCCCCGCTCGATCAGCCGATCGATCTGCCCGCCGCGATGAATCAACCGCTTTGGCTTCGGGTGGCCGTTCCCGACGACGCGCCGCCGGGCGAATATCGGGGCACGGTGTCGCTTCGGGCGGAAGGCTTCGCCGCCGATGTGCCGGTGAAGCTCCGCGTGTGGAACTTCGCGCTGCCTCGGCAGAACCACTTGGCCACGGCCTTCGAGTTGAACACGAGCGCGATTTGGACCTACCATCGGCTGAAGACCGAAGAAGACAAACGCCGCGTGCTCGACGCCTATTTTCGCAGCTTCGCTCGGGCGCGGATCAGCCCCTACAATCCCGCCCCACTCGACCCGATTCGCGTGCGGCTGCTGCCCGAGGCCGACCCGCCCCGCGCCGAAGTGGATTTTACCCGGTTCGACGCGGCCCTGCGCCGGGCGATCGAAGAGTATCGCTTCACCCACTTCCGGCTGCCGTTGGAAGGGATGGGCGGAGGCACCTTCCACGAACGGTGGGAGCCGAAGATCGGCCGCTTCGGCGCCGACACGCCCGAGTATCAACGCACGTTCGCCGACTACGTGGGCAAGCTGCAAAGCCACCTCGAGCAGCAGGGATGGCTTCCGATGGCCTACATCTACTGGTTCGATGAGCCCGATCCGAAAGACTACGCCTTCGTCCGCGAAGGGATGGAGCGGATCAAACGCTACGCCCCGAAGCTCGCCACCATGCTTACCGAAGAACCCAACGACGCCCTGGCCGGCCCAATCGACATCTGGTGCCCGGTAACCGAGAACTACCGGCACGAAGAGGCCCAGCGGCGGATCGCTGCGGGCGAGAAATTGTGGTGGTATGTGTGTTGCGGTCCGAAGGCCCCTTACTGCACGCTGTTCATCGACCATCCGGCCGTGGAACTCCGCGTTTGGCTTTGGCAAACGTGGCAGCGGAACATCACGGGCATCCTCGTCTGGTCGGTCAACTACTGGACCTCTTCGACGGCCTTTCCCGACTCGCTGCAAAACCCCTACGAAGATCCGATGAGCTACGTCAGCGGCTACGGCGTGCCCAAAGGCGCCAAGCAGTTCTGGGGCAACGGCGACGGCCGCTTTTTCTATCCGCCGCCGCAGGCCGCTGCACGGTCGGCCGAGGGCCCGCCGATCATCGCCGGTCCGGTCGAAAGCATCCGCTGGGAGATGCTGCGCGAGGGGATCGAAGATTGGGAGATGCTCTACCTGTTGCGCGCGCGGATCGAGCAAAGCGGGTTGGACGATCCGGCGCTGCGCCGACTGCTCGACGTGCCCGAGGAGATCACCCACAGCCTGACAGAGTTCACCACCGAGCCCGGCCCAATCCACGGCCACCGCCGGCACGTGGCCGAGGCGATCGAACGGCTGAGCCGACAATAAGGCCGCCGGTTGCGCCGCCGCGGTTAGTAGATCTGGTCGAGCCGCGGACGCGAGGCGGTGCGTCCCGAGTCGAGCACGGTCCAAACGGGCACCTGCGCGCGGAGATCGGCCAGGTACTTCTCCATCTGTTCGTTGTTGCGCTTGGTCTTGATCTTCTCGCGGAGCTCGGCTTGAGCTTCCTCGAAGGGCACGCGCCGCGCCGGCGTGCGCTCGACCACGCGCACAATGTAGTAGCCGCGCCAGTCTTCGAGAATCGGGCTCATCGCATCGGCAGGCAATTGCTCGATGGCGCGCTTGACCACCTCGGGCACCGAGACCGTTTCGTCGGGCCAATCGCGGATCCGCCCGTCAGAGCCTCCGCCGCCGTCCGAGCCGCGGCGGGCGACTTCGGCGAAGTCGGCGCCGGCCAAAACGTCGTTGCCCAACTGGGCGATACGCGCATAGGCTTCCTGCCGGCTCGGCACCCGGGTGAACGTCACGCTGAGCATTTGCCAACGGGTGTTGGCCGGGCGGTCGAATTCGGAGCCGTTTTGGCGATAGTAGTTCGCCATCTCCTCGAAGCTGACATCTTCCTCCGTTTTCACCTGCTGGAAGAGCCACTGCTGGGCCAAGGCGCGCTCGATGAACCCCTGCCGCTCGCGTTCGAGCGTCGTGCCGCGGCGGCGCAATTGTTCGTCGAGCTCGCGGTACGTTTCGGCCCCAAACTGCTTGAGCAACTGCGGCAACTGCGTTTCGTTGAAATGCTTGACCAATTGCTTCTCGATCCCCGGCATGGCCTCCTTCGGGATCTTCCGTTTGGCGTCGTAGAGGGCCAGCTTCAACTCGATCTGGTGCTTGATCAGCGTTTCCAGCAGTTTGCGGCGGGCCTGCTGATCGGCCGAAAGCCGCTCGGGGGCGATGGCCGCCTCGACCGCTTCGTTGATGGCCAACTTCAGCTCATCGGTCCATCGCTCGCGCTCTTCGGCGAATTGTCGGGCCAAGGCTTCGATCTCTTCAGCCGGGCGGCCGGCGGCCTGCATTTTACGCCGCCGCGCTTCGAGCTGCTGCTTCATGTTGCGGTCCATGTTCTCGGCCGCGGCACTGAGCAAATCGGCAACAAGGATCGCTTCGTTGCCCACGGCGGCCACCATTTGCGCCCGCTCGCACGGCACCAGCGGCAGCTCGGCCGTGGGCGTGGGAATGCTAAACGGCGCGCCCGACGCCGGCGGCTGCCAAGGCGTTTGCGAAGGATGTTGGGGCGCAAGCCCGGCGTAGTCGGCGGGCACATTGCCCGACGCGGCAGGCGGATACGAAGCCTGCGGCGCGGGCGGCATTGACGATGGTGGCGGCGATTCGGGCAAGGCCGGCACGGCGCCGGGCCAGCCCCCCGGCCGAACCGGAGTCGTCGGCGCCGCAGGCGGACCGGGCACGCGCGGGCCGCCCGTCACTGTTGGAAGCACCTGCGAGGCTGGCGGCCGAATCGCTTCGCCCGGCGGCGTCCAAGGCGTCGCCACCGGAGGCGACTGTTGGGCGATTGCCAGCCCTGCGCACAAAACCCAAGCCCCCCAAAACGCGATGATTGCCGACATCCCCACGGCCCGCAGGTTCAGGCCGCGTTGCCGGCTTGCCCGGCAATGTCGGACGCAAGGCCCGACGAGCCGACTGCGGCGTTGGTCCCCAGCGTTCTGCGGCCGATTCATGCGGTGATCGGAAGCGGCAAATCGTTTCACGATTGATCGTTATGCGAGATGGGCTCGGTTTACGGCCTGGCGAAAAGCGGCGGGAGTATAACCGCCCGCTTATACCGAGGGCAACAGCGATTTGGCGGTTTCGAAAAGCTCTTCCGACGATCGCTGGCGGTCGCTCAGCGGATAGTAAGCCGTTTCGCCGTCCACCACTCTCAGGCGGCCTTTGAGCATCTGAGCCAAACGGCGGATCTTGGCTTCCGAGCGGTAATGAAACACCAGGTACTGATCTTCGCGGCGAATTGCCGTCACCTGCCAACGGTGCGCGGCAATGCGCAAACCGGTCAGGTCCAGCAATCGAACGGCCGGCGGGGGCAGCGGCCCGAACCGATCGAGCCATTCGGCCCGCAGATCGTCCACCTCGTCGATCCGCGAAGCTCGGGCCAGTCGGCGATAGACGTCGATCTTCTGCCGCAAATCGGGCACATAGCCGGCGGGCAAATAGGCGTCGATCGGCAAATCGACATCGACATCGACGACTTCCTTCGGCGGCAGCTTTTTCAGGCGGCGGACCGCGTGCTCGAGCAGGTTGCAGTACATCTCGTAACCGACGGCGGCAATGTGCCCGCTTTGCTGCGGACCGAGAATGTTGCCCGCCCCGCGAATCTCCAAGTCGCGCATGGCGATGGCGAAGCCCGCGCCCATGTCGGAAAACTCCTGAATCGCCCTGAGCCGCCGCGCGGCGGTCGGGGTGAGATTCTTCCGCGGATCGACCAGCAAATAGCAATAGGCCCGATGCTTGTAGCGGCCCACCCGCCCGCGCAACTGGTGCAGATCGGCCAGTCCGTATCGGTCGGCGTCGTTGATGAACATCGTGTTGGCCGACGGAATATCCAACCCGCTCTCGACGATCGTCGTGGCCAGCAACACGTCGATCTTCCGCCCGACGAAGTCGAGCATCACCTGCTCCAATTCGTGCTCGGGCATCTGGCCGTGAGCCGTCGCCCAGCGGGCTTCGGGCACGATCTTCCGCAGTTGATCGGCCAGCGCCGCCAAGTCGCTTACGCGATTGTGGATGAAGAAGGCCTGCCCGTCGCGGTACAACTCGCGGAGCACGGCGCGGCGAATCAAGTCGGCGTCGAAGCGGGTAACGCGCGTCTCGACGGCCAGCCGTTCTTCCGGCGGCGTTTCCAGATTGGAGATGTCGCGGATGCCCAACAAGCTCATGTGCAAGGTGCGCGGGATCGGGGTGGCCGTCATCGTCAACACATCGACGATCCGCCGCAGCGCCTTGAGCCGCTCTTTCACCTCGACGCCGAACCGCTGCTCCTCGTCGATGATCACCAGCCCGAGGTTCTCGAACTTCACGTCGGGCTGAACCAGCCGATGCGTGCCGATGACGATGTCGATTTCGCCGCGGGCGAGCCGCTCGATAATCTCCGTTTGCTTCGCGCGGGTGGCGAACCGCGACAAGGCCGCGATCTCGAAGGGGAACTCGGCCATCCGCGCCTTGAAGGTGCGCAAGTGCTGCTCGGCCAACACGGTGGTGGGCACGAGCACGGCCACCTGATAACCGGCCTCGACCGACTTGAAGGCCGCCCGCATCGCCACTTCCGTCTTTCCGTAGCCCACGTCGCCGCACAGCAACCGGTCCATCGGGCGAGGGCGGCACATGTCGTCCTTAATCGCGGCGATGGCCGAAAGCTGATCGGGCGTCTCTTCGTAGGGGAAGCTGGCGTCGAACTCGCGCTGCCAGGGGCTGTCGGGCGGGAAGGCGATGCCCGGCTGCGAAGCGCGGGCTGCCTGAATGTCGATCATCTCGGCGGCCAGATCGGTCACCGCTTGTTCGACCCGGGCCTTCTGCCGTTCCCACACGCGCCCGCCCAACTTGGCCAACGTGGGGCGGCTGCGCGTGCCGCCGACGTACTTCTGCACCAAGCCGATCTTCGTGCTGGGCACATAGAGCTTGGCGCGCCCTTCGAACTCCAGCACCAAGTGCTCTTCGGTTTGCCCGTTGCGGTCGATCAATTCCAGTCCGCGGTATCGGGCGATGCCGTGGGCCACATGCACGACCAGATCGCCGGGCCGAAGCTCCATGAAGCTGTCGATCGCCCGGGAAAGGCGGCGGCGGGTGGGGCGGCGGACATCGCCTCGGGCGAAAAGCTCGTCGCTGCTCAGCAGCGTCCAGCCTTCGGAAACCAACCGGAATCCGCTGTGCAACTTGCCCACGGAATAATGGAGCCGCCCGGCCTGGGCCAACCGAGTTTGCCCGAACAGTTCGGCCAATCGGGCAGCTTCGGCCTCGGTCGGGGCGACGACGAACACCTCGTCGCCGGCGCCGGCCTCGTCCAGCTCGGCGCGCACCCGCTGAAGGTCGCCGCCAAATCGCTCGACCGACTCGATCTTCAGCCGGCACGTGGCTTCCAGCGAAGCCGCCGCCACGCCCGAGGCCGTAATCGACGGAAACCGCAGCAAGCGGCTCATCACGTCGGGCAAGTCGTAACAGGCCTTCGGCTCGTCAAGCCGTTCGAGCATTTGCCGCGCCTGGGCCTCGATTTCCGACGGTTCGATCAGCAGCACCCAACTCGCCGGCGGAAGGTAGTCGGTCAGCGCGCCGGTCAGGGGCGCGCGCGGTTCGATCGCCGTCAGCGCAACGCTCGGCAGCGCCGCCTGGCTGCGCTGCGTATTGACGTCGAAAGGCCGCAACGATTCGATTTCGTCGCCAAACAGCTCGATGCGGAGCGGGTCGCCCCCGTCGGTGGGAAAGAGGTCGATGATTCCGCCGCGGCGGGTGAATTCGCCCGGCAGTTGCACGGCCGTGGTGCTTTGGAACCCGCGCTCGGCCAGAAACCGGCAGAACTCGTCGGCATCGAGCTGCTGCCCAACCGCCAAGTGGCGCGTGTGCGCCGCCAAGAGTTCCGGGGCGACGACCGGCTGCAACAGCGAATGAATCGAAGCGGCCAGCGCGCGGGGCGGATCGCCCGCGCGGAACTTCCGCAGCAGAGCCAGCCGTTCGCCGGCCGCCGCATCGTACACGCTCAGGTCGCCGGCCAAGAGTTCGCGGGCCGGAAAGACGTCGGCCGCCCGCGCGGCGAATAACGCCCAATCGTCGAGGAAGTCGTCGGGCTGGTCGATCCAGGGACAAACCACCAGCAATGTGCCCGGGCAGCGCGGCTCCAGCGCCGCCGCCGCCAGCGCGCAGCTCGAGCCCCAAACTCCGTCGAGCGTGGCCGCGTGGCCCGCCAACAGGGCCGACACCACTTCGCCGAAGCCTTCGTGCCGTTCCAACCGCTCGGCCCAACCCAAGAGCCGAGCCCGTGTCTCCTCCGTCGAGACTGCTTGGGGCATGGTTCTCCACGCCGGCTCGATCCGTCCGCACCTGCCGACGCCGTGCGGCATTCTACCGCAGCGTGTCGGTAAATGATATTGTAGAAATCGCCCTTCCGCTGTCGCGGCCTGCGGCCCAATCCCGTTGTCAACGCCATACAGCGTGAATCAGGAACGGGCGACAGAAATCGAAACTAACCGAACAGAAAGAGAAATCGAGGAAAGCGGTGCCCAGAATAGATGTTTGGAATCGAGTGTTTCTTGCGGCCCTATACCTCCCGGCACTGGCCGCTTTGGCCGCCGCGCAGGCCGCCGATCGCCCCTCCACTTCGGGCGCTGCTGCTTCGGGCACTGCCGCTTCGGCCACCAACGCCCAGCGCCCGTCGCCTGCCGCCACGGCGGCCGCCGATGTGGTGGACCGCAGCGCCGTGGTGGATCGCAGCAGCATCGAAGGCAAGGTTTTGGTCGGCTATCAGGGATGGTTCCGTTGCGAGGGCGACGGCAGCAAGATGGGTTGGCACCACTACGGCAGCGGAGGGAAGTTCGGCCCGGGTCGTTGCGGCATCGATCTTTGGCCCGATGTCCGCGAGCTTGCCGCCGAGGAACGCTTCGACACCCCCTTTCGCCACGCCGACGGATCGACCGCGCAGGTGTTCAGCTCGTTCCACCCGAAGACGGTGGACCGGCATTTCCAATGGATGCGGCAATACGGCATCGACGTCGCGATGGCCCAGCGCTTCGTCACCACGTTGCGAACGCCCGATCAACTCCGTTCAGTCAACGCCGTGCTCTCCCACTGCCGCGACGCCGCCGCCGCGCACGGCCGCGGATGGGCGGTGATGTACGACTTGTCGGGGATCAAGGAAAACGAGTTCGACCGCATTGGCGAAGACTGGCGCTCGCTGCACCGCTGGCTTTGGCCCGAGGGGAAGAAAGACCCAGCCTATCTTCATCACGGCGGCCGACCCGTGGTGGCCCTTTGGGGCTGCGGCTTCAACGATCGCGCGCCGAACCTGGAGCAATGGGCGCAGTTGATCGACTTCTTCCACAACGACCCGCCCGGCGGTCGTTGCACTGTCATCGTGGGCGTTCCGGCCTACTGGCGAAACCTGCACCGCGATGCGATCGCCGAGCCGAAGCTGCACGAGGTGATCGCTCGGTGCGACGTAGTCAGCCCCTGGACCGTCGGCCGATACAACTCGCCCGAGGCCGCACAACGCCATTGGCGGCAAGTGGCGACCGAGGATATCCGATGGTGCCGCCAGCGGAAGATCGAATACTTGCCTGTGGTCTTCCCGGGTTTCAGTTGGCACAACCTGATGAAATCGCGCGGCCGTGAAGCGTCCCTCGATCAAATCCCCCGTCGCGGCGGGCAGTTCCTGTGGAGCCAGTTCGTCGAGGCCGCCTCGGCCCAATGCCGCAGCGTTTACGTGGCCATGTTCGATGAGATGGACGAAGCGACCGCCATTTTCAAATGCACCAACGATCCGCCGGTGGGCGAAAGCCCTTTTCTAACCTACGAAGGCCTGCCCAGCGACCACTACCTTTGGCTCACCGGCCGAGCGGCCGAGGCCTTCCACCACCGGGTCTTATTGTCGGCAGACATGCCCAAGCGCGAGCATCAGAACCGCGATCCTCGAAAGTGATCGAAGCGGCGTCAACGGCCACCTGGCGATGGAGAGGGCGTTGCACGATTCCGTTCGGCCCGGCCTGCCAAATCAAGCCGGTGGGGCCGAGGCGGCACGTCAGGCGGTCGGCGCCGCTGCTTCGCCCAAATAGAGCTGCAACACCTGGCTTTGCACCTTGATCGCGCGAATCAACACCCAAACCTGGTCGATCGACAGCCGGCTCAGATCGCTTTGGGCCAGCGTTTCCAGTTCTTCGGTCATGGCGGCATGCTGGTCGCGGGCGGCTTCGAGCCGGGCGGCCACCTGCCGCCAAAGCTCGTCGAGCTGCTGCTCGTCGGCCAACTGGGCCGGATCCGCAGCCGCGTTGTAGAGCAACAAACAAAGCCGAGCGACCTCCCGGGCGTCTTCGCCGGGATGAAGGGATTCGACACGTTGGGCCAACACGGAGCAATTCATGACCACGCTCAATTCTTCAAAGGGCGCAACTCGGCCAAAGCGCCGGAGTGGCAGCGCAAAGCGGCCGGCTTCGATTCAAATATACCCCTGCCCCCAAAGCGAACGGCCCGAGGCCGACGCGAAAATGGCCGCTTGAAGGTGGAAAAAGTGGTTGTATAATCGGGGGTTTCGTTACGATCGGAAGAGTCTCATGGCTGAGCTGGGCGTCAACATCGATCACGTGGCCACGGTCCGCCAGGCGCGGCGCACCTACGAGCCCGACCCTGTCTGGGCGGCCGTGTTGGCCGAATTGGGCGGAGCGGACGGCATCACCATCCACCTGCGGGAAGATCGCCGCCATATCCAAGACCGCGATTTGCAACTACTGCGGCAGACAGTAACGGTGAAACTGAACCTGGAACTGGCCGCAGTGGATGAAATCGTCGCAATCGCCTGTCGGGTGAAGCCCGATCAAGCCACCCTGGTGCCCGAACGGCGCGACGAGGTGACCACCGAAGGCGGTTTGGATTTGACGGCCTTGGGAACTCGGGCGCGCGACTCGGTCGCCCGCCTGCGCGACGCGGGCATTGCCGTCAGCATGTTTCTCGATCCTGATCCGAAGCAAATCGAAGCCGCGGCTCGGCTCGAAGCCGACGCGGTGGAATTGCACACCGGCCGCTATGCTTTGGCCCGCAGAGCGGCGCGGGCCGCGGAACTCGATCAGTTGGTCGCCGCCGGCCGCTTGGTGCGGCAAGCCGGCATGGCGTTGCACGCCGGCCATGGACTGAACTACCAAAACGTCCGCCCGATCGCCGCCATCGAAGCCATGCACGAACTGAATATCGGACATGCGATTGTCGCCCGCGCCCTGTGGGTGGGCATGGAGTCCGCGGTTCGAGAAATGAAACGCTTGATCGCCGGCTGACGCCCGCAGGCGGCAAACGCCGAACAGCTTCTTGGTTCGAATGATTGTGGGTTCGACACGCTCCGTTTTCGCACCGCACGGGTGCTGATCTCTGATTCACCGGAACACGAGCTATGGCCACACGCAGTGAGGATTTCGCCGGACTGAACGTCGCCTTGATCACGCCCATCCGCGACGGTCAGGTGGACACCGACGCGTTGCAGCGATTGATCGAGTCTCAGATCGCCGCGGGCGCCACGGCCGTTTGCCCGGTGGGCACCACCGGCGAATGCCCAACGCTTTCGCACGCCGAACACGAGCGGGTGATCGCCGCTTCGGTCGAGGCCGCCGCCGGGCGGATCAAGGTGATGGCCGGTACGGGATCGAACTGCACGGAAGAGGCGCTGCGGCTGACGCGATGGGCCGCCAAACGCGGCGCCGACGCCGCGCTGGTCGTCGCCCCCTACTACAATAAGCCCACCCAAGAGGGCTTCTTCCAGCACTTCAAGGCGCTGGCCCAAGCCGTCGAGATTCCCATCTGCGTCTATAACATCCCCGGCCGAACCGCCAAGAACATCGAGCCGGAAACCATCGTCCGATTGGCCGAGTTCAAGAATATCACGATGGTCAAAGAGGCCACCGGCTCGCTCGATCAGGCGTCGCAAATCATCGCCCGCACGGATCTCACGCTGCTTAGCGGCGACGACAGCCTGACGCTGCCGCTGCTGGCCATCGGCGGGCGAGGGGTGATTTCGGTCGTCGGCAATATCGTGCCCGCCGACATGAAAGCCCTTTGCGACGCGTTCGACGCGGGCCGCCTCGATGAGGCGCGCCGCTGGCACTACAAACTCTTCGCCCTCTGCCGCGACATGCTCGGGTTGTCCACCAACCCGATACCCATCAAGGCGGCGATGAAACTGCTGGGCCGCGACACGGGCGAACTCCGCCTGCCGCTGACCCCCTTGGGCCCGGCCGAAGAAGAGAAACTCCGCAAGACGCTGACTGAGTACGGCCTGCTGAGCTGATCGCGCCGCTTAGAGCCCGGCAGCGGTTCTCAGCCGGGCGACAAGTGCGAGAAAGAACGGATTCGGCGACTGCGGAAGCGCGAAAGCCCGCTCAGATGAAGAACATCTGGCCCTCTTGATCCTTCGCCCGCTCCAGCAATTCGGCCAGCGAGATCTTGTTGAGCGCTTCGCGTTGGATGGCGCGAACGTCGCGCCAGGTGTCCATCAACACGCGCACGACGGAAGAGTCGGGCGAAGCGGCCGTGCTGATCTCCTCTTCCCCGTTGCCGTCGATCGCCTCCATCACTTGCCCCAACGACACTTCGTTGGGCGGGCGAACCATCCGATAGCCCCCCGCTGCACCGCGGACGCTCGCCACCAAGCCCGCGCCTTTCAGTTGCAAGAGAATCTGCACCAGAAAACGCGACGGTATGCCGTGGCGCTCGGCGATCCCCCGCACCCGCACTGGCTGACCGGTGGAATAGTGGGCCGCCAACTCCAGCATGGCCACACACGCGTACTCCGTCTTGGCCGAAATCTTCATCAACGCGTACTCCCGCGACAGGGTCATCACCCCAAGGGGCCGAAAATCCCCGTCGCCGATAGGCCCGGGTTTGCAAAAAAAGGCGAAATCGCCGGCATTACAGCGACCGACCCCGGCAAGTAGCGCTGCCGGCGTTCGACGCACAACCAATGATTCGGCCCGCCCAGGCCCACGACTGCCGACCTAATAATCCTTAGAGACTCACCGCAACGGCGGGCTCGCGCTGATCCCGACAACCCAGGCCAATCGAAGGTCGGCCCCGTTGCACAACTCCCCCCAAAGAAAACAGTAGGCAGCCGAACCAAAAAGAACCTATCCAACGAACCATCGGCACTATAATTATAACTAAATCGCTAATATCAGTCCACTATCGCTTCGGCCGCAGCCGGATCGATCCCGCAGCACTATGCCTGACGCCGCCAACGGGACCTCGTTCCGCTGTGGCCGAGCGCTTCGCGTGGTTCGGAAACGCCCCAGCCACCTTTGCGTTGTTCCTTTCGGCCACCTACTTGACCGCTTCAGAAGCAACGAACACGATAGGAACGCCTCGGCAACGAATTGGTCGTGTTTCGGCCGAGCACCGGCAGCCCCGAGGGTGCCGGGCCGATAAGCCAGAGGCCGTCGTGCGCATTTCGCCTGCGGCAGCCAAGCGGTTTTGTGCGGTGCGGTCGGCGTTCTTCCCTGTTATTCCCTCTTTCCAGCGGGTTCGATTATGGCCAATCAGATCTTCTTGGCGGTGGACATGGGGGCTTCCAGCGGACGGCACATCCTCGGACTGCTGGCCGAGGGACGGCTCGAATTGCAAGAGGTGTATCGGTTCGAGAACGGGCCGGTCGAGGCCGCCGGCTCGCTTTATTGGGACCTGCTGACCCAATGGTCGCACGTGCGCCAAGGGATCCGCGCCGCCGCGGCCGCCGCGAAGGGGCAACTGGTCAGCGTCGGAGTGGACACCTGGGGCGTGGACTTCGGCCTGCTCGGCCGCAACGACGAGCTGCTGGGCAACCCCTACCACTACCGCGACCGCCGCACCAACGGCGCCATGGAACGCGCGTTTGCGGAGGTGCCCCGCGAAGAGATCTTCCGCCATACCGGATTGCAGTTCATGCAACTGAACACGTTGTATCAACTGCTGGCGATGAAGTGGGCCAACTCCTCGTTGCTCGAGGCGGCCCAGTCGCTGCTGATGATGCCCGACTTGTTCCACTGGCTCCTTTCGGGCGAGCGGAGCAACGAAATGACCGACGCCAGCACCTCGCAGTTCTTCGACCCGGCGCGCGGCGATTGGGCCTTTGCGCTGCTCGAGCGGTTCGGGCTACCCACGCGAATCCTCGGGCCGATCAACCCGCCCGGCACTCGGCTGGGCAAGTTGCGGCCCGCCTTGGCCGCCGAGCTGGGATTGCCGCATACGGAGGTCGTTCTGCCGGGAACGCACGATACGGCCAGCGCCGTGTTGGCCGTTCCGGCGCGAGGCGCGGCAGCGGCCTCGGGCGGTTGGTGCTATATCAGCCTGGGCACTTGGGCGCTGATGGGTTTGGAAGTGCCCCGACCGATCATCAACGACGAAGTGGCGCGGCTGAACTTCACCAACGAAGGCGGCGTGGGCGGCACCACGCGGCTGCTGAAGAACATTTGCGGGCTGTGGCTGGTGCAAGAGTGTCGAAGGATCTGGAGCCAAGCGGGCGAAACGCTCAGTTGGGACGACCTGACCTTGGCGGCCGCGGCCGCTCCGCCGCTGCGGTGCTTCATCGATCCCGATGCACCCGACTTCCTCGCCCCGGCCGACATGCCGGCGGCCATTCGCGAGTTCTGCCGCCGCACCGGCCAAGAGGCGCCGCACGATCAGGGCGCGGTCATCCGTTGCGCGCTGGAGAGTTTGGCGCTGAAGTTCCGCCACGTGCTGGCGATGTGCGAGCAGCTTTCGGGCAAGCGGATCGAAACGATCCATATCGTCGGCGGCGGCACGAAGAACCGCCGCTTGTGCCAGATGGCGGCCGACGCCACCGGCCGGGCGGTGGTGGCCGGGCCGGTCGAGGCGACGGCCATCGGCAACGTGATGATGCAGGCGATTGCCGCTGGGGCGGTTAGCTCGATTCCCGAGGCCCGCGAGATCATCGCGCGCAGCTTCGCCGTGGAAACCTTCGAGCCGCAACCGGGCGAAGCGTGGGACGCGGCCTACGAACGATTCACCGCGCTGCTGCGATAAGCCGTTGCTCTGCCGAGTCGCGTTGCTCGGCCGCCTTCCCTCCCGGCGCGTTCACGCGGTGAACATCTTCGCGCCTTTGCGTTGGGGTCGCTCACGGGCCAAGCAGGCGGCGCGACGCGGGCAATGCGTGTCTTCCTACCCGCTCAGCCGCTGGCCGCGGCGTTCAGGCGGAAGAAGGTGGACAAGCGCGCCGGTCAACCGCAGTCGCTCGGGCCGCAGCAGCAGACGCAGTTGCGGCCTTGCTGTTTGGCTTGGAGCAGTGCGCGGTCGGCGCGATCGAGCAGTTGTTCGAAGTTGGCCGTGTCGGGCGTCCGTTCGGCCACACCGGCGCTGACGGTGATCGACAAGGTTCCGCCCTCGCAACAGATCACGGCCTCGGCCAGGCGGTTGCGCAAGGCGTTCGCCCAGGCGCAGGCTTGGCTTAGCGTGTATTCGGGCAGAAGCACGCAGAACTCTTCGCCCCCGAGCCGTCCGGCGATCGTTCGTTCGGGCAACGATTGACGCAGCACCGCGGCCGCGGCGGCCAACGCGCTGTCGCCCGCGGCATGGCCCAGTTCGTCGTTGACGCGTTTGAAGTGATCCAGGTCGAGCATCCCACAGGATAGCGGCGCGGCTGTGGCGGCGGTCTCTTCCCATCGCTCGCGGCCGACGGCATAGAATGCGCGGCGATTGTAGAGCTCGGTCAATTCGTCGTGGCGCGAAAGAAAAAGCAAACGTCGCTCGCGCTCCAAAATCCGCGTGCCCGCCTGCATGCGCGAAAGCAGTTCGCCGGGGCGGACGGGTTTGGGGAAGAAGTCGTCGGCCCCGGCAGAGATCGCCTCGACCATGTGCCGGACTTCACTCCGGGCGGTCATCACGATCGTGTAGATGTAATGGGGCAGCCGAGCCTGACGCACCCAGCGGCACAACTCGATGCCGTCGAAGTTGGGCATGCGCCAGTCGGTAATCAAAAAGTCGAGTGCGACTTCCTCGATGGCGGCCACGGCCTCGAGACCATCGGCCGCGGTGCATACTTCGTAACCCGCGCTTTTGAGCACGGCCCCGACGAAGCGGAGGATCGTCGGATCGTCGTCCACCAGCAGCACGCGGCGCCAGCAGTCTTCAGCGGGCGGTCCTTCTTCGGCGGCGATCAGACCGAACGCGCCGCGGATTACATCTTCGCTCATCGCGTTGCCCCCGGGGCATTGCACAATGTCAAATGTCCGAACCGATCCATGCCGGCTCGCGGCAAGCGATGCTCGAAGCGGTGGCTTCCGGATTGTACTGGTAGTAAACGGCCAGCACCTGCTCGATGCCCGCCCAAAACGCGTCGAGCACTTCCGGATCGAACTGGGTGCCCCGCCCCTGGCTAATGATGTCGAGCGAATGATCGATGCTGAAAGCGGACTTGTACGGCCGCGTGGTCGTCAGGGCGTCGAACACGTCGGCCACGGAGGTGATTCGGCCCTCAATGGGGATTTCGCGTTGTTTCAATCCGGAGGGGTAGCCGGTGCCGTCCCAGCGTTCGTGATGCGTGAACGCGATCGTGGCGGCCATCCGCATCAACGGCGAGCTGCACGTTCCCGCGATGTGCCTGCCCAAGGCGGTATGGCTGATCGTCGGCAGTGACGGCAGCGATGGGCGTTGTTGCGGGGCGCACACGTTCCGCCCATATTCGCAATGGCGCTTCATGGCGGCGAACTCCGCCTCGTCGAGCTTGCCGGGCTTGAGCAAGATGCGATCCGGAATGGCCACCTTGCCGATGTCGTGCAGCGTGGCGGCGTCGCGGATCAACGCGCAGAAATCGACGCCCATGCCCAAATGCCGGGCGACAATCTCGGCGTAGCAACCGACGCGGAAGGTGTGATAGCCCGTCTCG
>JARKPK010000176.1 GCA_029975295.1 Thermoguttaceae bacterium | reverse complement strand
GCTACGACACGTATGACGGCCCGATCGTCAACGATCGGCCGTTCAACCGCGGCAACTCCAGCAGCCAGTGGTCGGGCGGCTTCGACATGATCTTCACCTTCTAGCGCCGACGAACCCCGCGCGGCTCCCCGCCGCACGGGCCAGCGAGCGCGAACGATCGGCTTGATCAAACGCAGCTCGCCTGATCGATCCGAATTGTCAACGGTTTCCAGGGGTTGACAGGCCGCCGGGGCCCAAGGGCATCCGACGGCCTGTCGTTCTTTTTCTTGCTCCATGTGCACCGCCCCGGCCAAGCTCAGCCGACGTGTTGTCTCGCCGTTGAGCGGCGGTTATGCTGCCCCGAGGTGTTGTTCCGTTTTGTCGTCAGGGGCGCGGCCCGGCGGGCGGCAACCGGGACGCACGGCATGAGTCTGGAAACGGCGGTGGTCGGTTCCACTGCGTTGATCGTTGGACGATGACGATGCAAGGTTACGACTTGGTGGCAATCGGAGCGTTGGCCGTTGACGATCTGCTTTATGTGCCCGAGTATCCCAAGCCCGACGCCAAGGTCCGCCTGCTGCGGCGATTGCGTCAAGCGGGCGGTTTGGCCGGAAACGCCTTGATTGCTGCGGCGCGTTTGGGGGCTTCGGTCGCCTATGCCGGCACGTTGGGCGACGATGATCTTTCGCGTATCGCGGCCGACGAGTTGCGCCGCGAAGGGGTGGATCTGACGCTGGCCGAGAGGAACGCCTCGGCCCGGCCGGCGCATTCGACGATCATTGTCGATATGCAGAACCGCACGCGCACGGTGCTTAGCAGTTCGAGCGGTTTGCTCGGACCGGGTGATGAAACAAATTGGCACAGCGTGTTGTCCGGTGTCCGGGTGTTGCTGATCGATCACCACAATCCCGCCGGCACGCTCCGGGCGGTTCGTGCGGCAAAGGCGATCGGCGTCGCCGTGGCGGCCGACATTGAACGCCGTGCCGAAGGCCCCTTTGATGAGTTGCTCGACGAGATCGAGCATCTGGTCGTGTCGATCCGATTCGCGCGGCAATTGTGCGGCCGCGACGATCCCGCCGAGGCTTGCCGATCGCTGTTTTCCGTGTCGCGTCGGGCGGTGGTGGTGACTTGCGGGGCTGAAGGATGCTGGTGGTGCGACAGCCCGGGCAGGGCGCCGAGCCATCAACCGTCGTACTCGGTTCCCGTTGTCGACACGACCGGCTGCGGCGACGTTTTTCACGGCGCGTATTGCACGGGCTTGGCTCGCGGCCTTTCGATCGCCCGTTGCGTTCGTCTGGCAGCCGCGGCCGCAGCGTTGAAAGCGACACGTGAGGGCGGTGGTGGATCGCCGTTTGCTGACGAAGTGGATGCCTTCTTGGAGTTGCAATGCGAAAGTCGCCCGTAAACCGCGCGGGGTAGGGGCCGCCCAGCGGGGCGACGAGCGCCCCGATTGGGCGAGCCGCGCCGATCCGGTGGGCTAAGCAATCAAGACGCGTTGGCTCAACATCACCCCAAGTCGATCTCCACTTCGTCTTCGGCGACGATAAGGTTCGGGAATCGCCGACGAGCGGCCTCGAGCCAAACGGAAGAAGATGTGTCGAGCAAAGGGTTCAGATGAGTCAACACCAGGCGGCCGACTCGGGCGGCAGCGGCTGTTTGTGCCACGGCGCTGGGCCAACTATGGCCGGTTTGTCGGGCGAATTCCTGTTGGTCGTCGTTGGCGTAGCACTCGTGAATCAGCAGATCAACTCCGCGGATTTGCTCCACATAGGCGGCCGTCGGATCGGCCATAGTGTCCGTCACGTAGGCCAGCGAACGGCCGGGCCAGTCGAGGCGAAATCCCAGTGCCCCGCCGGGGTGAGCCAAGTCGAAAGACCGACAGCAGCCTCCCCGGGCCAGTTCGATCGGGCCGAGCAAGGGCCGGAGCCCAAACGGAAGCTTGGCCGGAAAGAGCAGGGGAGAGAGCAGGTGTTCGTCGATCGCTCGGCACTTATCGGGCGCCGCGTGAACGCGAATGGCATCGAGCGGGTGCTCTCGGACCAAGTCGAACAGATAGGTGAGTCCGACAACGTGGTCGAGATGCGTGTGGGTGAGAAAAATGTCGAGCGAAGCGCCTTGCAGCCGTTTGCCCGCTCGAAACAATGCCGTGCCCGCATCGAGCATCACCCCGGCCTCGGGCAGGAGGATGCACGACGTATGCCGCCGCTCGTTGGGGTGATACCCCGCCGTGCCCAGCAAAACAACCTTCATCGGCTCCTCAATTCCTGGTGATGGCTTGGAGACCCGTTGCGGCCGTCTTCGGCCCGCGCATCGGCGGGCGGCCCCCTTGTTGATGGAGGAACGCCGTTTTCACCGGCCGTGTCGCAACGCTCGGTCGGGCGCCGTTGTTACCGGCAACAGTCGGTCGCGGGCAGTCGCTACCGTTTCGGTGGGGCGAGCAAGCGATCGAGTTGGCGGTTGAGCACGTCGTCGATCACGTTGCCCGCCGCATTGCGCAGGAACTGCCGATTGTAGTCGTCCACCGCCTTGCGATCGAGCGCGGGCCGACTCAGCGTGCCGGCCAAGGGGATGCGGAGCGTTTGATTCTTCAGGGCCGCTGCGGCGGGCGTGTTGCCCAAGGCCTCGATCCATTTGGGCGGCGGGGGCATTTCAATCAACAACGCAAGCGACTGATCGAGTCCGACGGAACCTTGGGTGCGGATGGTGATGTCGGGGAAGATCAGCTCCATACCCTGATGATATACCCTGCCTTGGACCATGCGGAATGGAACCACCGACTCGCGCCGTAGTTTGCCCGGGACCGCGCGGCCCAGCAACAGGGCCAATTCGCGGATCAATGGGCCGGGGCCGACGTCGATCGAGTGAATGAGGATGCGCCCGGCAATGTCGCTTTGCGCCGGATCGTTCAGCGGAATGCGGGCGCCTTCCAGCTCAACCGAGAAGGACCCTTGCGCCTCGGTCACTTCGGCCAGCACGGGCAATGCGTACATCATCGCCCGCGCGCACATCTCGGGCGTAATCTGCACCTGTTCCATGCATTTGCCGGCCGGCATCAGCAGCTCGTACTTCGGGCCGAGCGACACGCGAGGGGCCAGCACGACTTTGCCGCCGCTGACGGGCACTTCGCACGGTTCGCACGTCACCCAGCCGTCTCCCAATCGAGCGCGGAGTGTTCCTGCGCCGATGGGGAATCCGAAGAGCATTGCCGATTGCCAGGGCAGGGCGATTTCCCCTCGCCCCTCGGCCGGGTTCAGCCCGCCCTGATAATTCCATTGGGCCGAGTGCCGGCCGCTGAATTGCATTTGCGGGCCGATGAAGGGGCGCAGCAACAGCGTGAGACGGTCCAGATCGTAATTGCACGCGCCCGAAAGCGATGCCGAGGTTGCCGCTGTTGCTTTTGCGGGCGGAGTTGTTGCGGCGGCCGCAGTCGTCACAACACTCGACTGCGTCGTTGTCGTCGTCAGGGTGCCGCCCATGCCCAACGAGACCGCGCTGGAGGCGAGTTCGCCGCGCTCGATGCGAAGCATGCCCATCGATCGGTCCCAGTCTCCGGCGGCCGCGAAGTGGATTCGCGGCTCATTGAACACAACACCTGTTTGGTCGCGGATGGTCAGTTGGTTGATGTCGGCATCAAACTGAAGCCGCGTCGCCGCACCCGGCGAAGCGAACTTCAGCACCCCAACGGCCGCACCGGCGATTTGGGGCGGATTGGGCGACTTGGCCGGAAACCATGCCGCCACCCTCGCCAGATCGGCCTGGAAACTTGCTTGCCCCGAAGGCGCAAACTTGCCCTCGGTCGCCGCTATCGTCCAATTCTCCCCGCGGACCGTCAGCGCGCTCGAAGCAAGCGTGAGCGACGGGATTTGGACTTGTCCCGACTTCCTTTGCCACGAGCCGGCGGCGGTCAATTCGATCTTCTGTTCCGCGATGTCGAGCGATGGGCCGGTCAGCTGGACCGATTCGGCCGTTGCCCTCAGATCGCGCAGGTGCGCCCCTTCGGCCGACACGCTGCCGGCGGCCGAAATCGCCAAGGCGCCCCGCGCTTGCCAAGGCTCGACTGAGACGAACGAGGCTGCTCGCGACAGCAAACCCTCGAGCTTGCCGGCGAACCGCAGGTCGAGCGGCCAAGCCCCTTGAATATCGACGACCGGCGCAGTGGTGCGCACAATCAGGTTTTCCGCGGACGTGCGGGCCTCAAGGTCGAATCGGTCGATTCGAGTCGCCCTCGTCCATGCGGCCCAATCGGTTCGGCCTCGGGCGGAGACGGTGAGCGAAATGTTCGGTTCGTTCCATTGCGTTCCGCTGGGCAGACGGAAGCCCAACTGAATCACCTCCAAGTCGAAGGTCGAATCGAAGTCGCCATTGGCGAGCTTCTTCCATCGACCGCGCGCCCACCCCTGGCCGCTCAAGCGAAAATCGGTCAGATCGACGAACTGTTCAAGCTGCGCGACCAGCTTTTCAAGCTCGAATTGCGCGTTGCCGGCCAAATCGTCGAAATCGCCGGCCGCGTTGACCCGCAAGAAGTCGGATTCGCAACTCAACAGGTCGATGACAAAGCCCCGCGGCGACTGGCGGGCGTCGATCCGCATGCTGATCGGCTTGTCCCAGCGGATGTCGCGGCCACGGTCCACCGCCGCGATGTTTGCCGCCTGCGCGGAGGCGAGCCATTGCATGCCCTGTTCGCCGCGACGGCTTTGAAGGCTCATTTCCACCTTGCCCGAGGTCAGCTTCGTTTCCGGCCGAATCCGCAGCGTGCCGGGCAGCAATGCCGCAAGACGCGCCAGGTCGAGTTCGCCCTGTAATTCGCCTTGTTGGGACAACAGCGCGTCGGTCAATCCGGCCGTTTCGAACTTGGCCAAATCGACGCTGCCCGAAAGGTGCAATCGCCCCAATTCGCTGTTGATCTGCGCCCGCGGGATGTCAACCGTTCGGCCTTTTCCTTCGGCGCGCACGATCAATTCCAATTGGTTCAGGGCGATCCGTTCGTCTTTCAGTGGTTCGCCTTTGAGGGCAAAGCCGCGGGTTTTCATGTCGGCCTGTGCCGAGACCTTTTCGGCCGAGCCGCCCCATTGTCCGAGCACGGCGCCGTCGAGTCGTCCGGCCACCTGCCAGCCGCTGGAAAACCGCGACAGCGGCGCGTCGGCCAGCGCCAGCGGCAGGGCTTCAGTCGTCAGGCTGAACTGTCCCGACTCGGTCTGCCGCATCGAAATCTTGCCTTCGAACTTGCCCGGTTCGCGATCGGCAACGCGTCCCGAAACCCGCACGTCGATCAGTTGCGGACGGTCGCGCGAAAGCGCGCATGCCGCTTCGACCGACTCGATCCGCCACGATTGTTGACGGGCTTGGTCGATCCACTCGATGGTGCCATCGACGATCTCGATTTCCAGGGCGACCGGCTCCGATGGCTCGCTCGGCTGCATCCACGGCGCCACGATGTCTTCCCAGTTGCTGCCGTCCTTCCGCCAAATGGCCGCGATCTTCGGCTTTTCCAGACGAAAGCTGCCCAGCCATGCGCGATCGGTGATCAAACCGAAAAGCGACTTGCTGCTGACAATCCGAGGTATTTCTGCGGCCGGCTTGTCGTTCGATTTTCCAATAACCACCTGACGCAGTTCGATCGGTGAAAACCAGCCCAGCGAAGCCGAGCCGATCTCGACGGACGGCCCGCGATCGGCCAGCGACCGACTCACCAACCAAGGCAGCAGCGGCGAATGCGCAACGATTGTCGGGAGAAACCAGAACAACAGCACCAAAGGAACGGAAAGCAGCAGAATCGTTCTCAACCACCCGCGACGCGGACGTCGGCGCGGAGGGGCGTCGTAGGCCGCATCCTCCCGATACTTGTTCCGCCAGAAGCGAAAATGCTTGCGCGATCCGGTGCGTGTGGTCATCCCTGAACCCTTATGTCCTGCGTCGTCGCAAGTGCTGTTGCTTGCGATAAGCGAAAACTACCCAATCCCAACGAAACCGCGGAAAACGAAATAGCGGCCCAAGCGGGCGATGCACGCAATCGACCGCAAGGCTGCACCGGCGGCCACTTTCGTTGTTGTGCGGACCTGTCGAACACCGGTTGCGCAATCGCTTGGAAGAAGACACGACACATTGAAAACGGTGCTTCTTTTCGCATCTTGCCCTCAGAGGCGATCGGCAGCCGTCTGCCCGGCCGATAACCTTACGGCTGATAAACTTGTAGCCCAATCGCCGTTCAACGGGACGCGATGCCCATCAAACCGTTGCCGGCTGACGGCCATGCCGCGACGAGTCGCCCCATTCAACGGCGAATTGTAGCGAGAACAGGCAAAGTGAGGAAAGCCGATTTCTTGCCGCTTTGCCGTCGCATCTCGGTAATTGTCTGCGGCTGTCCTGTGATTGAATCTCGCAGTCTTCCCATCTTGCCGGGCAACGACGCGCGCGAAGGCACGTGCCTGGAAGTCAGAACGGCTGAACAAGGAAGACGCTGCGCCTATTCAAATGCGGTACAACCGCAATTGAGTTCAAAAGACCGGCCGAGCTGCCCGAGGCGACGGCCACTTTACGGAATCCCAAATCGGGGGTATCATACCGAAGGTTGGACGATCCGCTCGAAGCTGCTGGGGTGGCCGAAATCGGTGCGCTTTGCCGCGGAGCAGCGGAAGCAGTGCTGGGCGTTGATCAAGCTTGTGTTTTCGATCGGGAGAGGTGGCTGAGTGGTCTATAGCGCGGGTTTGCTAAACCCGTGACCGGGAAACCGGTCCGCAGGTTCGAATCCTGTCCTCTCCGTTGACGATTCTTGTAGAGTCTTGGATGTCTTCAACTTTTCGCGCATAAGCCGCAGCGGCGAATGGGCTTATGTCGGTCATTCTTTGTGCGGCACTCTGCCGCCGGACTTCGGAGTTCGCCATGCCCCGGCCGTTGCGGTCTGTCGACGTGCTGCGAGCCGGCGTTTTCATCGAAGTGTCGTGGCAATAACCACTTAGGCGATTTGAGCAGCTCGAGAATTTGCTGATCGGGTGCGGTATTTCGGCTAACGGTCCACGGCCGACTTCATTGTCACACGCAAGCGGTCGGGGCGTCCGAACGCCCACGGCGGCAGTGTTTTCCGCGCGGGAGCGAACTGGGCAATCGATTCTTCGATGTCTGCCAGTCGCCACGTTTGCTGTTCGGCTCGCCGCGTCTCTTCGGCGTAGGCGGCCATCCACAGCGCCACGTCGCCGCGAGTTGTCGTCCACGACGCTTCGGCCGGGCTCAGCGTGCCGCCGTTTGCCTTGATACCGACCCACGACAGATCAACGGTTTCGACCAGATCGACCGAGCAACGGTCCGACAGCGCGAGCGGGATTTCGATGTCGGCAGTCAACAATGCGGCATTGCCCGGACCGACCGCGGTGACGGTCGCGGGCTGCGCGACATGCTCCGGCGAGGCGGCCAATACGGTCGGGCCGGCCGGCTCGCTGGCCGCGACGACGACAGGCGGCGCCGCGTCCGTCGCGGCCCAGTCGAATCCGCCGGAAGGGCTGAATATGCTCAGGAAGTTGACGACGCTCGTGCCGCTGCCGGTGAGTTGCAACTTCGCGCCCGAGCCGATTGTTAAAGTGTCGGCCACGATGGTTGGCGCCTTCAATTGGCCATCTTGCACGTCGAGCGTGGTGGCGGCGACGGGCGTTGTCACCGTGGCTGTTTCGGCCGATTGCTTTGTGATCGGGGCCGAGCCGAGCGAGGCGCTGACCGTGCCGCCGAGGATCGTGTAAGAGGCGGCATTCAGTGTTCCATTGATAATCTGGCCGCTGACTAGCGTGAGGTCGCCGACGGCGCGTGCCTCGCCGCCGAGGTCGAACACGCCGGCGCCCAAGTCGAAGCGGTAATTCTGCACGTTCGCCACGTTCACGGCCGGCGCGCCGTTGACGAACAACTGTGAGGCGCTCATCGTTAGCGTGTCGCTGCGCGTAGCGGCGGCAATCGACAGCGTGTTGGCGCCCGCACCACCGTTGAAGCTGAGGCCGCTGTTGGGAAGCGGGCTGCCGCCGCCGAAGTCGATGGTCAGTGTATCGAACAGATTGTTGCGGCCGGTGATTTGGATGCCGTTGACGCTGCTGGCCGCCACCGGCGCCACGGCGTCAATCGTGGTTCCGGTTCGATACAGGTGGAGCAAACCGTCATCCGTCAGTCGCAGCGTCAGGCCGGCGTCGGTCCAGACGCCGGCGGCGGCGCTGAACACCAACGAGCGGCCCAGCAACACAAGCGGTGTTGCTCCGCTGTGGTTGGCTTGCACCACGGACTTGTCGGTGTCGTTCACCACTCCGTCGCGGTTGAAGTCGAAGGGGTCGGCGATCGTGGTCGCGCCGCTGGCCGTGAAATGGGCCAAAACGGCCTGCTCGTCGTACAGATCGACAGCGGTGTTGAGCGGGCTGTCGCCGCTTTCGCCGATGGCGTTGCCGAAATAGAATACGTCGGCGACCGCGAGGCCGGTATTGGCAGTGTTCTTGACCGTTACTTGCAGCCATTGGTTCTCAATGGCGTTGTCGCTCCAGATAATCGTCACCCGGTCGCTGCCGCCGACGCCCGCGCCGAGCCGAACGCTGACGCTCGCCGGCGCCGGAGCCGCAGTCCACTCGTCGGGCGTATCGTCGTTGCCGACCTTGAATGTGAAGTCGGCCGCGGTAATTGCGGCCGCATTGGGCGCACCGGCAAGGTCGATCATGATGCCGTTGAGACCGCGGGCATAGTTCGAGTAGTTCGCCAGCGTCGCTGCGCCGCCTGGCAGCAGGGCCATCTTGTCGATTGCGATCGCACCGTCGTCGGCCGCGTTGGCCGCCGCACTGCCGCCGTCGTAGCCTGATCGGTTGTAGAAAAGCTTGCGTGCGACGATGCGGGGCGACGACGCTTCGGCCGTGCCCGGCGTTGCCGCGGCCGCGGTCCAACTTGCCGGATCGTGGCCCCAATAGGCCGAGCCGTTGCGGTGCAGCGACTGGCCGGTGCCGTTGGCTCCCCAGGTGTTGCTATAAGCCACTTCGTCTTCCAACAACGACGGATAGAGGGACGGGTCTTCCAGAGGGGGCTCGTCGTAATCGAGCAGTCGCACCGTTTCGCCCAGGTCGCTGAGCTTACCCGAGAAGCCCCCTACGATCTTCACGGCGGTTCCGATGCCGTAATGGCTGCGGAACGCGGTCAGCCGGCCGGCGTTCGCGGGATCATTCGGATCGAACGACACGACGACCAGCGTTTGGCGCGCGCCGATCGTGCGGTCGGCCGGCGCGAGGGTTGAGAAGTCGAAGTCGACACCGCCGGAAAGACGCCAGCGGTGGAGATCGACGGCGGTGGAGGTCGGGTTGTAAATCTCGACGAACTCCAGGTCGCTCGCGTTGGCCACCGGGCCGACATTGTACATCAATTCGCTGATCAGCAGCGGGCCAACGCGCGGGCCGTTGTCGGCCGCGTTGTTGGCCTGGCCAAGCGTGGGGGCCGCCAGCGGATAGAGCGTCCCCTTCCACAGATTGGCCGGATCGGCCGACCAGCGGCCGAACGATTCGGGATGAGCGACGCCGGCGATTCGCGGATTGGCCGAGGGACCGAACTGAACGTAATCGACCACCTGCGTGACGTTGCCCGCCGCGTCGCCGGCTGCCAGCCACACCTGATCGCCGAGATACGAGTTCAAGGCGAAGTCGCCGGGACCGCTTCCGCCGAACTCGTAAACGGGATCGGAGACGAGCACGTGGTTTTCGAAATGGCCCTGATAGAAGACAACGTACTGATGAGCGCCCAGGATGCGCGGCGCGCCGTCGGGCAACGCAGGAATCTGGAACTTCCGAAAGTTGCCGGCGTCGTCGCTGAGCCACCAGCCGGTGATGTCGATCGCCTGGTCGGTGGTGTTGAAGAGCTCAATGGCATCGGCGTAGGGCTCGTCGGTGTGGGCGAGCACCTCGTTGATGACGATGCTTGGGACGACCGTAGCGGCGTCGGCGCGGCCGGGGGAGCCGCCCAGAATCGTGCCCGTCTGCCAATTGGCTGATCCATCCCATGCGGCCGGCAACGCGCCGGTGTCGATCACCGTCAACGCGTAGCCGCCGCCGTCGGTCGCCGGATACCAGGTATTGTTGTAGTTGAATCGCAGGATTGCGGCCGCATACGGATCGGGCAGTTGCAAGACGATTTCCTCGCCGCCGTCGTTGAGGCTGCCGTCATATTGCCCCGCCAAGTTGATGCCGGAACCATACCGCGCGGCGAACTTCGCGACATCGCGGGCGACGACCACGTACTGATTTGGGGCCAACTGCATGGCTCCGAAGGTGAAGTTGACGCCGCCGCCGAGCCGCACGCCAGTCAGGTCGAGCGTCGTCGCACCGATGTTCTTCAGCTCGATGTACTCCCAGTCGTTGTCGCCGGCCGGATTATACATGATCTCGGTGATGCGCAGGCCGTCCAACAGCGCGGTGTGGGCCGGCAGCGCGGCATTGGCTACCCCGGGCGTCGGCAGGCCGAAGAACTGGTAGGGCTGGCCCGCGCCGTCGGGACTGCGGCCCTGCGAATAATCCGCGGTTTGGTCAAAGTACAGAACGCGGTCGAGCAGCTTGAGATCGGCGTCGAACAGGCCGAGCCACTCCTGGCGCGCATCGAGGCGGAAGCCGAGGTGATTGAGGCCTTTGTCGGTGTTGCCGTCGGCCTTGAAAGCCGCGAAGCCGCCGCTGGCCGCGAAGCTCAATGCCCCGATGGCATGCTCGCCCGGTTGGCTGAGCGCGTTGTCGGTCAGCGAGAGGCCCGCCAGAAGAACCGGCAATGGATCGGGGTTGTAGAGTTCAATGAAGTCATCGACCAAACGGACGTTGCCGCTGGCGAACCATTCATTGAGCATCATCGTGGTTGGATCGCCGGTGCGCTGAGCGATGTTCGCCGCGCCGAAGGTGGGCTGCGTCAGTGCCCACGCCGCATTGTGCCCCACGCGGCCGATCGACAGGTCGACGATCTGCGGTCCGAAGACGACTGAATCCACCAGCGGGCGCGGCGTCAACGGGGCCGGTTCGGCGCCGAACAGATAGACGCCGTCGCCATCGCCATCGAGTGCGAAACCCAGGTGAATGCCCGGCCCGTCTTTGTTGTCGGCATAGAGTACCAGGAAATCGCCCGGAGCGAGCACCGTGCCGGCGGCGAAGACGAACTTCGCCGGCACATCGGGGTCGTCGGAAATGCTCATGCCGCCCAGATCGATGGCCGCGCCCCCGTCGTTGAACAGTTCGATCATGTCTGGGTACGTGGTCCCGACGGCGACCGCCGCCGTGTTGCGGGCAAGCACTTCGTTGATCCGCACGTGCTGCCGCGCCGCCGCGACGGTCCAAGTTTGTGAGGCGGTAGGCGTTGATTGCCACTGGCCCATTAGGTTCTTGCCTACGACGTAAACAACGTAGGTGCCGTCAGGCAGTCCCGTCAGCGACAGCGGGACGGCCACCGGATACTCGGGCGCGGCAGCCCAATCGCCGATCGTGTTGACGAAGTACTTGTAGTGCGTGATGCCCGGACCGCCGACTGTAATCGCTGCGGAGGTCAGCCGCGTGATCGCTTCCGGCTCACCGGCGAGCGACGCGCCGCCGGCAACTTTGGCGCCCATGTTCAGGCCGTTGGGCCCGGCGTTTAGGGCGGGCGAACCGGGGCGGAGACGGAAGTCGCCGCCAGCGGGATCGACCAGCCGCGGATTCTCGGCCGTATTGCCCGTCCCGTAGCCGTGCCAAGCCGAAGCGATGACCGAGCGGTTGACGGTCAGTGTCGGCGTGGGCGCGCCGCTGCGCACCGTGAGATCGATGGGGAGGGGAACGTCGTCGAAGATGTTGCCGTCGAGGTGCGCCGCGCGCCCGGCGCCGGCGGAATCCCCGACGACGTCGAAGTAGATCGCCGCCTTTCCGGCAGTCACATTGACGACCGTGTTGTTCAGGAAACTGAGCGTGGAGCCGTCCTTGATAAGAACCGCGTGGTCGATGTCGTAGAAGACGTTGCGGGCGATGAGGTAGTCGTAGCCGACGTTGGCTGCGTCGCCGGCCGAGATGACATTGGCTTCGCCCGACTCGGTCGTGTGATAAAGCGGATCCTTGTGGAAGTGCATGAACGTGTTGCCTTCGATGACGAAGTCGCCTTCGAGGTCGAGGGCGTCGTCGCCGCCGCCGAGGAACACGTTGTCGAGAATGCGCGGCACTGGCGCGCCGGCGGCGCGATGCCCGCCATTGAGGTCGATAATGTCGTTGTGTCCCTTGGTCGTGCCGAAAACGTTGTTTTGGATGAGAATCCAGCCGCCGTTGGGCGCGTTGCTGCCCCAGATTTGCTCGCTGCGGTTGTTCGTCAGCGGCGCTTCGCCGGGGCCGAACAAGTCGGTGAACGTCGAGTTGGTGACCGTCAGCGACGAGTTGACCGTGCGGATGCGGCGATAGCGGGCGTGGTCGAACGTGTCGTGGTCGAGCAGCAGCCGCGAGTTGGTGACGCCGATCATCGCGTTGTCGCCGCCGGCCCCGTACACACCCTCGCCGTACTCGACGATCGCATACGTGATGCGGTTGTCCTCCATCGTGTTCTGGAAGTGGATGCCGTCCCAATAGCCCTCGCCGGGATAGGCCGTCAGGCGGATCAATTTGTCCGCCGTGCCCTCGGCCGCCAGCCGGCCGTTGATGGTCAGTCCCGCGCCGGCGTCGAAAAACACCGTGGTGCCAGGCAAGATGGTCAGAGTAACGCCCGGGTCGACGATCACGTCGCCGGTGATGCGGTACGGGCCGGCTTCCGGATACAGCAGCGTATTGACGGTGATGTGTCCGCCCGTGATGGTTTGCGGGGCGTAGACGCCGGTTGCGCCGCTGGGCCGCGCGCCCAAGTCGGCCCGCGAACCGTCCGAGTCGGGCCGACCGGCCGGATCGCCTGCATTGATGGCCGGTGAGCCGGCGGCCAGGCGGTAGTCGTGATCGGCTGCACTGAGGAACAGCGGGTCGGCGTTGATGTTGTTGCCGCCGACGATTGTGTAGCCGGCAGTGTCGCCGAACGTGTCGGTGTAGTCGATAAAGAAGTTGCCTGTCGGCAATCCCGCAACGGCGGAACTGATGTCTAATGGTTGCGGCGCGACGAGGATCGAGTTCTTGACGTGGTAGGTGATCACATCGCCGCTGGTGACGGTTTTGCGACGAGCCTGAATGGCGATCGTGTCGCTGTAGACCGTCACGCCGTCGAGATAGATTGTGGTGGTCGTGTTGTTGTTGCTTTTGCCGGAGATGGCGACTGAGGTGCCGTCCTCGGCCACAAGGCCGTTTTCGGCGAAGAGGCTGTTGCGGACCGACACGTCGCCGTTGAAGACGCTGAGGCCCTTGTCGTTCGTGCTGCGGACGACCATGTTCTCGATGAGCACGGTCGAACTCAGGGTGTCGATGCCGTCGTCGAAGGTGTCGGCCACGGCGCCCCCGCGGAGCACGATCGTCTGACCCGGCTGCTGGTCGTGCAGATAGATGCCGTCAGCGTCGTCGCCGTTGTGCATCGTCTGGATGAAACTGTTCTCGAACAGCAGCGCGGTGTTGGCGATCTCCGGGCCCATGACCGCTCGGGCCAACAGGCTGTCGCGGAATGTGAGGTTCGAACCGCTGCCCGACTGCATGATCTTGCCGATGTTGTCGCTGATCGAGCTGTGGTCGAAGACGATCGTCGAACCGCTGACGTTGAAGGCCGGGCCGGCGCCTGTGTGGCCTTGCCCCGGCGCGCGGCCGGTACGCAGCACTTCTGTATATTGATAGAGGGATGCAGCAGCGTTGGCGTGATGGATCTCGCCCCAACCGAGCGTGTCCCCGTAGGTCGGCGTGGTGAAGGTAACCGGGGCGAACGCGGTGCCCAGCGACTGCACGCTGCCGAGCACATCGATGTCAAAGCCCGCCGTACCCGATGTTACGCCGTCGATCAGCACCAGTGTGCCGGCTTGGATCGTGAGCGTGGCGCCGACGGGAACCGTGACGTCGCCGGTCACGTGGATGACGCCGCTCCAGGTCGTGTCGCCGGCGAGTATGCCCGAAACGATCGTTTGGGGCGCCCCGTCAAGGCAGATCATGGCCTTTTGCACCGTGCGCGTCAGTCCGCGGGCGGCGTCGGTCCAAGCGGCTGTCAAAGTGAAATCACCGCTGCCCATGCCGTTCCATGTGGGAACGAGCAATACGCTCCCGATGCCGTTGTAGAGCGTGATCTGCGAGGCCGACAGCGTGACGTTGGGGTTGCTCGATACGAGCGTCACCAGGCCGTCCCAAACGTCGCGGTCGACGCGGTCCAACGCGTCAACCACGTCCACGCGCACCGTGATCGGCGCGCCGGAAACGTAGCTGTTGCGCGCGACGATGTTCAGGTGCGGATCGGCCTCGAGTCCGGCCGGATCGCCGGAAGGTTGCGGCGGCGTGTCGAGCGGCGTGGCCGGATTGCACCAGACGTCGATGTAGCCTTCCTCCAGTTTGTTGCCCGAGCCGTTGGGGGCGTCGAAGGTCTCGACTTTGAAGCGGTTCAACCCCGGAGTGAGCGGAAGGCCTGTGCCGGTGCCGGCGGGGCGCGTGGCTTCGAGCCTCAAGTCGAAGCTGATGTCGCTGCTGGTGGCGCCGTCTTGATGAATTTCGACGGCCAGGACGTTGGTGCCCGCACGCAAGTTGCCCGCTCCGACGGGAAAG
The DNA here is from genome assembly GCA_029975295.1 of Thermoguttaceae bacterium. Taxonomy (GTDB): domain Bacteria; phylum Planctomycetota; class Planctomycetia; order Pirellulales; family Thermoguttaceae; genus JARKPK01. Next base: position 17,954 of record JARKPK010000176.1, on the reverse strand, counting down.
GCGTAGTACGTGGTTTCACTCGGGGTCGTGCCCGACTGCGTCGTCGACGTGATTGCGCCGGTCGGCATGTTGGCGGTGCGGAACAGTTCCGTGCCGTTGAGATAAACCACAGCGCCGTCGTCGTAAAGCATGTGGACGATCAGGCCGGTGTACTGTGCCGGATCGGTCACCTCGAAGGTGCGGCGGAAGTAGGTGGTGAAATTCTTCTCGACGGTCGGCGTGGTCGGGTCGGTGTCGACGTAGGTGGTTGTGGTCATTTCCGGACGGCCCGGCGCGTCGCCGTAGCCGAGTTCCGCCGGCCCCGAGGCCCAGCGGCTGTCGTCGAATGTCGCCTCGCGCCACGCGGTTCCTTGGTCGGAATCGCCGAGGCCGCCGTGGGCCACGTCGCCCACCAGCCGCCAGGCGCTGGTCTGGTCGAATGCCGTCCAAGATCCGGGGGCGGCGAAGAGTTCGACTGCCGCGTCGCCCGTGTTGTCGAAGTAGATCAACCGCAGATCATACGTGCCCGGTTGCGCGAAGATGAACGTCGTCAGCGTGTCGGCCTGAGTTCGCGGCCCATCAAACGACATGACCCGCGGCGGATCGACGCCGTTGGTCAGTTCCAACTTGAAGCCGTCGTCGGAGTTGACTCCGAAGGTCCACGCGCCGGCGGTGGGGATGTAGACGCGATACTTGGCTTCGACGACGAAATTGTCGACCGCGGCCGTTTGGCCGGGGAACTGGCTGTTGTTGCTGGTGAATCGCTCCGCGCCCGTCTCGCTGGCCAGCGCCACCGTCAATAGCGGTCGGTTGGCCACGGTGGCATCTTCGCTGGCGGAGAACTGAATGCCGTCGGTGCCGTTGGGCAGCAGCGCCCAGCCGAAGTTCGTGCCGGGGTTCGCCTGCCAGGCTTGCAGCGCGGCCGTCACGTCGATTGTGTACTTGCCGGTGCTGCCGGGCTGCAACGAGGCGTCGGCCGTCAGCGCGGCTTCCACGCCGTTGTTCTGGATGCCGTTGGCTCCGAAAGCGCTGTTCCAAGTGATGGTCTCCGCCCAACTGCCGAGCAGGCGATAGAGCGACATGCTGTTCGCGCTGCTGTTGGTGATGTTCAACGTCAGCGTGGCGCTCTGGATCACATCGGTCGATTTGATCTGGCCGTCGGCCGTGCCGAAGATGTTGTTGAACCAGAGCAAGCCGTGAGCGGGATCGGCCTGACCGGTGGTCAGCTCGCCGTCGATATTGAGCGTAGCGTTTTCATAAGACGTGTTCGGGGCGCTTTTGCGGATATGCGTATCGAGCGTGCCGGCGTAACCGTTGACCCCCTCTTGGAACGTGTACGATGCGCCGCCGCTTGTGCCGCTGTTGCGCAAGTTGATCGTTGCCGGTCGCGTGGTTTGCGTGTCGAGCGTCCACGTGCCCGAGCGGTTGGCCGGGTTGCTGATGACGCTTTCGGCCGTCGCGATGTCGGCCACGGCAATGGTGGCTTGGTAGCCGGTGACGTCGAAGCCGCGGGCGGCGTAATACTTCCATTCGGAGCCGGCCGTAATGAGATAGTCCGACACGCCGCTGCCGCCAGTCGTTGTGCCGATGCTCCACGCGCCGGTGGCCGTGTTCAGCGCGGCCGGTTGGCCGTTCACCAGCACCGAGCGAGTTTCGATCGGATCGGCCGTGCCGTTTAGCGACGTGCTGTTCGAGGTCGTCGTCGGATAGCCGCCTTGGACGGCCAGCGGGCTGGTGATCGTGAAATCGACCTGAGGAAGCTGCGACAGCACATTCGCCACGCGATTGGCCATCCAGGTCTTGATGGCGTCGCGCTGCGACTGGGGCGTCCACTCGGGATCGGAGGCATCGACTCGGCCGCCGAGGACTTGCTCGACGAGCGGATTGAAGTTCGCCGCGGCGAAAACGGTCTCGCAAAGCTGCTTGACTTGCGCGTAATAGCGGCCGAGCGTGTCGGGGTTTGTGAACAGCCGTGTCAAGCCGGCAACGTCTTGATAACCGGCGACGATCGACCGGGTGTACGGATTTTCGGCGCTGCCGTTGTACACCATCAGCGTATCGGTGTCCCACGGCACGAGAATGAATCGCGTATCGTTCATGCCGCGGTAGAGGCCGTAGTCGTCGCCCTGACCGCTGTAGAGCCCGCCCTCGCGGTTGCCGAGAATCGTATCGACGGCGATGTAGCGGAACCACTGGTCGACGTCGATGACCTTGCTGACCTCGGCCAAAAAGTCGGCGTCGGAAATGCCGGCCGGATTGGCGGCATCGAGCACGCGCGTCAGGTTGATCAAGTCGGACCAATCATCCTGGGCGACGTTGGTCTGCTTGAAGTAGTTCATGCGATACGCGTCGGGGTTGGCGCCGCGATACTCCAGTTCTCCGCCTGCGGCCGAATTAGTCGTGTAGGGATAATCGGTGTAGTGGACGACATACAGATTGCCGTCCGGGTCGTCGGGATAGGCGCGGGAGGTGAAGTCGCTGTTGTATTGCTCCTTTGAGACGTAGGCGCCGTACATGCGGCTGGTGGTGAGCGCCCAGTTCACGCCGTTGACGCGGACTTGAAGCGGCTGCTGTTCGGGACCGGGCAAGCCGGCCGCTTCGAAAATCGCCATGCCCAACGCCTGCGACGGCGTGTTCTGGTAGTTGATGATCGTCTCGGTTTGGCCCTTCCAGGGATTGTCGTGCGGAATCTCAATCTTGTAATTGTTGGCGCCGTTGTTGCCGATGCGCGTGCCGTGGCCGCGGTTGCGGAAGCCGGCTTGATAGATCAATTCGACGCCGCTGCCATCGACCGTGATGAACGTGCCGTTCATCGCCGCATCGCTCCAGCGGTCGGGATCCACCGAACCGATCAGCGCCAACTCGGCTCGCTCCACCTCCCGCATAATCAGCCAATAAACCGGCTGGCTGCCCGGCGTCCAGGCGGCGGTCGGGTCGTAGGTGTCGTCGACCTGGTAGAGCAGGTTGGCCGTTTGGCCGTTGCCGAAGCCGGCCGCGGCGGGCCAGGTGCGTGTCAACGTGCCCGGGCCGCCGTTCTTGTCGCGCGCCAAGACGTAGAACTCGACCACCGTATGGTCCGCTTGGACCGGAAGGATCGCACCGTACTTGCCGTCGCGGGCCGCGCCGTCGCCGTGCAGGCCGTCGTCGGCCATCGCCAAGGCCGTAAACGCCGCCGCGCCGTCCACACGGTAATAGACCCACGCCTGGATGCCCGTGGCCAACTCATCCACGATCTTCGCGGTGACGTACACCGGATCGGTCGAACGCGGGATGATCGGAAAGTGGGTCACATCGCTGATCAACGGCGCAATGTCGGCCGACGCGACGGAGTTGGCCGCGCCGGGCGTGCCGCCCGTGATCGTACTGGCGGCCCAGTTCTGGCCGTTGTTGTTCGACATCGCGGCGTTGATCAATTCGAGAGATTTTCCGCCGCCGTCGGCTGCCGAGTACCACTGCCAGCCGTAATGGCCGGCGTCTTTCTTCTGCACGGTGATCGTGCCCGTGGCCGAGGACGACGTGCCCGGGATCGTGAACGTCATCGTGTCGCGCGTCACGGCGGTGAGCGTCCATTCGCCGTTGAACTCGGCCTGGTTCGCCCCCGCGATGCGATACACCTTGTCTTCCGCCCGGTCGGCCAGTGTGTAGCCATGATAGGGCACGGTGATCGTCACCGACGTGCCGCTGCGCGTCAGATTGGTAACGAGTTGTTCGCCGCGCGTGCGGATGCCCCAGTCGCCCTCGTTCGAGTAGTTCACCCGATCGACGGTCTCGCCGGCGGCGTCGCGCAACGTGATCTGTTCGCCGTTATTGGCCAGCTTCGACGTCCAGCCGGCAACCACGTTGGTCACCAACGGATATTTCTCGCGGAACGACTTCACATCCGCGGCGATCGCCAGGTAACCCTGGCCGGCGAGGCTCACGTTGGGCAAGTTTCGCGAGGCTTTTTGGGCGACGATCGCGCCGCTGGCCGCGGCCGCGGGCAAATTCTCCAGCCGGTAGGTGAACGTGTGGGCCGTCACATCCGCGATCGTAAACACGCCGTTGTACGGTTCCTCGCTGGCGCCGCTGATCAGAATCGTGTTGCCGTTGACGAAACCGTGATTGGTCATCGTCACCGTGGCGACCCACTCGTCGCGGGCGATGCCGGTCACCAGCCGCGGCCCCTTCTGCACGGTGATCGCGCCGGTGGCAGTCGCCGCGGGCGCGCCCGTGATTAGGTAGTCGAACGAGGTGGCCGTGACGGCGGTGATCGTGAAGACGCCGTTGTACTCCGCCTGGTCGGCGCCGGTGATCATCACCGAATCGCCTTCGGCGTAGCCGTGCCCCGTGCCGACGACCGCCGTGGCGATCAATCCGTTGCGCGTCAGCCCGCCGGTCACGCGCTTCAGCGGTTCGAGCGTGAACCACCAATTGTCGATTTGCCAACCGGCCAGACTCGTGGTCGTCGCACCGCGGTTGTACAACTCGATGTACTCCTCGCGGATGTTCTCGGGCAGATAGCCAATGCTGCCCGGCGCGCCGCGCGCCGTGTTGTACATGATTTCGCTGATGATGATCGGGGCGGAACTGGCGCTCACCTCGTTGCCGTTGGGCAGGCCCGGTGAGGGCTCGAAGAAAAAGCCCTGCCGTGTTCCGTCGGTCGTCCAGCCGTACGAAATGTCGGCTGCCTGCGCGGGATACTTTGGCGCGAACTCGGCGGCCACGGTCGATCCGTCGGGCTGAATGAGGCCCAAGTACTCGGGCGGATCGTCGCTCAGCTTGAAGTTCGTGTGCAGTTGGCCGCCCGGGCCGTAGATCACGCTGCCCGAGTTCGACCGGCCTGACGCAAAGACGATCTTGTACTCGCCCGGGCCGATCGTGGTGGGTTGGCCGGTGGGGAAACTGTCGGCGGTGAAGCGGCACTGGAGCGGATCGCCCTTGCTGTCGGTCAGCGCGTAGCCGACCAGATCGATAGCGGTCGCCGTGGGATTGTAGATCTCGATCCAGTCCGACTTTGTGCCGTAGTCGTCAACCAGGGCGTTCGGGTTGCTCGTGTTGGCTTTGGCCAAGAACTCGCTGATCACTAGCGGTCCGCCGTTGAGCATCTGACGCGGCTCGAGCGACTCGAAGCGGAGCGAGCGGCGGGCCGTCGCCCGCGCTTTGCCTTTCGACTCCACACGCCGCCCCCGCTGCTTGTTGCGTGCCATTGCTCGTTTCCTCTTCTCTGTTTTCCGCCTTGTATGGCGGTTGCGCGGAGTCCCGCGGCAACCGCTCTTGGCGTCATGCGTGCGCTACGAGGCCTCTTCGCGGTCTGCCGCTGCGGTTCCGAGGAGAGATCACGACTCCTCTCCGGTGGCCGACGGTCGCCAGACGCTACGACTGCTCCGTTCCCCTTGATGACACAAGACGAATGACAGACTCGGCCCCCAGGGTGATTGTGCGAAGATCGAGAGGGGGGCGCGAATGGGCGGTGTTGATTTCCGCTGCGTGCCGATGGGCGGCGCGGGCACGAAAGTCGAGGCCGCCCAATCGCCCCAGCCATGACGGTGCATCGCAACGCGTCTGCACCGGAGTCTGCCAAGATCGTCGAACAGTCTTGCCGGCGGACCGATCCGCATCTCCAACGGCCCGTCTATCCCACGATCAACAACGTCGTCGCCGCGATCGTTGCGGTGATCTGCGGGGTCGACGACTTCGTGGCCGTCGCCGCCTTGAGTCGAAGGAGACGCCGCTGTTTCGCAAAAGCGGTTCGGGGCCATCAGGAGATTCAGAACCGGTTGCACTGGCAACTCCACATGAGCATCACGAGGACCAATCTCGGGTGCGCAAGGGTCAGGCCAACGTGAACCTAAGCGTCCCGCGACAGACCGCGTTGAGCATGCTCCGCAGCGAGCGAACAACTAGAATCGGGATCAAGAGCAAACGGCTCACCGCCCGGCGACAAGAAGGCTCACCGACAACAAGTGCTTATAGGGCAATGGTTTGTGGTGCCTCTACCCTGGCGCGAGCCCCGCCGTGTGCGTCAGTGATCGTCTTGAATGTAAGCATTGTGTCAAGAATGTTTGTCATATGTCAAGAATTTGGTAGACATTTCTTTTTGCTCTCTTACGCACAACCCGACGCAGGACTGGAATTGTGCCAGCCAAAGGAGTGGTAAGATCGAGCGTTGGCCGACTCCGCCTTTTGGCCCTTGTCCCATTGAAAATGGGGCCGAATCGGAACGGCGATTCATAGCGCACTTGTTCTTCAAGCGGGCCGGTTTCTTCGGCCGAATCCGACGACGCTCCTGTCGAGCCTATTTCGTGTCGCAGCGCCGCGGACGGGGCCGTTCCACGCCACTGAGCACGAGCGATCGGCTGGTTTCAGGCGGGGTAGAAAGATCGGCGAACGAACCGGGCGCGGTGGCCGCCGCCTGTTTCGACACGCGGTGGGGTTCGATACACTAGCTGTTGCACCGGACCACCGGCGGCTGGAAGAGAACGCCATGAAGCCGATCTTCGAACGATTGGTGAGCTGCCCTGACGAAGGGTTCATGCTCAAAGAAATCCGCGGCGAGGCGTGCAACTGTTCGTGGCATTGCCATGCGGAAGTGGAACTGATCCTCGTATTGCGGAGCCAGGGGTATCGGATTGTCGGCGATTCGACGCATTCGCTGGATCACGGCGACCTGGTGCTGCTCGGACCGAACCTGCCGCATGCCTACCAGCATACCGACCGATTCTCGACCGCGCCGGCGGCGGCCCATTGCATATTGTTGCAGTTTGAGGAGTCGGTGTTCGGCCAACTGTTTTCGCTGCCCGCGATGGCGCCGGTGCGCCGCATGCTGCGGCGCGCCGCCAACGGCTTGGAGTTTCCCGCGGCGACGCGCAAGCATGTCGCAGCGCAATTGACGGCCATGCTCGATCGGCGCGGCGTGGGGCGGATCGCCGAATTCTTGGAATTACTGGAAACACTGGCCCAGTCGCGGGGAGCGTCGCCCATCGCCAGTTTGGGCTTCACGGCGAGGCCGACGTTTTACGAACAGGAGCGCATCAGCCGCGTCTGCCGCTTCATTGACGAAAACTATCATCGCCCCTTGCGGCTGGCCGAAGCCGCGCGCGTAGCGCACATGAGCGAAGGGGCGTTTGGGCGGTTCTTCCGCCGTCACATGGGGCAACGGTTTCCGGCGTTTGTCAACGAACTGCGAATCGGCCGTGCGTGCCGGCTGTTGGCCGAAACCGATCTGGCGGTTACCGCAGTGGCCCAGGCCTGCGGATATCCGAACCTGTCGAACTTCAATCGCCAGTTTCGGCGGCTGAAAGGGCTATCACCCAGCGAATTCCGCCGCACGCTGCGGGCCACGTCGTGGTTGGTCGAACCGGTCGGAAAAGTATCGGAATTGGTCGGAAAGAGTGTGGCGGCAACCGCGGCGATTGGTGTTTACTAACAGACACGCCGGGGACTCCGCCACGGCGATTTCCGAGGAGCCCAATATGTCTAAAGACATGCCGCGCACCGCAAAACTCGCTATTGACGGCGGACCGAAGGCCGTCAGCAGCACGCTGGTCGGCTGGCCGCAATTTGACGAATCGGCCATCCAAGCCGTCGAGAGCGTGCTTCGTTCGGGCAAGGTGAACTATTGGACCGGTCCGAAGGGCATGGAGTTCGAACGCCGCTTCGCCCAATGGCAAGGCAGCCGCTATGCAGTCAGCACGGCCACCGGCACCGCTGCGCTGCATGTGTGCCTTAGTGCGCTGGGCATCGGGCCCGGCGACGAGGTGATTGTGCCCAGCTACACGTTCATCGCCACGAGCTTTGCCGTCGTCCAGGCGGGGGCGATTCCGCGGTTCGCCGATGTCAACCGCGAAGACCATTGTATCAGTCTCGAATCGGCCGCGCGGCTCATCACGCCGCGCACCAAGGCGATTATTCCGGTGCATCTTTACGGCAACGTTTGCGACATGGACCCGCTGTTGGATTTCGCACGTCGCCACAATTTGTTCGTCATCGAGGACAATGCCGAGGCCTTCGGCGGCGTTTACAAAGGGCGGAAAACGGGAACCCTGGGGCACATGGCCGCCGTCAGCTTCTGCCAGAACAAAACCTTCACCACGGGCGGCGAAGGGGGCATGGTCACCACCGACGACGAAGACCTGGCCTGGGAAGCTCGCAGTTTTCGCGATCACGGTTACGATGTACGCCAGCGGCTGAATCTGCTGGCGCTGGAACAGAAGCTGCCCTACATTCACAACCGCGTGGGGTGGAATTATCGGATGACCGAAATGCAGTCGGCCATCGGGCTGGCCGAAATCGATCGCATGGATACGTGGAACATGCCGCGACGGCGCGAGAATGCGAGGATCTTGATCGATGCTCTGGCCGAGCTTCCGCAAGTGCTGTATCGGCCCATCGACACGCCCGAGCGGCAGAACGGCTGGTACGTTTGCGCCTTTTCGCTCGATATCGAGAACATGTCGTGCGACATCCAGCAGTTTGTCAAGGCAGCGGCGGCCGAGGGGTGCCCCTGCTGGAAGGTATTTTGGCCGCAGTGCCACACCGAGCGGGCATTTATCGAACACCGCGGATTCGGCCGGTCGGGTTTTCCCTTCACTTCGCAGGAATACACCGATCCGAGAAGCGTCGATTACAGCAAGGTCGAGGTGCCGAACGCGCGCTGGCATGAGTCGCACACGTTCACTTGCTTCGCGTACCCCACCTTCACCGCGGACAACATGAAAGAGATTGCCGCCGGGTTGGTGAAAGTGATCAAAGCCTATAGCTGAGGCGGAGGATTCGATGACGGCCACTCGGCTTGCCTTTGGCGTTATCGGTGCGGGAGGAATCGCCCGTCGGCGCACGATTCCCGCCATGCTCGGCAGCACGCATTGCCGCGTTGTTGCGGTCATGGACCCCGTCGCCCCGGGCGCCGTCGCCGCCGAATTCGGGATTCCGCGTTCGTACGACGACGTGAACGCTTTGCTTGCCGACGACGAGGTCGAGGCCGTGTATATCGCCTCGCCGGTGATGTGCCACGCGCGGCAGATCGAACTGGCGGCTGCGGCCGGAAAACACATCCTTTGCGAGAAGCCGCTGACGGCCACATTCGACGAAACGCGCGCCGCGGTCGAGTGCTGCGCGCGGCACGGGGTGATGTTGCAAGAGGGCTTCATGATGAAGTTCCACGGGGCCCACGTTCGGCTCAAGCAATTGATCGACGCCGGACGGCTCGGACGGCTTGTCTATCTGCGGGCCCAGCTTTCGTGCTGGTATCCCCCGATCGCGGGCGCCTGGCGTCAAGCCCCGGAGACCGGCGGCGGAGGCGCACTGATCGACATGGCCACGCACCTCTACGATCTGCTCATGCACTTCGCCGGGCCCGTGCGGCGGATCGAAGCATTCACGGGCAACTTGGTGCATAATTACCGTTCGGAGGACGCATCGACGACGCTTTTAGAATTCGCCTCGGGCGCTCACGCAACGGTCGATTGCTTCTACTGCATTCCCGATGAGGCCTCGCGCACGCGGCTCGAAGTGTACGGTTCGCAGGGCGCGGTGCTTACCGAGGGCACCATTGGACAAGGCGACGGCGGACTGATGGAGGGCGTCTTCGGCCTCGGCGATGCCGCGTACGATGCGATGCAAAGCAAAGACGACGCGCGACGGTTCCAACCCGTGGAGTTCGAGAAGACCAATCCCTACACGGCCGAATGCGACTACTTCGCCGAGTGCGTCCGTCGCGGAATCCCGCCGGCGATCAACGGCCCCGAAAACGCCCTGCGAATCGCCGAACTTACGGATCGCGCCTATCGGCGCAATAGATCTTCAACGTGATCTGGAGGAAACATCATGAGCAACACATCACGCCACGTTAAGACGACAGATTCGCGTCGCGACTTCTTGAAATCGACTGCCCTGTTGGGCGCCGGCGGGCTGGCGGCCCTGTCGATCGAGCGATCGGCCCACGCAGCGGGCGAGGGAATCATCAAGGTCGGGCTGATCGGTTGCGGCGGTCGCGGGAGCGGGGCAGCGCTGAACGCGATGAATGCCGGGGCCGATGTGCGCCTGGTGGCTATGGGAGATCTTTTTGCCGAACGTGTCGAGAATTCGTATGCGCGGCTGAAACAGCAAAAGCCCGATCAGGTTGACGTGCCGGCCGATCGACGTTTTGCCGGGTTCGACGCCTATCAGAAGGTGATCGAGGCGGGCGTCGATGTCGTACTCATCGCCGCCGCCTCGCATTTCCATCCGCGGCACCTCGAGGCAGCTATCGCGGCGGGCAAGCACGTTTTTTGCGAGAAACCGCACGCGATCGACGTGCCAGGGCTGAAAATCGCGATGGCTGCGGCCGAAGTCGCTCGTCAGAAGAAGCTTAGCCTCGTGTCCGGCCTGTGCTGGCGCTACGACCCCGGCGTGCGCGAAGCGATGAAGCGAGTTCACGATGGGCAGATCGGCACGATCATCGCCATTCAGGAGAACTACCTAACCAACCCCTACGTCCTTCGCCGTCGCCAACCGGAGTGGACTGAACTGCAATACCAGATGCAGAACTGGTATCACTTCAATTGGCTCTCGGGAGATCAGACCGCACAACAATTGATCCACAGCCTCGATAAAGCCTCGTGGGCCTTGGGCGACGTGCCGCCCGTGAAGGCTTGGGGCATGGGAGGCCGGCAGGTGTGCGTCGATCCCGAGTATGGCGACCAGTTCGACCATCATGCTGTCGTCTTCGAATACGCCAACGGCGTGCGGGTCTTCGCGTACTGCCGCGCGATCCCAGGGTGCTTCAACGATACGAGCGACACGATCCTCGGCACGAAGGGGCGGGCTGTGCTGCCCTCGCGGCCGCGCATCGAAGGTCAAAACGCTTGGAAGTATGATGGACCGAAGCAAAGCATGTACGATGTCGAGCACCTCGAACTGTTCGCCGGCATCCGGTCAGGCAATCCGATCAATAATTCCAACTATATGTTCACCAGCACGATGCTGGCGATCATGGCACAAATGGTCTGCTACACCGGCCAGGAAATCACTTGGCAGAAGGCAATGGAGTCGACGCTCGATTTTTCGCTCCCGCGCTACGATTGGGATATTGAACCGCCGATTCGTCCTAGTCCTGACGGTCGCTATGCCGCCCCGCTGCCCGGCATAACCAAGTTCGTTTGACGTCGAGCGGCTGGTTGCGTCGGTGAAGATTGCCCGGCAAGCACCCTTGTTGCCCCGGCGGGCGAAAAGGGCTTTCTGTTCGCTGCTGTTCCCCGAGTGCCTGCGGCTCAGCTCGTCAACAGACTGAGATGAGCTTTAGACAAGGCTCCGCAGGCGGTGGCGGGCGACGAAGTTGTGGCCGCATTCGCGGCACTCTCGGATGCCGTAACCAAGTTAGAACGGATCACCCGATTCGGCCCGCCGATGGGTAGCCATCGGCGGCCTTGTTTCGTCCCGCGTGCTAGCTTCCCAAGTTGGGCTTCGCGGGTCGGCCATCAGACGGTGATTCGCGGCATTATTGCGCCGGCGGAAGGCCCTATCATTCTCGGCGGCGATCAGCTTTTTTCATCGCGGAAGATTCGCTGCACGAAGTGATAGAGACTGTTCTTCCAGTGCGGCGGGTCGTGGGCGTTGTCGTCAACGTGCCAGATGTGCGGCACGTCGTTCTCTTTCAGGTAGGCGTGAAAGCCCTGGCTGATGCGGATCAGGCCATCACGCTTGCCGCAGGAAAGCATCAGCAGCTTGATCTTCGCTTTGGCCGCGGCCGGGTCGGGCACAAGCTCTTTCGGCGGCTTAGTATTCGGCGCCGATGAGAACGCACCGATCCAAGCGAAGGTGTCGAGGTGTTTCAGCCCGAAGTTGAGAGTTTGCCCGCCGCCCATCGACAGCCCGGCGATCGCGCGATGCTCGCGGTCGGCCTGAACGGAATAGCGCGACTCGATCGTGGGAATCACGTCTTTGAGCAGGTCGTCTTCGAAGGCAGCGAAGGCGGGCGCCGACCGAAACACGTCGCCCTCGGCCCGGTCGTTCTTTTGCGCCCGCCCATTGGGCATCACGACGATCATCGGCACGGCCTTGCCGTCGGCAATCAGGTTGTCGAGCAGCACTTCGGGCTTGGCGAAGCGTTGCCACTCCGTTTCGTCGCCGCCGATGCCGTGCAGCAGGTAGAGAACGGGATACTTCTTCTCCGTCGAATAGCCGGGCGGGGTATAAACAAGCATCTTGCGCGTGATGCCGACGGTTTTCGACTCGTAGCTGATCATCTCGACCTTGCCGTGCGGAATGTCGTTGCGCCGCAAATCGAAGCCGCGAGGCGGTTCCTCGAAGGCCGGCACGTCGTCGGGCTTCAGCTCGATCGGTCCGCCGAAGCCTCGCGGCCCCGGCGGCTGGGCGAGTAGTTCCGTCGCCGCCATACAAACCAACCAACCGCCGACCAATGCCGCCCATGCCCTTCGCCCTTGGAACATCGCTCGAACTCCTCCTTCGACTGATAACCCCCGCTACCCGTGGTTAAACCCTGGTGCAAGCTACGTGTCTCGGTCGTTCTTCTCCGTTTGAAGATCGGGCTGCTCGGCCGAGGCGAATCGCCCAAGCCGGCTTCGCACGCTGCGATGACCCCGTCAGCCCGCCGGGTGGTGGCCGCGATGTTCTGGCGACAATGCCGGCCAGCTATCGAATGGCCGTGCAGCACGCCCGCGCGCCCAGCACCGGCCGAGGTGCTTCGACAGCGCGAAGGCCGGCACGCTCGGCAAAGGCCCCACGCGGCACTAGTCGATCACTCGCAGCGAATTTCGACGACGCCGCAAGAAATCGGCGGCATCTCGAAACGCAGCGTCGAGCCTTCCCGCCGCACTTCGGCCGACTTCGGGCGAACCGCGTCGCGGTCGGTCAGAGTGTTTCGGGCCGAGAGTTCGCCGGGGGCGACCAACTCCAGCTTCGCCTCGACCTTGACGCCCTCGGGCAGCTTCAAGACGACGGCCGCGACCACCTCCGAAGGATTCACCGCCTTGAAGACGATCGTCTTACCATCGGCCGAGCGAGTAGCCACGGCGTTGAGCGGCCCGGTGTCGCCTTCCATCGCGATCCGCTGGGGCGCGTAGTGGTCGCGCCACAGCTTCATCACCACGTAGTTGGGCGCGGGAAACCAAGTGCGATGGTCGAAGTTGATAAAGGCGTTGTCCCACGCAGTGGCCGAAACATGCCGCAGGAATAGCGCCGGCCCGCCGATCTCCACTACATCGCCGCATCGCTCGAAGGCGTTCAGCAATCCGCCGCAGTACAGCCCGGTGCGCCAGTCGGTGCTCTGCGCGTTCCATTCCGACACGTAGATCTTCAGATTCGGGTTCTTCGAAGCGGCGATCAACTCGCCCGTCCGGCGGAAGAAGGCCTCGTAGGCTCGCGGGCCTTCGGCGAAGCGATTCGGATTCTCGTAGTGGTGGATGCTTAGGTAGTCGATCTTATCGGCGCACTGCTCGATCAGAACCCGATTCCAAGCCAGGCCGTTACGATCGTTGCCGTAGCCGGCGCTGCCGCAAGCGGCCAGCTTGATCGACGGATCGGCCTTGCGCATTGCCGGGGCAAAACGATTGACCCACTCGGCGTACGTTTCGGCGCCCATCGCCCAGGTTTCGTTGTCGATCTCCCAATACTTCACGCCGTAGGGTTCGGGATGCCCGTTGGCCGCACGAACGCTGCCCCATTTCGAATCGGCCGGGCCGTTGCAATACTCGATCCAGTCGAGCACCTCTTGGAGGAAGTCCACCCCGCGCACCCCGCGGTTCCACTGCGGCGTGCCGATGTTGACGACGATCAACGGTTCGGCCCCCACGCGGCGACACATGGCGATGAACTCATCGGTGCCGAAGGAGTTCACGTCTTTGTCGTCCCAAATGGTGATCGGGTGCGGGCGTCGCTTGTGCTGCGGCCCGATGCCGTCTTTCCAGCGATAGGGCGAAGCGAAACAGCCGCCCGGCCAACGGATCACCGGCGGGCGAAGCTGTTTGATGGCTTCGAGCAGGTCGGGACGAAAACCGCCCTGCTGCCGCCACGATTCGGGCATCAGGCTCACCTGATCGAGCCCGACCGTGCCCGGCCCGCGAACGCCGACTTGCAACTCGGCATCGTCGGACGAGGCAGTCGGCTTCAATTCGATTGCGTATTCGCCCCATTCCGCCCCGGGTGCGGGAAGCGTTTGTTCGGCAAGCACTGCCTCACCGGCGACCATGCGGACGACGAGCTCGCCGGCTGCTTCGCCCTTGGCCCACAGCGAACCGCGATAGACTTCGCCGCTGCGAACAGCCATCGGTCGCTGCGCCAGCCCAGCCCATTCGCCGGTGGCGACGATCTGCCGGTATTTGTCGCCATTGAGCGCATTGCCGGTGATCGTGCTCGCTTTCGCGCCGCCGAAGGTTCGCCACGCGGGCGCAACGCCCGGCTCTTGCTTGGGCAGCGGGGGCAGGCCTTCGTGCAGGCTCTTGCCATCGAGCGACTTGACAGCGAAGTTGCGGAACTGCGCCTGCGTGAGCCAGGTGCCCACGCCCGCCCGGCCCCGAGTCGGCCCGCGACCGTCGTCGGTGTAGTCGATCACCAAGTCGTCGTCGAGCCAGAACTGGATCCGCGGCCCTTCGCACCGGGCGCGAATGCGATACCAGCGATCGGTTTCGATCCGCCCGTTCTGCCGTCGGCCCACGATGCCCCAGCGCTCTTGCCCCCTGACGCCGCGTTCCAGCGCGTGGCCGGTATTACCCCAGCCGCCGAGGTTGGCCCAATAGAACTCGCGGTTGTTCAGCGCGCGAACAATGATCAGAAAACCTTCGTCGCCGCCGGTTTTGCGGGCCTCAACGGTGAACTCGTAGTCGGTCCACTGCGGATCGCCGAACAGCAGCCGCACGTTCTCGCCGCCGCCCTCTTGGGCGATCAGGTCATCGCGCTGCGTCCAGGCCGGGCCGCCGCCACCACCTTCGAAACTGCGGTCCCAAACCAGTTCGCCCCACAACCCGCCGTTGCACGAGTGATAGATGTGCTCGAGGAAATGGCCGTACACCTTTTCGTCGATGCGATTGAGCACGCGGTCGGGGTGAATTGTCAACGTGATTTCACCGGCACCGGCGCCGCGAATAACCAAACACGCAAGAATCAGCGAAAACGAGAGCGAACATCGGAGCATCGTCGTAGGTCCTTGCATTCGAGAGTCGCTTGAGGGAGTGTCGATCGGTTCGAGGGATATGCGGTTTGGTCTGTTCAACAGAAAAAAGGCGGCCGGGTGTTGAGATTCCAGCGCCGGGCGGCGCTTCGCCACGCGCGTCGGTCTGTTGCTCGCACGGTTTGCATTGCTATCGGCTGGCGCCGCCGCTTTGCCTCGCCATCGGCATCAACCGAAAGGTAGCACGGCCGACCGGGGCTTTTCAACCAACAACTGCGCAATCATCTTGTAACATTGCGCATCGTTGATCACCGGAGGGAACACTTAGACTATTGGCGCACAACCTGCGGCGTGCTAGGTTTGCGGGCACGGCTCGAAGAGCGCCGGCGGCGCTTGGTGGGCCGAGTCAACTCGCGCCGCAAGAAACCTGCCCAACGCCTTGCGGGAAACTTGTGGCGGCGATTCGTCCGCAAAGTCGCATGTTCCTGCGACAAAGCAGCAAGGAGCCGGTAGCCGTGGCATTCAATGTTTCGCGTCGCGATTTTCTGAAGGTTTCCGGGGCGATTGCTGCTGCGGCAGTGGTCGAGGTTGGCAGCAGCCCAATCGCCCATGCTGCCCCTACCCAAGTTAAGCGATGGTTCAAAGGCAACCTTCACATGCACAATCAATGGTCCGACGGCGAGCCGCTTCCGGAATGGGCTATTGATTGGTACAAGTCTCACGGCTACGACTTCATTTGCCCGTCCGACCACAATCTGTTCCAGTCGGAAAAGCTTCGTTTCGACGGCTTCGGGTTCGAGAACCCGCCGTCCGACCTGGCCCCGTTCAAGAACGAGACATCGCTTTGGAAGGTGATTTCGCCAAAGACCGCTTGGGCGAAGCTGACGCAGAAGACCGTTGACGAAACCATCGCAAAATTCGGCAACGATTCGGTGCGAACGATCACCGTGGGCGACAAGACCTACGTGCGCATGACGCCCTATGCCGAACTGGAGCGGATGTTTGCCGAACCCGGCAAGTTCCTGATGGTTCCCGGCTACGAACAAACGGGCGGTTGCGAGAATGGGCAGCAGGTGCACGTCAACTTCATCAACGTGCGCGACGTTTTTCCGTATATCTCTGCCGAAACGCCGAAGGAAATCTTGGAGCGAACCTTCGCCAAGGGACAAGAACTGTATGCTGGGCAGAACTATTTCTTCATGGCCAACCATCCATTGTGGCGCTATTACGACTACTCGCCGAACGATCTAATCGCGATGCCGCAGATTCGCGTGTTCGAATTGAACAACAACGGCTTTGGCGACTACGATGGACACCCGCAGGGCTGGAAGCCGGAGAAGTTCTGGGATGTGGTCAACGCGCATCGCGCCGCGCACGACCAGCCGTTGCTGCTGGCAATGGGCAGCGACGACCGCCATTCATACACATCTCCACCGAAGGCTTGGTGCATGGTGCGCGCAGCCAACCTTGCGATCGAAGACGTGATGGCCGCCATCCAAGCGGGCGACATGTACGCGTCAAATGGTCTGGATTTTGCGGACTTGCAATTCGACGGCAAGACGCTTTCGGTGAAGATCGACGTGCGCGAAGAGGGGGCCTACCGGATCATGTTCATCGGCACGAAGAAAGACTACGACCCCGCCTGCCGCTCTATCGAAGTCGAGAAGGGACCGCGCAACCCCGCCCGAAAGATCGATCTCTATTCGGACAGCATCGGCGTCGTGCTTGACACGGTCGAAGGCGTTGAGGGCTCATATACCCTGAAGGCCGACGACCTTTACGTCCGAGCTAAGATCGTCAAGATTGGGCCGAAGCTTCGCCCCGACTGGGAATCGGCCCCGGCCGCCTGGACCCAGGCCTACAGATAACTGCCTTGCTGCGGCCGCTTTGGTTTCTTGGGGGCTTGATTCGCCGCGGTTAAGCCGCGCCCGTGCTTGGCAAACGAAAGCGGTTTGGACAGTAATCGGCACATGATCCTTTCCGGCTATAGGCTCTTCGCGGCCGGCGGTTTCATCGCAACGCTGCGAGGAGGGTTGAGCAACGGATGCGACTGTTGATTTGCCGGCCGATCCGCAAAGGTTGCGGTCTGAACCGGGCGTCTTGATCTTCGTCTGGTTTGCATGGCAGTTCTATTCTGGTGCCGGTTCGGGTGGGGCGTAGCCGCTGGAATGAAAGGTTCCAGCGAGTTCTGCGGAACGGGGGCGGGGATCGCCACGGTGCCCCTCGCCGGTGTTTCGGGGGTGGTCCCTCCCCGTTGACGGAGCGATAAGAACAGGATAGTCTTAGCATCTTACGGTGCTGATGAGCCTTCCAGCGATGCTCCTGGCCCGTCGGCACCGGGCGGTGGCCGTCACGGCGGGCCCGTTGAAGAAGTGCGACTGTTAAGCGTTACAGTCCACTTTTTTTCGCGGATTTCGAGCCGGGCAATCTCCTCATGTGGCCTTTTGATGGGCTGCAAGGCGATCGGTGGACAACCGCTATTTTGCGGGAAATACCGTTTGATTGTGTCGTCGGAGGAAAGGGCTCTGTTCGACTTCGAGCATCGGCGGCAAGCGAAAAAGAGTTCCCCTTTTGCATTTATTGATCATTTGATCGTCCATGGATTGCGTGATTGTCGGGCGCCGAAACGGTTGCCCGGCTAATGTGGCCAACAACCGGCCAAAAACGATTCGGGGCGTAGCTCAGCCTGGCTTAGAGCGCTTGGTTCGGGATTCCAGGCAGTTGGACTTCTCACCGCCCCTAACGGCCGATAGTTTCGGCACTTCTGGCGACTCCTTTTCTTAAAGCGCCCCCTTGTCGGTGATTCTGTCGGTAGGAATCGACCCGGCCCTCCCTCTTTGACATACCTTTGTCTTAGAGGGACCATCCGATGAACGACGCATCTGCAAACGGC
>JARKPK010000163.1 GCA_029975295.1 Thermoguttaceae bacterium | reverse complement strand
CTTGCCGACGATCAATGTATCGAACGCGGAGGCCGTTTTCCGGGGTTTTTGCGGCAGCCGTTTGGGCCTTCGTTGATTCTCTGGTTGATGGCGGTGTAGCGTGGCCGTGTTCTTTTTGAAGAAGCGGACTTCGGTTGAGGGGCCCCGGCGCGTTGCTTTTCCGAAGGTGGGTTTGGGAGTATAATGAGGTCATCCGTGGAGTATTTCGTTTGCGCGACGAAAGAGGAACTTGGCCAGCGGGCAGCCGATCGAGGCGCCGAAGCGATCCGCCGCGCTTTATCCCAACGCGGCGGCGCGAACATCATTGTGGCCACCGGGGCGTCGCAGTTCGAAATGCTGGCCGCGCTGACAAAGCAGTGGGGCATCGATTGGAGTTGCGTCACGGCTTTCCACCTCGATGAATATATCGGAATGCCGATGACGCATCCCGCATCGTTCCGGAAATACCTCAAGGAGCGGTTCGTCGATCGATTGCCGCAGCGCTTGGCCGCTTTTCATTACATCGACGGCGAAACCGATCCGGCCGCCGAGTGCCGCCGGTTGGGCCAACTCATCGGGCAATGCCCGATCGATGTCGCCTTTATTGGGATTGGCGAGAACGGGCATCTGGCCTTCAACGATCCGCCGGCCGATTTCCAAACGGATGAGCCGTATTTGATCGTCGCGTTGGACGAGGCGTGCCGTCGGCAGCAACTTGGCGAAGGATGGTTTCCCTCGCTCGACGACGTGCCCCGCCGCGCCATCTCGATGTCGATTCGGCAGATCATGCGATCGGAGACGATCGTGTGCAGCGTGCCCGACCGCCGCAAGGCCGAGGCGGTTCGCGCGGCCCTTGAAGGGCCGGTCACGCCGATGGCGCCGGCATCGATCTTGCAGCAGCACAAACAGGCTGCGATCTTCCTCGATCCACAGTCGGCGTCTTTATTGACGGGCGGCACGGTCGATTGATGTTCGGCATGCCCTGACAGCGAGCCCGGCCAGCGAGAGGTCGAGTTTCGCAAAATTCGGGTTGTCGTGCTGTCGCATCGGCGATCTGCGAACCGAGCATGCAGGTCAAGAAGGCGTCAGGTCGTGGGGGGAAACGTCGCGCCGGGCGGCCGAGGGGCTGTAACCGACGGCGCGGATCGGGCATCCAATTGAGTAACGGCGGCGTCGGCCGTAATGCCGGATTGCGCACCAACGCCCTGCTTCGGCCTGCTGCCGTAGGGACACAGCGTCGATTCGGTTTTTGGGAACAGGGCGGCCGAATCGGATTTCGTTGCTGGGCAACGGTTTGGGCTACCGCAAGTTGTTTCGACCGCTATAATGCCGCTGCCGGGAAAAATGCGAATTCATCGAGACTTGCTCGATGCCAAGGGGAGAGGGATTGCAGCGAATGGATGCGTTGAACACACGAGTAATGAACGGGCCGAGACTTTGGCTCGCAGTGGCTCTCTGCGCACTGACCGGCGCGGCGGCCGCCGCGGCCGAGCCGAACGACTTTTTCGGGCTTCCCGAATCGCGGCCAACAATGGCCGGCGGCTTGGGACTCTCGCAGCCGGTCGCATCGGCCTCGGCGGAGTTTACTCACGATCCCGCAACGCGAGGCGGGCACCTGTTCGTAACATTGAAGCTTCAGCCGGGTTGGCATGTTTACTCGCTGACACAGCCCGAAGGAGGGCCGCTGCCCACCCAAATCCAGTTGAACAAGTCGGCCGAGTTCCGTTTGCTCGACGGGTTTCGGCCCGATCGAGCGCCCGATCGGAAGAAAGAACCGCTGTTCGACAACATCATGGTGGAAAGCCATAAGGATGAGGTGACTTGGTACGCTCCGATCGAGTTGGCCGAGGGCGTGGCGGCCGATCAACTTCGGATCGTCGGCAAGGTCGTTGCTCAGCCGTGCGACGCCAATAGTTGCCTGCCGCCGCAAGATTTCGCCTTTACCGCCCGGCTGGGGCACGGCAAACCGTTGCCGCAGGCGGGGGCGAGTGCGGCGGGCAAAGCGGCTGCGGGGGTGGTCTGGTCGGAATTGCTCATTACGTTGCTGTCGGCGTTCGTCGGCGGGGTGATCCTCAATGTGATGCCCTGTGTGCTCCCGGTGATCAGCCTGAAGCTGATGTCGTTTGTTCAGCAGGCCGGCGAAAGCAGAGCCCGGATTTTTCTGCTGAACCTTTGGTACACGGCGGGCGTGATGGCCGTGTTCCTTCTGCTGGCCGCGTTGGCCGCGGGCGCCAGCTTAGCTTGGGGCGAACAGTTCACCATGGCGTGGTTCAAAGTGGCGCTGACCGCGATTGTCTTCGCCATGGCGCTCAGCTTTTTGGGCGTTTGGGAGATTCCGATTCCGGGGTTCGCCGGCTCGGGCAAGGCGGGCGAGCTTCAGGCGAAGGAGGGCCCAAGCGGAGCGTTCTTCAAAGGCGTTTTCGCCACGATTTTGGCCACGCCTTGTAGTGGGCCGTTCCTCGGCCCGGTGTTCGCCTTCTTGATGACTAAGCCCCCGTTAATGATCTATTTGGTCTTCGGTGCGATGGGGTTGGGCATGGCCTCGCCGTACTTGATTATCGGGTTGTTTCCAACGCTGATTCGCGCGATTCCCCGCCCGGGCGCGTGGATGGAGGTGTTCAAGAACCTGATGGGGTTTGTCTTGCTGGGCACGGTGGTTTATCTGTTCAGCACGTTAACGCCCAACTACGTCGTCCCGACGTTGACGCTGTTGACGGGCATCGGGTTCGCCTGTTGGCTCATCGGCAGAACGCCGCTCACCGTCGGTTCGTGGGGACGGGGGGCGGCCTGGGCGGGCGGCATGGCCGCAGCGGCGCTCAGCGGAGTACTTGCTTTTGTCGTCTTGCTGCAAAATCCGAAAATCCCCTGGCAGCCCTTTACACCGGCGGCGCTGGCCGCGGCTCGGGCCGAGGGAAAGACCGTTCTGGTGGACTTTACGGCCAATTGGTGTTTGACGTGCAAGTGGAACTTGAAAGTCGCCATCGACCGACCGCGGGTGCGAGAACTGATCGAACGCAACCGAGTGGTGCCGATGTTGGCCGACTGGACGGACCGTTCGGACACCATCAAGCAACAGCTCAACGAACTGGGGAAGAATTCGATTCCCCTGTTGGTCGTTTGGCCGCCTGAGGGCGACCCGATCGTCAAGCCCGACTTGCTGACCGAATCGCAAGTGGTCGAAGCGCTGACGGCGGCGGGGCCGTCGCGGCCGTTGGCGGCCGCTGCCGCCTCCGTTGCGCAGCCGCTGCCCTCGTCGGGCAGTCCGCGGCTTCAATCGGCCGACGCCTCTGACCGCCTGCCGCTGCCCACGCGGTGATTACGGACGCTGTTTGCGACCGGCGCGCGGTTGAATCAAGAGTCGGCCCAAACAACGCCTTGAGGGCCGTCTTCAACGGAGCCGATTTCCCAACTGGCCAAGCCGGCCTTGGACAACTGAGCGCGGACGCTCTCGGCGTAGTATGGACTGACCACTAGAACCAGTCCGATGCCCATATTGAACACGCGCTCCATTTCGTGTTGTTCCACCTGTCCGAGCCGCTGGAGCCATGGGAAGATCGGCGGCACGGGCCAACTGCCGCGGCGGAGCAGCACTTGCCGACCTTCGGGGACAATTCGCGCCAGGTTCTCTTGCAATCCGCCGCCGGTAATGTGGGCGATGCCGTGGATGACGTTCTTCACTCGGTAATGGCCCAACACGTTGCGGACGGGGCGAACATAGATGCGCGTCGGTTCGAGCAGGGCGTCGGCCACGGTAACGCCTTGCAACTCGCCGACCGGCTGATCGATGCTCAGTTTGGCGATTTGAAACACAATCATTCGGGCCAGGCTGTAGCCGTTGCTGTGCAAGCCGCTTGAAGCGACGCCGATCACGCAGTCGCCCGGCGCCAGGGCGCTGCCGTCAATCACATTGGCGCGATCGACAACGCCCACGCAAAAGCCGGCCAAGTCGTAGTCGCCTTCGGCGTAGAGATCGGGCAGAATCGCCGTTTCTCCGCCGAGCAGCGCGCATTCGGCCTGTAGGCAGCCGTCGCTGACGCCCGCGACCAGTTCTTCCAACAGCGCCGGATCGTCTTTGGGCATGGCGACGTAGTCGAGAAAGAAGAGCGGCTCGGCGCCCAGGCAAAGGGCGTCGTTCACGCACATCGCCACCAAGTCGATGCCGACCGTGCGATGGCGACGGGCGGCCGTGGCCACTTTGAGCTTCGTGCCTACTCCGTCGGTGCAGGCGACCAAGACGGGATCGCGGTAATTTCGCGCGAACAGCTTCCCCCCGAAATCGAGCCGGCAGAGCCCGGCGAACCCCCCGGGCAGCGGAATCACGCGGGGAGTGTGCGTCCGCGCCAGCAAACGGGGGAGCCGTTGCATGGCTTCGTTGTAAATCTCAAGATCGACGCCGGCGTCTTTGTACGTTGCCTTTGCCATCGGGCGTTCTTTTCCGTCATTGGCCGAAACCAAGTATTGTAGGGCGCGAATCAACGGATGAAAACGGGGTTTGCTTGACAGTCGTGGCAATGACGTGGCAAACTATTGTTGTTTCGCAGAAAAGCAATGTGGGAGGGCCAACCAACGGGAGGCCCGGTTTTGCCGACACGACGCAAGCCGCACCCAACGTTGCCAATCTGAGGATCACTTGTTCCCGCCTCGAAGGCGAGCTCTCGCAGTCGCCATTGCCGGAGACGGCAGTCAGCCTTCTGGGAAGCGTGCGTGGGAACGCTGCATCGGCGTTGCCGCTGCGGCCGCCCGGGCACTGTCACAGTGTATTATCTCAGCGCGGGATCGGCATGAATCCCGGACCGATTAGTTTAAGGAGAATTTGCATGAAGAGGTTGTTTTCCTTGCCGCGGCACGGTGCTGCGACGTTGGCCATGGTGGCGGTGATGGGGCTGATCTTGATCGGTTGCTCCGATCCTACCCCCAAGAAGCCCGCCGGTGCGGATAAACCGAGCGCAGCCCAGCCGAAGCCTGACGAACCGAAAACGCCGGCCGAGCCCGCCGCGAAGCCCGAGGAGCCGAAGGCCCCGGCCGAGCCCGCCGTGAAGCCCGAGGGGCCGAAGGCCCCGGCCGAACCCGCCGCGAAGCCTGCGGAGCCGATGCCTTCGGCCGCTGGCGGCGAGGGAGCGAAGGTTTCGGCGTTTGCCCCGGCCGAGGACCTTGTTAGCCAATTCGAGGCGATGCTGAAGGACTTGACCAAGGCCGTCGAGAGCGAGGCCGAGTTCAAAGACGCCGAGTCGAAGATTCCGAAAGACGTCAACACGTTGATCGTCGTCGCTCAGGCGTTGGGTTTGCACGATCAAGAGAACAAGTATCAGAAGAACGCGCCGGCCATCGTCAAGGCCGGTCAGGCGTTGGCCTCGTCGACGAGCTATGCCGATGTGAAGCAGGGTGTCGAGGCGTTGGCCAAGGCGGCCGCCGAAGGCGGAGACGCTCCGGCGCTGAAATGGGAGAAGGTCGCGTCGTTGGAAGAGCTGATGAAGGCGGTGCCGTTGATCAACACGAAGTTAAAACGGAACACGACGGGCGCTCGCTTCAAGTCGCGAGCGAAGGATACGGCCGGTTATGCGGCGGTAATTGCGGCCATCGGACATGCGAGCATGGCCGACTTGAGCGAGACGAAGTCGCCCGAGGAAGTTGAGAAGTGGAAGAAGTATTGCATGGAGATGCGCGACGCCGCCGGCGCGCTGAATGCCGCCATTCGCGCGGGCGACGAGAAGGCGGCGGCCGACGACATGGCCAAGTTGGCGCAAAGCTGCGACGATTGCCACGCGGTGTTTCATAAGGAAGCCCTTGGCGCCGGCAAGGAAGAATAGTCCGATCGCGTAGTTCGTGCCGTGTCGAGGCATGACCGCGACAATCGGCAACTACCGTAGCGGGCAGCGATCTTCGCTGTCCGCTTTTTTTGTGCGCCAAGCAGCTTCGGTCAACCATTCCCACGGATTCAGCCGACGTACAGGGATGCAGGAGAGATCGACCGAGGCGGTGGTCGGCCGGCGAGATTGCGCCGGTGGGCCGGCCGCAAGGCGCCGATTGCGCAACTGACAACGCAGGCGGCGTGGATTCGGTTTGATCGTCAGTATTCGCGGCGCACGGATGTGCCGACCGATTTGTCCTTACCGCGAAGCGGTTTGCGCCGACGAAGTCTAGCTGTGTCGTTGCGGTCCGAGCCGATGG
Organism: Thermoguttaceae bacterium; assembly: GCA_029975295.1. Lineage (GTDB taxonomy): Bacteria > Planctomycetota > Planctomycetia > Pirellulales > Thermoguttaceae > JARKPK01. The sequence continues at coordinate 14,387 of JARKPK010000163.1, read as the reverse complement.
CCCACCGAGACGTGCGTTCTTGGGTTGGGGACCGGGGCCGCGAACGACGGACTATTGATCCACCCGGCGGGTGGGTCTTTCGCTCGGGGCGACGGCTTCGCCGACCTGCTCTGGCCCGATCGAATGCCTTCGAAGGGCCGAGCGACATCCCCCCAACGGTAGGCAAGGCATGTCGATCGACACAAATCAATGGTATGTTTCAGACGTGGGCGGCTTTGCCCCGGGAATGGCTCCGAGTTTTGCCCCCGGTTTGTACTTCATGCCGAAACGTACTTCCACGCTCCGGTTTGCGCACCCATTGCCCTTTGGCGCCATATTGCACGACGGCGGTGTGCAGTTCGTGGTTTTCAGCCGTTCGGCCACGGCGATGCGGGTGTTGCTTTACGACCGGGTGACCGACGCTGATCCGGTGGACATCATCGAATTCGACCCCGATCACCATCGCTGGGGAGACGTATGGAGCATCTTTGTTCCCGGCTTGGGCGCGGGGCAGCTCTACCATTTTCAGGCGGACGGGCCGCACGATCCCGATCATGGTTATCGCTTCGATCCGCAGGCCCGACTGATCGACCCCTACGCCAAGGCGTTGGCCGGCGAGTTCATGCCGGCCGAGGGCGGCATTATTCGGCCGCCGCGATGCGTGGTGATCGACGACCACTTCGATTGGCAAGGCGATCGCCACTTGCGCCGCCCGTTGTCGGAGTCGGTGATTTACGAGTGTCATGTGCGCGGGTTCACCCGCTCGGCCAGCAGCGGTGTGCGAAACCCGGGCAGCTACCTGGGGCTGATCGAGAAGATCCCCTATTTGCAGTCGCTCGGCGTGACCGCGGTGGAACTGATGCCGGTGCATGAGTTCTCGTACCTCGACTGCTTCGGCAACATGCCCGATCACCCGAACTACTGGGGTTACGACCCGATCGCATTCTTCTCGCCTCATCGGGGTTATGCCGTCGGCCGCGAGCCGGGCGCGCAGGTGCGGGAATTCAAGGAGATGGTTCGGGCGTTGCATCAGGCGGGGATCGAGGTGATTCTCGACGTGGTGTTCAACCATACGGCCGAGGGCAATGAACACGGCCCGACGCTCAGTTTCAAGGGATTGGAAAACCGCGTTTACTACATGCTCGAGAACGGCGGCAAGCACTACCGCAACTACACCGGATGCGGCAACACGCTCAACGGCAACCATCCGGTTGTGCGCGAGATGATCTTCCATTGCCTCCGCTACTGGGTTTACAACTACCACGTCGATGGTTTTCGTTTCGATCTGGCCTCGATCCTCAGCCGCGATCGCGACGGGAACTTGGTGCCCAATCCGCCCGTGGTCGAAACCATTTCCGAAGACCCCCTCTTGGCCGACACCAAGATCATCGCCGAGGCGTGGGACGCCGCCGGCGCCTACCAGGTCGGCACGTTCGCCAATTTGCGCTGGGCCGAGTGGAACGGGCGCTATCGCGACGACATCCGCCGCTACTGGCGGGGCGATCCGCACATGATCGGCGCGTTGGCCACGCGGCTGGCCGGCAGCAGCGATCTGTATCAGCCCGGCGGCCGGCGACCTTACCACAGCATCAATTTCATCACGTCGCACGACGGCTTCACGTTGAACGACTTGGTCAGCTACAACTACAAGCACAACGAGGCCAACGGCGAAGGCAACCGCGACGGCGACAACAATAATTGCAGCTACAACTACGGCGTTGAAGGGCCCACGCGGCGTGAATCGATCGAACGGATTCGCCTGCGGCAGATCAAGAACATGCTGGCCACGCTCCTGCTCAGCCAGGGAGTGCCCATGCTGTTGATGGGCGACGAAGTGCGTCGCACCCAGTCGGGCAACAACAACGCGTACTGTCAGGACAACGCCATTTCCTGGTTCGACTGGTCGCTAGTCGAGAAGAACAAGGGCCTGCTAACGTTTGTGCAGGCGCTGATCGAGTTCCGAAGGGCTGAACCCACGGTTCGACAGACGAATTTCCTCAGCGGACGTCCGGCGAAACCGGGCCGGCTGCCCGACGTGAGTTGGTTCAGCCCCGAGGGGACTGCGGTTCACTGGCATAGCGACACGCGGAGTCTGTCGTGCCTGATGGCGGCCATGCCGCCGCAAAGCCCGATCGACCCGCCGAATCATCACGTGCTGATGATGTTCAACTCGAGCGAGTTCGGCCAGCGCTTTCTGGTGCCGCCCTCGGCGCGGCACCTGCCTTGGCGACTGTTGTTCAACACCGCCGCCAAGAGCCCATACGACATCTACCCGGGGATGAACGGCCCTCCGCCGCGGGCGGACGGCGTGGTTGACCTCGACGGCCGAACGATGGTGTGCTTCGTCGCTCGCGACGAGTTGTGAGTGCGGGGTGTGAATGCGGACGGCCGGCGTCCGTCGCGCTGAAAAAGTTCCCTCTGACGGGAATGCGGCCTCCGGCGAAGCCGACGCGCAAAGGCGTTTTCCCGCGAGAGCGGGGCATGTTTCTGTTGTTGCGGTTGGTTCCAGAGCTTCTTAGCCCCCATCGGTCGGCTGTGGTTCATCAACGAGGGTGGCGGCCGCAAACAGCCGCCGCCCTCGTTTTCTAGGCGGCCCTTTTCTCATCCCGGCGTTTTGCTCGGCGGCTCGATTTCTGCGTCATCGCTTTCCACAAGCACCGCCTTGACCGTGTCGATGAGTTTGGCGTCCCCGGGTGAGCCGGGGCGATGGGGTGCCTACAAATGTAGTTGACACTGGGGCGAGGGCGGGGTAATAATGGTGGGCGATGGCCCGAGGGAGATCGGCCAGCACGGCGGGCCGTTGGGCGGGGTGGAGCGGATAAAGTGGCAGATTCCCAGCGAAGCAATGCCACTGGGCAGCCGCACCGCTTTCGGCGGAAGGCCCCCGGTTGTTCAGTTTCGTTCCATTTTGGTATCGAGCCGTGATAGGCGATTGTACTCGTTGTGGTGCAAGGGGTTCGCGATGAGCAGGCAGTCGGACGGCACGACATTGTCGCCGCGCCAGATGGAGATTATGAACATCATCTGGGCGCGCGGGAAGGCGACGGTCGCCGAGGTTTGGGAAGAGATCAACCGGCGGCATCAGCTGGCTCGCAACACCGTTCTCACGCTGATGACCCGCTTGGAAGAAAAGGGCTGGCTGGGGCATGAGGAAGAGGGCCAGGCCTATCTCTATTTCGCCCGGCGTCGGCGCGAAGCCACTTTGCGGGGAATGGTGCAGCAGTTGGTCGATACCGCGTTTGCCGGGTCGGCGGATTCGCTGGTGATGGCCTTGTTGGAGGGCCGCGGCGTCTCCTCGGCCGAAGCCGAACGCATTCGGGCGATGATCGAGGCCGCGGAACGGCCCGAGAAAGCTTGACCACCGCCTCGCCCGCGGAAACAATCAGGGCATGGATGGTTTTGCGCGACACGCGGCCGAACAGGTTTGAAGGAACCGGCCGGCTGTTGTTTACTGAGTTCGAGCCGGAAGGACACGTGGGATGAACTTGTTGCTGCGGCTTTATCCGGGCGACCACGTTGTTCATCTGATGATGGTGCTCGCGCTGCAAATCGCCGTGGTGGCCGGCGCCGCTTGGCTCATGGCCCGATGGTGGGCCCGTCGCAATGCCGCGGCGTTGTATGCAGTATGGCTCACGGCTCTGCTCAGCGTTCCGTTGGGCGCTTGGATGTTGGCTCTGGCTTCCCTCGCGGGAGTAACGCTGATTCCGCTGCCTCTGCTTCCGGCAGAACGGCCGGCTCCGCCGACAGTCGAGTTTGCCCGGGCGATGGCTGCGCCTGCGACTGAGGCGGCCGCGGCGGTTGAAGCAGAGGCGGCAGCGGGCTCGACCGCGTTGCACCATGCCGCCGCGTGGCTAACGCGCCGCTTCTGCGAGGCCGACACCTATCGCGCCCTGTTCTCATTGGCTCTGATTGTTTGGATGGCGGGCGCGGCGTGGCTTGCGGCCCGGTTGGCGGTCGGATTGCATGCCCTTGGGCGGCTGCTTCGCCACAGCCGGCCGATCTACTCATCGCGCTATGGTGACATGTGCGCGCGAATCGCCGATGAATTGGGGTTGCGGCATGCTCCGCGGCTTTTCGTTTCGCGTTGGGTGGCGAGCCCGATCTGCCTCGGGCTTCGCCGACCGGCGATCATTTTGCCCGAAGGCCTCGGCGCGAAGCTCAGCACCCGCCAATTGCACGACGTGCTCGTGCATGAGTGCGGCCACATTCTCAACCGCGACCATCTTTGGGGGCTGCTGGAGCGGTGCGTGCAGATCGTTCTGTGGCCGCATCCGGCCGTGCATCTGATTCGGCAAGAGCTTTCGCGGGCGCGCGAGGAGGTGTGCGACAATTACGTGCTCCGCGTCGCCCGTGTGCCCGACTATGCCAGAACTTTGTTGATGATCTCTCAGCAGTCGGGGCACGAACAGCCCCGGTATCTGTCGGCCATCGGGTTCTTGCAGGGGCCGCGCCCGCTGGAGTTGCGCGTTCGCGACCTGCTCGACTCGCGACGGCAGCTTTCGACGCGAATGCCCGGCGCGGTTCGAGGAGCGGTCGGTTGCCTGCTCTTGTTCTTGGCGCTGGCTGCCGCCGGGGTGCGATTGGTCCCGGCCGAGACGCCCTTGCCGCTGCCGATGGCCGCAGTTGTCGAGTTCCATCCGATACCGGTATCGGTTGCCGTCGCCGGCCCGTCAACGCAGGCCTCGGTGCTGCTGCCTGCCCGCACGGCGCCGCTGTCGTTTTCTTCGTCGTTCGCTGAGGCGGTCGCTGCCAAGGCGGCCACTCGACCTGCGCCGTCGTTAGAACCCGCCGCTGGAATGTTGAGGGCCTCGGGATCCGGCCCGAGTTCACCGGTGGTTGCCCTGGTGCAAGGTTCGGCGAAGCCGCGAGCAGGCGAAGAAACGGCGATAAGCTCGTTGCCGCGCCAAACCGCGGTCGTACACGTGAACAGCGTTGGCCCGCGGATCGGGCGGGCTTTTCGTTCGGACAAGTTGGCGGGAACCGAGTCGGGCGGGAAGTCGGAGTCGTTCGCCTCGCGGCGGGGCACCACAACACCCACGTTGACCGAAGTGGTGTTCGACCTTACCGATGTCCTGCAACCGATGGTTCATGTGGAATCGGCCGACGGGGTCTATTGGGTGACGGTGCAAGTGGGCGATTCGTCGGCTGCGCGGTGGGCGGTTGAACCGGGCAAGGCGTCTAAGGCCGTCTATGAAGAAAGCCTGACCGCGCGCATCGCCTGTGAGTTGACTGTCGATCCGACGGAACACGCCGGACAGGTGCGCATCAGTTACCGCTGGGTGATGCAACTTGGTTTGGACCAGACCTACGTTTGGCAGTCGGCGGGCGAAACAATCCCGTGCGGGCAATGGCGGCCGATGACGCCCGCGATGACGCCCGACACGTCGTCGTCGCGGCCGTCGGGCTTGGCGTCGATTGCGGCCGAAGAGTTGCTGCGTCAATGCGACGAAGCCGTTCGCTTGTTCGGCGTTGTGCTTGAGATGCTGAACGATTGAGCCGATTCGCCCGGCGGCTTTTGGCGGGCAACGCCGCAGGCGGTGTTGGAGATCGGTGTTCTCATAACGGTGCGGCACTGGCGGCGGGCGTTGTGCGGGACCGTGCCGCGGGTGGAGTCTCGGAAAAGCTGTTGCGGAAAAGGAGTGTTGGCCATGCGCGCATTCGGGTGGATGATTGTCGCGGGATCGGTTTTGTCGACGGCTATCGCCGTTGCCGCCGAGCGAGAGCCGGCTGCCCCGCGGGCAGCCGAGATGCAGCCGCGGTTTTTGTCGCAAGGGCAGTATTTGGTGCTGCCGGCGTACTCGGCGTTGGGGCAGGAGTCGGTGCAGAAGCAGATCGAATTGGTTCCCGAGCAGAAGGAGAAGTTGCGCGAGATCTCGCGGAAGTATGTCGAGGAGATCCAGGGCGTCGGCCGATTGGATTGGTCGAAGTGGGGCGAGTTGTCGCAGGAGGAACGCAAGGCGAAGACTGACGAGATGCAGAAGCGGTACAGCGATGCGACGGCTGTTGCGAAGAAGGCGATCGAGGACGTGCTCTTGCCCCATCAGATCGACAAGCTCAAGCAACTTGAGTTTCGTTCCCGGGCGTCGAGCTTGCTCTACGCGCCCAACGTGATCGAACAGATCGGGCTGACCGAGGAACAGAAAAACCAACTCAGGCAGTTGCGCGAAGAGCAACAGAAGAAAATGGCGGCTTTGATGGAAGAAACAATGGACAAGACGCTCGAACTGCTCAACGCCGAACAACGACAGAAGCTGGAAGAAATGAGCAATCGCCCTTGGCAGGGCTTTCAATGGGGCGGCGGTGGCGGCCGACGGCCCTGAGTGAAGCCGCGGAACGCGAGACAGCGGCTCAAGGGGGCGCGGCGCGATTCGTGGCCGATATGCTCCGTGGCGGCGGCGCGCACTTTGCGGCATCGTTGGCTGAACCGTAGCCATAGATTCTCGGCTCAGTTGCGTTCGCGGTGTTGCGCAAGGCAATGTCGGCGGTTGCCTGAAGGCCGCGTTGCCGCCCGCGGCATGCAGCGCACCGGGGCGCCAAAGGGTTCCCGGGGGCATCTTCTTCTTTGTATCGGCAAGATGATTTTTCCCATGGGAGGTGGCCTGTGATCAGTCGGCGCGTGTGCTTGATCGTGGTCGGTTGGTGCGTTCTCTTGGTGCGGCCGGCAACCGAAGCGGCGGAATGGAATGCAGCGAAGCTGGCCGCTATGCGGCCGTTGCTGCAATCGTTCGTCGATCAGGGCGAGGTGGCCGGCGCCGTGGCGCTGGTGGGCGATCGAGAGGGCGTGCGACTGGTTGAGGCCGTGGGGCATCGCGATCTGCGCGCCGGGGACGCGATGAAGCCCGACACGCTGTTTCGGATTGCTTCGATGACCAAGCCGATCACGGCAGCGGCCATCATGATCCTAAAGGACGAAGGGAAGCTTTCGCCCGACGATCCCTTGGAGATGTACTTTCCGGCGATGCGCGACGTGCGCTGGGCCGGTTCGGACAAGCCGGTTCGGGTGCGGCATCTTCTGACACATACGTCGGGATGGGCCGGGGGCCTGCCCAAGGAATTAGCCGACCTTTATCAGCGGAGAAATCTGACCTTGGCCGAAGCGGCCGAACGATTCGTCCGCGAGCCGCTGACGGCCGAACCCGGCACGCGATGGGCCTATTGCAACTCGGGCATCGATCTGCTGGGGCGGATCGTCGAGATTCGCAGCGGCATGGGCTTCGAGGAGTTTCTAGAAAAACGGATCTTCGCACCGCTAGGCATGACCGACACCACCTTCTATCCGTCGGCCGAGCAGTTGCAGCGCACGGCCGTCACCTACGAGCGCAAGGACGGCACACTCGTCGAGGTGACGCGCGACATTGTCGGCAGCAGCCAAGGGGCGAAGTACCCGATTCCGGCGGCCGGACTCTATTCAACGGCCCCCGATCTGGCCCGTTTTTACCGAATGATGCTTGCGCGAGGCGCATGGGAAGGCAAGCAGATTCTCTCGGCCCGGGCGGTCGAGGAGATGACTTCATTGCAAACCGGGGAGATCAACACGGGCTTTGTGCCCGGCATGGGCTTCGGCTTCGGCTGGGGATACGTCCGCGACCCGCAAGGCGCAACAGCGATGCTCTCGCCCGGCAGCTACGGGCATGGCGGCGCGTTCGGCACGCAAGGTTGGATCGATCCGAAACGCGGTATCTTTGTCGTGCTGATGATTCAGCGGGTGGGACTGCCCAACGGCGACAACTCGGAGATGCGCAAGAGCGTTCAGCAAGCGGCCGTCGACGCCCTGAAGTGAGCCTGGCCAAGCAAGATCGGAGCGGCCCGTCGAACCTCCGCAAGCCAGCCGCCGGAATGCAAGTTGTTGGCGGAGCGATGCTTGCGCGGTCGTTTGCAAGTTTGCGGGGTTTGGCGAACTTGGCGGTTGCAGTCTTTACGTAATGCGTGCCGGCAAGGTATTATAAAATTCCCGGCACGGACTTCCAGCCGCCAAGCCAACCATCGCCAGGAAGGCGAGGGCTATCCATGTTGTCGACCACCACCTTTCTTGAAGCCAGCGCGACGCGCACTTGGGGCGGGCACCCCAACGTGCGCTGCCCCGATGAGTTGTTGGGGCGCTATCACTCGATTATCGCCGAGCAACGGCTGAGCTGGACCGAGCATCACCACCTGACCCGACTCTTGGGCTCGGGCGGGCAGGGCTTGGTCTATTTGAGCGAACGCCGCGGCACCGACGGTTTCACCTTGCCGGTGGCCATCAAGATCTTCTCGCCGGAGCGCTACATCGACGAACGCGCTTACGACGACGCCATGGCGCGAATGGCCGAGGTGGCCGCCCACGTCGCCCAGATTCAGCAAGACAATCTGCTCGATGTTCATAATTGGGTCGATCGCAGCCGCATTCGCTTGATGGAGATGGAATGGGTTGACGGTTACGACCTGAGCCGGTTGATCACCCATCGGATGCTGGAGCATGTGCATCAGCGCGTCAATGCCAAGCGATGGCAATACATCAACCAAGTGATCGTGACCAGCGGGCCGGCGCAACCGCGACTGAAGCCGGGGATCGCCATTGCCATCGTTCGCGATTGCCTGGCGGCGTTGGCGGCGCTGCATCGCGAAGGGATCGTGCACGGCGACTTGAAGCCGGGCAACATCATGCTCAAACGCACCGGCAACGCGAAGATCGTTGATTTGGGTTCGGCGTTCGAACTGAAGAAACCTCCCCAACAGCGGACATGCACGCCGACCTACGCGGCCCCCGAAGTGCTCGAAGGCGCCGACAGTTCCGCCCGCAGCGACTTGGCGAGCCTGGGCTATGTTCTGATCGAAATGCTTTCAGGCTTGCCGCCGTTCGGCGGGATTACCAACTATCGCGAACTGCTGGAAGCGAAGCGGCGGCTGCCGCATGTGTTGCCGCAAATCGTGCCCGGCGAGGTTGCAGTGAACGAACTGCTGATGAACTTCATCCGCGGCCTGATCGCCCCGGATCCGGCCAGGCGATTTCCCAGCGCGGAAGACGCCGACTTGGTGAAAGAGGGCGCCGCGGCGTTTCACCGGCAGTTGGTGATGAGCAATCTGGCTTCGGAATACGACAACGAAATCCGTCTTTGGCTGGCTGAGCTCGACGGCATGCCCTGACGCCGGCGACAGAGCGGCGATTTGCGGCGGGTGGCGAGGGCCCTTCGCGGCCCGTCGAGAAAATCGAATCGCGCGGCGCGTCGGTCCGCCATTTCCGCGGATCGCAACTCCGGCGCCTCTTGGGGGCCATTTTCAGCGCGCCCTTAGCGAGGCAATTCGACGCGGCAGCCGCGGCGATGGCTGTTCCGCGACTCTTGAACGATCTGCAACGCCCGGTAGGCGTCTTCCAAATCGCTGGTTCGGCGCACCAGGCTGGTGATCGCGCGGTGGAAGTGGAGCAGCATCTGCTCGCCCACCGGGCGGTCGCTGTCGAGATGCTCTTGATGACGGCCCGCCTCGTCGAACCATACGACGGTCGAGGGCAGATCGACGAACGCCACGCCGTTGGTGCAAGCCACTTGCAGCGAGGCCGGGGGCCGATAGTTGATGGCCTCTTGCCAGTGCGCGGGGATGTAGCGGCCGCAACTGATCTGCGCAACCGGGCCCGTGCCTGCCGCCGATTCCGAAAAATCGAGGCTCAACATGTGATAGTCGGAACCGAGGGTGGCCGTGCCGTCGCCCGGGGCATGAACCATTCCGGTGACCCAGCGCGGCGGCTGATCGACCACGTAGCAACACCAGTCGATCAACTCGAGCAGTTCGCGCAAGGCGGGGTCTTGAGCCGGTTGGGGATGCCCGTTGCGCCGGACGGCCGCGGTCCGCTGATGGCAGAACAGCAGCCGCGGGGCTCCCAGTCTGCTGGCGATCAACTCCTTCAGCCGAATTGTGGCCGGCATGTGTCGGCGTACAAACTCGGCCACAAAGGCAACGCCACTCTCTTCAACCCGCCGTTTGACCTGGCGGGCTTCTTCGGGGGTCAGATCGAGGCCCGCGGCGCAGTAAATCGCCTTCGAGGCGTCGCAGGCCGCCAAAATGGGCAACATCCCATACCAATGCGGAGCCAAGATCATCACCGCGTCGACATCTTCCCGTTCGATCAGGGCGCGGTACCCGGCGACGACGTTCGCCCCGAATGGCTCAGCCGCTTGCTCGGCGCGGCGGGCAACGGGGTCGTAAACGGCCCGGACTTCAAACCGATCGGCCAGGGCGCGCAGCGAAGGCGCATGGCGCGATGGCCAGGCCTCTGCGAAACCGATCAAACCGATGCGAATTCGCATCCGATTCCCGCGGCGTCCATGAGATTCTAAGATCTATCGGGCGTCGGTCACACGGACGAACATGTCGCAGCCGCGCCGCTCGGCCCGAGAGCGAACCAGCCGGCCTCGAAGCCATCGCCGTCAACCCCAAGCGTCGATTGCGTTTCGACCGGCGTGAAGCTCAGCGCGCCGGTTTGCCCCGGCGATGCGATTGTGGCATGGGGTGACCGCTGAGAGCGAATTGTTGTCCGTCGAGGACGACCGTCAATATATCGGCAAAGTTCGGCCAGCCACAACGCCTCAATCGCTAAGCGGAATGGCCAGGATTTTTTCGCTGAAAGACTGAATATTCTCTTTGCGGCTGATTATAAATGGCGACTAGGTAAATGGGGGAAAGTGTTCTTTCGGAATTGCGGTGTTTTCTTTTTCTAAATTACGCAAGGCGCCTAGATGTGCAAAGCATTTTTTTCCGAACGGTTGTTGTGGCTTGCCCGGTTGAAAATCGCCGTCGGCTGAATACACTGGCGATGTAGTTCTCTGTGACCGCCACCGGCAGTGCGCAAGGTTGCCTTTCATGCCTTGGCCGGCTTTCCTGTGCGGTCCGCGGGAGCAAGCATCCAGGATGCGATGCTTCTGCCGGCTGGGGACGGATTTCCCGGCGTGGGTGGGGCGGGATCGCTTTGTGCGCTCCGCTTCGGGATTCCTGTTTCAGAACAACCGAGGAGGTTCTCTTGCCATGACGGGCTGGACAATGTTTGTGTGTCTGCCGTTGGTTCTCGGCGCCGGCGACGAAGAACTCGGCTACTCCGAGGCGCACCGCATGACCGTGGAATCGAACAAGCCGCTGTTGGTGCTCGTTAGCGCCCAGTGGTGCGGGCCGTGCAAGCAGCTTAAGAAAGATGTGCTTCCGCAACTGCGGCAGCGGGCCGCGTTTCGAAGGGTCGTCTTTGCCAACGTCGATGTCGATCGGGAATCGGAGTTGGCCCGGCAGATCACCGGGGGCGGGCCCGTGCCCCAAATCGTCCTTTACCGGAACACGGGCGAGGGTTGGGTCCGGCGAAAGCTCGTCGGTGCGCAGTCGGTGGAGCGTTTGGAACAGTTCATCAACGAGAATCTGGAATCCTCGCCGAACAACGAATCGGACGAACGCGATCGGCAGCAGACCGCGTTGCGGTCGGTCGGCGGTCAGCGGGCGGGCTGAACCCGGGCCGCCGCGGCTCGGCCGATGCCCGGTGCTGCTCGGGCGATCGTTGCCGGATCGCAAATTACTTTACGACCGATCCGATCTGGCAGTTTCGATCGGGCCCGAGGAGCACGATTCCCATTTCGTCGCTGGCGGCCAAGAGCATCCCCTGCGACTGCTCGCCGCGAAGCATCGCCTCTTCCAAGTTGTTGACGACCACGATTTGCCGACCCACGAGTTGCTCGGGGGTGTAGTGGCCGCGAATTCCGGCCACGATCTGTTTGCGGGCGTCGCCCACGTCAATCTCCAGCAGCATCAGTTTGGTTGCGTTGGGGTGCTCTCGGGCGGCGAGAACGGTGGCGATGCGCAGGTCGATCTTGGCGAAATCATCGTAGGTGATCGAAGGTTTCATGGCTTTTCGATTAGTCTCGGGTGAGGCTGCTGTGAAGCGCGGCGGTCTCCGGTTGAAGCGCGCCGCCGATTCCGATAAGTTACAGGTATCCGCCGGGATACGAGGCGACCTTTACTCTGACGCGCGGGCCGCGCGCCGACAAGGGCCCGGCAACTGCGTTTCGTTCTTTTCGTCGAGGATCGGTCTCGATGCCGCGGGACGACAAATCGCATTTTCGTGGCCAAGGCTTCCCGACGAATCGCCACGATTGGGAAGGCCGTCATCGCTTGTCGAGCCGCTGATGAACACCGACGCTGCCGGCGCACCACGCCAGAAAACGGAAACGGGAGCGATCACGCTTGCCGATTTTCAGCAATTGATCCGCACGATGTACTTCGAAAAGGACGTTGCGCGCGGCGTGGAAGGCACCTTCATGTGGTTGATGGAAGAGATTGGTGAATTGGCTTCGGCCTTGCGGAGCGGCACGCGCGAGCAGCAGATGCTCGAGTTCGCCGATGTGATCGCCTGGCTGACGACGATTGCCAACGTTTCGGGCGTGGACCTGACTGAAGCGGTTCGTCAGAAATACGGTTCGGGCTGCCCTGGGTGCAATGGGCTGGTCTGTGTTTGCCCCGACTCGGGAAAGCCCTGATCTTATGCGGTTGTTGCTGTTGTTCGTTTCGGTTGCGACGACATGGTGCGGTCCGGCGGCGCTTTGGGCCGACGGCGCTTCAATGCGGGCGGCTCCCCAGCGCGCCGCGGCCATGTCAACGTCCGCCGAGCGATGCTCTGCTTTACCCGCAGCCGCGTTGCTGTCAACCGAAACAGCGGAAGACACTAGGCGGGCAACGGCTGCGCAGGCAAAGTCTGCGCCGGCAGCTTCGACGCCGGCAGTCTCGACAGATGGATCGGGGCCAACGATTCTCGGCGTGCGCGTGGGGTTCAACGGTCGGTACAAGGCCGGCGCTTGGACGCCGGTGGAAGTGCTGGCACAGGGCGGTTCTCGGGATTGCCGCGTGCAGGTCGCCGTCTCTGCGCCCGACTCCGACGGCGTTGAGGTGCTCTACCCCTCGATGGGCGAAACGACGTTGCTCGCTGGGGCGAAGGCCGCCCTGGGCGCGAGCGTTCGGTGCGGGCGAGTCCGCGGTCGGTTGACCGTCGAGCTTCGCGGCGATGGCGCAGTATTGGCGCGCCGCTCCTTCACTGCTTCGGCGGCTGAGGCAGAGGCCGCGTTGCCGGCCGCGGTTGATGCTCAGGCGCTGTGGGTCGTGTGGGGCGACAGCCGGCCGTTCCGCGAGGCCTTGGTGGTTCACGGCCTCGAGCCCGAGGATCGGCCTGTGCTGGCCGAGGTTTCGGCGGCTTGCGAACTGCCGCTGCTTTGGTACGACTACGAAGGGGTCGATGCGCTGATCGTCCACACGTCGAACATCGAGCGGCTTGGGGAGCTGGCGGCCGACCGCGACCGAGCGGCGGCGCTGCGGAATTGGGTCCGGCTGGGAGGACGGCTGATCGTTGCCTCGGGTCCGGCAACAGCGGCGGCATGGCGGCAAAGCGATTTGCTGGGCGAGTTGCTGCCCTCGCGGACGTTCGAGATGATCGAACTGCGGCAGGCCGCGGCCGTTGAAAGTTACTGCCGCAGTTCAACCGCGCTGTTGGCGCCGGGCGCCGCGCAGGGGCTGCCGATGGTTGCTTTTGCCGCGTTCGATGGGGCTGTAGAGACGGCCGAGGGCAAATGGCCCCTGGTGGTGCAGAAGGCGTTCGGGTTGGGGCGGGCGAAGTTCTTCGCTTCGGACCTGAACAGCCCGCCGATAGCGGCCTGGCGCGATTTGCCCTTCTTGGTTTCAAAGCTGATCGAGCTTCCGCCGGTGCGCGGGGCCGAGGGCGCGGCCCGGGGCGTAATGCATGCCGGCTATCGCGACTTGTCGGGGCAGTTGCGTAGTTCGCTGGATCAGTTCGAATCGGTCCGAGCCATTCCCTTCTGGGCCATTGCGTGTGCGGCTGCCTTCTATTTGTTATTGATCGGGCCGTTCGACTATTTTCTGGTGCAGCGCTTGGGGTGGAAGGTCCAGTGGACTTGGCTGACCTTTGCCCTGAGCGTGGCCGCAGTCGTTGTGGCGGTGCTGTGGGCCGCTGGTCGGTTCAAGGGAGAGCAAACGGCGATCGGTCGAATCGAAGTGATCGATATCGATCACGAAAGCGGCGTTGCCCGAGGGCAGTTGTGGTTCAATCTTTACAGTTCCCAAACGCAGCGTTGCGAGCTGGCCGTTGCTGCGCCTTCGACGATCGAGTCGCCGTCGTCGGCTAGGCGGGCTAATGCCGATTTGGCCCCCCCGGGCGATCGAGCGGCTGCGCCCGTGCGGGCGGCGACGGACCGGTTGCTTGAAGATCAAACGTTGTTGGCTTGGCAGGGGCTTTCGGGGCGAGCGTTGGGCGGGATGGATGTCGATGCCCTTTGGGGCGAGGGCGCGGCGTTGGTCGGCTACTCGGCCACCGCAGGGCGCGAGCGCCTGAGTGAAGTGCCGCTGCCGATTTGGTCGTCGAAGGCGTTTACGGCCCGATGGATTCGATCGGTCGG